>JAZDPC010000023.1:0-116611 GCA_043797975.1 Bacteroidota bacterium
AATATATTCACTCACGACTTCAATAATGGTATTTACAGCTTTTATAGATATCTTTTCAGGCATATCCTTCATGGTATGAAAGATAATTTCCTTCCTTAGTATATCTGTAGGCATCCCTATTATACTTACAGTTTCTATTCCCTTACGTGCAAATTGTCCACCATCAGTGCCCCCACCGCCAAATGGGATGACTATTTCCTTAAAATGATGGCCAAGTCCTTCCGCAACGGTCCGAATCTCCATGACCATTTTTGTGGACAACTTTGTAAACCCATTCCGTTCTCTTTTTACAAGAGCAAGGTCTTCGTAGTTATAAATGCTATCTAAATTGATTACAATGGTGTTTTCCAAGTCCAAAATGGATCGGTTGTTCTTTATAAAGAATTTTGCGCCCTTTTGACCTGCTTCTTCACCATCGGTAAGCAAGACCACAAGTCGGGTATTCTTTAGTGAATAGTCAGCTTCCTGAAAGAATTGTGCAAGCGTTATACCTATAGCACATCCGATCAAATTATCACCCGCTCCAGGTGATTGTCTTTTTGAAATATATCCATACATAGGCAAAACAAACACAAGCCCTGCCAATAATGTATATTTAATCCAGACTGGCAACAAAGGAACATTTGCCATCGAAATACCGGATAAAAAAAGGACCACCAACACCCCTGTACAAAAAATTAATAAAAGGATTGGAACAATTAGTCGAATAGGGAAAAGTAATGGCATCTTTTCATAGAAGGGGTAAATATAGGAACTGTCATGGTGGCCGACTATAATCACTTGTTGTTTCACGACATCCTTTGGTTCAACTATGCCAACCACATTCCTCCCCTCTGTTTTCTTAAAAAAAATGTCAAAAGTGTCCAAATAAAGTATAAAATTGGTCATAAAATATAGAATGCCTGTCAGCATGAGCAACAATCCTATTGCAAGAATGAGCTTATTTCCAACCAGTACTGATACAAGCCCAATACAATAAAGTACAGTGAATATTTTCCCTATTGAATAAAGTGAATTCGGGTGTATTGAAAAAGATTCATGCCGGACATTCTTACAAAACTTCGCCAAAATCAATTCCAACTCAGCAACAGCACTATAACAACTTTTTGTTCCACTGACTCTTGGCCCGTGTTTAGTAATAATGTCTTTTATAATGCGTAATGCATTTTCTGCATATTCGGTGTACATAGTACTCATGCTGATTGCACTTCTTTATTATATTGCCTAACGGGTGGCTAGGTCATCGGCACGATTGAAGCGCAAATCTGATTCGATTATCCCTTTAGTTTATTTTTGATGTTCAATGCTGTTTCAGTTATCGCTAATCCTCCTTTTCCCGTGCATTTCACACAGGTTGGCATTGTTTTACTTACTCCCGAAACGGTTTGGATTACCTGATCCAGGGGAATTACAGCATCAAATCCGGAAATTGACATAATTGCGGAAGAATAAGCATTGACAGCAGCACTTATATTTTTACCCAAACAAGGAACTTCAACGCGGTCGCCTACCGGATCGCACACCAGCCCAATCATGTTTTGAATAGCCATCGATGCAGCACCCAAAGCTTGTTTTGCAGTACCTCCCATTAATTGCACCATTCCTGCAGCTGCCATTCCGGAAGCAGCCCCGCATTCCACCTGACAACCATGTTCCTCGGCCGAAAAACCGGGACCTTGCGCAAAATAGGCTCCAACAATTCCAGCTGCAAAATAGGCTTTATTTAATTCGTTCCCCGAAGAACCCAGATTTTCGGATATGGCCAGCAATGATCCGCCAACGGTTCCGCAGGAGCCTGCAGTTGGCAAAGCAACAACTACTTCCATCGCACTTTTTGATTCCATCAACGCCGAAACGTACGCGATTATCCGGTTAATAACAGAATCCCTTATTTTACCTTCTTTTTCTGCCTTTCCAATTAAGTGGGATTGTTGCGGTAAAATCCGATCTGTATATTGCGTTCCGTTTAATCCAGTATCAATGCTTTTATGAACAATTTTGATTATTTTATTCATTTTATTTATTAATTCCTGATCACACATTCCACTGATGCATCTTTCGTATATCAGCCCCAAATCTCCTAAATCTGCTCCTGTCTTATCTGCATAATCGATTAACGACTGAATCGTGGTAAATGGCATTTCAGTTTGTCTTCCTGCAATGACGGGCATTATTGGTTTAATGACCGATATTTCGTCAATCTCCGAATAATTTTTAAGTTGGACTATTAGTTCAGAAAACGGGTATGACGATTTAAATTCATACTTGATTATATTCTCCTTTTGTTCAGATAAAAGATCAACTTCAGAAGGAATTATGGTTTTTAGTTCATCACTTAAATCAGGTTTGTTTTTAGTGAATATCATCATTCCATACAAATCTCCACTTAACTGTACCGGAAACCCGTTAACAGCGCTTATCTCAAAAGAACCCCCTCCCAAAGAAACCGCAATTATTTGCACCATTTTTTTTGATTTTCCCCAAAGGGTGAGTCTCACTGTATTGGCATGGTTCGTCGGGAACGAGCTAATCTGATATTCGATTGTAATTCCTTTTTCGCGGGCGTAACTCTTCGTATCTTTCATCCTTTCATCGGTAATTTCAAGTCCCAAAAGACCGCCGTCAAATCCCATTGTTGTTCCCTGTTCGCGATAATTCGGGGCCCAGGCTCCATCGTGATCAAATTCGATAAGTGCCTTTTCCAGAGGATTGTTTAAAATATCAAGGCCAATTCTTGCAATGCGCCACGATGCCGCAGTATGTGAACTTGAAGGGCCCCGCATTACGGGTCCAATTACATCATTAAATATGCCAGGTAAATGCTTCATTTTCACTTATTCAAAAAGGTTGATTTCAAACCCAAATCCTTGCGCCAACGAATAGTTGTAAATATCGGTTGCTACTGCATAATCCTGTATGGCCACACCTACACTTTTGAAAAGGGTGATTTGATCTTCCGACTCCCTGCCTGTAATCCTACCTAAAAGAAAATCGCCAATTTCACCCGCAATATGGTTTTCATTGATTATTCCTTCCAAAATTGGCTTTATCAGGTCACCGCTTTCTTTCAAACACGGTTCTTCCTGGTCAAGAAAAACCCGGGCATCCCGGATTAACAAGGGATCAAGTTCCTGCATGTGGGGCTGAAAAGATCCTATTGCATTGATATGAACTCCTTTTTTCACGTTTTCTCTCGGAAAAAGTGGTTTTTGGGAATTGGTGGCTGTACAAATAATATCGGCTTCTTTTAATTGTCTGGTGTCAGATGTATAAATCATTTCCAGATTAAACCGTTTCTCCATTTCGCTTATGAACTGACCGGCCAACTCCTTGTTTGTATCAAAAACCAGAATTTTTTTGATATCCCGTTCGCAAACTACCGCTTCCAGTTGGGTTCTGCCTTGCGATCCGCAACCAAACAATGCCAGGATTCGAGCATCTTTCCTGGCAAAACAGCGCGTTGCCAGTCCACTGGCTGCACCCGTTCGCAAAGCTGTCAGATACTCACCATCCATAATCGCCAGAATTTCTCCCGTTATTGAATCAATTACCAATACAATTCCCTGAATCGTAGGAATGCCCGGAATAAAACCGGATTCGCGTTGCGTCAGGAATTTTACGGTTACCCGCTTGTCTTTATCCACAAAAGCCGGTTTAAAAAGCATCAGCAATTCATTTGTCGGAAGCTTTGAGACGAAGCGCATTGGAACATAACTTTCGCCCGCAGATAAAGAGGAGAATGCCCGGCCCATAGCATTGATGGCCTTTGACATGGAATAAAACTGTTTTATTTCCCCGGCCTTTATAATCCGTATCGGTTTTCTCATGGATTTTAAATTTCGAATTTATTGATACTTAATTGCTTGCAGTTTCGCATCAAAATCTACGGGAAGTTTTTCTAACGGCTTTTTCTGATCTCTTGCAGCATAATTCAATAAATTAATCAATAGACGTTCTGCTGCGGGATGAATATCTAAATTACTTCGAATCAATAATGTATTTAGAATGAATTTCCCTGAACCGAAAGGATAAACTGACATCATCAATCCCGAAGAATAATCCTGAGAAGCTTTAATAGCTCCCGCTATAGCTTCATCCGGAGGTTCCTGTCCCATCCAGACATTTTCAGGAATCAGTTCCCGATAAAATTGATGATCCATCAATCCTCCGGCAGGAAGACCCTCAAAAACAGGATGATGTTTTGCCCACTCATCTTTCAGATATAGCCAGCTATCCATAGTTGATAAAACGCCTTTTTTCTCCAAAGGCAGGAACCCAACCCTATTTGTGCCCCGTCTAAATACTTCAGGAGAAAGAAAAACAGCATATGAACCACGGGCTATGTGTTGCATGAGTGATGTAAATGCTGTTAGTGTATCATTAACCTCTGGGGGATGTATCCCAACTAATATTATTTCTCTCGTCTTTTGCTTTTTCGCGGTAAACGGATGGTTTTTAATATGATGCTTTGCAAGCCAATTTGTGAGAAGAGTATCGACTCCCCACACGGTAACTTCCGTTTCAATCGCGGGCATCTGATCGGGATCATCAACATAAAATATTTCTTTTCCACACGTTGGCGCTCCTCCCTGTTCAAGAGTGGCCAAAAGCTGGTATTCCCCCGCGGGGCCTTCAATGGGCAACTCCTCTGAAAAAACCGGCATAACTAATGGTGGCTCAATTCCATTTTGTGTTGAAGAAATGGTAATTGTATCATTATACCTGTAAATTTGCTGGTTATCAGGACCAACAATCTGAATAAGCACAGGATAATCTCCGGGAGGAAGAGCATCTTCATTAGCCAATAGTACCTCAAGTTTAACTTTTTCACCGCTATAGATGTTTCCGGGTTCGGCAAATAGACACCAACGCAACGGGGCTAATCCTTCAAATATGGCATCAACCGTACCGGGTTTAAGCTCCCGGAAAGTGGTTGTCAAACCTTCTCCCGACATGACGTGGTCGTTCATTCCTGTAAGATTATATCCAATAATTTTCGGATTTGAACGGATTGCAGTGAGTCCCCGCGTGCGCTGACTTGCCATCCGGCGAAGGCTTTCGGTGAAAAAATCTTTTGGGTGAGGGTAAATCTGATCAAGTTTCCATTGCTCCCAATCTAAAAGATATTTATTCAGCTTGTCTTTATAAAATTTTGCATCTTCAGCTTCCTCTTTCCCAAGACGTTCGAAATGTTTTGTCACACGCCATAAATCAACAGCACTACCAATTCCATATTCCGACAGAAAAACCGGTTTTGAATTTTGTCCAAGGTTTCGTATAAAATTGGTATGTTGTATAGATTGGGGAACAGTAGGATAAAAATGTGCATCTCCGGCACCTTCACAATACCCTCCCCAGTTTATTTTTGATTGAGGGACACCAGGAGCTTCGCTGCCAAGTAAATGTTCCCAGTCGAGTGATCCTGGATTGGATATCGTACCGATGGAGAGCTGACCATCCCAACGGCCACTGTTTAAAATAACCATCCGGCTGTTATCCAGAGAACGTACAAGAGGAAGCATTGAAACAGCTTTTCTAAAAATTGGCCTATTTCCTATTTCATTGAGAAGCCCCCAAATAATTACACTTGGATGATTACGATCGCGATGTATCATTCCCAGTTGAGAACGTTCAAAGCGTTGTGCCATATCAGATGTACTATCCATACCAGATGAGGCATATGATTCATTATAAACCATTAAACCAATTTCATCACATAAATCTAATTGGTAAGGCTGGGCTCCTCCCCATATAAAACGAATTGTATTGAATCCCATCACCTTCATATCCAGTAAATCCCGGCGTGCCTGGTCGGGATCGGCCGGTAATCGCTGACCGACAGGATAATTATTGCAGGAATGAGCAGAACGTAAAAAAATCCGCCGGCCATTAAGACGGAAATATCCATTTTCAAATCGAAAATCACGAAATCCAAAACGAATGGAACGTTCATCAAAGGATTGATCCTTTTCGTTCGTGTTACGTAAACTGAGTCTGTACAGGTATGGATTATTCAAATCCCATACATGCGGATTTTTAATCTTAATTTCTGTCTTAAAGATAGTATCACCGGGGGGAGCGATGCAATCAAATTCTACAGACTTTAAAGTTTCTCCACTTGCTGCTGGAGAAACGGTGAATACCAGATGCTGTTGAACTTTTTTTGTCCCGGCATTACGTAAGGTTGCTTCAATCTTAATGATTTCACTTTTTGAAGTGGCGGAAACAAAAAGATCTTCCACACGAACCATGGGCATTAACATTAATTCGACTGAACCCGTAATACCACCGGAATTATATTCTGCCCCGGAAACATAGGGTATTATTCTATTTTGCTTTGGAATTTGTTTCAGAGTCATCCCATCAATGGGTTCATTAGTTGGATTTAATACCCGAACACTGAGATGATTGGTATCATCAGATATAACAACATCGGTAACATCTATTACAAAAGGAACGTTTCCGCTTTCATATCGTCCGATAAAATGATTGTTGAACCATAAATCACCCACGTAATCAATTGACCAAAAACGTAATAATGTCCGCCCGTCCGGGTAATTATTTTTTGGAACAAAAAAGTTGTGCCAATACCACACGATACCATGATAAGCAGGAAAAACATCCTGGACGATCCATGGAACTTTAACCGGCTTAGCTCCGGAATTTGGAATTTTCCACCATCCCTCATTCATTCCCCTGTTTTCCGGATCTTTTGCTAACAACCATTCTCCATCCAAAGATACGACAGATTCAGATATTAAACTCCCAGTCTTTGTTGATGAGAGTTGAGCAGGTAATCTGTTAATACTTCCTGCAAGTATTAAAATGAATGCAAAGAAAATTCTCATGAGGATACTTGATTTTTTACAATTTAAGGTCAAGATATCTTTGCCCTTTCAGAGCCAGTTCAATTCGTCTTTCATATCGAAATTATTTATAGCAGACTATTATAAAATCTTTTGATTTTTGATTTATTTCATTTCCCTTATAGTCACCAAGTATCTTGTATCTATTATATTTCGATCTTTCAATCAAGTGTTCTAGTTCATACCTGAAAAAGAATCTTAGTTGCATTATCCAATCATCATGCTTTAATTCATTATCTTCATCCCATTCCAGGCTAAACTTAATGTTTATGATTTGATTTGTTTTTCCTTTTCCAACAGATGCATTAATACTCGAAAAGGCGCAATTATCAAATCAAATTTAAAGTCAAATCTAAAATCTATAATATTTTACAGGCTTATCCGTTTGCGTTGTTCTTTTGTGAGTTTTTTATTCAGTACCTCTAACATTGATTGACTAATGTCTATTCCATAAATATCGGCTCCCTCTTTTAATGCATTGACAAATAATCTTCCTGTTCCAACTCCAAGTTCTAATATTCTTCCTTTTGTTTGGCTGATCTCATTTAGAAAATATTCATTATCAACTCCATCCCTCTGCTTATGATCAATAAGATCGCAAAAACGAGCAAAGTTTTTTGGATATAAACTTTTCATATCTTAGGATTTAGACGTTAATAATCAATATGTTATAGCCAGTTTTTCAAATTTGTTAATTTTTGCACCAAAGTTTCATTACAACCACCGATACAGGCAATTATCGCATGTTGTATGTTGGGGCAATTTTATTATTTATCATTACTATTCAAAAAATCAGTCACTAAATTATTAAAAATTTCTGATTGAGAAATTGTTAAATCGTGACTTGCATCTTTAATTATTTCTGTTTTTATATTTGGGGCAACATTTTTTAATCTTTGAATAGCATTTTTTGCAGGATATATTACTTCATTTTCACCCACAATGAATAGAACAGGAATTTTTAAATTTTGCAACTCAAAATCTGTCAGAACAGATGGTGTAAGTGGCATTCTAAATTTATAACACTTCATTACCATCAATCCATCGTCAATAAGTTTATTTATCAATGTAATACTATTATCGTCTTTTTTCTTTACAAGGTTTTGAAACATCCAATTAACAAAAAATATTTTCATAAAATATCTATGCGGTAATGCACCCAGAATTGCTCTATAAGCCCATGCAGCAGGCAACTGAATTACTGTTGCAACAGGTGCTGCTAAAACTATTTTATTAAGTCGATTTGGAAAACGAAGTGCATATTGACTTGTTAACCAACCACCAAAAGAAAGCCCCATTAAGTTTATATTATCTGCTAGCTCTAATTTTGTAAATAATTCATCTAACCAATTAACCAAATCGTCAGAATTTTTAATTGGACAAGAATTAACACTTCTACCTACGTCATATATGTTATCAACTGCATAAATTCTAAATTTTTCTGATAAAGTTCTAATATTGGATAACCAAATCAAAGAAGATGCATTTGCAGATGGCAAAAGAACCAATGGCAGATTTTTTTCATCACCAAAAATTCTGACAAAAGTTTTTCCATAAGAAGTTACTAAATATTTTGTTTCTGATATAACTGGATATTCTTCAGAGCGTTTATCATAGTATTCATAATATTTTATTTTTGCTTTTTCTGACTTAAATGGATAATAAATCGGAATATTTGAAAAATCGGGTTTCCTAAATAATGTAATCACATGCCATATAATTAAAATTATTGGTATTACAACTAAAAAAATTAATATTATTACAATTATTTTCATTTTTTGTTATTCTAATTAGCAAAAATTTTTATTTGCCCTAACGGTTGGCGGTACAAAAAGTTGCCGATTGCGGGCGATTTCCTGTCAAGTTACCCAAAAGTTGAAGCGGGCTACATACCTTCGCATACCACTGAAACCCTTATTGGCTATATCGCTGGTTGTGCGCTGAGCTTTTTGTCCTCCTAAGTCCATAAATTATAAATCCAATCCCTACTAGAATGAAAGGGATGCTCAATAGTTGTCCCATATTTAAGGTCATTCCTTCTTCAAATCCGACTTGGTCTTCCTTTACAAATTCAATTACAAATCTGGCTGTAAAAAATAAAACCGTACCGAGCCCAAAGAAGAATCCGCGTCTAACTCTATTTCTCAATTTCTTGTAAAGAATCATCATAATCGCAAATATGATAAAATAAGAAATTGCCTCGTATAATTGAGCTGGGTGTCTCGGTATGTTATCTACTCGTTCAAAAATTATACCCCAGGATTTTGTGGTCGGCATGCCGATAATTTCAGAATTCATAAAGTTTCCTAGTCTGATAAATCCGAACAAGACACCTGCAACGACGGCAATCAAATCCAAGGTATCAATCATTGAGTGTTTTGTCTTTCGAAAGTAGAAATACAGGGCAATTAGTATTCCTAGTACACCACCATGGCTTGCCAATCCCTGATATCCGATAAATTTTATCCCACCATCAGGAGGAAAGGTAATCGGAAGTATCATCTCCAGAGGATGGGATAAATAGTAAGAAGGCTCATAAAACAAGCAATGTCCTAATCTTGCTCCAACTACAATTCCAATCAGGCCATAAATTGTCAATTTTTCCAGATGCTTGGAGGGAATATTTTCTCTTTTATAAATCCAACTTAAAAAACAGATACAAAGAATCAATCCACTAACAAATAGTAATCCATAGTATCTAATCGAAATCCCAAAAATATTTACTATTTCAGGATCAAGATTCCAGTGAATATATATTGAATTCATGTCTCACTTTTATGCTTGGTACTGTCGCTTTTAGCTTTGCGCACAACGATTGTATACCCGCAATCTTGCGGTTATTTTATAATTATCAGAATCCCATCTGCTTCATTTGGTTTGTTAAAAACGCAGCATGTCAGCAGGTTACAAACTATTCTTTATATTGAGCCATCTGAATAGAAATTTTAAAAACTCCGAGTGAGTTTAACGGATTCTTGATTTGATCAAATCCGTTCCATTTTCAAGTAAGTGGGTCGCAAAGGAATGTCTCAAGGTATGCATTATCTGATATAGATGCACAATCATTCTCTAACTGGAGAAATCAGGTGAAATTTTATAGAACAGTAAGTGGAGAAATAATGTTACATGTTGCAGGTTGCACGTTGTGGTTGTTGTGATGGTTGTGGTTGTTGTGATTGTTTTGCGCATCACGTGTCGCGCATCACGCATCACGATTTTTCGCGTCACTCATCACTCATCACTCATCACTCGTCACTTCCCACAGCTTCGCCCCCTCAGTCCCATTTGCATAAAAGGACCAAGAAGGCCCTTAAGACCGCCACATCATTCATCCAGCCCATTCCGTAGAATTCTTAAGGGATTAGAAAGGTAGGCAAGGCAAGGGACAATGACAAAAGGGGAACGGAATTTTTTAGCGACAATTGATGAGCTATTCCCTCGGGTCCGCAAGCCCGCAAGCCTGTAAGCCCCCCGCTTTCGCGGGGTAGACTCCAGCCCGTATGCCCGCCTGTTGCTATTTCTGCGCAAAAATGAATCCCACCGACAGATCGTAATACGACGGGTTATCGAAGGAATTCATCCATTGATTGGCAGCGATATAAATAGTGTTGCCCTTGTCGAAGCGTTTTGACAGGGACAATCCGATGATACTCTGGATACCGGTTACGTTAGGGGTAAAGGTTTCGTTCGCAATGATCAATTTGTCCTGAGCCAAAAAATAAACGGCAGAGTAACCCGGCATGAAGGACCAGCCGTTACCCATCCTGATCTTCAGGCGGGAATCGAAACCTACGAAACCACCTATATTTCCCTTGTAGTCATGAACATTGGGTTCATTGCCATCCATATACTCGTAATTGGTATAGTTAGCATAAAACATACCGGTACAGACCCCAACGTTGACGTCAAGTATCGGCATGGGCTGTTTGCGCAGCAGCCACCACGTTGCGGTAACGTCAAATGCCAGGGAGGAAGCGTCTTCATTGAGAAGACCTGCTTCTTCCTTGTTTAAGGCGTCGGCATTAACAGTTACTAAAAGATCGACGATTCCCTTGACGGATCCCCCGATTTCACCGAAGCAGCCTTTGATACCTTTGGTTTGCTCGCCTCCGGCAGCGATCAGCAGCCCGCCTTTGCCAAAATCGAGATAGGGGGAAATCTGCGAAAAGACCGGTATCGACAGGCCGGTCACCATGAGTAAGACAAGTAATTTTTTCATAGTTTTCAGGTTTTGCGTAAAATTATACATTAATTGTAAAATTGATCATTACAGCAACTAGCCATGAAAAAAATACTGTTTGCCTTTATTCTGCCATTGGGACTGTTTTCACTGACTTCAAACGGTCCCGCTGAGAAAGCCAGGCCGGAAGCACTGCAAAGCTGGCGCGATGCGCGCTTTGGCATGTTTATCCACTGGGGACCGGTGAGCTTCACGGAACAGGAGATCAGCTGGTCGCGCGCAAACACCAATCCGAAATGCCCGAACCAGGGTCCGACTCCCGCTGAAGTTTACGACAACCTCTATAAAAAGTTCAATCCGGTGAATTTCGACGCTAAAGAGTGGGTGTCCATAGCCAGGGCCGCCGGGATGAAATACATGGTTCTTACGGCCAAGCATTGCGACGGATTCCTGCTCTGGGACTCGAAGGTGGATGATTACAACATCATGCACACGCCTTTTAAAAGGGATGTTTGCGGTGAACTGGCCAAGGCTGCACATGAAGCAGGTATTAAGATCGGATGGTATTATTCCCCGATGGACTGGCGCGATCCCGATTGCCGCAACGAGAAGAATGCGGAATTTGTCAAACGGATGCAGGCAGAAATCACTGAATTGTTGACACATTATGGCAAGATCGATATCATGTGGTTCGATACGGATGGCAGGGAGGCACCGTGGGACCAGGAAAACACCTACCAGCTGGTGCGGAAGCTGCAGCCTGACATAGTCATAAACGAACGGCTGGATCTGGGTGACAAGGGAGGATGGAACGAAGGGGTCATCGGTCCGTGGTCCGATTTCCATACGCCGGAGCAAACGGTCGGAAACTTTGACCGGCGACCATGGGAATCCTGCATGACCGTTTCAAAAAAAGGCCAGTGGTCGTGGGGTGGGCACGCCGACGGGGTTAAGCCTGCCGGTCAGTGCCTCGAGATGCTGATCCGCTGTGCGGGGGGTGATGGCAATATGCTACTGGATGTCGGCCCGATGCCAACCGGGAAAATCGCTCCCGAACAGGTTGAGGTGATCACTGAAATCGGCGCCTGGCTCTCCAGATATGGTAAAACCATTTACGGCACCCGCGGTGGTCCCTGGAAACCGGGCAAAGCGGGAGTGTCTACCTATCGTGGTAAAACCGTCTATTTACATATTCTAAACCGGCCTGGCGATATGATCGAGCTACCCGCAATCGGTGCCGAAATTGTTCGCTCAAAAGCTCTGACGGGCGGGAAAATAAGGATTATTCAAACCGGTGATAAAATAACCATTTCCCTCCCGCCTGGCGCTATGGAAGGGAATGATATCATCATTGCGTTGGTTTTAGATCGTCCGGCACGTGAAATCGAACCTGTACCGATGACAGGTGCAACAACATGAAGGTTCTTAGGCCATTCATTATTGTCCTGATAGTTTTTCTGAATCCGGATTTAGCTAACCTGTCCGGACAAAATCCCGGCTTTGATCTCAAGCTCCTCGACCAGGTCGCTCATCGCGTGATGACCGTTGAGGATACGGTTGCAGAATTCAGGGATCTCGATTTTTTAAAGCAGGCACTGGCCGGTGCCGATATCGTTTTCCTGGGAGAAGCCTCGCATGGCGACGGCACCACGTTCGAAGCCAAGTCGAGGCTGGTCCGTTTCCTGCACGAGGAGATGGATTTCGACGTTTTGGCCTTTGAAAGTTCCGTAACCGATTGTCATCTGATGTGGAAGGAGATATTGCAGGGTGCCGATCCGCTGAAGGTAGCGGATAAGAGTGTGTTTAAGTTCTGGGCAGACAGCAAGTATACCAGGGATCTGTTTAACTATATCGGCGAACGGGCGCTGACGGACGATCCCCTCATCCTGACCGGTATGGACATGCAGTTGTCGGATCCATTTTCTCCGTTGGAGCGCCGAAAGCATATTATCGGGTTTTTAAGCAAGGGTCCAAGATCGGTCAGGATCGAGCGGTTACCCGCCCTGGACAAGATGTTGGAGGAACCCGAGCGGTATTTCCGCATCAAGTCACAACTGTACCTGGATTCGCTAGACCGGGTAGCCCTGATGGAGGAGTTCGGCCGGGTGGCCGCTGCCTGGGAACGGAAGCCCTGGAGTCCGGAAGACGCACATCTCTACCGCTATTTCATCAATGTCCCACGATGGCTCTTTATGTTATGGAACATTGATATAAATAAAATGGATCCGGCCATACTCAATATCAGGGATGAAGAGATGGCCAAAAACCTGATCTGGCTAAAGGAACAGGTTTATCCTGATAAAAAGATCATTGTCTGGGGAGCCAACTCGCATTTCGGGTTCAATCGCGGATTGCTTCAGCCCCTGGATTACATGATCCCGATGGGAGGCTATGTAAAAGACCGTTATGGAGACAGGAGCTATACGATCTCTTTCACCGCATTTGATGGTAAGAATTTTTCTCTTCATGATCAGAAGCTTTCCGACGTGCCGCCTGCCGACAGCCTCAGCCTGGAGCATGTCCTGCACAACCTGGGCATTACGTATGGTTATCTGGACATGAGGGACCCGAAGGTCAGGCAGGCCCTGGGCGACCGCTTCATCGCACGGATTTACGGGTATCAGAACTGGTCGGGCGAATGGGCCCGGATGACCGACGGGATCTTCTTCATCCATACCATGGAGCCGAATGAGCTCAGATATCCTTAATAGAAAAGGCCCCCCTTCCGGACGGCCTTTTCTTAAGAGGGCACCGCTTATAGCTATTGCGTGATAACCATTTGTTTGGTTTCAACGAGACTACCGGCTTTCAGGGTATAGAAATATACACCTGCCTGAAGGTTCCCTGCATCCAGTTTATAGATATGCTTTCCAGCCGGCCTGAATCCTTCATCGGACTCAATAATCTTCCGGCCTGTGATGTCGCGGATCTCAAAAATGACATCCGATCCGTTAACCAGGTCGTATGAAATTTCGGTTTCGCGGTTGAAAGGATTGGGGTAGTTCTGCCCCAGCCCTGCTGTTGCCAGGGTATTTTCCACGCCATCGATCCGGTTCGAGTGGTCGTTCAGGTTCAGCCTGCACATCACGTTCATCCGGCCGGCAAAACTTCCGAGGCCGGAATCGATGGAGCCGTCATGAATACCGATGGCTACAGCTTCTGTGAGCTGTACGGAATTATCGGTGCCAATCTCAAGACCCTGGTTCCTGCGGGTAAAATAATCCGCATTCATATTCCACCACTGGATACCCGCATAGACAAGATCGCCTTCTTTCAGGAATTCCGATTCGCCGTCCTTTTCCAGCGGCATGGTGATCCATGTTCCAAACTGGGCTGAATCAAGCTGGATTTGCTCGGTGACCAGGTATTCATAGGGTGTTTCATCGTCTGTTCCCAGCGGGACAAACCATAAGGTAAACCGGTAAGTCATGAATTCATCGGCTTTTCCACCGCAGATAAAGGTTGAAATGGAGTTCACTTCGCAATCACCGAAGATCGGGAAGATGCTTCCGGCAAAGTGGCCTTCGTTTGATGTGGCGGCAGTAACATACCATTCTTTGGTGGCCGACCAGGCCAGGTCATTGGTATTATCCGAGCGGGAATAAATGCTATCGGTGACATTAAAAGGAATGGCTCTCTTATTATTAAGAGGTGTATCATCCGGTGTATCGGCTTTAAATTCCCAGTTGATCATATAATGGCCAAATTCGACAGGTGAATATTTATCCGCGATTTGTGCCGTATCATATACTAAAACCGGAACATCAACCGGCGGGGACGTTTTATGCCAGACACTGGTTCCGGCTTTGGTGATGTCGAGATCCAGATAAACACTCTCCTCGTCAAATTCACCAAAGTTCAGAGCTGATGATTCGAAATTCATGAAACCTCCAATTCCGTCGAGCTGTGATTTCGGGATACTGTGGATCCACCCCATGGCGGTATTCTCATCGCCATCGTCCCACTCCATTTTCACATAGTTCATCTTGAGGTCGTAGTTCAGGGCTTCGGCAATTTCAAAATCATCGACTGCCCAGTAATAGAGATGAGTATTCTCCCAGTGGAGTCTCATTTGCACATTGTTCATGCCGGCTGCCACATCGGAAATATTCACTTCCATAAGGGCCGGTTCGCCCTTTGGCTTATCCAGCGGGCGCTGTTTATGGCCGCAACCAAAGTTGACAAGGTACACTGCCGAATGAACCCAGTTGTCGACAGAAACTTCCAGGTACATTTCAGCACGCAGGTTCAAATAAAGGCAATAAGCCATAAAATGGGTCTGATACCGGACAACCACAGAGGAGTGCTGGCTGCAATCGATCGGCGGGAACACAACGGAGTTGTTGAGATTGCGGGTGATCAGTTCCCCTGTCGACATGTTGTATTCCTCAATGAAGAGTGCCAGGCAGCCATTGTCCTTGGTTGTTGAATTGAGCGGCGGATCCTGGGTATATTTGTTTACAAAGCCTACATTCGGGGGCCACCAAACCCAGTTGGTTCCCTGATCCAGGGGATCCAGAAAATAGTAGCCTGCAGGAGCCGTCCATCCTTTGGGATCATTGGGATTACCCCAACCGAAGGTCTCGGTATAAAATACCTCCCCGCTCCCCTTTACTCCAGGGGTTTGGGCAGGAACCACCGTTACTGCAAATAACGTGGCCAATGCAAGTAGTAGTGTAAATTTTCGCATAAGCGTAAGAATTAATTAGATTGATTTGCCTGTTCTGTGTTTTTCTCTAAAGTAGGGTAATAAAAGTAAACCGCAAAATCAGGTTTACCAAGTAATTTGACACAAATATTGTTGACATTAACATATCCGCCAATTGAACCGACCCGGTTTTACCCAAGTATGGCATTGGAAAATAGGATATCTTTGTATAAACCAAATAAACCCGGCTTACATGAAAAAGCTATCCATTATTCGTACGGTGGCATCCGTCATGCTGCTGACCTGCGTTTTGGCTGCACCTGACGGACTTTTTGCTCAGAGCAGCAAACTGTACATCAATTCCGATCTGTCGTATAATTTCGTATTCGGACAATTCAACGGAGAGAAAACTCTGGCAGGAGAAAGTGATATTTTCTTACTTCCCAAGCTAACAGGAGGATTGGGTTATGGCGGATCAATCGGTATCGCTAACCAGAAATCTGCTCATAACATGGGGCTGAAATATGTCAGGGCACAGTTCAATGCCACCTTCCTGGACGAAAGCCTTGGGAAAGCCACTTACAATTATGTTGGGATGGAACATGTCTTCTTCATCCCGACTGAGATCTGGCTCAATCCTAAAGGAAGATCACTCCTGGAATTCCTGATAACGGGTGGTGCCGGAGTGGGCTTTCTGAAAGTTCCCGACGGGCACCTTTCTCTGGCCAGCGTCAGTCATGATGCCCTGCTCACTTCGATAGCCCTCCCTTTCGGAGGCGGGATTGTTCTCAAGCCTGCTGCCTGGATGGCGTTATCCCTGGGAGCAGTCTACAAATTCGCTTTCCTGATCAAGGCTAAAAATGCATCTTACGGTGCGGATCCCTTGTCGATTGATGATAGGGTTGGTGCAGGGGGACTCGTGTTTAACACAGGAGTCTTCATAAATCTGGGAAAATAACTATCCGATCAGGATGTGTCACATTTTCAGCAATTTATGAACGATTATCTGCTGTCCGGCAATTAGCCGGGCAAAGTAGAGCCCGGGTGGCAATCCTTCGGCATTCCATACAACCTTTTGCGATCCTTGTGATTGGAACTCATTGACAAGCGGCGATACTTGCTTCCCGGTGTCGTCATAGATTTTAAGGTCAACCTTGCAGGATTCCTGAAGTTGATATTCGATCGTTGTTACAGTCGGAAAGGGATTTGGATAGTTCCGGATGGATTTCATGGAAGCCAGGACTGCCCCTTCAGGCACCGATGATGACGGAGACCACTCAAAGATCCTTATCAATCCGCTCTCACTTCCTGTGACAAGAATTTTCCAATCATCACTGAATGATACCCCGCAGATTACATCAGATTCCGTATTCAGCCTCGACATTTCTGCGCCCGTACCGGTATCCCATATGCGAAGAAACCTGTCCACATCGCTCATAGATATAGAAAGTCCTCCGGTGCGGGTAATGTTGATACCACTTCCCAGGGATGCTATCATAGACTCATCAGGACTGAATTTCAGATAATTCGGGAATGATGTGTGTCCCGTCAGCGTGAGAGCCGTCTGTCCGTTTTGAGAGCTCCTGACCAGGATCGACCGGTCTTCTCCGCCGGTAGCCAGTGTTTGACCGCCGGAGCTATAAGCAACCGACTGAATCCAACCTGTGTGACCGCTAAAGCTGGTAATCCCCGTTCCGGTAGAAACATTCATGATATACACTTTGTCATCACGCTTCCCCGTAGCAATCCGGCTACCATCCGGACTGAACGACACCATGCGGAACACTCCGGTCATTTCACGGATGACATTCAAAGTGGTTGCGTCCCAGAGGATGAGTTTCAACGTGGTGCCTCCGCCTCCCGCGCCTGCAAGCATCGATCCATCAGGTGAGAAAGCAAGCTGGCTGGTGCCCGACATAGAGGCTGTCTCCACAGAAGCCAGTTGTGCACCGCTGGCGACATCCCAGAGGCGGACGGTACCGTCAACCGGATCCCCCAGAAAAATGGTGCCGGTGGAAGCCAGTAGTTGGCTGTTTGGACTGAACGCAAGCCCGGTCACGGGTTGTACATGTCCGGATAAGAATCGTATTTCCTGCATGGCTGCCACATCAACGATCCTGATCAAACTATCAGCATAGGTACCGTAAGCGATTGTCCGTCCGTCCGGACTGACGACAATGCTCGCGATGGATTCAGCCGGACCCTGGACCGTTCCGGTTTGTGTGAAAGTACCGCTCTGGGCTGCGGCTGATCCGCCCGCCAACAGGATTCCCATCACACAACAAAAAAATCTTAGATTCTTTTTCATTTCCACTCGAATATTCGTATCAGACCGGCTTCACTCCCGGTAACGAGAATAGTCCAATCTGAGCTGAACGACGCTCCGCTTATGACGTCTGATTCAGTATTCACCACCGACAGTTCCGTACCGGAGGCAACATCCCAGATACGCAATAGCTTATCTGCATCGCTTAGAGATAAAGAAAACCCGCCGGATGAGCGATTGATATTCACTCCACTGCCACGGGACGCTATCATTGATGCATCAGGGCTGAATTCCAGATAATCGGGGTATGACGTATGTCCGGTAAGAGTAAGGGTCGTTTGCCCGTTTTGGGCGTTCCTGATTTGGATCAACCGGTCTTCTCCGCCGGTGGCGATCGTTTGGCCGTCAGAACTGTAGGTGACCGCCTGAATCCATCCGGTGTGCCCGCTAAAGCTGGTAATCTCGTTGCCGGTAGCCACTTCCACAAAGTACACTTTATCATCCCGTTTTCCGGTGGCAATGCGGCTTCCGTCGGGACTGAAAGCAACCATCCGGAATACACCGGAAAGAATGCGGATAAGGCCCAGATCGGTCGAATTCCAAAGACTTGTAGTGAGAGTGGTCCCTCCTCCTCCGGGACCCGCAAGAATAGAGCCATCGGGTGAGAAAGCCAGCTGGCTTGTGCCTGCCGGGGCGGTTTCCACGTATGCAAGCTGAGTTCCGCTTTCGACATCCCATAGACGCACGGTACCGTCAGCCGGTTCGCCAAGATTGACGGTGCCTGTGGAAGCAAGGAGTTGGCTGTTCGGACTGAATGCAAGCCCGGTCACAGGCTGCGTGTGCCCCGACAAGGTCCGGATTTCCTCCCGGGTTGAGACCTTAACGATCCGGATTAAATTGTCAGCAAAGGTGCCGTAAGCGATCATTGTCCCGTCCGGGCTGACCGCTATGCTGGAAATAGCTTCCGCAGGACCCTGAATGGTTCCGGCTTGTGTGAAGGTACCGTTCTGTTCAATTTCCTTCTCACAGGCGGTAACAATGGCCATTACACAGAATAAGAGAAGTCCGATTTTTTTCATTGATGCTAAGCTTTTCATATCCAGAAAGATAAAAAATCAGAAAGTGAAAACCAAATTTATTGTCAGGTGCTCCGGGAGGCCGAATTATGTATATTTACACTGCAACTATCTCCTATGAAGCAATTCATTTCACTCCTGTTGCCTGTTTTATTTCTGTTCGGGGGCTGTACAAGCCAGACTGAAAAGGCTGTTAAAATTATATTTGACACCGATCTGGGCCCCGATTATGATGATGTGGGAGCAATTGCTTTTCTGCATGCAATGGCCGATAGCGGGAAAGCTGAGATCCTGGCGACAGTCGCATCCAACAAGCACGAACTGGTGGCCCCATCCATAGAGGTTATCAATACTTATTTCGGACATGCAGGAATAGCCATCGGCGCACCAAAAACTGAGGGCGTAAATGCCGGATCCGCACAACATTGGGCTGATTCAATTGTGGCCAGGTATCCTCATGCCATCCAATCAACGAATGAAGCTGCTGATGCAGTTGATGTTTACAGGCAAGTGCTTAATAATCAGCCTGATAATAGTGTAGCAATTGTTACAGTCGGATTTTTAACCAACCTGGGTAATCTCCTTAAGTCACAACCCGACAATTATTCTCCGCTTACCGGGTACGAACTGGTTCAAAGAAAGGTCAAAAGGCTCGTATCGATGGCCGGCGGGTTTCCTGAAGGGAGGGAATTCAATGTTATCATGGATTCTGCAGCATCGGAATATGTATACAGGAACTGGCCCGGCGAGATCATCTTTTCAGGATTCGAAATAGGCCGGGAAATTCTCACCGGACTTAAATTGATTAATTCTGATATTAAAAACAGCCCGGTGAAAGATGTGTTCAGCATCAGTATACCTTTTTCAGCAGAGGATAAAAATGGGAGAATGAGCTGGGATCAGACTGCAGTTCTCATCGGAGTTTACGGAACTGAAGGTTTCTTCGACACGGTCAGGGGGAGGATCATTGTGAATCCGGATGGAAGCAACAGTTGGGAAAATGATCCGGAAGGACAACACCTATATGTACGGCAAAAAATGCCGGCAGCTCAAATGGCTGCATTTATTGAGGCGAGAATGATGCATGTTCCGAATTAAATATTTAGGCGATGTTTATACCACAAACCTACTCACTGGCCATTATCCTCTGCGTTGTTACCATGCTCTGCTGGGGATCGTGGGGCAACACTCAGAAACTGGCAGGAAAAACCTGGCGTTTTGAATTGTACTATTGGGATTATGCCATCGGCATTCTCCTGTTTGCGCTGTTACTCGGATTTACTCTTGGGAGCGTGGGTGAGAACGGGCGGGGTTTTATCGAAGATCTCCGTCAGGCTGACGCGCGGAATATTCTCAATGCCTTGTTGGGTGGCGTCATCTTCAATGCTTCCAACATCCTTCTGGTTGCTGCGATGGCCATTGCAGGAATGGCAGTGGCTTTCCCGGTAGGGGTTGGTATTGCGCTGGCGCTGGGGGTTATCATTAATTATGTGTTTGCGCCACAGGGAAACGCAGTGTGGCTTTTCGGCGGAGTCGCGCTTGTAGTTGCTGCCATCATCATTGATGCCATTGCTTACAAAAAGCACAGCGCATCATTGCAGAAAGTCTCCAGTAAAGGGATACTTCTGTCCATATCAGCCGGAGTGTTGATGTCACTCTTTTACCGCTTTGTGGCCAGCTCGATGGTTACCAGTTTTGAAGTCCCTGAGGCTGGAAAACTGACCCCCTATTCTGCGGTTTTCTTTTTTGCTGCAGGTGTAGTGATCAGCAACCTTCTCTTTAACTATCTGATCATGAAGAAGCCCTTTGTCGGGGAACCTGTTTCATTCAGGGATTACTCAAAAGGAAGCTTTGGGGTCCACCTTACCGGTATCCTTGGAGGGGTGATCTGGTGCCTGGGTATGTCGATGAGCATTATTGCATCGGGGAAAGCCGGATTTGCCATTTCCTATGGATTGGGACAGGGCGCCACTTTGATAGCAGCCTTATGGGGTGTTTTTATCTGGAAAGAGTTTAAAGGAGCTTCGAAATCTGTTAACATGCTGGTTCTCTTTATGTTTCTGGCCTATTTAGCCGGATTGGCGCTGCTGGTGTATGCAGGGGCTTAATCCTTGTGCTCCCGGCTGTTTCATGTTGATGCTTTGTCGCGGCCGGATTTGTGTTTATAAACCGATACTATATCTTCTTTGATCTTTGCCAATGCTTTTTCTCCGGCGCTGAGGATTTCAGGAAATTTCTCAATTTCCCAGAAGGCTATTTGCTTGTCAAATTCGACTTTCATGTAAATTATCTCCACGTTGTGCATGTCGATGGACAGAGCCATCTGCATGGCGGCAATGGTTTTTGCACTGAGTTTTCCCGTGTGCATCAGGTTATCGAAGATTCCTTTGGGATCTGCCTGCATTTTTTCAAGAAAATCCACTGCGATAATGATGTCGGCATTCTCTTTAATGGCTTGCAGAACCGGCACAGGTGCGCTATATCCTCCGTCGAAAAGCCAGCGATCCCCGATTTTAACCGCCGGAAGCAGCGGGAAAATGGCAGAAGAGGCATATACGCAATCGGCCAGCACTCCGGATTCAAGGCCGATTCCTTCACCGGTTTGAAAATCTGTTACCTGTATAATGGTTTTAATTTTTAGATCCTCCAGCCGCTGGTCACCCCAAAGGTTCCTGAAGAAAGCCCGGATCGGGCCGGATTGAACCAGAGCGGATTCTTTGTTGAGGCATCCGGTCGGCAAATTAGCAACACCCTTTATCGCTTTCCAGTTGGGCTTGAAGGTTGATTTTTTTACCCGGGGAGCAATTTCGTGGAGCATCTGGTCGGGTGTATATCCGCTTGCCCACAGGGATACCACGATGCTGCCGCCGCTGCATCCCACCAGCAGATCGACCGGGATGTTATTTTCGTTAAGGAAAGCGATCAGCGGAATCGCCGAATAGGGCTTGATGCCGCCGCCGCCCAGGACAACAGCAACCTTTGGTTTTGCAGTACTCATAAGGTTTTGGTTTTATACTTTAAAAGTAATTAAAACCGATAAAGATTTGCTGTCTGGTTGGGTTTTTTGTAAATTGGTAGTGAGCACTTTAAATCCGGGAAGCTATGAAAACAAAATTGTTTTTAACAGTGGCTGCCATCTTGATTGCCTTTCCCGGATGTGAAGATTACAATTACCTTCCAGTTGATGACGGCAAGATCACGCTGGGAACTCCGGTATTCTGCTGGATGGATTATGTCACTTTCGGAGGAGGAACAATAACCCTCGATCAGCCTGGTCAACCACTTGACGGAATGCAAATCATTGTAGAATCAGGATCATTCCCTTTGTATGCTAATTTCAGTATATCTTATTTGGAGATCAGGAGCCATACCCTCGGTGATTTTTTCAACCCGCTTACCCCAATGATCAGGATCAGTTGTGACGGAGGATTTGCCGAAAAACCGATAGCCGTGAAAATCCCGATCACTCTTCCGGAAGGCTCTTTTGCAATGGGTTTCTTTTACGATGAAAATACCGGTAAACTGGAAGGCATGCCAATTGATTCAATAAATCCTGAGTTTATCATTGTCTCTACAAGGCACTTTTCCTCAAACTCGTCCAATAAGCTCAAAGGATCGAAGTCAGAAGGAATCAGCTACGCGAACATGGTGATCTCTTCCGCTCTGGAATCGGAACTGAATAATCAGGAAATCATTTCTTCGGGTTTTACTCCCGGGGTCGACGACTGGGAGTTCGTGAACTGGGGTTCCTATATCGCTCCCGGAGGCCATTGCGCCGGGCAGAGTATTTCCGCCATGTGGTACTATTACGAGGAACGTTTAAACGGGCAAAAGAGTTTATTCCATGGTTTTGATGTAGTCTGTAACCCGAACAATCCCATAGCAATGTGGCAGGATAATCCACTCGGTTACCGGTTTGCGTCCACCATTCAGGAGGATTGCTGGTTTGCTGGCTGGGATAGAAACATTTTCATAAAATCTTACCTGGGAAGGACGAACTGGTATGCCTTTGAATATTCCATGCTGCTCACCGGGGAGCCTCAGCTGGCATTGGTTTATAAGACGACGCCCAATTACGGCGGTCATGCCGTGATTGTCTATAAAATCAATGTCAGTGAAGGGAAATTGTATATAGCGGATCCGAATTTTCCGAATAACCGGGACCCGAACACGGCGGCTGTCAGTGTCAGGACCATTGATTTCGTGAATGGGGGTTTTGTCCCGTATCCGTCTTCAGCAAAGGTTGATACCGCAACCACCCTGTTTGACGCCATCGGATATTTTGCAAAAACTGCGTATATCAGTTGGGAACAGATTTCCCGTCGGTGGGCGGAGGTTGAAGCGGGAACTATCGGAAATGACCGGTTTCCCGGATACCAGTTTTACCTGGATTCACCGGACGGCCCTCCTTTGGAGAACGATAAATATGTTGATAAGAATGACATTGATGTAGTTTGTCAATCTAGCGGGTGCGAAAGTTATATTTCCTTCACCGACCACCTGCAGCTATTTGATGTATTTGATGTTACGGGTAATCCTGTTGCAGCAGGCACTAACGCTAACGGTGGAGTGGCCCGGATAAACCTGAAACCCGGCAAGAATCTGCTCGGTTTTTATATCCACAGCAAGAAAGGGGGTAAAGAGACTTATATCGACTTTAAATGGCTGAATATCAATTATTCAATTCTCAGCATTGATCCTGATCCGTTAAAAGGGGTCACCAACCGGGAATATACCTTATACGGAAGGACCAATGGTGGCTTGCCGGCCAGCTCCAAATTCGTCTGGAACTTTGGTGATAATACTCCGGAGGTCACGAAAATAAATGACAGCACCGTGCAACACAAGTATGAATACCCGGGTGATTATATTATCCAGGTAAAGCTGTACGATAATGCGGAAAACAAAGAAGTAGCCGAGGCTTTGGGAAACGCAAAAATCAAAAACCAGTACGAAACCCTGTTTATCGAGCCGGAACATTTATACGGTAACATCAACCGGGAGTACACCTTCACGGCACGTACCAATGGAGAGGTACCGGCCGATTACAAATTCGTCTGGGGATTTGGAGATGAAAGCCAGAACGTTACAAAAATCAACGACAGCACGGTGACGCACACCTTTACCAAAGAGGGAGAATTTGGCGTCGGAGTCGAACTGTTCGATAATGCCACCAATCAGTCGATCAACTACAAGAGCGCCCTGGCGACAATCACTTCCAGCCTCCTTGAAAAGTTAAAAGCTGCCGACAGGGTCAGCCTCATTTTTGGTGCTGATTTTACCTTCAGCAATACCTGGTGGAGTTCCAATCTCAATATAGCACAATACCTGTTCTTACAGCCGGGTGAATACTCCCTGACCTGGACAGGTAACAGCTTTGATTTCACTTTCAGTCAGTTCGGCTCCGGATACTACGATTGGGAGCGGTCACAAACCCTTGGAAATATCAAGGCAGAGATATCAGCTGACGGGAATACCATCAACTCTCTGACAGGCTATCAGGTCATGCATAACACTATTCAAACCGACAGTGTGGTTTACCGGATCGAGCTGAATAACCTGCAGTACGACCATACACTGGGAAACCTGATCTATTTCGAGATAAGAGGTCCGGGTGCAGCCAGTGTTGTAAAAAATGTTGTAATAAGGAGGAATAAATACAGCGGCGAACCCTGGAATGTCTGGCAAGAGGTTCACCTGGTATCGGTCAATTACAATAGTTCAAGTATACCGATCCTGACCGTTGAATTTTGGCCGAAATAAAACCATGCATCTCAAAATAATCAGTTATTCAATTTCCAGGATCGCCTTAATAACCATTTTACTGGCTGTTTTGGATTGCAGTTGCACCCGGTCCGGCGAGCTGCAAATCCGTGCAGAATCGGATGAGGCATACAACGCCCTGTTTATGCGCACCAATGGCTGGACCGGAGGCGATGTGGCCTGTACGGTTACGCTTTCGGATTCCTTAACCCTATGGCTGTTCGGTGATTCCTGGATCGGTCCTGTAGTCGGGAACCGGCACCAGGATGCTGCTATGATCAATAATGCAGTCGCTTTTCAGCATGGGAAGGCTGTTACTCCTGACAAACTGGAATTTTATTTCGGGCAATCAGGCGGCCGGCCGGCTTCGCTGTTTCTTCCACCCGATGGCCGGGGATTCTTCTGGCTGACCGGAGGAGGTATCCTGACCAGGAATGGATTGTTCCTGTTTGCCACTCAGATAGTAAAAATCGACGGCGATTCATCGGTTTTTGGATTTGAAGGAGCCGGCAATTACATCTTTTCAATCCGTAACCCAATGGAAGAACCGTTCCGCTGGCAGACTGAAATGGTCAGGACGCCTTTCTATGATATCACTGCGGATGGCTCGGAAATCAGTTTCGGGGCTCCGCAGTTCACCGACAAGGGTTTTGTTTACATATATGGTACCTGCTTTCGCAAATCCGATATAAACCGGTACATGATTCTTGCCCGGGTGCCTGAGAACGACATTCTCCAATTCAACCGGTGGGAATTTTATACCGATGGCAAATGGCAGCCTGACTTCAGAAAAGCCGGATGGCTTTGCGACAGGTTCGGGGCTGAATATTCCGTATCCTGGCATCCCGGTCTGAAAAAATACATCACGATCTATTCCGAGCTGGGCATGTCGGAGAAAATCATCATGCGGACTTCGGCCCGGCCTGAAGGCCCATGGAGCGGACAGCAGGTCATCTACAATTGTCCGGAAGCCGCTTGGGATAAGGATTATTTCTGCTATGCCGCCCGGGCTCATCCCGAATTATCGGGCCCTGATGAACTGCTGGTTAGCTACGTATGCAATTCGACGGATTTCTGGAAGATGGCCGGAGATGCACGGATTTATGTGCCTAAGTTTATCAGGATAAAATTTTAATACTATAGCTTCGGGAAAATCTGCAATTGTAACCGGCTTATGAAACTGAAACATCCCTTCCTGATTATTTTATTCGTTCTTACAGGTTCTTGCCTGAAAGCGCAGATCAATCCCGATCAAACAACCGCAGTGACATTTTATACATCCGACAAAAGACTGCAAAGTGTCTTTAATATAGCCGAGGAAAAAGCAAAATGGAACATCAAGGATTGGGGGAAATATCAGGTTCTTGTGGAAGGCGCCGGCTATGACGGCGTTTGGATCGAAACCCAGCCGATGGGAGGAGTGATGTATGCTAAAAGGAACCTGGAGACCGCAAAAGACAATGTCCGGATCTTCATGGATTATCAAAGGGAGGACGGACGCTTCCGGAGTGTTATTACACACAGTGACACAGCATTTTCTTTCCACGACGGAAGTATGTCGGGGCTTTGTTTCCCGATGCCCGCCCTCGAATTGTATTACTGGCTGAATCAGGATAAACAACTGCTGCAGCAATTGTATCATTCATTGGAGAAGTTTGACAATTACCTGTGGAAAACCCGTGATTCGGACGGCGATGGGTGCCTTGAAACCTGGTGCGTCTGGGATAACGGTGAGGACGGCAGCATTCGTTTCGGCACATCTCCCCTGTCGTGGCCATTTGATTATCCGCCGACGGAGGAAAGGATGAAAACCGCAACGGATTATTATCGTGACAAGCATGCCGATACGACCCTCGGATTGCCGGTACCGATCGAGTCGATGGACTTCATGTCTTATTCGTATACCTGCAGGGATGTCCTGTCGAAAGCTGCCGGGATACTTGGAAATGGCAGGGAGGCCTACTGGCGCGAAAAAGCGGATCAGGTGAAGGGGAAAATACGGAGCTACCTGTGGGATCCGGAAAAGCATGCCTGTTACGACAGGGACAGGTCGAACAACACGATGAATATTCTTCTGCATAATAACCTTCGCTGTATGTACTATGGAAGTTTCAACCAGCGGATGGCCGATGAATTTATTCAATATCATCTTGTTAATCCTGATGAGTTCTGGACAAAAATGCCTCTTCCGTCGATTGCCGCAAATGATACGATGTTCAGGAATATATCCGGAAATAACTGGAGCGGACAGCCGCAGGGACTGACTTTTCAACGTTCGATCAGGGCTTTGGAGAACTACGGACATTATGCGGAACTTTCGATGATCGGGACTGTTTTTTTAAAGGCCGTGGGTGATTCCCTGAAATTCACCCAGCAGTTTGATCCCTTTACAGGTACGGTCAACAACACTTCCGATGGCTACGGACCCAGTATACTGGCTTCTCTTGAATTCATCAGCAGGTTATACGGCGTTCACCTTGCGCAGGACACCGTCCATTGGTCAT
The DNA here is from genome assembly GCA_043797975.1 of Bacteroidota bacterium. GTDB lineage: Bacteria > Bacteroidota > Bacteroidia > Bacteroidales > UBA12481 > UBA12481. The sequence goes on from JAZDPC010000023.1 coordinate 27,304, forward strand.
GCCTGGACGATGATCATGAATACCGGTATTCACAGAAATGGGGCGGGCGGATCTATAAAATGGAAACACAGGGCAACCGGGCTCACTGTTTTTATAATGACCGGGAGATCTTTTCATTTACAAGAGGTGCCCGGGTGTTATCCGACCTGGAGGGCAGGATCATTGAAATCATCGGAATAACTCCTGAAAAGAAAAACAGAAAGGTTGATGTTCTGTATAACGGCAAAGCTCATTCCTTATCCATGAGCCCCAACGCCGTTTACCGGTACGAAAGCAAATTTTACCGGGTTCCGGGCGCCGGTTTTTATTCTTGCCGTTGAATTGATACCCGGCTGCCATTACCAGTACATCCAGTACCCTTTGACTTTTCCCAATGTATTGAACTCAATGCTTGGGAAAGGAAGCTTGATGAGGACCATAGCATTCAATACTTTCTTTAAAAACACGGAGTTGGTTCTAATGCGGGTCCAGTCGATATCCAGTGAGAGAAGGAATTGCCTGTACCTTTCGGTCTCCGGGATCACCATGCCGTGATAGGTCCTGATGTTTTTAAATTCTCCGTACATGCCGTTGGCCCCGTACCCGGCTGACAGACAGAGCCAATCGGGGATCTGCCTGAGCGGGATGATCCGGTTGACCGGCATGGATAACCAAAAACTGTGACCGTTATAATCATAGAAAAAGCCGCCCAGTGCATTGTCTCCCAGGTATCCGTTGGCTTTTTCGAGATAGGGTGACTTCCAATAGCTCAGCTTGTATTTGATGAGCTGTTCATCGAACAACAGTTCCTGTCCGATCAGGAAAGCGGAACCGGCTGTGTTGGCTATGATATCGCCCCACGAGAATCCCCATCCCTCATATATCCCGTCAAATATCTCGATAGGTGCCTGAAGAATGATCCCCAGCGTGCCGCCAAAGATCAGGGCTGGATTCTTCTTCACGCCGGCCTGTCTGAGCCATTTATAACCGATATAGCTTTCGAGATAGGAAGCAAAGGAATGGCCGAATTTGTCGATCTGCAGATATCCTTTGTTGTCATTGTAAAATTCAAACGGTACCCGCTCATGGTCCTTGTACCAGACAAACTGAAGGTAAGACATCCCTCCTAAATAGACAGCGCTCTCGGCCAGGATTGCCTGAGTCAGGATCTTCTTATTAATATGGGTTGTATCAAAGCCGGAGGGTTTAATCTGGCCATAGACCGGATTAGCGATCAGACAGGTCAGGAAAAATATCGGGATTGCAAGCTTTTTCATGGTTTTTGCCAGCCGGTTACCATAATGCCGTTATTGATTCCTGCCCGTTTTATTTACTTATTTCTCTTCAGCCCAGATTATTTTCCATTCATTACCGTGGTGAGTGATGGTAGTCCACCAGGCTTTTTTTGTAACCGGGTTCTGGGTTCCGGTTGCATAGAAGGTATAGGTGGTTTGACCCGATTCGTTGTCCGCAATTGTGTGGCAGGCAGTTACAAAATTGTCAAATTCAGCAAAATCATCGTCCGTGAAAACGTTGACTCCATTCTCTGTTTCATCCACATCATAAAGAATAGTGCCGTCCTTTCCCATGATCCATATTTCATTGGGTGCGCTCACCAGAGGCTCAATGATTTCGCCGAGCAGTTCGGAAGGCGTGAACAGAGCTTCAATGACTCCGAGTTTATTGGTGCTGGTTCCGACCGGATGCATGTCTGCCACTCCGGGATAACCCTCGGTTGCTATAAATAAATCGCTCAGGGCGGGCTCGCCCGAATTAAGAACCGCCATCAGGTCGGGATCGTTGCTGAAATCCGTGCCCTCGAATTCGTAATAATCAGCAGGTTCAATGATCTCCATGATTCCCTGAGGGCTTACGAAGGCCACTTCTTTGATGAATGAGGTGGCAACATAGAGCACTGTCAGTTGTGCCCGGATGGCAGCTTGGTCATTTACGACGGGTGCCACCGCAGTGCAGACTGACTCAAGGGCATTATCCAGAGAATCAAGCGACAGTTGAACCTTGTCTGTTACGGTATCCAGAGTGGCAGGAGCTTCTTCTTTATTGCAGGCCATAATTCCTGCAATAATCATAAAAACAGCTAATAATGATTTGACTTTCATGGGGTTTTTATTAAAGTATTGAATGGTTCAATATACTAAAAAATCAGCATTAATAACCCTTTCAGATACAAATGCATTATCTTAAGGGCCCTAAGACTTGATTTCGAAGAGAATATTAATCTGATTATTTTTTTTACTTTTATGATCCAGAATTGCTGATTTTCAACTAAACCATTAAAGCAAACCACTATGAAAACAGGAATCAGAATTATTGTAATTGCAGCCATAACAGGCCTGCTCTTCAGTTGCGGTAAGGATATTGTTCCGGTCGGGGAACAGTCGGCGAGTAATCCGATGCTCAAAGCCGGGAAAAAGGGTGAATGTACCACTATACAGTCGGGCACCCTGCTGGCTTCAAACGGTCAGGTTATCACAACCGGTTACGACGAGTGGGGATATAATTACCAGGCTTTCATGTTTAATGGGACCTATTGTGATGCTTACAGGGACGCCGCCTGGTGCCAGGAATGGAAAAATGATCAATTGATAATGAAATGGAATAGCGCCTGGCTCTCCAATACCGATTGCGATGGTGACGGATTGCTCGACCGGCATTATGGTTTTCCATCATACATTGGATCAGGAGCCTGGTTAACAAACCATATAGCCGGCATATACCTTGACGCGAATGGAAAGAAATGTTTTTGGAATGACTTTTACAAGATTGTGGCTGCACCGGGCGATGCAACCCTGAAAGGAGGAATCTGGTACTCAGCCGACGGAACTGAAATAGGGCCGGCGATCTGGGGAGAATTTGCCATTATTCAGGAGATCTATAACGACCCCTGCGCTGGTTATCACGGCAAGCAATACGTAAGCCCCGATCATGCAGGATTGGGAGGCTGGTAGAACAAGCTCCTCCAGTCAGGTAATTGAGAGCTGGGATTTCTAGATCCGGAAGAACCTTTACTTTAACCTGTATTCGCTTTTATAAAGCCCGATTTTATTAAAGGGAATCTGCTCAAAACCAAGCTTCAAAGCCGGGGAATCAGCCGATAGCTGGAATTTCCCCTGCTCCGGATTTTGGGTATTGACGAAAAGCGGGTCGGCAATGATAAAGCTCTTCGATAAACTATCCAACACCTCCGTGGCGGGTGATACAACATTGTCTTCCATTTTGAGGTAGGGACGGGCGATGGGTTCAATGGATACCGGCCAGAATCCCGCAGGCTTGTCCCAATCGCCACGCAGGCAAACATTGCGGGAAATGACATTGCCTTTAGGAGAGTAAGGCTCATCCTTAAATATGTCCATCAGTTTCGGATAGCGTGTGCTATAGGGAGGATGGTTGTAGTCGATACCTAAAACGGTTCCCTTTTCATTTGCTTCCTTTATCCAGTCATCAATATGATAGGCCATCCAGTTCATGCCCCGTGCATCAATATGCAGCGACGGAACACAATCGACAAAAATGTTGTTGACGATGGTATTGTCCCTGCCGCCGCCCAGCATCATGGCACGGGTTACCCTGTAAAACACGTTCCCCGTAACTTCCGCTGAAGAAAAGGCATCATCAAGATAAATCCCAACGCATCCCTGTCCTTCAAAACCGGAAATGTCGTGAAGATAATTATAGCGGATGATGGTTCCCCGCATGGCCCAGTCGCGGCCGGCATAGATTGCACCGGCATCGTTTGATTCATAGCAGGCATCGGAGATCTCATTATATTCCATCAGGTGTTCGTTCCCGTTGAAATAAATGGCGTTGTGCGGAATATGTTCCATTAAATTGTGCGTTGCCCGGTTGCCAACACCAAACAGCCAAATGCAGGGATTCGATATCCTCTTGATTCTGGCAATATGATGGATGTGATTATTATCGGCAAAGCATTCTCCCGGAACCAGCGTTTTGCGGTCTCCGGCGTCTATCTTAACCCCGCCGGCACCGGTGTCGTAAATGTCGCAATCCGTTACGCCGTTGTATGTTCCTCCTTTGATGATGACAGCCCAGTCTCCCGCATTCCTGATGGTGCAACCTCTCACTATACTGTTATTGCAATCCTGCATGTTCACGACAGTCTCACGGCATCCTTCAAGTATCATCCCCTGGATGGTCAGGAATGATACATTCTTCATGCTGATGATATTCCTGTTCAGCGACACATAGGTCCGGGCAGTATGAATTTCCGACGGTGGATAGAAATAGATCAGGCCCTTTTCGCGGTCGATATAGTATTCCCCCGGTTCATTTATTTCCGAAAGCAGGTTGAATCCGTAAAACCATTGTCCGAGGCGGTATCCGTAATGATGATAGGGGGGGACAACCTCTATGATTTTTTTTGCCGGATCGATTTTTGAAATCTTGTGCCGCTGCTCACTCCAATCCCAAAACCAATATCCGTGAACCCAGGCATCTTTTTCGTCTGTCCAGAGAGACAGATGCTCATCGTCATAATTGAATTTGCCCACCTTGTCTCCCTTTGTTCCCCTCACATCTACCGGATCTTCGTTAAATAATCCGGTTATTTTGACAAATCCTTTATTCGGGTACCGGGAGATCCACATCGGCTTGTCGTTGAAAAACAATTCCATTCCCAAACCGCCGGGAGAACCGAAATCAGTAATGCCTGTTTCCTTGAGGTCTGCCTGATAAATTTTATCGCGGGCACCCGGATTAAGTTTTCCCAGTACATCCTGATCCTTGACCAATTCCCATTTGGTCAGATTCTTTCCGCCTGATAACCGCACCTCGCTATCCTTCTTCGTACGATAGATAATCCTCGAAAGGGAATCCGACCCTCCGTCACGGGATTCCAGCTCCAGGACCTGTGGCATTTCATAAATCCCCCCCTGAATTTCAACGATGACATTCCCTTTGGGAAGTTTGCCTGTCTCTTTCAATTCCCGGATTGCATTGCGGGCTCCCTCCAGGGTTGCAAAAGGGCCATCGGTCTTGTCCCGGTCAGGCTGTTCAAGCTTACCCGACCAGCTGTCATTCCCTGACGTTGAAACGTAAAGTTTCAATGACGGATTCTTTGGCGTACACATCATCAACAGACTGAGAACCAGGGCTATACCTGATAAATAGATAAATTTCAATGAGGCTGAACCTAATCTCTTTAAAAAGGAGCTTTTCATCTGTCTGGGGTTTATTAACAAATATAGGTTTATTCGAAATACCTTGACAAAGGGATCCCGCACGGATTGCCGTTGGCAGCTTGCTGCCTGATCCAGACTTGCAAGTCTTTAGCCTGCGATAGCATTGATGATATAGAAACAGATCATGCCCACGATAGCCGAGGCCGGAAGCGTAAGGAACCATGCGATTACCATATGGCCTGCAACACCCCATTTCACTGCGGAGAACCTTTTTGATGACCCGACACCCAGGATAGAGGAAGAAAATACATGCGTTGTGCTGATCGGGGCTCCAATGGCAGAGGCGCCCATGATCACCAGGGCGGAAGAGGTTTCAGCGGCGAAACCGTGAACAGGCTCCATTTTGAAAATCTTACTGCCCATTGTTTTGATGATCTTCCAGCCACCGGTGGCGGTACCGGCCGCTATAGCCACCGCACACATTACCTTAACCCATACAGGAACCTCAATGGCCGGGATTTTTTGAAACAAGAAAAGAGCCAGGGTAATGATCCCCATGGTTTTCTGACCGTCATTGCTCCCATGAGTCAGTGCCATGAATGCACCTCCGAGAACCTGTAACCGTCTGAACAGCTTGTTCATTTTCCTGGGATGAATCCTGCAGGTTATCCAGGCCACTGCCAGCATCAGCAGGTATCCGCCGATAAAACCGGCCAAAGGCGAAAGGAACAGCGGCAGGATGACTTTATCAATGATGCTGCCGAACTGCAAAGAGCCCCAGCCCTTATAGGCTATTGCAGCGCCTATCAAGCCTCCGATCAGGGCATGGGAGGAGGAGGAGGGCAGTCCGAGATACCATGTGAACAGATTCCATATAATAGCTCCCATTAATGCGGCCAGAATGATGGTCTGACAACCGGCAATAATTTCAGGATTTACAATGCCTTTTCCGATGGTCTCGGCCACATGTGTTCCGATAAAAGCACCGGCCAGGTTCAAAGAGGCTGCCATGATAACAGCCTGCGCAGGAGATAAAACCTTCGTTGAAACAATGGTTGCAATGGCATTGGCGCTGTCATGCACGCCATTCGTATAGTCAAACACAACGGCGATAACGACGATCAGGATAAGAAGGATGGATATATCAGGCATTTTTCAGTGAGATCCCCTCTAATACGTTGGCCAGTTCTCCGGCATCAGCGAAGGCAACTTCAATCCGGTCGTATATATGCGACCATTTTATTATTTCAAGCAGGCTGGCTGTATTCTCAACCGGGCGTTCATAAATCTCTCCGAGTAAAAGAAGCAGGAGCATATCCGCTTCTACCTTTATCTCCCTCACTTTTTCAGCATGCTCTTCAACCTGTTTCTTCTTGCTTAATTGGTGAAGCATCAAAGAAATGGATCCGATCATAAACTTCAACTTCAACATTAAATCTTTTATGCCGGGGGGAATCTGTTGAAAATGATACAGCCCAATACGTGTTGAAATGGCTCGCATGGAATTCAGGATATTTTCCTGTGCCATGTTGATTGCATGGATGTCTTCCCGGTCAATAGGCGTTATGAAAGTGATTGAAAGCTGTTTTGCAATCTCTTTTGATACGTCATTCCCGGCATATTCATTCTTGACTATTTTATTGCACTTCTCGGCAATATTGATATAGTCATCAAAGATGTCATTCAAGACCTTCACGGTATCCACCAGAATATCGTTCTGCTGTCCGAAGAGCTTGAAAAACTTGGGAACCTTCGGGAAAAAATTCAGAGCCATAGGTTTAATTTTATCAATGCATATTAATAATTAAAATTATAAAGTACAACAGGTTTTCATTACCTTTGATTGTGCCCCCCACATTGATCTTGATTAACAATGGACTCCTTAAGGGTTGTCCCCTGTTTGAATAGCCTGATCTGTTTGGCTGTTTTATCTTTTTCAGCCGGACTTGTTGTCTCATGCACTGAAGAGGTCGATTTGTATGGTGATGGACAGCCCGTTCCCATCGTATACTGCATTCTTGATCCGGCCGATTCACTCCAATACGTCAGGATCGGAAGGTCGTTCCAGGCGGGAGGCCATTCTTTGGACGACTCCCCGGTGTCCGATTCCACCGTCTGGGATATCCCGCATGAGGTGTATATCGAAGAATATGCCGGCGGCGTTAAGGGCAGAACCTATTTTTTTGAGCCGGATTACAACATCAGAAAGGACACCGGATTTTTTCCAGCCACTAATCTCAGACTCTATTCCTCAATATTAAAACCTGTTCCCGGGAACTCCTATCAGCTTTACGTGTATTTCCCTGATATCGAAAAGATGGTGTCGGCGAAAATAACCGTTCATGGCCTTCCGGAAATCGTGGACCCATTGCCGATATCAATCCGTAAAATAAATTTCGAACCGGGCCAGCAATGTGTTATCCGCTGGTATCCGGGACTGAATACGGGAGCTTATGAGATGATATTCCGTATCCATTACCGTGATTCGTTTGCTCTCGTCGAGGAATTTAATACCGCAGATTACAGCAGCAAAACGATTTTTAACCAGCAAACCGGCCAAATGCAGGAATACGGAATGGGCGGTCCGGCTTTTTTTGCGGCAATGGCAGCTGAAATTCCGGTAATACCGGGTAACGTTCGTGAAGTGATTTCAGTTGAGTTTATCATGATCTCCTGTGGTATTGATCTGGGCTTTCATTACCGGGCGGGTGTTGAGACGGGTACCAATTTCACCAATCTGACCGGTTATTCAAATCTCCGCAATGGCATGGGAATATTCTCCTCACGCTACGAATCGCGCATACCGAACCTCGCCCTGTCGGAAGTCACTCTCGACCTCCTTGCACGGAATGAGGTAACCCGCTCGCTCGGATTTAAAGACAGTAAAGGAAACAAACATGAAACGACCCGGTTTTTTAATGCTGATTGTGATTTTAATGATCGCATCCTGCAATCCGGAAGTGTTGCCGACAGATGATGGCACGGATATATTAAATCCTCTCTATGGCTCCGTAGTCTTCGATTTTGGCCTGCCCGAACTCAGTGTTCCTGATAAGAATATTCACCGGGTTGACCTGAGCCTGGCTAAAACCCTAGACAGCCTGTACAGGAAACAGTTCTGTACGGCTGCCAACGTTTCAGATTACAAGCAGAAATACACCTTTACCCTTTTACCGGGTCGCTATTTCTACCAGGCCGGCATCACCTGTACCTGCCAGGGAGATTCCTGCCTCTATGGCGGATTTCCTGGCGGACAGCTAAGTATTTGGTGGACAAGCGGATGGGTAGATATAGTAAAGGGAAAAACCATTGATCAGAATATATTATTCAAATAATGGGTAAGTTGCTCTCATTCAGGATATTTCTTTTATCGTTGATCGCCATGGTCATTCTGGTTCCGGCCTGCCGCAAAGACAATTCCATCTGGAAACCCGATGCCCTGCTGATCATTGAACCTGATAGCGGTCTCACTACCCAAACATTTGATCTCCGGATCGACATGTTGAACCTGCCTGCCACTCAGTCAGAATTTTATATACGGTGGGACATGAACGGAGATTCCGTATGGGATGATGTTTTTACGGCTTATCCGACAATCTCTCACCGGTTTTATCAAACCGGTATTCACTTGGTAAAAGCTGAAATTCTGACGGAAGACGGGCAATGTTTCACTCTGCAGAGGAATATCAGGATTGACCAGGGATATTCGGCTCCACATGCCAGTTTCTCGGTCGATCCGCCTGAAAGCCATTATTTAACCGAATTTACTTTTGATGCCAGCACAACCTTCGATGATGAGGATCCTTTTTCGTCCCTGATATTCAGATGGGATTTTGAAAGTGATGGCATTTGGGACACTGAGGCAAGCTCCAGCCCGGTAGCAAAACATCGGTTTAAGAAATCGGACGATTATGCCGTAAAACTGGGTGTGACCGATCCAACCCAACGCATCGGCGATGAAACTAAAATACTGGCAGTCACTCTGCATGATGATCTTATTAATCCGGATTTTACCTGGTCACCACCCGAAGCTACGGTAAAAGACACCTTCCTTCTTGACGCTTCTTCAACCCGGCACCAAACAGATTCAACGAGGATCTATAGTTATTCCTGGAATATCAGATCGGAGATCTCTTACGGGCCTTTTACCGATCCTGTATTTTCCCATGTTTTCTGGTCGGCCGGTATGCAGGAGGTTACCCTTTTGGTAACTGACCAGCATGGCTTATCGAATAGCTGCACCAAAGAGTTTTTTGTTATCAGGGAGAACAAACCACCCACTCCGGCAATTCAGACCGCCACCCTGTACGGGAATATCGCCACTAATTTTTATTTCAGTGCCTGGCCTTCGCGGGATGATGTTACTGCGACATCGCGATTATTGATCCGGTGGGATTTTGAGGGAGACGGCACCTGGGATACCGGGTGGTCGTATGAAAAGGAGCTTTTTCACCAGTTTGGTGAGCCCGGTACATTCAATGTCACCCTTCAGGCCGAGGACGAAGGAGGGGAGAGAGGGATCGGAAATCTCACCATTCAGGTATCTCAATATACCGTACCGACCGGTTTTATCCAGGATCGGCGCGATGATAAATATTATGGAACGGTGAAAATCGGGAACCAGTGGTGGATGTCGGATAACCTGGATTTCCGGATCAGTCCGAAATTGGTTATCACGCTGCTTCAAAACTGCTATTCTGAGTCCAGAAAAATGTGCGATTTGTACGGTGCACTATATCAGGGGAAAAGGACTGTTTCATATATCGCGGCCGGTAAAAATATTTGTCCGGATGGCTGGCGTGTCCCTCTAAAAAAAGACTGGGAAGAATTATATGCACAGGTTCCGCGTACCGGTGGACGGGATGCCTTGATGGTGGGCGGCAGTATGGGTTTTAATGCTAAGTTTACAGGTTCAGGTACATACGTTTTTGTGTATGATGATTTCGGCAATCTCGTTGACACTGCATACACATTTAAAGGATTTGGCGAGGAGGTGAAATTCCTTTCATTAACGTTGCGACCTTCTGTGTACCCTCTCCGAAGTCAGACTGTTTTTTGGGTGCAGAAACATTATGATGGAGCCGATGTGTGGTGGGATGATCTCGAAGGTTTTTATTATGTGCGTTGCATAAAGGAAGATTGAAATCGTGGGACGGAAAAATTCGAGACCTGATTAGTTTGTTTTTATTCTCGATTTTCATTATTATCATAGTCGGAAAGTAAAGGGAAACCGTGTGAATCAGGAGAATGTCGCTATGGGGGCTAATCGGAATAAATTCATATTGATTCAGTGCAGTGTCTGGATTCTCCTGTTATCAGGTTTTGTGTATAACCTTCCGGCACAGGTTGTTGACCAATCGGCCGACTATTTTCAACTAACCCTGGAGGAGCTCGGAAATGTGGTCGTAACACCATCGAAGTTGCCACAGTCAACCGGTAATGTGACTCAAAAAGTTGATATTATCAATGAGGAAGAGATTCAATCCTCAGTTTCCGGTATGCGAAATATATGTGAGCTGATCGGCATGCTGCCGGGAGTTTCCATCAGTGTTTTATCACGGAATGATGCAAACTGGGGAACCTACGGAGGAATTGGCCCCAAATACAGCACTTACATGCTGCAAGGGTTACCGATAGATGCCTTCATCGATCCCATGTCCCTCGATGCCAACATACTGGAAAGGATCGAAGTCCAGCGGGGACCGGCTTCTATGCTGTATCCCAATTATTTGTCTCAGGATTTTGCCGGTAACCAAAGTCCTTTGGCCGGGACTGTCAATCTGATTCTGAAAGAAAAAGTGAGTGATCCCAAAACCGTTTTGTCCACTTCCGCGGGTTCCTATAATACCATTAATGCGGAGCTTTTTCACGAAAATAACAGGGGGCCGCTTAATTATTTCTGCGGAACTTCTTTTGAAATCTCTGATTATACCGACTACGGTGCAGCCGGAAGCTGGCTGAACATGCAAAAGAATCCTGAATATCAGAAGACAAAGCTGTATGGAGGTCTGACCTGGTTCCTGGATAAAGGAGAAACTCAAAAGCTTACTGTTTTTGTTCAGGAGACATTTAACAGGGGGGATGCCGGGCGCATCTACCGGAATTTTGACAATTCTTACGGCACGGTCAATATTGGGTATACTTTGGCAATCAGTAAACGGTTATATTTTCAAACCCATGTTGGATTACGGACCTATGACCGGATGTGGCAGGAGAGTATTTTTGGAGTTGTCGATACGCTCAAATCAGCCAATGGAGTTAATCAGCGCATCCTGCCTACCGACTTATCCCTTACCTGGAATCACGGTAAATCCAATGGGCTCAGTATCGGACTGGATTATCAGAACGCAGCCTATGTAACATGGACTGATCCATTAATCGGATACCGGTTGACGGGTAATAAGGCATCAGCCACCCAGGCGGGTTTTTATCTTCAGGAGGAATGGAGGCCTGTATCGGGATTGCTGGTTCGCGGAGGTTTGAGATATGCGGTTATCAGAAATAATATTGACCTTATAAACGGCGATAATCCCGGAACCAATTCAGTATCCTGGGGTATGCTTCTCTGGAGCCTGGGTTCCCGCTATTCAATAAGCGATAAACTGGGTGTTTATGTGAACGGGGGCACCAGTTTCACTCCCCCCGGGCTTAAATCCAGTGCCGGCACCATACCCTTAAGCGATTTTGGGGTTCCCGGCCGGAATGGTCAGCTCCCCAACCCTGATCTGATACCGGAAAACGGCCTGGGATTTGATGCCGGGATTGATTTTACCTTCCGGAAGAGATCCTTACTGGGCATTCGCGGATTTTATACCATTGTCACTGATGCTATCGTGGATAATATTGTCAGTCAGAATCCCTCCCAGTCCCAGTCAATTAATTCAGGATCCACTTCAAGTCTGGGAGGTGAGATTGAAGTTTCAATGGCGCATGGAGACCTGTTCTCGTGGTTTGCAAACCTGACCTGTATGTTTACGAATACAGTCAATGATCAGGATGCAGATCAGCATAATGTGGAAATCCCGTTTTCACCAAAACTGATCCTAAACCTGGGAGCGATGCTGACCACACCTTTTGGCCTGACCATAGTGCCCTATGCAAATTATAACAGTGGCTTTTTTGACGGGACATCAAGAACAAGAAGGACTTTCTATAAACCCGGATTCCTGCTGAACGTCTTTATCAACCAGCGTGTTGTCAGCTTCAGCCATGGAATGCTGGAGTGCTTTGTCAGGTTGTACAATCTGACTGATAATGACTATGAATTGCCGTGGCAGTTTAAAAACACCGGTTTTGCCGGAATGAGTGGATTGCGGATTACTTTTTGAATAGTATGAAAACTCTGCCTGAGATCTTGCTTAGACTCTTTCTGACAGCTTTACTGGTGGCGATACCTTTCACCACCCGGAGCCAGTCGGGCCAGGAATTGAAGGAAATGCAAGTCAAAGCGGCCTACCTGTACAATTTTACAAAATTTGTATACTGGAACACCCGCGCAGATGTTGTTGAACCGGTCACGATTGGACTGATAAAGGCTGATAACATCGCCTTTCTTCTTGAAGATTTTATCAAGACCAGGGCACCGGAATCAGGAGTCATGGTCAAAAGGATAAATTCATCAGAGGCTGATCTGGCAGATTGCCAGTTTGTCTATATCGATCAATCTCAAAAGGATAAACTCACCGAAATTCTCAAAAACATCAAGGATGATAAAGTTCTCACAGTCAGTGATATTTACGGATTCGCGCGACGAGGTGGAATGATTGGCTTTTTTCAGGAAGATGGCCATATCAAGATCGAGATCAATCTTACTGAAGTGAATAAGGCAGGTCTGGAAGTAAGTGCCAAGCTGATGGAAGTTGCCCGTATTGTAAAGTAGGAGGATGAGTATGCGTTTGAACAAGAAAATCCGATCGCTTCCGATCAAGATCAAATTAGTTATGATCGTCATGGTCATTACTATACTTTGCCTTCTTGGTGCCTGTACGGCATTTCTGCTTTTTGACCTGTATCATGCAAAAAGGGATCTGGTTACTGACATTTCAGCGAATGGCCGGTTAATTGCCGACCGAAGCTCTGCCGCACTGGCCTTCAACGATGTCCGCCTTGCAGAAGAGAACCTGTCGGCATTAAGAACCAAACCCCAGGTTGAGCATGCCTGGATCTTAAACGAACAGAAAGAAGAATTTGCAAAATATGGTGAAAGTTCATTGGATCCGGCTCTTTTATCGCAGATGAACGGAGTCAGTGGCAGCTGGTTCCAGAAGGACAGGCTGTTTTATTACGGTCCCATTTTGCTGGACGCCGATCCGATAGGAACAATAGTATTAAGCCGGGGTTTGCAGGATTACCGGGCACGGGTCAATTATTACATTATTTTTATGTTGATAATGGTGGTAGTTTCCAGCATTGTAGCACTTATTCTCTCCTGGCGGCTTCAGCTGTACATTTCCAGGCCCCTGTTGCATCTTGCCGGCGTTGCTAAAAACATTGGAGTTAACAAGGATTATTCAATACGGGCGGCAAAAAGCAATGATGATGAGGTTGGCCTGCTGGTCATGGCTTTCAACGACATGCTTGAAAAGATTGAGGATCACGATGCAAAACGGAAACAGTCTGAAGAGACCTTGCGGCTGGAACGGTTATTGCTCAGGATTATCATTGACCATCTGCCGGATGCCATCTACACCAAGGATACACAATGCCGGAAAACCCTGGCAAATTTTGCAGATGTTATAAACATGGGTGCCGGCTCGGAAGAACAGGTCCTGGGCAGCACCGATTTCGATTTTCATCCCAAAGAATTGGCTGAAAAATTTTATGCTGATGATCAACTGGTCATCGGAACAGGGGAGCCCCTTTTAAACAGGGAAGAATATGTCACCGTAAACGGCCGGAAAAAATGGCTGATGACTTCCAAGTTGCCCCTGCATGACATAGAAGGGAAAATTATCGGATTAATCGGTATCGGCAGGGATATTACCGAAAGTAAAGAAGCAACTATCCGGTTAAAGGAATATTATGATAAACTGGAATCCGTTGTTGAAGAACGTACAGCCGAGCTTAAAAACAAAACAGAAGAACTGGAAAAAGCCAGGGACCTGGCAGAGTCGGCCGACCGGCTGAAATCCGCATTCCTTGCCACCATGTCGCATGAATTGCGAACCCCGCTGAACTCCATTATCGGGTTTACCGGTATACTCAAGAAAGGACGCCCGGGCCCGCTGAACGATGAACAACAGAAACAATTGAGCCTGGTTCAGACCAGTGCCCGTCATTTGTTGTCGCTGATCAATGATGTTCTGGATCTTTCAAAAATTGAAGCCGGGCAGCTTTTTATACGTCCCGAAGTACTGGATATCAGAGAAGTTATCCAAAAAGTGGTTGATATTAATAATCCCCTCGCTCAAGAAAAGAATCTTCTGCTGAACGTGAAAATTGCCACGGGTATTAGTCAGATTAACACTGACCGGCAACGTTTAACTCAGATCCTTGTTAACCTGGTAAACAACGCGATAAAATTCACTGAAAAGGGCTCTGTGACCATTGACGTTAAACAGGAATCCGGATCGGTTAGCATTGAAGTCATTGATACCGGAATGGGCATTGAAGCCGATAAAATGGACACCCTGTTCAAGCCCTTTATTCAGATTGACTCAGGGACTACGCGCAAGCATGATGGCACCGGACTGGGTTTGTCCATCAGCCTTAAACTGATGACCTTGATGGGCGGAACCATCCGTGTTGAATCAGAATACCAGAAAGGCAGCAAGTTTATTGTTACATTACCGATAAATCCTGGAATTAAAGATTCACAATGAAATTGAAGATCCTGATCATCGAGGACAACGAACAGAATATGTACATGCTGACATACCTGCTTGAGGACCATTATACAATTCTTCGGGCTTTTAACGGCATTGACGGTGTAGAGATGGCTTTAAAAGAACTGCCTGATATAGTCCTGCTTGACATTCAGTTACCCGGAATGGATGGGTATGCCATAGCCAGGGAATTGCGAAGGCACCCTGTTTTAAAGAATGTCCCGGTTATTGCAGTCACTTCTTATGCCATGCAGGGGGATAAGGAGAGGATCATGAGTGCAGGAGCTACAGGCTACATTGAAAAACCAATTGATCCGGATACCTTTGTATCCCAAATGAATTCCTTTCTGCCTAAACATTTGACTAATCCTTGAGTGTGTTATGAAAACCATAATGATCGTTGACGATAAGACCGAGAACCTGTATCTCCTTGAGAGCCTGTTATCAGATGGCAATAAGATCGTAACAGCGAGCAATGGGGCTGAGGCTCTGGGTTTGGCCCGGAAATCAAATCCTGATTTGATCATAACGGATATATTAATGCCTGTGATGGATGGTTTTACCCTGTGCCAGGAGTGGAGAAAGGATGATCATCTGAAACACATCCCGTTTGTTTTTTATACGGCAACGTATACAGATGCCCAAGATGAAAAATTTGCGCTGAGCCTCGGTGCAGATCTGTTTCTCCTTAAACCGCTGGAGCCAGAGGTATTTCTCCCTTTGATAAAAGGTCTGCTGGAGAAGGTCGAAGCCAACCAATTCAATGCTCAGGTACCTGAAGAGATCCCTGAGGTGATTAATCTCAGGGAGTACAACCAGGTACTCGTCCGTAAACTTGAAGACAAAATAGTGGATGCGGAAAGGTCGCGGACTGAGATGCTCAAGTATGCCCGGGAACTGGAAAAGGAAATTGAAGAAAGGAAGACAGCGGAAAGTACTGTAAAGCAGCGCGAGGAACAGTACAGGACACTGGTTGAAAGCATGAATGAGGGGATGGTTCTGGTAGATAGTGACGATACCATTCTCTTTGTCAATTCTCAATTTTGCCAGATGTCCGGCTATGCGGAAGCTGAGCTTATCGGAAAAACCGGGTATTTGCTCTTATTCCGGCCCGAAGACAGGCAAATTATTCTGGATAAGAACCTGTCGAGAAGTTCGGGAGTAAAGGATTCATATGAGATCAGTATGCTTCGGAAAGATGGATCTGAAGTCTGGGTAAAAATCAGTGGATCGCCGGTGTATAACAGTAGCGGAACCGTTGTTGGTTCATTGGGAGTCTTTGAGAACATACACGAAAAGAAATTGATTGCCGAGCAATTGATCAACGAACAGCAGCTGTTTCAGACCCTGGCCATGGCATCCCCGGTTGGTATTTTCCGCACCCTTCCCAACGGGAATACTACTTATATCAATCCAAAATGGTCAGAACTATCCGGATTAAGCTTCGAGGAGGCCATGGGTGACGGCTGGAAAAAAGCGGTTCACCCGGATGACCTTGAAAAGCTTGAGGTCAACTGGCAACTCGATATTGGAGGAAAGAAACCCTCAGCGGCTGAATACAGATTCGTCCGACCCGATGGTACGATTATCTGGGTGATGGGTGATGCTGTCCCGGAATGGAATCAGGGTGAATTTGCCGGTTATGTCGGTACCATAACCGATGTTACCGAGCGCAAGAAGTTCGAAGAAGAAATACTAATGGCCAAAGAACGGGCGGAGGACAGTAATCGGTTGAAAACGGCATTTCTGAATAATATCTCTCATGAGGTAAGAACGCCGCTGAACGGCATTCTCGGCTTCGGTGAGCTGATCGTAGATCCGGATCTCACCACGGAAGAAAAAAACATGTACCTGGATGTACTGTTTTCAAGCAGCGACCGGTTATTGAAAACCATCAACGATTTCATGGATATTTCCCTGATTACCTCAGGTAACCTTGAGGTCAGGCCCGCGCTGTTCAATCTGAACGAATTGATGAATCAGTTGCTGCATGTATATAAGTCGAAAGCGCTGGCAAAAAACCTCAATATCAGTGTTAAGGTTCCCAAGGGCAGTAATAGTTTTCTCATGGATTCCGATGCCGCCCTGATGAAAAAGGTTTTGTCGAACATGCTCGACAATGCGGTTAAATTCAGCACCTCCGGGAGCGTTGAATTCGGTTATACCATCGAGCCCGAGCAGCTGCTGTTTTATGTCAGGGATGAAGGAATTGGGATCGCACTGGACAAACAGGACCAGATCTTTGAGAATTTTATGCAGGAAGATCCATTGACGACAAAAAAATACGGTGGCAGCGGATTGGGCCTGTCGATTGCCGGAGGAATTGTGAAACTGCTTGGCGGAAAAATCTGGGTGGAATCGGAAAAAGGTAAAGGATCGATATTTTACTTCACTATTTAATGTTAAGCACTTCGTCCAATCCCGATATTTTAAAGGTCTTCTTGACGAAGGGCTGGCAGTTGGCAATTGAGAATCCGCCGGGACCTGCCAGTTTTGCATAGGAGATGCAGACCCTGATGAAAGAGGAGGCAATGTAATCGACCTCACCCAGGTTAAAAACGATCTTGTCCCCGGGTTTTCGGTTTTGTATCACGGATTCTGCCTCCAGCTGCTTAACAAATTTTTCAACGATCAGGGTATCCATCCGGCCTGTGAAAGCCACGCTGATCAATTGCTCGCCTGGATTATAATCTAAGGTATACATGTTATTCTCTTAGTGGTTTTTATAATACTCATTCATGATTTGTTCTGCGGTAAGGGACTCATTGAAGTAGCCCGTGGGATCGAAACCCGACCAGAGTTCACTGGGCCTTCTCCGGCTAACACGCTGGATATTGATCAGGTTCCGCGCAGTTATATTCTCGGTGGTGATATTTTTCCCTCCGGTACCGCATCCCAGCGTGAGCGAGGCGGGCAGGTTATTGTAGAAATAACCTACAGCCCCCTGTGAAGAGGGGGTATTCACCAGCACCCGCCCGGCGTTCAGCAACTCCGAGAATTCAAGGATCCGTTCCTCGTTGTTGGAATAAATGCAGGCCGTATGGCCGATCCCTCCAAGGTAGTTCAGATCGATGCACATATTGATGGCCGTATTGTGATCCCTGGCGCTGTAGAAGGCGAGTATGGGGGCAAGCACTTCCACCGACAGCGGATACTCTTTCCCGATGCCTTGCAGCCTGGCAATGAGGATCTTTGTTCCTTCGGGAACGGTAATCCCGGCTTTCCTGGCGATCACCTCCACCGGCTGGCCCACGATAAAAGGGCTCATACTGCCGGATTCCGCTATAATTGCCGTCTTCTCGACCTTTCTGATTTCTTCCTCATTGAGGAAATAGCATCCCTGGTTTTCAAATTCGGCCTGCACTTTCGTAGCTATGGTATCTATTACTACCACTGCCTGTTCACTGGCACAGATGGTTCCGTTATCGAAGGTCTTCGAAAGGATGATATTGTTTACTGCGAAAGGAATATCTGCACTTTCATCAATATACACCGGTACATTGCCCGGTCCCACCCCGATGGCCGGATTGCCGGAACTGTAGGCTGCATTCACCAGTCCGGTGCCTCCCGTGGCGAGGATAAGGGCAATTCTTGGATCTGCCATGACCATCCGGGTAAATTCGCGGTTGCCCGAGGAAATTATCTGAATACAATCTTCCGGTGCCCCTGCTGACAGGGCAGCTTCATAACAGATCCTGACCGCTTCGGTGCAGCAATGTGATGCCCCCCGGTGCGCGCTGATAATAATCGGATTGCGGGATTTCAGGCAGATCAGTATCTTGAACATCACCGTGGAGGTGGGATTGGTCACCGGGATCACCGCAAACACCGGTCCCAGCGGTTGGGCAATTTCCGTAATTCCCGTGCCCGGATCGCTTGAAATCACACCAACTGTTTTCTGGTTGCGGATGCTTTCAAATACTAACTGGGTTCCCAATACATTTTTAATCACCTTGTGCTCCCAAACTCCCATTCCGGTCTCTTCACAGGCCATTTTTGCGAGCCTGACCCGGTTATCGAATCCGGCTTTAAAAACAGCCTCCACAATCCGGTCGGTTTGCTCCTGATTAAATTGCTGAAATTCCGCAGCAGCCAGCAAGGCCTTGCCAAGAAGCTCATCGGCTTTTTCTAATAGCTTGTCGGACATAGGTTTGGTTTAGCGGCTAAAGATAGTTTTTTCTTAGGATATCAAAATTCTTGCGTATATTCAATTTACATTTCATTCAGAAATTGGCAATATGAAAACAACTCGTTGTGGTATTATCTCCCTGGTACTGCTAATATGCCTTGCCGGGGCAGCCTTTGGGCAGGTTACGGAGGATACAGCCTCAGTGAAGCATAAGGTGATCAAGCAAAACGGGGTGGCTTTCGTCGGGAAGATACTCTCGCAGGATGCCAGGGAATTGCTGATCGAAACCGAAGACTTAGGCCTTGTGTATATTCCCAAGCATGAGATCAGGGAGATCGTTGAGATCAAGGCGGGAGAGATAGCAATAACCGGCGGCCTGTTTTCAACCCGGTACTTTCTGACCACCAATGGTTTTTCAATAAAAAAGGGTGATAATTATGTTCAATGGAACTTGTTTGGCCCTGATTTTCAGTTTGGTGTTGCGGATAACCTGAGCCTGGGTATCATGACGTCCTGGGTCGGGATGCCGATAATAGGAACAGCCAAGTACAGCTTCAAGATAAATAAGGATTTCTGCGGTGGGGTGGGCTTCCTGGGCGGCACGGGCTCCTGGGCTTACCCGGAATACGGCCTTTTGCTTCCGTTCGGATTCTTGACAGTGGGGAACCGGGTGAACAACCTGAACTTTTCGGCCGGATACGGAGCCCTGTTCCAGGAAAAATCGGAAACGACCTATACCATTCTTAATGTACCGGCGGAAGGTTCCACAAACAGTTACACTTATGAAACCAATACATATAGTAATGGCGAAGGACGACCGCTGCTTTCGTTGGCCGGGATGTTCAGGATAAACAACAAATTCAGTTTTGTTTTTGATACTTTTATCATGCTGGGAGGCAAGGAAAGGACCCAAACCACCCTGAATCAAACGTACAACGAAACAAGTGGATTGATCACCTATTCCCTTGTAAGCGAGAAGGTCAAGCCCGATCCGTTTATGGTACTATCGCCCGGACTTCGATTCCAGGCGACGGAAAACAGTTCATTCCAGTTTGGATTCACCGGTGTTCATGTCAAGGGTGAATTCCTCCCGGTACCGATACCGATGGTGCAGTGGTTCAGAAAAATCTGAAACTTACTATTTCACCCGCACCCTCACCGATTTATACGCCGGAGTCTGGCAGCATTCAGTAACTTCATTGATGGAAGTCAGCCGGTTGGCTTCGGGAAAATAGGCGGCCACGCATCCCTGCCTGATCGGGTACGGGATGGCATAATAGCCCTCCAGCTTCCTCTCCTTGCCATCGTAATGACTGGTGATCTCGACCAGTTGCTCGGGAACGATGTTCCTCCAGGCCATATCCTCGCTGTTCATGAACAACACCCGCCGTTCATAGCTAATCCCGCGGTAGCGGTCGTTCAGGCCGAAAATGGAAGTATTGAACTGATCGTGGCTGCGGATGGTCATCAACAGCAGCTCGCCTTCTTCGGGAACCACCTGTTCCAAAGGATGATTGCTGAAATGTGCCCTGGAATCAGCGGTGTTGAAAATGCGTTTCCGCAGGGGATTATCGAGATAAAGGCCTTCACCGGTTTTAGCCATTTTATCCAGATTTTTTAAGGCCGGGATAGTCTGGGAAATAATGGTGCGGATCAATTGATTATTGTGTTCAAACTTCTTCCATTCGATCCCCTGATTACCCGAAACGGCGTCTCCTATTCCTGAGATGATGGACACTTCGCTTCGGGAGTTGGGTGAAGCGGGGATCAGGCATCCCTTCGAAAACCCGATCTTACCCATGGTATCCTCAATGGTGATCAGGTTCATGACATTATCGTGGATATCTTCTTCCGTTCTCGACAGGCACGGAAGGATCAATGCCCTTTTACCCGTAACTAAATGGCTCCTGTTCAGCTTGGTGGAAATCATGACGGTCAGCCGGCACTTCCGTAAAGCTTCCTCAACGAAGGCTGTATCGGGAGCTGCCAAGGCCAGGTTGCCCCCGAGGGAGATCAGTACCTTGACTTTTCCTTCGGCCATGGACCGGATTGCCGGGATCGAGCTCATTCCGGGAGTACGGGGAACCTTAATGAAGAACTGTTTTTCCAGTGCTTCCAGGAAAGAGGCCGGCATATTTTCCCCGACGCCTGCCGTACGCAGGCCCTTGATATTGCTTTGCCCGCGGACCGGACAAACGCCGGAGCCGGTCTTTCCGATATTCCCTTTCAGTAACAGGAGGTTAACGATTTCCTGTATGGTTTCAACGGCATTCCTGTGATGTACGATTCCCAGGCACCAGGATACTATCACGCTGTTTACCCGGCAATAAATGGCGGCTGCTTCGAGAATCTTGTTTTTCTCAACTCCGCTGGCCGACACAATTTCTGTCCAGGGTGTATTGATTACGGTCTGTTTATACTGATCAAATCCGGAGGTATAGTTCTTGATAAAATCGTGATCCAGGATGTTCCCCTTGCGCTCTTCCGTTTCCAGAACAGCCTTGACGATACCTCTGACGAGGGCCATATCTCCGTTAATTACCGGCTGCAGGTATAACTGCGCCAGGGTGGTCTGTTTCCCGAAATAGGATCCCGCCTTCTGCGGATCGGCGAAGCCCGTCAGGCTGGCTTCCAGCATTGGATTGACAGCAACGATGGTGGATCCGTTTTTAACTGCTTTCTGCAAGGAACTCAGCATCCGGGGATGGTTTGATCCGGGATTCTGACCAAACAGGAAAACGGCACCGGCCTGGGGAAAATCATCCAGTGTGACGCTGCTTTTCCGGTTCCCCAAGCTCTCCATGAGCGCTTTGCCGGAAGGCTCATGACAAAGATTGGCGCTGCTTGGGAGGTTGTTGGTACCCAAAGAATGGGCCAGCAATTGATAAAGGAAGGCTGCTTCGTTGGAGGTTCTCCCGGATGCATAGAAAACAGTTTCGTCAGGATCGCTGACGGCCTTCAGTTCATCTGCTATGACTTGGAATGCTTCATCCCAGGAAATGGGTTTGTAATGGATTGCGTTTTCCTCCAGGATCATGGGATCAGCGAGGCGTCCCTGATTTTCGAGCCAGTAACCCGGGGTCAGGAGAAGGTCCTGTACCGACCAATTCTTGAAAAACTCAGGAGTGATCAGCTTGGTGGTCGCTTCCGAACTAACAATTTTCGCACCGTTCTCACAGAACTCGAAATGCGAACGATTTCTATCGGGATTGGACCAGGCGCATCCCGGGCACTCAAATCCCCCAAACTGGTTAAAACTGGCAATGAGCTTCCGGCCCCGTTTGATGCCGGTTTCCTTGTAGAGATAGCTCAATGAGGTTAAAACGGCATCCATGCCCCCGGCAAATGTCTTGGGTTCATCGTGCTGTAATCCAATCAGCTTCGCGGCATTCAGGTCAAGATCGGCCGATTCCAGCATGTCCACGGAATGGATGATCTCTCTTCCCAAAGATTCCAGGTTCGCCAACCAGGTGATTTTCTTCTTATATCTGTCTGTTTCTTCCGGGTTCAGAATATATTTTGTCAATCCGCAGGCAGCCATCAGGCTGATCAGTGGCGGCACCGAAGAATCCGGGATATCATCCTTCATGATCGCATCCCTGATTTTTTTATGAAGGTCAACAACCACTGGTAAATTGGGCGATACCAGTTCCACCTTTCGCTTGCCCGAAACAATCTCCTTTTTTATGCGGGTCAATAATCCATGGGTATGCAGGGAATCCCACACCATGCCGCGCAAGGTTGTGCCATGCGCTGCAGCCAGGGCAATCGCCTGATCCAGGGGAATGGATCCCTCAACAACCATTAGGCACCGGATCACTTCATCCAGCGCGGTATTCCCGGTTGCTGCCGGTTTCAGTACCTCCAGCTGCTGCCAGTCATCATTGATCACGCCGCTAAAGGAGGCATCGAATAACAGGGCACCGGCAAGTGTCAGGTTCAGGACCTGATCGGGCACCGGAAACAAACGGCCCGATACCGGATCAATGGCTAATAGAGCAAATTGCGCAGAATATGACAGCATAATCGGTTTTGGTTGAATTTTTCCGTGAACAAGTTACTGAAATCCTCAAATAAAAATCCCCGCCATTCCTTACTTTTAGTACCTCGGAATTTTGAAGTAAAAAGAACTGTTAACCCATGAAAAAAACATTTCTGCTCCTGAGCCTGATTGCTGCGTCCGCGATCTTACTGTTTACACATTGCGATAGAAAATCCGAAGAGGCATACCGGTTCAAGTTTCAGTTCATCACTGAGGATTACAAACCCTTGAACTATTTAGAAAACGACACGTTGAAAGGGCTGGCTCCAGATATTCTCCGGGCTGTCTGTACAGAGCTGAATATTCCTTTCTCCGTTCAGGTTTTACCATGGGCTCAAGGCTATAGCCTGGTCCAGGAGGCAGACAATGCAGTGCTCTTTTCAACTATGCTTAACTCCACGCGAAAAGACCTCTTCAAGTGGGCCGGGCCGATCGCTTCCCTCGACTGGATGTTTTATTCCACCTCATACAACGAGGCCTCGCTTGCTTCTATCGACGACGCTAAAAAGGCAGGCAGGATAGGAGTCGTGAAGGACTATGCCATTACACAGTACCTGATACAGGAAGGTTTTACCAACCTGGTATATTGCACTGATAATATCGATGCCTTTGATAAGCTCCTGAAGAGGGAAATCGACCTGTTTCCATCGGATAAAATTACTGCTGAAGCAGCACTCGAAACGATGGATAAATCAATTTACTCGGTTACATCCGGACTGATCATCAGGACCGACCTGATTTACTTTGCTTTTAATAAAAATGTTCCTGATGATGTGGTCGCTGATTTTCAGCAGGAGATCGACAGACTGAAGGAAAACGGAACATTGAAATTGCTGACCCAGCAATATCTGAATACATCGGATTTCCCCGGAACCCTTCAGATTTATACCGAACAGTATCCTCCGCTCACGTTCAGGAATGCTTTCGGGGAAATAACAGGCTTCGGCTCTGATATCGTCTATGAAATCATGAAACGGAACCAGTTGTATTCCGGAATAAAGCTTACTTTCTGGAGTATCGGTTATGAACTGGCGCTCAACAATCCCAATGTCTGCCTGTTTACCATGGACCGCACAGAAATCCGGGAGGATCTTTTTCAGTGGGTGGGGCCAATCGGGACCAATACCACCTGGTTTTTTACAAAAGCCGGATCAGGAGTTATAATTAATTCGATGGAGGATGCCCGTAACCTGACTGCGGTGGGCACGGTCAGCTCGTGGTTCTCTACACAATATCTCCAGGAGCTTGGGTTTACGAACCTGGTGGCCGACCGTGATCCCAGTGTAATGGCTAAAAAACTCATGGACGGGGAAATCGATGCATTCGTCTGTTCGGATGTCACTTTTCCGGATATCCTGAAAGAGGCTGAGTACCAATATAGTGACGTAGTTCCGGCATTCTCGCTGATGTCATCCGATTACTACATAGCTTTTTCAAAGAATACTGCGGAAGCAATTGTCAATCAATGGCAATCCACTTTGGAGTCTATGAAGCAGGACAGCACCTATTATGCCATATATGCTAAATGGTTAAAGTAATCACGATGCTGAGCTGGTTAGTACTCTGACAATTCTTTACCTTTGGGAATAAGAGTATTATCATACATCTCATGAAAACACGTATTGCATGTATCCCGTTTATGCTATTATTGATTTGCATGCCCGTTCTGAACGCCAGCGCCCAGGTAACCAACGAAGCCATCAGCGGCAAGCTGGACCGGGTGCTCAGCGAATTTGATGCCCTGCAGCACCGGTTGGATGTTGTTGAAAAAGGGATCGACGACCTGATGTGGCAGGAACGATTGGAAGATATTGCAATAGTAGATAAGGTATTTATGTACGGTCCTCCACTTGCGAAAGAGTCGAATCCGACCGCCCAGGGAGCAGGTAACCCGGTCAAATTCTGGTCGTATGTCTTCATCCCGGTCGATTTCGATCCCGCTAAACAGTATCCCCTGATCGTTTTTGCCCATGGCGGGGTCCACGCCAGTTTTACAACCTATTATACCCATATTATAAGGGAATTGGTGGCCCAGAAATATGTGGTGGTGGCGCCCGAATACCGGGGAAGTACCGGGTACGGTGAGGGTATGTACCGGAAGATCGATTATGGCGGGCTGGAAGTGGAGGATGTGGATTTCAGCCGGCAGTTCATGCTCGACAATTATCCTTTCGTAGACAAGGGACGAGTGGGAATCATCGGCTGGAGTCATGGCGGGCTGATTTCCCTCATGAACATCTTCGATCATCCTGATCACTACCAGGCTGCTTTTGCAGGGGTTCCGGTGAGTGACCTGGTTGCCCGGATGGGCTACAAGGATCAGGAATATCGTGACCTTTATGAGGCAGAATACCATATCGGAAAGTCAGCGGATGAGGATGTAAAAGAGTACCGCCGCCGGTCACCAGCCTGGAATGTTCACAAGATGAAGGATACCCCCCTCTTGATTCACACCAATACAAACGATGAGGATGTGAACGTGCTGGAGGTTGAGCACCTGATCAAAAGCCTGAAGGCTGAGGGCAAGAAGTTTGAATATAAGATCTTTGAGGAGATGCCCGGCGGGCATTCCTTCGACCGGATGGATACCGGTGCAGCCAGGGAGATACGGCTCGATATCTATCGGTTTCTGGCCCGTTATCTGAAGCCGGCAAATCCCCTGAAAAATCTGGATGACATGAACCACGTGGCATATCTTAAATAGAATTCCGATGAAAACACTTACCCGTCTCCTATTACCATTGGTTTTAGTTTTGTCTTCCTTTCAAACATCCGTTCCGGCACAGGATCCTTTGGTTAAGGAAAAGCTGGAACAATTCCAGGACTGGAAGTTTGGCTTGTTTGTTCACTGGGGTCCATGCACACAGTGGGAAGCACGGATTGCCTGGCCTTTAAGCCCGTGGGGAGATTGGGCCCGGCCCGACGACCTGAAAGCCTGGACGGACAGGGGCAAGAATTTTGAGGTTTTCTGCAAGGATTACATCAACCTGAACCGGACGTTCAACCCCGTTGGTTTTAATCCCGATGAATGGGCCGAAGCGGCCCACGACGGAGGAATGGAATACCTGGTATTTGTGACCAAGTGCCACGACGGTTTCAATATGTTCGGGACCAAACAAACCACTTACAGCATAACAGATCCATCCTGCCCGTTCCATACCAATCCGAATGCGGATATCACGAAAGCGGTTCTGAATGCGTTCCGGAAAGAAGGGATACACACAGGTGTCTATTTTTCGGTACCTGACTGGCACAATACGGATTACGAGGATCCTGCCTATCCTACTCTCAGAATGTTCGATCCCAATTATAAATCCGGGGAAAATCCTGTCAAATGGCAGAAATACCTTGATTTTATGCATAGCCAGGTGAAAGAACTGGTAACAGGGTACGGCCCCCTGGATATCCTCTGGCTCGATGGGGCCGGAGACGATGAATACAAGCTTCCCGAACTGGCTGAAATGGCCCGGTCGCATCAACCCGGGATGCTTTTTGTAGCCAGGGGGAAAGGTGAACCCATCGAAGACTACCGTACGCCGGAACAATCATTTTCTGATAAAGCCCTGCCTTACCCTTGGGAAACCTGCATGACCATGGGAGATTACTGGGTCTATAATTCAAAGGATTATTATAAACCTGCCCGGGAATTGATCCATATTCTGGTAGATATTGTCTGCAAGGGGGGAAATTTACTGTTGGATATTGGTCCGGATGCAAATGGCCAGTTTGCCCCGGCTGCCCTCGACCGGCTCCGTGAAATGGGAGACTGGCTTGAAGTCAATGGAGAAGCAATTTATGGAACCCGTCCGGTGGCTCCCTATCGTAAGGGACAGGTCTGCTATACCCGCAAGGGGGAATCCGTTTACCTGATCAGCCTGGCCAACAATGGCCAGACCAAACCCCCCCGAAAGGTATTTACACAGATCCTTCCGGCCGAAGGATCAAAGGTTACTCTCCTGGGTTACAACGTGGAACTTCAATGGAAGAAACAAGACGGAGGCGCGCTGATCGAAGTACCCGACTATATTTCCAACGGTCTGCGGGGCCAGTTCTCTTACCCGAGACATGCCTGGACGATCAGGATTGAAAAGGCTGACAGTGCCTCACTCGTTGTCAGGAAAGAATATCATGTCTCGGTCAATGGTCAGGATACCGGCGACGGCTCAAAAACCAATCCGATGAAAACCATCTCGGCAGCTGCCGCTCTTGCTCAGCCCGGAGACATGATAACTGTTCATGAAGGCGTCTATCGTGAATACATCAATCCTCCGCGCGGAGGCACATCGGATGCAATGCGCATCACTTACCAGGCTGCACCCGGCGAGAAAGCGGTGATCAAAGGCTCTGAAAGAGTCGGGATCTGGGTAGAAGAAGGCCGCGATACCTGGAAGGTTACAATACCCAATAGCTTTTTCAGGGATTACAATCCATACGCCGATCTTATCCGGGGCGATTGGTTCGATCCGAGGGGGCGGGAGCATCACACGGGTGCCGTCTACCTCGACGGCGACTGGCTGCAGGAAGCCGCAAGCCTGAAGGAGGTTCTCAAACCTGCCGGAGTTACCCCTTTATGGTTCGCCAGCGTGGATCAGGAAAATACCACCATCTGGGCACAGTTCAAGGGGGTGAATCCGAATGAGCAGACGGTTGAGATCAATGTGCGTAAAACCATTTTCTATCCCGAAAAGACGAACATCAATTACCTTACCATACGCGGATTTACCATGTGCCATGCGGCCACCAACTGGGCTCCGCCAACAGCCGAGCAGGTGGGGCTTATCGGTACCAACTGGAGCAAAGGCTGGATTATCGAGAACAATACCATCAGCTATTCACGTTGTTCCGGCATCGCTCTCGGAAAGCATGGGGATGAGTTCGACAATACCTCTGCAAACACAGCCGAAGGTTATGTTAAAACTATCGAGCGGGCTCACCAGAACGGCTGGACCCGGGAAAATATCGGACACCACCTGGTCAGGAATAACCATATTTCACATTGTGAACAAACGGGCATTGTGGGCAGCATGGGAGGCGCTTTCAGCACGATCACGGGGAATGAGATCCACGATATCCATGTCCAGCGCCTGTTCTCGGGCGCAGAAATGGCCGGGATCAAGATCCATGGCGCCATTGATACGGAGATCAGCGGGAACTATATTTATCATACCGTCCGGGGAATCTGGCTCGACTGGATGGCACAGGGTGCACGGGTAACCAATAACATTCTGTTCGGTAATTTCGCCCAGGACCTGTTCCTGGAAGTTGATCACGGGCCGTTCCTCATTGCTAATAATATTTTCCTGTCGAGACAGGCAATTGATAATCAATCAAATGGAGGAGCCTATGTTCATAACCTGAGCGTCGGAACTATTAACATCCGGTCGGAATATGGCCGGGTAACCCCTTACATGATACCCCATCAAACCGATGTCGCCGATTTACGGACCACGGAGATTGGCGATGACCGGGTGATCAACAACCTCCTCATCGGAGCTGGCAGCCTTAAAGCTTATGACGAGGCAAAACTCCCCGTCATGATCGAAGGAAATGTGTACCTGAGTTGTGCAGGCCCAACCATTCACGAGGCTGTGCCGCTGGTGCAGCCATTTACCGATCCGGGGATTAAGCTGATCATGGAAGACGATGGAACCTGGCTCGAGATCACAACTGATCAATCCTGCAGGTCTGAAAATAAAAGAAGGATAGTGACCACCGAACTACTGGGTGTCGCTTACCTGTCGAAAGGCGCTTTCGAAATGCCGGATGGATCCCCAATGCGTGTTGATACGGATTTCTTCGGTAACATGAGAAACCTGGATAATCCTTTCCCGGGACCGTTTGAAATAGCCAAAGAGGGTACTTTGAGGTTCAAGGTCTGGCCCAGGCCGTCATCGAAATAATCTCTTTGACCGGAAAGTCCGGAGATCAGTTCAGTGGTCCCGGTGAAGAGGATCCGCATAATCCGCCGGGCTCAGCTGGCAAACCGACGGGATCGGGATCCCCAGGCAGAAAGCCAGGAAAAAGATGTTTTTCAGGCTCATGATAGAAACAGTTGGTTTGTTCTGATAAAATAACATGGTAAACGGCTATACTAGGATCAGTCGGGATTAAGTCACCGGGACAAACCTGGCTGCCCAGCCTCCGCCTTTGGCCAGGTGGATTTTCAATGCGTCTCCCTGCCTGACTTTCTTGAATGTCCGGGTGTAGTCGGCACTGTTCAGGTTGGCGTTCAACCCATCCTGAAATATCTCCACAGTATACTCCCGGTTGTCTAGAAAATCACAGGGGATGATCATTTGACGCTCATTCCAGTTCGTCATGGCACCTACATACCAGATATCCCCTTTTTCCCTGGCAACGGAAACGTATTCCCCGATTTTGCTGTCCAAGGGATAGGTGACATCCCAGACTGCCGGGATGGATTTCAGGAAATCGAGATAAACCGGTTCCTTGATGTAATTGGTCGGAACATCGATCATAAACTGCAACGGTGAATAGTATACCATAAACATGGCCAGTTGGTGGCACCGGGTCCCCTGACTCATCGGATGGTCGTTGATGGGCCTGAAACAACTTTCATTGGCGTTATCCATCGCACCGGGACCGTAATCAAAAGCTCCGGCCAGGTTGCGCATGAACGGGATGGTAACATCATGTCCGGGGGTAGCTTTAGTGTAATTCTTGTTGAATTCGGAGCCCAGCACAGCCTCGTAAGTCAGGACATTGGGATAGGCTCTTGATAATCCGGTCGGTTTGGTGGCACCGTGGAATTCAACCAGCAGGTGATGGCGGGCCGCTGATTCGGCAATTTTCATGTAATCATTGATCCCCAACTGATCGTCCCGCTCCAGGAAATCCACCTTCAATCCGCCGATCCCCCACTGCTCAAACATCGTCATGTTGGCTTCCAGGTCCTTATACAGCACTTTCGCCAGGCACCAGAGGAAGACTTTCTTGTTCTTCTCCTTTGAATAACTCAGCAATTTCGGAAGATCCAGGCCGGAGTACACTTTGGTCAGGTCATAATCATCCGACCAGCCATAATCCAGGTTTACATAATCGATATCTTGCTCAACGGCAAAATCGATATAATACTTGTAGGTCTCATAGTTGGTCCCCGATTTGAAATCCACTCCGGATAGAATGACTTCCTGCGGGTGGCCGCCGAGCCAGATGGCATCCCACCAGTCGTTGATAATCTTCCCTGGCCGCACCCATGAGAAATCCATGTCCTTCGCGGGCTCTGGTGCCAGTAAGTAAACCAGCTCGTTATTTAGCAGATCCTTGTCTGAATCCGAAATCATGATGATTCTCCAGGGGAAGCTGCGGGTTCCGCTGGTCTTTGCGATGTAGCCGGCACTCTCCTTAACCCGTACCGCCCAGGTACTTTCCGTGTCGGTCTGTACAGGATAATTCCTGAAGGTCCCACTCAGGCAATGATCGCTTTTATTTTCCAGGTACATCCCGGGGTAATCCTCTAAATCGGATTCAGTGAGTGAGATTTTTGGACCCTGGTCGATCCCGACGGTTATCGGCATTACAGCAACCCTTCCGGAATCGATTTTCGAAATCGGTTCATGCAGATAGTTCCCCTCATAAATGTATTTTTCTTTATTGCCCCTGATGAAAAAAGCTCCATAGTCCTCCTTGAATGTGAAGGAGGCTTCCTCATTCTTTATGATGATCTCATCCTTGATTTTCGTGACGAACCGGTAGGCAATCCCTTCGTTGTAAGCCCGGAAAATCAAGGAGAAGTTCTTGCCAAAGCTTAAGTTCAGCTCATTGAAGTTATCGGGGACCTTAGAGTTGATGCCATACAAAGGCACGACGATTGCCTGGTTGCTTCGCGATTTTTTCCCCGTCAGTTTCGGATTCGCGCCCATCACGTCTCCGTTATCAAGTGTCATGGATATGGAGGAAGGCATGATTACCACTTGTCCGTCGTGCAGGACCTGGTACAGTATTTTATCACTCAGGGTAACGATTACTTCCGTTCGTTGATCAGGGGAAGTAATTGACAGGTTTCTATCCGGTGCCGATACGGCCTGGCAGGTAGAAAGGATCATCAGCAGGCTGCCAACGATTCCAGGGATAGTCGTACTTTTCATAGGTGCAGGTATTCAATATCTTTTCATCAAAGATATCGGAAACGAGTGAATTCCCTGGTTTCCTGAAATAGATGTAAAATATCGGAGTAAATTATTAGGAATGATAGATGCTATTCCCTTCTTTTACTTCACCATAAACCCGTGATATAAAAGGACTATGAAAAGCATCTTCACCACTCTCATCGCCGGTATCCTGTTAGCTACCACACTGTCGGGACAGAAGGTTTCCGATAAAGATCCGCTTTCCTTATATGCACAGATAAACAGGGGCCTGAAGGACAATTCCATCAGTAAAAAGGAAACCAAAAAAGGCTGGATTTTGCTGTTTGACGGAATATCAGGTAAAGGATGGCACGGCTATAACATGACCGGCTTTCCCGGATGCTGGACCGTGGACAATGGCACCCTTACACCGAACAGCAAAGGCGGGCAGGAAGACCAGGATATCATAACCGATAAGAAATACACCAGTTTTGCTTTCAGCTTTGACTTTAAACTGACCCTGGGGGCGAACAGCGGGATCATTTATCAGGTTGAGGAGAATACCCGCTATCATTACCCCTACGAAACAGGCCCTGAATTTCAGATCATCGACCAGGATCATTGGCCCGATCCGCTGGAGGATTGGCAGATCCTTGGAGCCAATTATGCGATGTACCCACCGGAATCAAAACCTTATAGACCTATCGGGGAATGGAACAACGCCATGCTTATTGTTGACGGAAATCAGGTTACTCAGATATTGAACGGAGTGGTTGTGGTGAAGTATGAAAAATACACCAACGATTGGAAAAAGAGGCGCGATAGCGGAAAGTGGAAGGATTACCCGGATTACGGGAAATTTGACGCCGGGCACATTTCGTTACAGAATCACGGAACCAAGATTTACTACCGTAATCTGAAAATCAAAGAGTTATAACCCTGATAATATCCGAAGAAATGACAATTTCCAATCACTCACGCCGCCAATTCATCAAGAAGGGAACCATTGCTTCCATCGGTTTAACGGTTGTGCCCAGCCATGTGATCAGCGGGCTTGGGTATAAAGTTCCCAGCGACAAGCTCAACATCGCGGGCATCGGGATTGGCGGTAAGGGACATCCGAACATCAAGGCCATGGCCTCGGAGAATATCGTGGGTTTATGCGATGTGGACTGGAAATATGCGGAAACCTGTTTCAAAGATTTTCCCAAAGCCAAAAAATACTGGGATTGGCGCCTGATGTTCGATGAGATGAAGGATTCCATCGACGGAGTGATGGTTGCCACTGCGGATCATACCCATGCGATCATTGCGGCCACTGCCCTGTCGATGGGGAAACATGTATACTGTCAGAAGCCGCTTACCCATTCGGTATATGAATCGCGCCTGCTGACCCGGCTGGCCGCCAAATACAAGGTGGCTACGCAGATGGGGAATCAGGCCAATTCGGGAGACGGTGTCAGGCAGGTTTGCGAGTGGATCTGGAACGGGGAAATCGGTGAGGTGCGCGAAGTTCACGCGTGGACCGACCGGCCTATCTGGCCACAGGGACTGGAACGCCCCACTGAAGTATCACTGGTACCGGAAACCTTAAACTGGGATCTGTTTATCGGACCGGCTCCTTACAGGCCATATCATCCCATCTATACCCCGTGGAACTGGAGGGGATGGTGGGATTTCGGAACGGGTGCCTTCGGTGATATGGCCTGCCATGTGCTGGATCCGGTTTATCAGGCGCTGAAGCTGGGGTATCCCGACAAGGTAAGAGGTAGCTCGACGGTGATCAATACGGAATCGGCGCCCCAGGCGGAGACAGTGGAATTTTCATTCCCTGGCCGTATCAGGATGGACAAGGTGGATATGCCCCCGGTAAGAGTGTACTGGTATGACGGCGGATTGCTGCCAAACCGGACCGATCTGCTTCCGGACAATGAAAACCTGATGGCAGATGGATTGGGAGGATGCATGTTCGTGGGATCGAAGGATACCCTGATCTGCGGATGCGGAGGATTCGGAGCCAAGCTGACCTCCGGACGCATTCCAGGCGTAAATCCGTATTTACGTCGTATTCCGGGAGCCATAGGATATGTTGATGGTCCCCATGAACAGGATTGGATTCGCGCCTGTAAGGAGTCTCCTGACAACAGGACGGAGCCCACTTCCAATTTCTCCTATGCCGGGCCGTTTAACGAAATGGTTCTGTTGGGTGTACTGGCTGTCAGGCTCCAGGGCCTGAATAAAACACTGATATGGGACGCCCGGAATATGAGGTTTGACAATGTATCAGCAACGGATGAATTGAATATTTTGACCACCAATGAGTTTAAAGTCATTGACGGGCACCCCCACTTCAATACCCAATATGCTAAAAGCAACGCCTTGGAGACTGTATCAGGATTGATCAAACACACGTATCGTAACGGGTGGACCTTGCCGGCTATGCCCCAGTAAACCAAACTACCATGAAGCATAACAAGCGTTACCTGTACTTTATCTGCCTGATCGCCACCATGGGGGGGCTTATGTTCGGTTTCGACATAGCGATCATCTCAGGAGCTGTGCCCTTCATTCAATCTTATTTTAACTGGAATGAACTGCAGCTGGGATGGGGTGTCAGTTCGTTGATCGTGGGGGCCATTGCCGGTGCATTCGGTTCCGGCTTTCTTACCGATCAATACGGGCGAAAGAAAGTGCTGATCTTTACTTCCCTTTCCTTTGCCGTTTCCTGTGTTGCAACCGGGTTGGCGCCCAATTCCATGGTATTCGTCTCGGCCCGCATACTGGGCGGGCTGGCAGTGGGTTCAGCTTCGGTGCTTTCTCCAATGTATGTATCCGAAGTGGCACCTCCTGGTAAAAGAGGGATGCTGGTATCGATTTACCAGTTCACGATCACCTTCGGGATATTGATATCCTACCTGATCAATTTCTGGCTTCACGACGAGCCCAATAACTGGCGCTGGATGTTTGCCACCGGAACAATCCCCTCGGTACTGTTTTTCACAGGATTGTTCTCTATTCCGGAAAGTCCGCGCTGGTTATGCAAGGCAGGGTTTAAAGAGCAGGCATTGAAAGTGCTTACCCGGATAAGGGGAGCCGCGATGGCTGGAACCGAGCTCCGGGAAATAGAAGGCTCACTTGAAGGAACCTCAGGCAGAATATCGTTTCGCGACCTTTTAAACCCCTCTTCGCGGAAAGTGATATTGGCCGGCTTCTTTTTGGCTGTGCTGGTACAGATCAGCGGTATCGCCACAGTGATCGATTATGCTCCGAAAATCTTCCTGGCAGCAGGAATAGAAATCAAATCAGCCTTGCTTCAGACCTCCCTGATCGGGCTGATCAATGGAATGTTCACTTTTGTGGCTATCCTGCTAATTGACAAGGTGGGACGCCGCATTTTCTACATGGTAGGCTCCGCGGGCATGGCTGTTTCGCTGACCATTCTGGCCATCTCGTTTTATTTTCATCTCAGCAGCATAATTACACTGGCCTGCATTCTGGTGTTCATCATGTTTTTTGCTTCCTGTATCGGTCCGGTTTTCTGGACCCTCGTGGCAGAGATGTTTCCAAACAGGATACGGGGTACGGCTGTCGCATTTGCCTCATTTACCCAATGGGCGACCCAGTTCCTGGTAGTGCTTTTCTTCCCCCATTTTCTCACCAAACTCGGCGGGGCATCAACCTTTCTGTTCCTGGCAATTATGAGCGCGATACAGGGCGCATTTGCCTATTTCTTTATACCTGAAACGAAAGGGAAGACCCTGGAGGAAATCGAGCAATTGTGGAAATAAATACCGAACCTGCTGCCGGTAATAGTACCCGGCAGCAGGATTACGGCCAATTAAACGGGGGATTATCAGACTGTCTATTTTTTCTGTAAGCCCTTTGCTGTGCGATCTTCGAGTTTAGGTGCCGGGGTTATTTTGGCCGGTGCGGTTTTCAACAGTTTCATCACTTCTTCAACCACTTTTTCCATCTGGGGATCGCGGCCCTGAACAAGGATATTGGGGTCGTCCCAGACTGGGAAATCCGGAGTAACTCCGATACCTTCCCAGAACCAGTGCCCGTCATTGTCATACAGGCGGCCATCAGGGACGGTTATATACCCTCCATCGATGAGTTCATGACCCGTGGCGGGTCCTACCAGGATCCCAAGGGTCCGTTCACCCACGATCGGTCCGGCTTTTAGTTCCTGGAAAGCCCAGGGCAGACCATCACCGCCGGAACCGGCCCATCCGTTGATCAGCATACCTTTTGGTCCGTTATTGGTCTTGATCGGCTGGGTATTGTCTTTTCCATAGCGCCAATGCAGGTTGTAAACGACAGGCCGCTTCAGCAGTTCGAGAAACCGGTCGGCCAGTGCGCCTCCGCCATTGAAACGCTCATCAATAATGAATCCGTCTTTTTCAAGCTGTCCGTAGAACATCTTGACCAGTTCAAGCTGACCTTGAGAGGAGGTGTTGGACATATAGATATAGCCTAATCTTCCTCCCGAGAGTTTATCTACCATTTTGCGGTTATTCTCGATCCATTCCAGGTACCTGAGGGTCGATTCTTCCATCGGGGTCAGGCATTTAACTATGATCTTGCGGCTATCATCCATCTTGCCCGTTTTGCTTATCGTCAGAGCAACCGTTTTACCGGCCAGTCCTTCGAAAGGAGCATACGGATCCAATTTTGGATCGAGGTCGACTCCGTTGACTGCTAAGATGTAATCACCCACTCCTGCATTGACACCCGTCTGGTCGAAAGGCGATCGCACCCCCGTGTCCCATGCGGCCGGGGTAACGATCCGCTTGATCCGGTAGAGGTTGTTGTTCATTTCCCAGTCGATTCCCAGAAAACCGGTCATGATCACTTTCGTGCTTTCCACGTCCCCTCCGCTACTGTATGTATGACCGGCGCTGATCTCTGAAACAAGCTGGGTCTGGATATTGGTAACATCCCACCGTGTCCGGGCATCCTCAATGAGGGCTCCATAGCGGGACCGCATTTCGTTCCAGTCGACGCCATGCAGATTGGGATCATAGAAGAAATCCCGATGGCGGCGCCAGGTATCATTGAAGATCTGTCGCCACTCTTCCCGTGGGACCAGGTCCATGACCAGATCTCCGGTCGGTATCGGCTTTTCGATTTTTTGCCCGGCCGCCGGCTGAATAATGCCGTATTTGCCCTGACTGGAAACCAGCAGGGATTTTCCATCAGCGGTCACAACAGCCCGGTCTACATCGGATATGACTGTTTTTTCCTCGCGCTCAGCCAGGTCGTAAAGAATCAGTGATGAAGAGCGTTCGCCCGATCCGCTGTTGGGAGTCCGCCAATAAACGATCTTCCCTTCGAATGGTTCAATTCCTCTGATATTGCCGGCTTTGGGAGGAAGAATGACTGCACGTGATTCTATATTCTCAAAATCAATCTTTACCACGATCTTAGAAGTGTCTTTTTCAACCTTTTTCACTTCCTGTTCGTCATTTTTCGGACCGGTCAGCGAGGGAGCTTCCCTGGTCAGGCTTAACGCTGCGATCTGTGTGGAATTGGGATAGATCCAGGTTCCGTCCCCCATATCGGAATATTGAGCCGACAGGCTCCGGTTGGTCAGATAAAACAGGTATTTCCCGTCGGTGCTGAAAACTGCATCGGCGTCGTTATAGAAACCGCTGGTTACCTGATGGCTGGTTTCACTTTCCAGTTCATACACAAAGATGGCTCCATTGCTGTTATCTACACTCCGGGGATAGGAGATCCATTTGGAATCCGGTGACCAGGAGATCGTATAACCCTGGGCCCCATTGTGGCCAAGTGCGTACAGGGTATGATCGATCTTTTTCGTTTTCGCGTTTTCAACCTCAATCACGAAGATGGTATTGGTCTCATCTACAAAGGCGATGTTTTTACTGTCGGGCGACCAGTTCAGCGCATATCCGTACCCCTTGCCCCGTTTCGTCAGTTTTTTAGGTTCAGAATTATCAGCTGTAGGTTGAAGCCATATCTCATATTCACCATCTCTGTCGCTCCAGTAGGCAATGGTTTTTCCATCCGGTGACCATGCCGGATCCCGGTCGAAAGCCCCGCTGGATTTAGACAGGTTGATCATATAACCTTCTGTTACAGGGACATTGAACAGTTCGCCCCTGGCTTCGAAGATGATCCTTTTCCCGCCCGGTGCTGCCGTCATATTGTTAATCCTTGAGCTGACGTTCACCTGGTGGGGCATTTCCACCGAGAGATCGGAAACCACATTCACTTCCACCGGCTTATACTTGCGCGATGCCATGTCCATCAGGTACAGAGTGCCGCCTGCCTCGAACACGATATCGGTTTTACCGGCCGACATATAGGTGAGGTCAAAATCCTTGATCCTGGTGATCTGTTCGGTCTGTTTGGTTTGGGTATCATATACCCAGATATTCAGCCGCATGTTTTCATCACGGTCGGACAAGAAATAGATCTGGTCACCTACCCAGGCCGGCTTTCCGTCAATGGCATCATTCTTCGTGATGTTTTCGGCAGTATTGTTTTTCAAATCGAACACGACGATATCTGAAGCCATTCCGCCCCGGTATCTTTTAAACGGATAGTTTTCCGTGATACGGGTAATATAGGCCAGTTTGGTGCCATCGGGTGAATAGCTCGCGAGGACGGCATAAGGTACCTGCAGTTTTTCGGGGAATCCACCGGTTGCATTCACCAGGTAAAGCTGGCTCATGGCGCCGCGACCGCTTTCACGGGCCGAAGTGAAAAGAACACGCTTCCCGTCGGGATGCCAGTCGACCATTTGATCCGCGAATGACTGGTACGTGACACGGGTGGGTAAACCGCCTCCCGAAGGGATGGTGTAAACATCCAGGTTGCCGTTATAGGCTGCCGTATACGCAATGGTTTTACCATCCGGGGAAAACCGCGGCCATGATTCCCCTCCGGGTGAATGGGTTATCTGGATGGCGGTACCGCCGGTTTTTGGCATTACCCAGATATCACCACCATAAACGAAAGTGATCTGATGATCGGATACATCCATGTATTTCATCAGTTTAGCCGGGATCTGAGCCTGAACCAAAGTAATCAGGCACAGACTAATCAAAACAATTACTAATCTTTTCATGGGCTTATCGGTTAATGGGTTAAAGATACATTTGTTACCAGAGCAACATTCTCCTTTTTAACAGTCAGGTTTTTATTAAGGGTAAAATTGGCAGTCTGCCTGATATCCTTTGATGAAGCGCCGATCCTGACCGTATATTCTCCGGCTTCAGCAATCCATGCGGAAGCTTCCGGATCAAAGGAGGCCAGCGCCCTGGGTGATAAATCGAAGGTCAGGGTCTGTGATTCACCGGGTTGCAACAGCTTTGTCTTGGCGAAGCCTTTCAGCTCGGCTTCCGGTTTGTCCAGTTTGCCGGCCGGCGCCGATAGATAGAGCTGGACAACCTCGCGGCCGGCTGTCTCCCCGGCGTTGGTTATTTCAAGACTCACCAGGATTCTTCCGGAAAATTCCGTGGCATTCAAATGAGGCTTGCCGTAGGTAAACCGGGTATAGGAGAGGCCATAGCCGAACTCATACGAAACCGGTACCTTGAAGGTGTTGTAATAACGGTAACCCACATAAATGCCCTCTTCGTACAGGATCTCCGATTTTCGGGGCAGGATATCAGTTACCACTCCTCCCTTCAGTTTTCTTGTTTTCCCCCCGATTGGTTTACCCGGAAAATTTCTGGCAGATGGCACGTCCTCGTACCTGACCGGAAAGGAAGAAGCCAGTTTGCCTGAAGGGTTGACTTTCCCGCTCAGCACGTCGGCAATGGAACGTCCGGTTTCCTGACCGGCCTGCCAGGCCATCAGGATAGCATCGGGCCATTCTTTCCAACTCGCCGTTTCCACGACTCCACCGGTATTGAGAATTACAATGCTCTTTTTTCCGGCCGCCCGGAACGCATCGCAGACGGTTCTGATCAGGTCCATCTCGACCCGGGTCAGGTTAAAGTCGTCTTCCACCCTGCGGTCCGTGTATTCTCCTGTACTCCGGCCGATTGTGATGAGTGCCGCATCCGCCTGATCTGCAGCTTTTTTAATCAGGCTGGTATCCAAAGCCATTTCCTGTATCCTGGACCGGCGGATTATATGCTGACTCCGAAGGTGTTTATCCGGATCCTTTTTCAGATAATCCGAATAAATCCGAAGTATTTCCTGGTTCAGGATATAGCCGGCTTCTTCCAGTCCCCGGACAATCGATATACTATAAGCTTCATTAACATCCCCGCTGCCCGTACCTCCGGTATTGATCTCCATGGAAGCTTTTCCAAAAGTTGCTATCACCCTGGATCCGGCAGGCAGTGGGAGTGCCCGGTTTTCATTTTTCAGGAGCACCATCCCTTCGCCGGCCGCCTGACGGGCAATTTCCGCGTGTAGCTTCAGATCGGGCTTATTGGAACAGATATATTTTCTAAACCGGGGTGATTGCTGGATAACGGTCAGAATTCTCCCTATGTTCCGGTCTAGTATTTCAACATCCAGCTTGCCTTTTCTGACGGCAGACAGGATGGAATTGGCTTGCATGCGAGTTCCGGGCATCAGAAGGTCATTCCCGGCTTTCATCATGGCGACCGGATCCTTGCCCCCATACCAGTCGGTCATTACATAGCCCTTGAACCCCCAGTCCTCGCGAAGTATTTTGGTAAGCAGGTCATGATTCTCGGGTGCATAAACGCCGTTGATCAGGTTATAGGATGACATCACCGTCCACGGCTGTGCCTCCTCAACTGCAATACGGAAGCCTTCGAGATATATCTCCCGGAGGGCTCTCTCACTGACTATGGTATTCAAAGCCCTCCGGTCGGTTTCGCAATTATTGGCTGCAAAATGCTTGATCGAAGCCCCGACACCCTGTGATTCAATGCCATTGACCATAGCTGCTGCTATTTTCCCGGCCACGAAGGGGTCCTCCGAATAATATTCGAAATTTCTTCCGCACAAAGGATTGCGATGGATATTGAGGCCAGGGCCCAGGATGATATCCGCACCATATTCAAGGACTTCATTCCCCATAGCCTCCCCGACTCTATAAATCAGGCCGGTATCCCAGGTTGAAGCCAGCAGGATGGCTGTCGGGAAAGCGGTGCAATAGAACGTATCCTTGTTTCCCGGTCGTTTCGGACTGATCCGGAGTCCTGCAGGACCATCGGCCAGAACCTGGGCGGGTATGCCCAGCCGGGGTATTGGATGAGTGGTGCCGGCTGCACCCGGAACCGGGCTGCTCCCAAAATAAAACATTCCGGTTCCCGTAACCAGGCAGGCTTTTTCTTTCGGGGTCATGTTTGCAATCACTTTACTGACGGGATCCTTGCCAAGCTGGGGCTGACTTTGCGCCAGGGAGGCCGTTCCGGTAAGGATGGCTGTCAGTAAAGCAATGAATCCGGATCTCATGATAGGATTATGACGCGTGTAAATTGTTAATTAAGATAAAGGTACCGTTTTGTGGTTATAGATAAATCCGGATATCGGAAACTCATGGAAATAGGACGAATGAGCTTACTGATTATTACAGATTGTCTATTTTTACCCAATGCACATCAAACCTTTGCTGATCAGCCTGGTTCTGGCCTGTATTTCCGGCGCCGCAGTTGCCCAGTCACCCGCCACATCCTGGCCCGCCTACCGCGGCCCTTCAGATGACGGCCACAGCACCGCCCGCAATGTGCCGGTGAGCTGGAGCGAGACCACAAATGTGGTCTGGAGAACGAAAATTCCCGGCCGGGGCTGGTCATCGCCCGTTGTCATGGATGGAATGGTGTGGATTACCACTTCGGAACCGGTGGGGAAAAAGTTGAAAGTAATAGGGATAAAGGAGAAAGATGGTTCGATCAGTCACTTTATTGAAGTATTTGACATTGAGTTTCCTCAGGAACAACATCCGCTAAACACCTATGCATCTCCTTCTCCGGTGATCGAGCCCGGGAGACTCTATGTTCATTTTGGTGCTTACGGAACGGCTTGCCTTGATACCCGGTCGGGTAAGATCCTTTGGAAACGGACAGACCTTCAGTGTGACCACGGAGTCGGGCCCGGATCATCGCCCATGCTGTACAAGAACCTTCTGATCCTGACATTCGACGGCCAGGATCTGCAATATCTTATTGCACTGGATAAACAAACAGGAAAGACCGTCTGGAAGAGTCCGCGGAGCCTCGATTACAGCAGCATGGCTCCCGATGCCCGAAAAGCCCTCACCACTCCGGTAGTGGTCCGGTTCAACGGACGGGATCAACTGGTCAGCGTGGGGCCGCATGCAGTTATGGCATACGAGCCGTTGACCGGTCAGGAGATATGGAAGGTCCGGTTTGAGGGGTATTCAGGTTCTTCCCGGCCGGTTGCAGACGATCAGAATGTCTATATCAACTGTGGGCTGACTCCGGCATGCATCATGGCGATAAAGCTGTCCGGAACCGGTGACAAGACC
The DNA here is from genome assembly GCA_043797975.1 of Bacteroidota bacterium. Taxonomy (GTDB): domain Bacteria; phylum Bacteroidota; class Bacteroidia; order Bacteroidales; family UBA12481; genus UBA12481. The sequence continues at coordinate 68,974 of JAZDPC010000023.1, forward strand.
GGCTCGGGCATTGTCTGGTCCAATAAGCGCAGCATGGCTGCCCGTTCATCACCCCTCCTGATTGACGGGCTCTTCTACATGGTCAATTCCGCCGGTCAGGCCAAATGCATCGATACACAAACCGGAAAGGAACTCTGGGTTGAACGGGTAGGTGAAGAGACTTCTGCTTCCCCGGTTTTTGCCGGTGGCATGATCTACACTTTCGATCAGGGCGGACTCACTGCTATTATCCGTCCCGGCCGAACGTTTACCAGGATTGCTGAAAACAGGATATCCGATGGTTTTATGGCTTCTCCGGCAATCACCGACGGTTCTCTTTACCTGCGCTCTAAATCGGAATTGATAAAAATCGGGAGATGAATTTTTTTTATTCTATGGATTTAACCTTGGAGGTTTTTCTCAGTCAAAAGTGCTAAAGGAAAGTATTACCTGGTTTTCATAGTTGTATGTTTGGTCTGCCCGGCTTTCGCCCAACTGATGCCTTCCCGGCAATCAGCGGTGATCCGGGCAGGTTCAATTTGGTCCTATTTCTTCTTCAGCAGGAACCGGTCAGCTATCAGGTCAATCTCCGGCTGAGTCAACTTGGTGGTCTTTTTAAGTACCGTGACAAAATAAGCCACCTCATCAGGCTGGGCAGGACAGCCAGTGTTTGTCAGGATATCTTTCCCGGTCTTATCTTTGGCAGGCATCCGGGAATCAGCCAGCAGCTCGCCTTTGGGATTGAAGACCAGCCAGAAGGGAATACCCTGGTTTTGACCGTTGTATTTATCCATAAATTCCTGTCCGCCAGGATTCTCCAGTTTTTTCAGTTCGGGTTTATGCTCTTGCACAACCATATGATCCGTAACCCAGTTTGCGTCAAACAGCGGCTTGCATTCGGGCATGTTCATGATCGAATCCATCCGGTGGCACCAACCGCACCAGGAAGCATGAAAAATGATGCATACATTCTTGTTTTCGGCGGCTGCTTTCCTGCAGGCTACCTTCATAATTTTTTTAGCCGGGGGTGGAGTGACCTTGGCCTGGATTCCGCTGACAAGGACAAGACCGGCCAGCAGCAGGAAGAGGGATTTCAGTTTCATAGGTTATCGGTTTTATAGATGTATTAGTCGGTATAAAGTTGTCAACTTTTCTGAAGCTGACAATTTTAAATAATATATTCCGATTGGCAATTCTGATGTATCTATCAATAAATCAGATTGATCCGTGAGAATTGTTTTGATTTTATTCCCCGTGAGGGTAAAGATATCAATGCGGCTCTCGCCGGCAAGGCCGGAGAGCGTAGCTGAATCGTGCGCAGGATTGGGAAACAGGCGGACATCGGGATTGGTATTTACCATTTGCCCGGTTCCGGTGCCGGATGTTTTTCCACAATAGTAGGCCAGAAACCGTATATAAGCAGCCTGATAATAGATGGCCGGTTCGGTGATCTCCCAGGAATTATCGGGCCAGCCGACGTTAAAATCAAGATAACTTTTTTGAGCAGGTTGTCCATAAGGCGGCCTCAGATTGGTATTTACCGAATAGCTTGCATTCGGACCTCCGGGCATATAGCCGGGAGGAGGCCCGTATTTCGAGGTCAGGGCGTTGTCCCAGTCCGATCCGTGGGCGAACCAGGTATGAAAGATCTCATTGGCGCACCGGTCGCCGCCATACGCATACATATTGGTCAGGAATTCAAGGCCGAGTGGGTTCACGCCATGAAAAAAGTGAAGCTGCTCAGCTGCCTTCCGGATATAATTGGCCGAATCGGCAGACCGGAGATGATAAGCAGCGGCTACACGGTTAAGGATTGCAATGGTCGAGATCGGGATGTTACTGCCCCAGTGATAGCACCAGTTCGGGACATACGCCCGGTAAAGATCACGGAAATTGAATCCGAAATAATAGTTCCAGTTATTGCCCAGAGCAGCAGTGAACGATTGGTTGATCGTGTTGACATTTGCCCTGATAGCCAGGGGAAACCGGGTATATCTGAGCAAGGCATCTTCAAGGTTAAGGTTATAGTTGTCCCAGTTATTGTTGGAAATACAGTCCGGATCCTGTAAGTGCTCTGAAATATATTGACTGTAACCATTGTCGCCAGTCAGTTCAAACAGATAGATTGCCGACGTAAGGGCATTGCTTTTCTGTGTTTTCTTATCCCAGTCCGCATCGCCTGATTTAACTGAACCATCATCGCAATCCTCATCCAGGTTGCCCGACTGCAGGAACGGGTAAACGAAATCCCAGGTTTTGACGGCCAGGGTTATCAGATTATCAGCATAATCCGAAAGATCGCTGAAAGTTTTGAATATAATTGCCGCATGGGCAAAGATGCTTGAAACGGCAATGGACGCGGAGGTGCAGGTCGGGGCATAATAACGGGTATCGGTATTGACGCTCGGCGGGTGGTGCGCATTGTCGCTGTGCGAACGGCTACCCATTTTCAGATGAACGGTTCCATCGGGATTGACCATCCGGATGAGCCAGTCGAGCTCCCATTTGACTTCATCCAGGATATCGGGGATACCGTTGCCTGATTCGGGAATGTTCCAGTTATCGGTAAAGGCCTCCGGATTCTCCTCGTAGGCACTCAGCAGGTTATGAAGCGTCGAATAGGTGAATGTCACATATTTGTTATAATCGCCTGCATCAAACCATCCGCCCCGCATATCCTTTTCGAGTGAGGCATCTGCAGGCTGCTTCACCGACCGGACCCTTGCATCCTGCAGGAATGCTTCGCTGTCAGACCATTTTGAGCTGGCAAAGGGTGGTTTTTTCAACTGGTTGCAACGGTTATAAAAAAACATCCGGCCGGCAGCCTTCATCACTTCGGTATATACGTCCTCACCGATCTGGAACCGGGCCGATCTTTCCTGGCTTATGGGGTCAAAAATGTAATAACTTCCCGGCTTTTCCACTGAGCTGAAATCGAACCACCAGCCTTTGTCTCCTGAATAATTATGGGTGATGCCGTTATTCCATATCTCCGGTGAGCCTGAAAAAACAACCTGGCCGGAGCTGACATCCCTGACTTCCAGTGTGGCCGGCGGTGAATATAACAGGGCTTCGTTAAATCCCACCTGCGGATCACTGAGCACAGCAACTTTCTCGGCTTTAGGTAGATATCCGAACTGGTCAACATGAATGAACTGGCTGATTTCCTGACAGTTAACGGCCTGATTAACAACAAATAATGTGAACACTGTGAATAATATTCTCTTCATCTCTTATTCTCCTGATCTTTCGTCTTTATTCTTTGTTCTTTATTCTTTCATCTCCAGCCTTTGCTCTCCCGTCTCAAGTCCTTCAGACATGGCAACCAGTTTAACAGGGCCTCCCGTTTTCCCCGCCAGCAGTATCAACTGGCACTTTCCGTTGAACAGATGCCGCTGCCATCGGCCATCGGCACACTTATCGGGCTCATGGCTGCTGGGGTCACCATTGCCGACCCCGATGATGCGGGCATCACCCTCGACGGAGAACCGGATAAGGTTCTGGGCATCAGGAACTTCAGATCCTTTACTGTCGGTAACACTGATATTGACAACCGTGGCATCGGTTCCGTCTGACAGGAGATTGGTTTTATCGGTCTCAATTCTGATTCTGACGGGTAATCCCGTGGTTTCCATTTTTGTCCTGATTTTTTTCCCGTCCCGGATGCCAACAGCTTCCAGGATTCCGGGTTTATACGGAACCTCCCAGTTCAGATGGCTGTTGCGGGGCATAGGCTTGCTGCCGAGGCTCTTGCCGTTGAGGAACAGCTCCACTGTTTCAGTGTTTGAATTGACCCAAACGGTCATCGTGTGACCTTCCATTCCCGGCCAGTTCCAGTGGGGTGAGAGATGGATCACATCCTCATCCGACCACCAGGATTTATAATAAAAAGCAAGGTTTTTAGGGAAACCGCATACATCGAGAAATCCAAAATGGGAATTGATATTCGGCCATTGGAACGGGGTGGGTTCACCCCGATAATCGAAACCGGTCCAGACAAAACCGCCGCTCATCCAATCGTTCGTGGCGGCGATGGGCCACCAGGCTTCTGCCGTGGATGCCCACCAGGGAGCCGTAAGATCCTGGTCGGGCAGGTAGCACCGGATCGTGTCTTTTTCCCAGATCCCCCGGGTGGTCACGGTGCTGCCCATCTCGGTGCCGGTCACCGGTTGATCCGGATGGTCATTGTGATACGCGATGATTGCATATTCACGGTAATTGAACCCCCTGACCGGGATCACTTCATTGATTCCCTGAAAGATGTTTGCCAGGTCGGCAGCATAGGTGCAGGTTCGCGTGGGATCGAGCTCCTTGAGTTTCGCCATCATGGCAAGGGCAATACGTTTCCCTTCGCCGGTGGTCTGAACATACTGTTCCTCGTTACCGATGGACCAGAGAAAAACCGAAGCGCGGCTTCGGTCACGGCGGATTAACCGTTCAAACTGAGCCATATATTCCGGACTGCTGTTCAGCAATCGGGTTTCATCGAGGATCAGCATTCCCAGACTGTCACAGGCATCGAGCAGTTCCGGGGTGGGTGGGTTGTGACTGGTCCTGTAAGCATTTACCCCATATTTCTTGAGCTGTCCGATCCGGTAAAACTGAAGGTAATCGGGCAGGGCGGTTCCGATCCCTGCATGATCCTGGTGACAGTTGACTCCTTTGATCTTAACCGGTTTTCCGTTCAATATCAGTCCTTTATCGGCTGTAATTTCCAATTTGCGTATACCGAAGCGAGTGATCACCCGGTCGGCCTCGCCTTCATCATTCCTGATGATGGTAATGGCGCGGTAAAGGTAGGGGTAGTCGGGGGACCAGAGTTGGGGGGCTGAAATGTTGAGGTGTTGAGAGGTGGAGAAGTTATAAGCTCCGGCGTCAATAGGGGTGACAGAGCGGACAATCTCTTTGCCATCGCGGTCGGTGATGATGGTTGTGATTGAATAATCCGATTGATCCGGTGACTGATCTTCGACAGTAGTTTCAACCGTAACTTCCGCAGACGCTGTTCCTATATCGGAATAAATAAATATACCGTTTTCGGCAACATGCAGGTTGTTTGTCCGTGTGAGCCAGACGTGCCGGTAGATTCCGGCGCCTTCATAGAACCAGCCCTCATATTGCGAGGCATCAGCCCTGACAACCAGGGTATTGCTTTTGCCAAACCGGATATAATCGGTTATATCATAACTAATCCCGATATAACCGCTTTCGTTGGTTCCCAGGTAAAAGCCATTGATCCAGAACTTAGCGTCTCTGAAAACCCCGTCGAAACGAATGCTGTACCGGTATCCGGAATCTGCCGCCGGGATTTCAAAGGTTTTTCGGTACCAGCCGATGCTGGTTTCCGGGAAGAGTCCGCCCACCGGTTTATACCCGTGGGCTATGACATCGAAATTATCCACCTTCACGAACGGCAGCTCCACTGCCCAGTCGTGCGGCAGGTTCAGCTTGCGCCATTGGCTGTCGTCAAACCTGGGATCGATGGCTGTGGCCTCAGCTTTACCTGTTTTAGAAAAGATATTGGCTACTGTAAAATTGAAATCTCTCGCCGGATCGGCCGCATGGCCAAATGCGAATTTCCAGTCCTCATCAAAGTTCGTTAAAATGCGCCCGCCGTGTACCGGCTGCGCCTGAACGGAGAATCCCAAGAAAAGGCAAAAGAATAAAGGCGAAAGGCGAAAAAATTTCATAATCGGGAGATAGATTTCCAAATATATAACCCTTCCCCTCCAAATCTCTACTCTTTCATCTTTAATTCTTTATTTAAAAATCTTTATTCTTTCGCCTTTATTCTTTCTTCTTATTTAAACGCCGGTATTCCCGTTATTTCCTGCCCCGTAATCAGTAGGTGTATATCATGCGTTCCTTCGTAGGTGATGACGGATTCGAGGTTCATCATATGGCGCATCATCGGGTAATCTCGGGTAATTCCCATGGCTCCGAGGATCTGTCGGGTTTCACGGGCGACTGTCAGTGCCATTTCCACATTGTTGCGTTTGGCCATCGAGATCATTGCGGGAGTGGCCTTACCCTGGTCGCGCAAGGTTCCAAGCCTCCAGGCCATCAATTGGGCCTTGGTGATTTCAGTGAGGGCTTCGGCCAGCTTTTTCTGCTGAAGCTGGAATGAAGCGATCGGCTTGCCGAACTGATGGCGTTCAAGCGAATAGCGGACGGCAGCATCATAGCAGTCCATTGCTGATCCGATGACCCCCCAGGCAATACCGTAACGTGCCGAGCTCAGGCAGCTTAACGGTCCTTTCAGTCCCTTCACATTGGGAAGCAGGCAATCTTTCGGAACTTTGACATTATCAAAAACCAGTTCGCCGGTAACGGAAGCCCGGAGCGACCATTTGCCGTGAGTTTCGGGAGCGGTAAAGCCCGGAAGACCTTTTTCGACGATCAGTCCGCGGACGATATTGTTTTCATCCTTGGCCCACACAATGGATACATCGGCGATCGTGGAATTTGTGATCCACATTTTGGCGCCGTTCAGCAGAAGATAATCGCCCATATCCTTGAACCGGGTGATCATGCTTCCCGGGTCTGATCCGTGATTTGGCTCGGTCAGCCCGAAGCAGCCGATCAGATCACCGGTTGCCAGCCTGGGCAGGTATTTCATCTTTTGTTCTTCACTGCCGAAGGCATAGATCGGGTACATCACGAGGGAGGTCATAACCGAGGCCAGCGAGCGGATACCCGTGTCTCCACGTTCGAGCTCCTGCATGATGATGCCGTAGGAAGTATAATCGAGCCCTGCACCGCCGTATTTCTCCGGGATGAACGGACCGAAAACACCCATGGCACCCAGCTCTTTGACCAGGTGTTTCGGGAATTCACATTTTTCGAACCAATCCTCGATATCGGGTTTTACATAGCGGTTGACCCAGTCACGGATGGCTCCCCGGATGATTTTCTGCTCCTCGGTAAAGAGTTCGTCCACGAGAAAGTGGTCCGGTGCGGTAAACTGTACAGTGGCTGACATGATTTCTTAGGTTGCTTGTTGATAGAATTAAACTTTCCTGTTACTGACAGAGGGGTAAATTTACCATTTTCAGAATTAACCTGGCAGAGGAATATTTCATTTTTTGGGGATTCCAATTTGGCTACATTTGAAGGTTAAACTAATCCCAATGACTCAGAACGTCATTTTTACCGATAGTTCCAGGCTGATTACGGAAGCTGTTGTTCAGGCCGGGGCCGATGTTTTCATCGGTTATCCGATCACACCGGCCAACCTGATCTACTACTATGCTTCACAACGGTTTCCGACTTTCATGGCTGCTCCGGATGAGATCACTACACTACAGCTGATGAGCGGATTTGCCGCAACCGGCAGGATTCCCGTAACGGCAACCTCTTTTCCCGGCTATGCCCTGATGATCGAAAGCATAAATATGGCCTACATGATGGAGTTGCCCATGGTGATCATCCTGGTACAACGCCTTGGGCCTGCAACCGGCACCGCCACGATGGGAGCCCAGGGGGACCTGAGTGTGGTCACCGGAACCCTCAGCGGGGGTATGGCTATACCGGTGATCAGCTTGAGCGATCCGGCCGATTGCTGGACACTGTCAGCAAAAGCCGTTGAAACGGCTATTACCTGCCGGACACCGGTCGTTCTCCTGACCTCAAAGGAAGAGGTGATGACCCAGTTCAATCTGGATAGCGGCGAATTGCCACCTATCAATACTGTCGAACGAAAACAATATCAATCCGAAGAGATCTATATGCCCTATAAGCCTGATGATCAGCTCGTGCCGCCATTTTTGCCGGTCGGGAACGATAAGCACCAGGTACGCTTTACCGCATCAACCCATGATATGAAAGGGATCATACAGAATTCCGGCAAGGAAGCGCTTGGAAATTCTATCAGGCTGCATGAGAAGATCGTCAAACACCTGCCGGAATTCACGGCATTTGATTGCGACGAACAGGAAGGGGCAGAAACGCTTGTGGTCTCCTATGGGATCTCAGCCCAGGCATCCAGGGAAGCGGTTTTAAGACTCAGGGACAACGGAGAAAAGGTTTCCCTGCTGGTAGCAAAAACACTTTTCCCGGTTCCTCCCGAATACTTCGGAATCATCAGCCACTATAAAAATGTGCTCATTGCCGAAGAAAACCTGACCGGACAGTTCAGGCAATTGCTGTTCGGTGCCCAATGTCCATCTTCTGTGACCGGCATTACTTCGTTCGGTAAAATGATCACTCCTGAAATTATCACGAGAGAAGTCCTTGAACATGGAAAGAGTATATCTTAAGGAAGAACGGCTCCCGTTCTGCAAAGGGTGCAGCCATAACACCATATCGGAAAACACCGACAGGGCGCTTCAGAAACTGGGTATCCCCCTGTTGGATGTAATCCTGGTAACCGATATCGGCTGTCACGGTATCATCGACAAGTCATTCAAAACCCATACGGTTCACGGGCTGCACGGGCGTTCGGTGGCACTGGCCACCGGCATATCGGCCGGATTAAATCACCCGGATAAAAAGGTCATCGTGTTCATCGGCGACGGCGGAGTGACCATCGGGATTCAGCATCTGATCAACGCTGCTCACCGGAATTATAATATGACGGTGGTGATCCATAATAACATGCTCTATGGAATGACGGGCGGACAGCCCAGCGAATTCACGCCCTATGGATTCAAGACGCCAACACTACCGGAAGGGGCGGGTGAAAAGGCATCGGATATTTGCGCCATTGTTGCCTCGGCGGGTGCTTCATACGTTGAACGGGTCATCGGGATCGGGGATATTTCCGGCCAGCTGGCCAACGCATTTGCCAAATCCGGATTTTCACTGGTGGAAGTGATGGAGATCTGCCCGAGTTACGGAGTTAAGTCCAATCCCGGAATGAAACTGTCGAAAGTCGTGGACGAAGCCGGGCTGTCGGTTAAGATTTATGCTGATCGCAATCTTCGGGGACCTGTACCGGAACCTGTAAAAGAAGTTAAATCACTGATAGATAGTCATTTACAGATACCTGTGATCAATTGTCATTCTTTAGGTACGACGGTCAGGATCATGATTGCCGGATCAGCCGGTGAAGGGGTACAGAGTGCGGCAGAAAAGTTCGCTTTAGCTGCCATCTCGTCGGGACTAAATTCCACCAAGAAGGGGAGTTATCCGGTGACGGTAGGCATCGGTTTCTCGGCCGCTGACATTATCATTTCTCCCGATAAGATCCTCTATACCGGTTCGCCGGTTCCGGATATCCTGATCATCACTTCGGAAGATGGTCTTGCCTATGCCCGGACTGCGTTGGGCAACATGCAGAAAGGCCTGGTATTCATCGACGAAAGCCTGCCCGTTCCTGATACAAAAGCCACCCTCATCCGCCAACCCTTCAGGGAAACTGCCGGCAGCCGGAACGCTGCGCTCTTCAGCCTGTTGTACATGCTTAAAGAGACCGGATTTTTCCCGGCTGAGGGATTGGAAGCACAGGTAGCTGCAAGGCTCAAGGCTCAAGGCTCAAGGCTCAAGTAAGGCTGCGGAGCAACCGGATCTCCTCAGCCCAGATGTCTTCATCCGGTGTTTCGAGGATGAGGGGGATATTATCGAACCGGGGATCTTTCATGATCATGGTGAACAGACCGATGCCGAGGGTTCCCTTGTCGATGCTTTCGTGGCGGTCCACGCGTGATCCGAACTCCTTCTTGGAGTCATTGATGTGCATGCCTTTCAGGTATTTAAACCCGATGATCTCATCAAATTTGCGAAAGGTGGCATCAAATCCCGTTGCTGTTTTCAGGTCGTATCCGGCCGAATAGGAGTGGGCGGTATCGATGCAGACTCCGATCCTCGACTGGTCGTGGATCCGGTCGATGATATACTTCAGATGTTCGAAGGAGTAGCCGACATTCGTTCCCTGACCGGCTGTTATTTCAAGCACGGCAATTACTCCATGGGTTTTATCAAGGGTTATGTTCACCGATTCGGCAATGGTATTCAGGCACTCCTCTTCGGATACTTTATTCAGATGGCTGCCAGGGTGAAAATTGAGCCGGTCGAGCCCCAGCTGCCCGGCGCGCTGCATTTCGTCGAGGAAGGCGTTCCTCGATTTATCCAGCATTTCCGGATCGGGACTCCCGATATTGATCAGATAGCCATCATGAGGCAGGATTTGCTGCGGAGTAAATCCGTATTTCTCACAGTTCTTTTCAAATGCTGATATGCTTTCCTGCGACAGGGGTTTTGCCACCCACTGGCGCTGGTTTTTAAGGAACAGGGCAAAAGCGTTGGCACCGATCTTTTGCGCATTCAGCGGTGCATTTTCCACACCGCCTTCGGTACTGACATGAGCTCCGAGGAATTTCATATGTGCGATTTACGATTTACGAATTTAACCTATTACACAATATTGAAGGCAGTTTGTTCAGGTCAATTGTTTTTGAATATCTTTCGGCGGCTTTTGTTGAAAGGTGATCGACCGAATGGTGTAATAAGCCTGTAATTTAGGAGGTTATCTATGGCAACTGGTGTAGAACAGAAAGCAGCTAATCCGGTATTTGGCTACCGGTGGGTAATTTTGGCAGTGTACATGTTTCTGTCGATCGTCATTCAGATACAGTGGCTTGCTCATGCTGCAGTGGCCCGGCCTGCCGAGATGTTTTACCAGGGCCAGTTCAATCCTGACGGACTGTTCAACATTGATTTTCTGGCCTTGCTGTATATGCTGGTCTATATTGTTGTCAGCATCCCGGCTTCCTACGTGATTGACACATACGGAATCAGGATCGGCCTTGGCATTGGAGCCGCCATTACGGTTGTATCGGGTCTGTGCAAAGGTGTTTTTGCTGATAACTATATCATTGTCCTGCTTGCTCAGACAGGTCTGGCAATTGCACAGCCCTTTGTGCTTAATGCCGTGACGGCTATCACGGTTCGCTGGTTTCCATTGCGTGAAAGGGGAACGGCAGCCGGGCTATCGGCTTTAGCCCAGTATCTGGGGATCATTATCGCTATGTTGGTAACTCCCCTGATGATCGGGATCAGCCCTGACAAACCCGGATATGGCGAAGGATTTGGAAAGATGCTGATGATCTACGGGATCATAACTGCTGCAGCAGGAATTCTGTCGTTATTGCTGATCAGGGAAACTCCGCCGACACCTCCCGGGGACGAATCGCTTGAACGGCCGACTTTCAGGGTTGGATTTAAGCATATCCTGGGACTGCGTGATATGAGGCTGATCCTGGTCATTTTTTTGATCGGGCTTGGAATATTCAATGCTGTGAGCAGCATGACCGATGCAATAGCGGAACATATGGGAGTCAAGGATTCCGAAGGCCTGATCGGAGGAATCATGCTGGTGGGAGGTATTATTGGTGCTCTAATAATACCATGGCTTTCAGATGTTTATAAAAAGCGAAAGCTCTTTCTTGTGATTTGTGTGATTGGTATGGTACCCGGCATGGCTTGCCTTTCGCTGGCCGATCATCTGTCAAACGATCCCGGATTCATTTATGGCATTACCCTTGCCGGTTCGTTCATCCTGGGTTTCTTTGTGATGGCCGCCGGGCCTATCGGATTCCAGTATGCTGCAGAAGTCAGCTATCCTGCCCCTGAATCGACATCCCAGGGCTTGTTGCTTTGGGTTGGCCAGATCACGGGAATGTTGTTTGTGGCCGGTATGAGCATCAAGCAGAATCAGTACCTCGGCGTTTTCATGACGATGTTTGTGGTTCTGTCAGTTGTAATCATGATACTCGGTATAGCTTTAAGAGAATCCCCCCATTTCCGGAGGACATGAGATCGGGTATATCCGCAGATCGGACATGAGTGATTAATGTCCGCCCATCACTCCTTCCAGTTCTTCGAGGGTTTTCCCTTTGGTCTCTTTCACCTTGGTTTTTACGAAGATAAAGCCCAGGGCGCAGATACCGGCATAAACATAGAAGGGTCCGTAGGTTCCCAGGTTCTCGGCCAGCACCGGAAAGGTAAAAACCAGCACAAAATAGGCTGCCCACAGCGCTACAACTGCCATTGAAGATGCTTTACCGCGGATTCGGTTGGGGAAGATCTCAGAGATCAGTACCCAGGTTACCGGTGCAAGGGAGGTGGCGTAAACGGCTATGGAGACCAGAACAAAGATGCTGATGAATACCGGGGCTGCCTGAGCCCGGAGGAGGGTCGACAGGACAAGGTAGCTGACAACCAGGCCGGCAAAACCAAACAGCATCAGCGGGCGTCGGCCCAGGCGGTCGACCTGCCACATGGCCAACAGGGTGAATACAAGGTTGACTACTCCGATTAGTACAGTTTCAAGTAATTGCCGGTCGAGATTCGCCCCGACGGACTGAAAAATCGTGGATGTATAATTGAACACCACGTTGATTCCGCAGAATTGCTGTAAAACCGCCATTCCCATCCCGATCAACACGACGGGCCTCACCACTTTGTTGAAAACCTCACGGAACGGTACCCGTTTACCTCCCTGAAGCGACTCTTCGATATTGCTGAAAGTCGTGTCAGCAAAATCAGCATTACCGATCTTTCCCAGTACCTTCCGGGCCTTTTGGGATTTACCTGCTTTAACCAGATACCGCGGGCTTTCCGGAAGGAGGAAAACGCCCAGGAAGAACAAGGTCGATGGAACGCATCCGAGTCCAAACATCCAGCGCCAGGCTTCCGGTCCGTTATCAGCCAACGAATAGTTTATGAGGTTTGTGATAAGGATCCCAATGACTATTGTCAGCTGGTTGATGGCGACATTCCGCCCCCTGACATGTGCGGGTGAAACTTCAGCGATGTACATCGGGCTTAAAATGGATGCCATTCCCACTCCGATGCCGGCTGCAAATCGCATCCCGATAAAAACGGTCAGTGAGGGTGCCATCGACATGCCAATAGCGGAAACGGCAAATATCAGTGCGGCGATCATCAGTCCCGGCTTGCGGCCGTACCGGTCGGCCAGATTGCCTGCAAACAGGCAGCCTATTATGCATCCGAGCGCCAGAGAGCCTGTCAGGAATCCTTCCCACCAGGCAGTCAGGGCAAATTGCTCACGTAAAAACGGCAGCGCTCCGGAGATCACTGCAAAATCGAAACCAAACAGGTAACCGCCTAATGCGGAAATGAATGAGATTCCGAGAATGTAAGGGGTGTTGTATGTGCCGGGCATGGGTTGAGATGTTGAGATGTTAGACTTCTAAAAGTAATGATTTCTAGAAATGTGCCAATGAGCCAATGAGCCAATGAGCCAATGTGCCAATGTGCCAATGTGCTAATGTGCTCATTGTCCCGCAAGTCCGTAAGCCCGCATGCCCCAAGTCATCGATCACTATTGCATGTTTCCAGTAAAGTGTTACCTTTGCTCCCGCATCACGATTCCCTGAATGGGAAACCAACCGAGTGGCACACCACGGTGGTTAAAGGATGTGGATCGTATCAGGTCAAAAAAGTGTAATTCTGAATACTCCGCTTCTCCTTAATCTGATGCATGTTATAAACTATAAATAATCTGCTATGAGTTTAAATGTTCAGAAAGGTTATCTGTTTACCAGTGAGTCAGTTGGTGAAGGTCATCCCGACAAGGTGGCTGATCAGATTTCGGATGCTCTGCTGGATGCTTATCTGGCTGGCGATCCCAATTCTCATGTAGCGATTGAAACACTGGTTACGACCAACCGGATTGTCCTGGCCGGGGAAGTGACTTCAAATGCCCATGTTCATCAAGAAGAGATTGCCAGGCAAGTGATCCGCGAGATCGGCTATACCCGTCCTGAAATCAATTTTTCGGATCAGACGGTTGAAATTCACAACTATATTCATAAGCAGTCGAACGATATCGCCATGGGTGTCGACCGCAAAGATCCGGAAGAGCAGGGCGCCGGTGACCAGGGGATCATGTTCGGTTATGCCTGTAACCAGACCGATACATATATGCCAGTGGCGATCGACCTGTCCCACCGGATTCTGCGGATTCTTGCCGAAGTCAGGCATGAAGGGAAAGTGATGACTTATCTGCGGCCTGACTGCAAATCGCAGTTTACAGTTGTTTATGGCGAAAACAGGATGCCGCATACTATTGATACCCTGTTGTTATCCACCCAGCACGATCCGATGCCGGGCATCAATGAGCCAGGGCTGATTATCGGGGAAGATGTTAAAAAGTATATTCTGCCCCGGCTATTGGATACACTTCCGGTTCATACCCGTGAATTGTTTCATAACGGAATGGATATGAAGATCAATCCGACCGGAAATTTTGTTATCGGAGGTCCTGATGGGGATACCGGGCTCACCGGACGGAAGATCATCGTCGACACGTATGGCGGCTGGTCGAGGCACGGCGGCGGCGCATTCTCGGGCAAGGACCCGTCGAAGGTTGACCGTTCCGGAGCTTATGCAGCCAGATATATCGCAAAAAATCTGGTAGCTGCCGGAATGGCGCGCGAAATGGAGATTCAACTCTCTTATGCGATCGGTGAACCCGATCCGGTATCCATCATGGTCAATACCTTTGGCACAGCCGATAACGGTTGGACCGAAACGACCATTGCCAAACATATTCTTGAGAATTTTCCATTGCGGCCTTACCGCATTATCCGCGATCTGCAGCTTAAGAAGCCGATTTACCGTCCGACAGCTTCCTATGGGCATCTGGGCCGCGATAGTTATGAGGTTGACGGAATTACCTTCTTCCCCTGGGAAAAACTGGACCGGATCTAAAAGAAAGACCTATTTGTTTTTCTTCTTATTCTTATTCTGCCCCGGAGCATAAGCTTTCGCACTCTTTTGACCGGTGATTTTCTTCACCTGCCCCGGAGGTGCCTGGTGATGGATCACAACACCTGGTGGGCGGTGCCGGACAACCGGATGAGCTATCCAGCAACTCCCAGCGATCATCAGGGAAGCTGTTGCCATGATGAGCATGGCATAACGCAAGATTTTTTTCATGGCTGATCTGTTTCTTATAAAGGTAGTGAATCAAGCTACAGAAACCTAATGATCGATAATCCATCTCGTACCCACCGGTCCCCTTTCGACACCCACACTCACACCCACACCCACACCTACACCCATTTTGCCCTTGTGCCCCCAGACTGAAGTCTGGATTTAGTTTTCATTCTGCGAAGCCATTTATTACTTATTTTCATACAAATTTTAAAAACATGAAGAAGCTTACCGTACCCTTTATTCTGGTGGCTGTTCTGTTGTCAGCCTGCACAAAAACCCAGACACTCTGGCTGGATGAAATGGACCTCAGTCAGATGGAAACCGGTTGGGGAGAGATCAGAGTCAACAAAAGCGTTGAAGGTAATCCTTTACTGATTGCCGGAACTCAATATGAGCGAGGCCTGGGGGTTCATGCATTGTATAAGTACATGGTTGCCCTGGATGGAAACGGCAGGAGCTTTACAGCCAAAGTCGGGATTGACGATGAAAGCGGAAAAGCTGCCACCGTTGAATTTATTGTCCTGGGTGACAAACAGATCCTGTGGGAAAGTGGCATAATGAAGCCCGGCGATCCTGCCAAGGAGGTTGATGTCAATCTCAACGGTATTAATAAACTGGCCCTGTATGTTTCTGATGGCGGGGACAACATTAATTACGATCATGCCGACTGGATCGAGGCTAAGTTTGAATATGTCAACACTCCGCCTGTGGCAGTTGAGACTACAAAAGCTGAGCCTTACATCCTGACTCCAACCGTAGGTGATAAACCCCGGATCAACGGTGCTTCTGTTGTAGGAGCCAATCCCGGGCATCCGTTCCTCTTCAGGGTTCCTGTTACGGGCAAACAACCCGTCATCATTACGGTTGAAGGACTGCCTGCCGGACTGAAATTCGATGCTGAAAGCCGTTTGATCAGCGGCAGGGCCCCGGCCAAAGGAGAATATCAGGTTAAAATAACAGCAAAAAATGAATCAGGCGAAGACCAGAAAACAATTTCGCTAAGGACCGACAGTGGCCTGGCTCTTACCCCTCCGCTGGGATGGAACTCCTGGAACTGCTGGGGAATGAGCGTAAGCCAGGAGAAAGTCATGGCTTCGGCCGATGCTCTGGTAAAGAGCGGTTTGGCTGATCATAGCTGGACTTATATCAATATCGATGAAGGATGGGAAGGAGCTGAGCGGACGGCATCCGGGGAGCTGCCTGCCAATGATAAGTTTCCTGATATGAAAGCCCTTGCCGATCATTGCCACTCCCTCGGACTGAAACTGGGGATCTATTCCTCACCGGGGCCAAGAGCTTGCGGCGGAAGCCCGGGCAGCTACCAGCACGAACTGCAGGATGCCAGGACCTGGGACAAATGGGGGATTGATTATTTGAAGTATGATTGGTGTGCCTATAGCGAGATTGCGCCCAAACCTGACAGGGATGCACTGAAAAAGCCGTACCTGCTGATGCGTGAATGTCTCGATCAGGTCAACCGGGATATCGTATTCAGTTTGTGCCAGTATGGCATGGGTAAAGTCTGGGAATGGGGCGACAGCGTCGGCGGTGACCTGTGGCGCACTACCGGTGACATCAATGATACCTGGAACAGCATGGCAGGTATCGGTTTTGGACAGAAGGATGCTTCTCCCTACGGGGGCCCGGGCCATTGGAATGATCCGGATATGCTCGTTGTCGGGCAGGTTGGATGGGGTCCGTCACTTCATGCATCCAGATTGACTCCCGATGAACAGTACACTCATATCTCCCTGTGGTCATTGCTGGCTTCACCGCTACTCATCGGTTGCGATATGACGCAGCTTGATGCCTTTACACTGAACCTGCTGACCAATGATGAAATTCTGGCGATCAATCAGGATCCGAGAGGCGAACAGGCCAGACCTGTAAAACAGGAAGCCGGAGTTGAAATCTGGGCCCGGACACTTGCCGACGGATCAAAAGCGGTTGGACTGTTCTATACCGGGGCACAATCACCCATCGATTCTTTTACCTGGGACGCTGCCAATCAGGGCAAGCAGATAACGGTTAACTGGCCGGATCTGGGTTTGACCGGTAAAGCCGCAGTCCGTGATCTGTGGCGTCAGAAAGACCTTGGCTCATTCGACGGATCCTTCACGGCCACCGTTCCATATCACGGGGTAGTTATGATCCGTATTGTAAAAGAATAATTCAAATTATAGGCCTCGCTTTAGCGAGCCTCCGTACTGCCACTCCCGGCTTAGCCCCGGTATGTTCACCATGTTTCAGTACCTGAGTGCCATTGACGAAGACATGGACCATTCCGGTGGAAAACTGCTGCGGCTCGACAAATGTCGCATGGTCTTCCACTTGTAAGGGATCGAAGACAACCAGATCGGCATAAAAACCGGGGATTAACTTCCCGCGCCGGTCAAGCCTGAGGTTCTCAGCCGGCAATGAGGTAAGCCGGCGGATCGCCTCTTCCAGGGTAATCAACTCCTGTTCCATGACATATTTCCCGATCAGCCGGGCGAAATTCCCGTATGCCCGGGGATGAATACTGGCTTTGAGAAACACTCCTTCGGGGGATTGGGAAACTGCATCGGAACAGAAGCTCATATAAGGCAGCTGGATTTGTTTTATAACATTGTCCTCCGACATAAGATTGTATATTGCTTCAACGTCATGGCCATTGAAGGCTACCAGATCCATTAGGGTTTCGATGGGAGGAGCTTTACGGATGAGGGCAATCTCGGAAAGTGTTTTACCCGAATATTTTTTTAGGGAATCGGCGGAGAATCCTACCAGCAGGATATTATCCGGAGTGCCGGCAAGGTCATAGAAATTTTCCCAGTTTTCTCCGGGTTCGCTGATTCCTTCCTTCAGACGGGCCCTGATCTCCGGATCGCGAAGCCGCCTGATCCACGCTTCATTTCCTCCTTCCTGCACCCATGGGGGCATACAGGCATCGAGACCGGTGGCGGCGGCAGTGTAAGTATACATGTCAGCCGTGATCCGGAGACCTGCCGCCCGGGCCGAATCAATTTTAGCTATTGCGGCTTCCATTTTAGGCCAGTTTTTCTGTCCGGCTGCCTTTAGATGGTATATCTCGGAACGTATGCCAGCTTCTTTTGTGATGATCGCCAGCTCATCAATTGCCTTGAGAAATTGATCACCCTCACTTCTTATATGGCTGATATACAGTCCGTCATACTCGGCAGCCACCCTGGCCAGTTCGATAAGTTCATCAGTATTGGCATAACAGGCAGGGGCATAGATTAGTGAGGAGGCAAGCCCAACTGCACCTTCCTCCATCGCCTGTCGAACCAGCTGCTTCATCCTGATAAGCTCTTCCGGTGTCGGAGGCCGGTCGCGATAGCCTAACTCATGGACCCTGACGGTAGTAGCACCGATGAATGAGGCGACGTTACAGGAAATTCCTCGTTTGACAAGATAATCGAGATAATCATGCAGGGAGGTCCACCCTATGTTGTACCGGATATCTCCCTGTAACTTTTTCTGCAGCCGCTTCATAGCCTTATTCAAGGGTCCTGCAGAATTCCCTTCACCTAAAACCTCCAGCGTCACTCCCTGGCGAATATCGCTTTGCGACCGTCCATCTTCAATCAGGGATTCATTCGCCCAGCTCAGCATGTTGATAAAGCCCGGTGCCACGGCAAGACTCGTAACATCAATTTCTTTGCGGGCGCTGAGGTTCCGGAGGTCTCCAATTGCAGCTATGGTATCCTTGCTGATCGCGATATCCCCTTTAACAGGGGCTCGCCCGGAACCATCATAAATGGTTCCGTTCCGCAGGATCAGGTCATAACGGTTATCCGGCTGACAGGCGGCCAGGGCCAGGATCAGCAGTATGAGGATGGAGCGGGGCATGATTTATTATTTACGATTAACAATTTACTATTTATTAGTGACCAGTGACCTGTTACTAGTGACTATTCCGTATGCCCGTATGCCCTTATGCCCTTATTCTATGTCCAGCAGCATCCATTTCCCTTCCAACACGCCGGCCAGCATATTTTGCACCAACAGGTTCCATCCTACAAAACCGGTAAAGATACCATCCTTGGATTGAGCAGCCGTTGGAGCCAGCGTTACCCCTGTGTCTGCATGATACGTTTCATGCATGGAACCACAGGCGCGTATATCTTTTAGCACAAGATTTCCCAGCGTATTGGCCAGTATCCTGCACTCTTTATCAAACCCATAATTTTTTAATCCAATGAAATACAGGTAATTGGCAATCGGCCATACCGGTCCCTGCCAATTGGAGTAAGGGATAATGATACATTCATTATTATAATCCGGATCTTGTTTCGACAATGACCGGATTCCGTAAGGAGCCAGCATATGATCAGGGTTCCAGAGATATTTCCGGATCATCGCCTGGCCCTCTTCCCTGGGCAGGATATCTTTCTGGATCAGGACAATGAAGTTCGAATAGCTGACCCTTTTCACCAGCCTTCCGTCCCGCCTGCGGACGTTCCACATCATTTTGGATTCGGGATCCCAATGGTATGCAAGGATATTTGCCCTGAGTTCTTCAGCCTTATTCGTGAAAAAAGCAATATCCGCAGTCTTTCCTAGTTTTCGGGCAATAAGGGCCATTGCCAGATATTCGCGATATTGAAAAACATTGATATCCACTCCCAGGATGGCACTCGGCTCATGCTCATCATTGGTCAGTGCGGGATTATTGTCGGCCCCGCTTTGCATGGCATTATCCCAGAAAAACAGTCCGTAATTCGGATCGAACTGGGTTTTTTCACGATAAGAGATAACTTTTTTAACCGATTCCCAGATAGGCTCAATCCAGGAGAAATCATTCAGGGCTTTAGACGAAAAATAAGCCCCCTGGGCCATGAAAGGCTTCATGGAAAACTTGCCGAAAATCGGCCGCGGACCTTTATCCGTTATACATCCCGGTATATATCCTTCGGAATCTATGGCACTGGCGAAATTGAGCACCCAGTATTTTAAGTATTGGGGCTGTCCGATCGAGGATAAATGCGAACCAATGAAGAATCCGTCCCAGTCCCACATTTGCTTGTAGAAACCAGCAGGGATGAGATAATCGTATCGGATAAATCCTTCGGCCGGGCGGATGGTCGTTGGCCTGAGCTTGTCATATTCTTTCCGGAGATCAGTATAGAGTTGTGTTAACCGTTCATGATCCGGGTTTTTTCGAGAGGTCAAAGGAACCGTCTGGGACATAGCGATCAGATTACTAAATGCGAAGGTGATCAGAATGGCAAGGCTTTTCATGGACAGATGCTGGATTAATCAGTGTAAAATTAACAAAAGCCCCACTCGGTGAAAAGAATTGTTTAGTTTCACATGCAATTCAAAATCAGTATGAAACCTTTTAAAGTAATCGGATTTTTAGCCTTGATTTTGATCGGATGGCCTTCGTCGGCCC
Organism: Bacteroidota bacterium; assembly: GCA_043797975.1. GTDB lineage: Bacteria > Bacteroidota > Bacteroidia > Bacteroidales > UBA12481 > UBA12481. The sequence goes on from JAZDPC010000023.1 coordinate 89,255, forward strand.
AAAATGTTTTCAGGGCTGTTGTTCGCGACAGCCTGACCGGGGAAAACCTCCCGGGAGTGAACGTGATGCTGGATAAAACCGGCATCGGCGCAGCTACAGGTCCTGACGGGCAGGTTGAATTGCGTAACATCCCGGATGGCAAACAGGTCATACTGTTCAGTGCGATCGGCTATCAGAAGCGTTCTATCCCTTTTAATTTTCCTGTAACAGAAGGATTTATTTTCGAAATATTCCTCACTCAGGCAGTCAGTGAACTCGATGAAGTAGTGGTGATGACAACCCGAACCAATTCAAGGATCGAGGAAGTACCTCTGAAAATCGAGGTTTTAGCCCAGGCGGATATGGATGAAGAAAATTCATATAAACCCGGTAATGTCGCCAGCATTCTGGGTGACATTTCCAGCGTACAGGTTCAGCAGGTTTCAGCCATAAACGGAGGTTCGGTAATCAGGATGCAGGGGCTCGATGGCAAGTATACCTTGCTATTACGAGATGGGATGCCGGCTTACGGAGGGTTATCAGGGGGCCTGGATATTCTCCAGATCCCTCCGCTCGACCTCAAGCAAATTGAGATAATAAAAGGACCGGCATCAACCTTAAATGGTGGCGGGGCCATAGCCGGACTGATAAATTTTGTTTCGAGGGAGCCATCTGATTCCGCTGAGGCTGCCTTTTCGATCAATCAATCCACACTAACGGAAACTAATCTTGATACTTATCTTTCGGGAACATCAAAGGGAATCGGGTATACTCTGTTCAGCGGTTACAATACACAGCAGGCAGTGGATGTGGACAAAGACGGCTTTTCGGATGTACCCGGACTTCATACTATTATTTTACATCCTCAGTTTTTCTATCACTGGAAAAATCAGGATAAGCTTAAAATCGGATTATATACATCCTATGAGGATCGAACGGGCGGAGACATGACCGTTTTACAGTCCGGACCGGAATCTGACCATCAATATCAGCTAAACAGCCGCTCTGTGCGAAATGCGGCTGAATTGCAATATCAACATAATTTCAGCACCGCCAGCCTGCTTTCTTTCAAGTCGAGCCTGAACCGTTTCGGCCTTAACGAGAGCAGCAATCTGGCTTCTTATTCCGGAAATCAGTGGAACGGCTATTCTGAATTATATTTTACGATGACCAGAAAGGATCACCAGCTGATAGCGGGTGCCAATTATCTCCTTGACAGTTACAGGAAATTACAGGGAGATTCGTTGGGAATAAGTGGTTTTACGGATCATACTACTGGTCTTTTTGTACAGTATTCCTATCAGAAAGAAAAGAAAATCAGCCTTGAAGCCGGTATCCGAGGGGATTATCATTCTCAATACGGGTGGTTTATCCTTCCGTCCATCGCTGTTCTGCTGCATGCAACAAAGGAATTATCTTTCCGGGTCAATGCCGGCAGCGGATATAAAACCCCTAATATCATCGAGTATATCGACGTTTCAAATCCCGGTGCCGCTTACGGGATAGCTTCTGCTGATGATCTTAAAGCGGAGAGGTCCTTTGGGGGGACGGTTGAATGGAATTATCATAAAATATTCGAAAATGATCTTTCACTATTCATTAACCAATCGTTCTTTCTGACCGATATAATCAATCCTGTTGTAGTCAACCTGTCGGATTCAAGGCGGTTCAGCCTGATGAACCTTGAAGGGAGAATGGACTCCAAGGGTATCGATACCTATGTTACCATCAATTATAGTTCACTGGAACTGTACATGGGTTATACGTTCACCGTTCCGGAAGAGGTTACCTCCAATGACCGGTCCTACCTGCTGTACACACCGCTGCACAGAGCGGCAACAGCTGCTGCCCTGGAAATCGGTGATCATTGGATGACAGGGATTGAGGCTTCCTACAATGGATATCAGTACCGGTCGGATGGCACCCGGACGTCTGACTATTTCTTTTTGGCCGCAGCTGTGCAATACAACATTGGTCCGTTCACTTTTGTCCTGAACGGAGAAAACCTCCTGGATTTCAGACAAAACAAGATTGAGCAGGTCATTCTGCCCCCGATTTCACATCCGGGTTTTGCCACCATTTGGGCGCCATTGGATGGCCGCGTGATCAACCTGTCGGTTCTGGTAAAGTTGTAATCCGCGAAACCCTCTTTTTTGTAGATTTGCTGAATATTGTGATCCAGATGCTTAACGATTCGGAATTGGAAAGATACACCCGGCAGATCCGGTTGCCCCAGATCGGGATTGACGGACAGGAAAAGCTAAAGAAGGCAAAGGTGCTGGTGATAGGCGCCGGGGGACTGGGGAGTGCAGTCTTACAGTATCTTGCTGCAGCAGGGATCGGAAACATCGGGATTGTTGATTTTGATACCATTGACCTTTCCAATTTCAACCGGCAGGTACTTTATTCAACCGATGATCTGGGTTCACTAAAAGTAATGCGCGCGGCTGAAAGAATCGGGAATGCCAATCCGGACATTAAAATCATTCCCTTTTTACAGCAGTTTACCATGGAATCAGCAGAGGGAATGCTGCTTCAATACGATATCGTGGTGGATTGTACCGATCAGTTTTCCTCCCGTTACCTGATCAGCGATGCCTGTGTCAGATTCGGAAAGCCGGAGGTTTATGGTGCTGTGTATCATTTTGAGGGACAGGTGACTGTTTTTAATTACCAGAATGGTCCGAACCTGAGAGACCTTCATCCTGAGGAACCACCAAAATCCGAACTTCCTCCCGGGGAAGAGGGTGGGATAATTGGTACTATTGCCGGAATCATCGGGATTCTCGAAGCTAATGAAGTCATAAAGATCGTACTGGGAATCGGCGAGGTGCTGAGTGGAAAGATCCTGGTATTTGATGCGCTGAATTGTAACAGTTATTTTTTTCATCTGTCTAACCATCAGTAAATCGCCGGCTGCATATCAGGTCATTCATGAGCGCCATAATCGAAATCAGCAATATCACAAAAACATTTGACAGCCATGTCGCTGTGAATGATCTCTCCCTCAGTGTTCCCAAAAGCAGCATTTATGGTTTCATCGGGCCAAATGGTTCGGGCAAGACCACAACGATCCGCATGATCATGAATATTCTGTATCCCGATTCGGGAACCATACGGATTTTTGGCAAGGAGCAGACCGGCAGCGCAATTGGAAGAATAGGATACCTGCCGGAAGAACGTGGCCTCTACCGGAAGATGAAGCTCCGGGAACTGATCCAGTTTCATGGAGAACTGAAGAAGGTTTCCAATCCGGGCCGGGAAGCCGATTACTGGATGGAGAGGTTTGATCTGACCCCCTGGGCTAAAAAAAAGGTTGAAACCCTGAGTAAGGGCATGAGCCAGAAAGTCCAGTTCATCATAACCATTATTGACAAACCGGAAATAATTATCCTGGATGAGCCGTTCAGCGGACTCGATCCGGTAAATGCGGAGATCATCCGCGAAGTCATCCTCGAGTTACGGAAAGTAGGGTCGACCATCATATTCAGTACACACGACATGGCGGTGGCTGAAAAAATGTGCGATTTCATCTTTATGATTTACAAAGGCCGGAAAGTGCTTGACGGAACCTTAAGGGAGATTCAGGAAATGTACGGACAGGATACTCTCCGGCTCCAGACTGAAATGGGTATCGAAGCTCTGAAAGGAGTTGCAGGGATTGATAAGGTCAATGATTTTGGGCAAATCCAGGAAGTCAGGCTGCTCCCCGGTACCGATCCGCAAGGTATTTTAAAACAGGTACTCGAAAAAACCCGGGTCGACCGGTTTGAAATGAGCGCTCCCACATTGGAAGAGATATTCATCCGGATTGCCCGTCCCGATAAAACATCAGGCTATGAATAAAACACTGGTCATAGTCAAACGCGAGTATAAGGCTGCCGTTCGGACTAAAGGTTTCCTCATCACCCTGTTATTGCTGCCGGTAATGATGGGCGGAGGCCTTATCGTCACGGCCTTGACACAGGATAAAGTGGACCTCACCGATAAACGGATCGCCGTTATCGACCAGTCAGGTATTCTGGGCAACCATCTTAAACAACGTGCCGAACTTAGGAATCAATCGGAGATTCTGGATACGCTAACAGGGGATAAGAAGGCCCCCGCCTATTTTATTGATCTGGTCGAACCCGATACGGCCGATCTGAACGGCCAGAGGCTACATCTGTCCGATCGGGTCCGGTCAAAAGAAATACACGCTTTTGTCCAGATCGGACGGGACATTATCCATCCGACGCCCGGAGCAGAGGGTTCCCGCATGTTCTATTATTCAGAGAACTCACTAATGGATGAAACCCGCAACTGGGTCGGCTATATACTGAATGAGAAGGTCCGCGAAATCAGAGTGGCCGAGCTTGGGATCGAACCGGATCAAGTGAGGGACCTGTTCTATTGGATCGATATGGAAGGCATGGGATTGATCAGGAAAGATGTCAGGACCGGTAATATCCAGGACGCCACAAGATCGAGTGTTCTCGGAACCATCCTGGCCCCTTATATTCTCATGTTCCTGATGTTCATGACCGTTATCATGTCAGCCGTGCCCCTGCTTTCAGCGGTAATGGAAGAAAAAAGCGAAAGAATAGCTGAGGTCCTTCTGGGCACGGTTACACCGAACCAGTTCATGATGGGAAAAGTGATCGGTGGTCTGGCTGTATCATTAACCACCACCGGCATCTATATTATCGGTGGAATCCTGACGATGAAATATCTTGGTAAGGAAAACTTCATCCCGTATTCCATACTGCCCTGGTTTTTCGCCTATATGCTGTTGAATATCCTGATGGTGGGCTGCGGAATGGCCGCCCTCGGATCGATGTGCAATGATTCCAAGGACGCGCAGGCTATCCAATTCCCGGCTATGCTTCCGATCATCATTCCCATGTTTGTGGTTATGCCCATCATACAAAATCCACTCAGCGCCTTTGCTACCACCATGTCTCTGATCCCGCCGTTTACACCCATGCTGATGCTGGTAAGGCAAGCCACGCAGGTCACCATTCCGCTCTGGCAGCCGATTGTGGGGCTTGTCGGGGTGCTGATATTTACTGTCCTGTCTGTTTGGGCAGGAGGAAGAATCTTCCGTTCATGCATCATCATGCATGGGAAGAGACCTAAATTCGGACTTCTGGTCAGGCAATTGCTGAAAGGATAAAAAAAATCCGGATTGATCAGCCCGGATTTTTCGTGGATAAATCTATCTACTTAAAACTGGATATCCTGGTCCGTCTTATTACCTGCAACAACGGTTACCCCGGTCACTGTGACAGCTTCCACATTGGGTGCTTCCGCGGTGAGATCGTAGGTTCCGGCAGGAATTCCGAGGATAGTGTACTTACCTTCGGTGTCGCTGATGGCGCTGGTGAGTACGCTGTCACCGGCAATAACTGAAACAGTTACTCCCGGAAATCCGGTTGTATCGGCCTGCAGGACAGTTCCTGTAATCCGGCCGGTGGTGGAAACATTTGCTACGCGGAGTACCGGCTTGAAGTGGAATCCCTTGATATCAGAAAGAGAAGTCACTTTCCCCTGGACAGTAAAAGATTTGCTGACATCAAAATCAAGCAACAGCTCGGATGTCAGGCCGCCTGCGACCTCAATATCGGGATTGACAAACACTTTGATACCGGAGGTGGATCCGCTTGGAATCGTCAGGGTGTATACCGTACCGTCTGTCATCACAACGCTAGCTGCACTGACCCGAAATCTGATCAGGTCGTAATTGCCAACCGGGATCTCATTATCAACCAGGCTTGCCGTCACGCCGTTGGCGAGGTCCAGTAAGTTGAATGATTGTACTTCTTCCGACAGAACAACGTACTTGGAAGTATCTGATGCCCCAGAGTTCCGGATTTCGATCTGATCGATAGTTACATTGGCAGCAGAAACCCATTCGGCCGGGAACGGAGCATCGGTTAAAGAGATTTTAAGAGTCCCGGTCTCGTTGTTTTTGCATCCGGTTAAAATTAAACCGGCAAGCAATGGAATAAGAATCATTTTTTTCATAACACTGATTTTTATAGTTCATACATTAAACGCCGAACTTCCGGGTTTAGTTTATCAGGTACTGCCCAATGTGTAAACTGACCAAATGTTTTTACCTGGATTAATGACTATAGAGTTGCATCTTATAAATTCGTCAACTCTTTAGAATTGTTGTTATTTTTGGCGGCGATAATCAACCAATCATCATGAAGGATCAATTTCTCCAAAGGATTAAAGGTTTGTCGAGTCTCATAGGAAATACTCCGTTGCTTGAAATTGAATTTATATACAAAGGGCGCAAACGCCGGATTTTTGCAAAAGCCGAAAATCTAAATATGACGGGCAGCATCAAAGACCGTATGGCCATTCATATTCTCAGGAAAGCCACTGAATACGGTATACTAAAGCCTGGCAAACCGATCATCGAAGCTACCAGCGGGAATACGGGGATCTCATTTGCCGCTATTGGCCGTGCACTTGGACATCCGGTAACCATTTTCATGCCTGATTGGATGAGCCTTGAACGCATAAACCTGATCAGCGGTTTTGGCGCTACCATCAATCTGGTCAGTAAGGCACAGGGAGGTTTTCTTGGAAGCATCGATCGGGCAAACAATATGGGGGCTGAAATTGAAGGGGCATTCCTCCCTCACCAATTTGATAACCAGGACAATGTTGAAGCCCATTATCTTACAACCGGACAGGAAATCTGGTGGCAGCTAAGATACCGTAACCTGAAACCTGCTGCATTCATCGCTGGTGTGGGTACGGGCGGGACTGTTATGGGTGTTGGCAGATTCTTGAAAGAGCAGGATCCATCGATCCGGATTCATCCCCTCGAGCCTGAAAATTCTCCAACCTTATCGACCGGGTATAAGGTGGGTGCACATAGAATTCAGGGCATTTCCGATGAATTCATACCATCCATCGTGGATTTAACTAAACTCGACTCCGTTGTCTGCGTCGATGACGGCGACGGCATAATTATGGCACAAAAACTGGCGGCCCTGGGACTGGGCGTCGGGATCTCCTCCGGCGCCAATTTTATCGGGGCTCTCAAAATCCAGGAAGAGATTGGCCCGGACGCAGTTGTGGTGACGGTTTTTTCAGATGATAATAAAAAATACCTGAGTACAGATCTGTTACATAAAGAACCGGTCAAAAAAGGTTTCCTGTCTCCGGATATTGAACTGACCGGATTCCAGTCGATCAAGAGAGTATGCGGTCTTTGCTGTAATCCGGCGGAATGTCTTGAAGCCAGGTTTTTTTGTGAGCATCCCGAATGCAAGCTGCCGGATTGCCCCGCAAGGAATTGATTTAATCTCACTGCTCATTAGTCACTAAAAAAATCAGCCACCCCTTCCTCGCTTCCACGGGTATCTCTTCACCGGTCTGTAACTCCCTGGCCGGCTGGAAATTCTCCACAGCGGGGGCATACATCCGGCATTTATCCGGATTCAGTCCAAGAGCTTTCCAGTTGATTATCAGGTTTATATTCTGATTCTGATCGCCGAAGTTGCCGATGGAGATCAGGCTTTTTCCCTGCTGTGAATAAACAGTGGCTTTAACATCGGGCTTATCGGTTTTAACCGGGCAGTCATCTTCCCAGAAACCGGTCATGCGGGACTCTTCGATTTTAAACTCATCCCAGATCTTCCATACAGGACGTGGATCACAGAGAACGCCTTCGGTGGTCCAGGGATGGCGGACGGTCATTCCGAAAGCCATTCCCAGCCAGCGGTTCCCTCCGCCCTGGAGCATGTCGCCCATCAGGCCGAAAGGGATGCCCGATGTTTCCACCAGCCAATTCTCCGGCGACATTTTATCGTACTGGAAGCTCTCGCCGAACCAGAGTTTGTCGACATACGGAAAGAATTCGGCGTACTGGGTGGCCGGTCCTTTTGAGAAGCCGGTGTTCGAATGCAGATCGATGATGCAATCCGGTCTGAGCCTGGACATCACGGTACGCATTCGTTTGATAATAGTCCGGTCGAAGGAAACATCATCGAGATACAGGCCATCGATCCCGACGTTTTTCACCAGCCAGGCAAGCCCTTCGATATAGTAGTTCAACCACCGTGAATCGCCGGGAGCACTGAGAATGGATGCATCCACCTCTCCGTCCGGAAAATGCTGGTACCACTGCGGGGTGTAACCATCGACAAAATGCTCGCGCAGCCAGGGATATCCTCCGCCGGAACCATTCCCCAGGATCTCGTATCCCAGGCTTCGCAAAGCCCAGATCTCGGTTACATGGTTGGTGAGTTCGCGCACCGTGTAATAGATCTTGACTTTCTTGTCGAACTGATGAATGGAATCGATAAAGGATTTCATCTCCTTTACGGCGATGAATGGATAGTTAATATAGGGATTGTATTTATTGGCATGATGGACATTGATGATCCTGACGCCGGCATCAAAATCCGACTTTCCGGGAGTAGGTTGGGCCCCACTGTGATAATAGCGGTTCAGGAACTGACTTTTCGTGTCTATCTTTTTAACTGGGGTTATCAGCATCGACCATTCAAATACATATCGATCGCCGGTCCTTAGTGTCCTCGGGCCTGAAAAAACCCGTGCAACGGTATTCCCGTTCTCGGGCAGGATCCTGAAACCTCCGTTGCCCTCATTGTCCCATGAGGGCGGAGGAGCCGGCCTGTACAGGTTCAGCAAGGGTCCGTGATAAGTCGATCCGCGGAGCTCGCACCAGATCCCTCCTTCCGCATCGCCGATCCAGAAGCTGTCGTAAGGGCCGCTCCATTTCGACGAATGAAACATCGGGACAGAACATCCGGGTAGCCCCATTCCCATCATATATTTCGCCCGTTCCGGAATCAATGGTATATCCAACCGTATATCATCGACCGTCATCGAAGCGGGACTATCCGGAGAGTCCAGATAATCCACCGTTGCCGTACAGTGCATGTATCCGTCATAATCCAGCTTAACCTGATAGGTGATCTTCAGGTTGCCGTTGGTTCCCGTGGTTGTTTGGGTATAGGAGCCGGGCTTGAGTTCACGGTCCCTGATTTCGTAAGGAAATCCGATGACTTCATTATTAGCGACAACATAAAACTTCACGGGAGCACCGAGGACCGGATCCCCGGAATTGGCAATCTGACCGGGCAATCCCCAGGGATTCAAAGAAATGATATGGTTAGCCACTTCGAAAGTGTTAACCTTGACTGCCCGGATGGGCTGGTAAGGAGCGATCGGATCCCCGTCGGATCCGGCCGTTGAATTGAGCCAGCGGAGCCTCGAGTGGCGCCAGGTTTCACAGTCACCCCGGTCAGGCAACACTTCGGATCCGATTTCAATATTTATTTTGATTTGTTTCGGGGCCAAATCCTTCCCCCGGATCATCACAAAACCCTCATAGTTACCCGGAACAATGCTCTCCGGTATGTCGGCCCCGATCCAGAGAGCCTGCACTCCACCCTTGGGTATATCCAGTTTCTTGATAAAAGCGTTACCATGCGGATCGGTTCCCTCCGTGTTGAAGCAGGTCATGGGTATGGACAAGCCATCCGGATGATCCGGTGATGTTAACAAGGAGAATTGTACCTCCAGTTCCCGGATATCCTGTCTGGCAGCATACACGCCGATCTGGAAGGCATAATATTCATTGCGGAGCGCTTTCCCCGTATACTGTCCGGATGGACCTGACCGTAACCATTTCAAGGGGATCCGGTCTTTCATGCGGATGGGCAATTCACGGCTTTCCGGAAAATAGAGAACCGGTTCCCGGCATTTCAGTAAGAAGCCATCCAGTTCAGCCTGAGTGGGGATTATTTCCATTGGATAAAAGGAGTCGAAAGCGGTACGGCTTTCAATGGAGAGAACCTTTGCTTTCGGAATTCTGCCCTGATTCAACGTGTTGCCTGCTCCAGGCCAGGTGGTTTCCGGTGCCGGCTCAGGTTTCAGGTAGGAGCGGCCATAAAAGCCCCATCCATCCTGAACCTCAAAGGGCAGATAGTAGAAGAAATATTTCCCCGGTCGCGGCACCGGTCCGAAAAGGATACTGCATTCTTCCTGGCTCACTGATAACCGCCTGATATTCTTGATTGTATCTCCGGTTTCCCCAGAGATGATCAGAAGCCTTTTCTGATCCGGACCGGGATCATGCCTTCGCCAGAGAAGTTTCAGCTCTGCAACTTCGGCAGTTTTTGCTATCTCGATAACGGCCCGCTGACTTCCGTACGATTCTAGCCATGGCGAAGTGGCAACGGTCCATTGGGCTTTGACAGGAGAGAGACAGAAAAGCAACGACAGGGCCAGGAGGAAACGCATAGTAATGATTTTAAAGCTTGACAATTAAGTATTTGGTAAGCAAAGTAGTAAAATATAATCAAGTAGGCTAAGCATTTTTATTCCGGTTTTCATTATAAAATCTTTATACTATCAGCAGCTGATTTTATACAGTACAAACATGTCACAGAGTAATTTCGCAAGCTTGTAGAATCATCTAGCGAAGTGAAAGACCATGGCAATCAATCAGTTACTCTTACGGGTTTAATAATAACCCTCGGCATTGTATTTGGTGACCTGGGAACTTCTCCGCTATATGTGATGAAGGCTATCGTTTTAGGATCAGGAGGATATATCGACCAGAAATTCATTCTGGGGGCAGTCTCCTGTCTGATCTGGACACTAACCCTGCAAACAACCGTCAAGTATGTCTTCATTACCATGCGGGCAGACAACAAGGGCGAAGGCGGGATAATGGCTTTATATGCCCTGGTCAGGAAAAGGAAAAAAAACCTATTCATCCTGGCAATCATCGGAGCCAGTGCTTTGCTGGCTGATGGAGTTATAACGCCTTCCATTACAGTGGTTTCTGCAGTAGAAGGCCTTCAGTTGAATTTTCCCAATCTGTCGGTTGTACCCATCGCTATAGGCATCATTGCAGGATTGTTTTTAATACAAAAATTCGGAACAGCCACTGTGGGTAAGTCATTTGGCCCGATCATGCTGGTATGGTTTGTTACTCTTGCAGCTCTTGGGCTACCGTACCTGATTAAGATGCCAATAATTTTGAAGGCTTTCAATCCCTGGTACGCAGTTGAGCTGCTAATTTCCCATCCCGGTGGATTTTTACTTCTCGGTGCGGTTTTTCTGGTCACTACTGGTGCTGAGGCTCTATACTCCGATCTGGGTCATTGTGGATATAGAAATATAAAATATACTTGGCTTTTTGTCAAAACGACTCTGATAATCAATTATATGGGTCAGGCTGCCTGGGTGCTTATGCAGAATAATCCTCCGGAATCCCTGGCCAATCCTTTTTTTGCAATTATGCCGCACTGGTTTCTTCCTTTTGGTGTATTGATCTCCACAGCAGCTGCCATCGTGGCCAGCCAGGCATTGATCAGTGGATCCTATACTATTGTCAGTGAGGCTATTTCATTGAATTTTTGGCCTAAGCTGAGAATTAATTACCCGACTACCAATAAAGGGCAAATGTATATTTCATCGGTAAATTGGATGCTCTTTACTTTATGTGTTTTTGTGGTGTTGCTGTTCCAGAGTTCGTCGAATATGGAAGCTGCTTATGGATTATCCATAACCATAACCATGTTAATGACCACTTTACTCATGACTTTTTATCTTAAAAGCCTTCGTCTTCCCAAGCCTCTTCTGATCCTGTTTACCGGAACCTATCTGGTAATCGAGGGATCATTCCTGGCAGCTAACCTGATGAAATTTATTCACGGTGGATGGTTTACGGTATTACTGGCTGGCATGATTGCCTATGTCATGTTCATCTGGTTCCGGGCCCGGAGAATAAAAAACGGCTTTACCCGTTTTGTCCGGTTAACCGATTATTATAAGCAGCTTGAGGACCTGAGCATTGATAAAACCATTCCAAAATATTCAACCAACCTGGTTTATCTGACCCGTGCGGATAAAATAACCGATGTAGAAGCTAAAGTGCTGTACTCGATCTTTAATAAATCGCCCAAAAGGGCTGATACTTATTGGCTGCTTCATGTTCATATCTGTGATGATCCGCACACTTTGGAATATTCAGTTGATCACCTGATTCCGGGTGTTTTAATCCGCGTGGAATTCCGCCTCGGATTTAAAGTTCAGCCCCGTATAAACCTCTTCTTTTCTGAGGTCCTCCGGGAAATGGTAACAAAGAAGGAAATTGATCTTCGATCAAAATATCCATCTCTAAAGAAGCATGATATTACTGCTGATTTTAAATTTATTGTTATTCACAGAGTACAAAACTATGATTTCGATTTTCCCGGAATCGAGCAATTCGTAATGGACAATTACAGCTTTGTTTCAAGAATGTCATTGTCCGATGTAAAAGCGTATGGATTGGATTCGAGCAATATCATGATTGAAGAAGTTCCTCTTGTCCTTCAGACCAGTTCAAAGCTGGTATTAAAGCGTTTGTCTTAGTATATTAAAGAGAATTATAGAATCTTTATACTAGTTCGCTTTATCTTAACAAATCCATTAGACTATTCCATCGACTTTTGTCAACATCATTGTCATGAAACGAATAAATTGGTTATCGGCTAGTCCCAGATCGAAATCGGTCGAGTACCCGATGGCTGTGGCAACCACGGTTGTTATTGGAGGATTATGTTATCCGTTCAGCCAGACCATCGGTTACCAGTCAATCGGATTTCTGTTTTTGATGGCCACATCGGTCCTTTCGGTCTTTATCGGCTGGGGACCGGTTTTGTTTTCAGCTGTCCTGAATTTCATGGTTTGGAATTTCTTCTTTATTCCCCCTGTTTTTACTTTTCATATCGGCAGGATTCATGACCTGATTGCGCTATTTACTTATCTCGCAGTCGCGGTTTCAAGCAGCATATTGATTTCCAGAATCAGGACCAACCAACAGGTTCTGACCAAGAGTCAGGAAAGAATCCGGATCATCAACTCACTTCTTGAATCATTGAATAATGCTGATTGCATCCGGGATGTGGTTAAAAGAACGCAGGAGGTCATCAGTAAACAATTTGGAGCAGAAATGATTGTGTACCTGAAGGAAAAGGAGGGTAACGGTTTGTCGCCTTTACCTTTCGGGAATTCGGGTTTGTATAATGAACAAGAATTTGACCGGGCTGCATTGGCCTTTATAAATGAGCCATTCACCCCGATCGCATTGCAATATTATCCGTTAACGGTTCAAAGGGGGAATATCGGGGTCATCGGCATCAATTTCGGTGACTCCGTCAACCCTGAAGAGGAAACACTTTTGTTGGTCAGGTCTTTTGTGGCTCAGATCACCTCAGCACTCGACCGCGAAATCAACATCGATATTGCCAAGGAGAAGGAGATTTATATGGAATCACAAAAGTTGTTTCAGACGGTTCTGAACAGCGTCTCACATGAATTACGCACACCCATTGCCATCATTTCGACGGCTGTTTCCAGTTTGGACGATGAAACTACCTCATCAAATCCTGAAATCAGGAAACTGGTGTGTGAAGAGCTGAATTCAGCAGCAAGGAGATTGAATATCCTGGTGGAGAACATTCTGGACATGTCTAAAATTGATTCGGGTTACCTTCGTTTGAATAAACAGGTATGCGATGTTTCAGATCTGTTTGGCATGGCGATCAATGAAATAAAGCAGGACTTCAGGAATCATAACCTGAATGTCCATATTGCCGAAAACCTACCGGGCATATCTGTTGATGCGCATTGGTTCAAACAGGCTCTCGTCAACATTTTGCACAATTCAATCAGCTACACCCCCGCTGGAAGTAATATCTATTTTGAAGCTTATGCTGATCCCAATGATCTGGTTGTCATTGAAATCATGGATAGTGGAACGGGTGTGCCCGAACGTTCCCTGAAAAAACTCTTCGAAAAGTTTTACCGGGTTCCGGGTTCAAAGAGCGGAGGCACCGGTTTGGGATTGACTATAGCAAAAGCGATCATTGAAGCGCATAAAGGGATTATCTTTGCTAAAAACCGGGAAGGTGAAGGTTTGTCGGTGATAATTATCATTGGAACTCAGAAAGATGAATAATCCGGAAACCAGTTATAAGATACTGATCATTGACGACGAGAGTCAGATTCGAAGGCTTCTGCGCATAACACTGGAAGCCAACCAATATAAAGTATATGATGTCGGTACCGGAAAGGAAGGCCTGGTGGCGATCGCAATGAATCATCCCGATGTGGTTTTGTTGGATTTAGGCCTCCCGAATGAGGACGGCCTGGATATTCTTCAAAATATCAGGGAATGGTCAACAGTTCCGATAATCGTTCTGACCGTTCAGGATTCCGAGTCAACCAAAGTGAAAGCACTGGATTCGGGCGCAGATGATTTTATTACCAAGCCTTTTAACACCGCCGAATTAGTTGCCCGTATCCGTGTAGCCATCAGACATTCCTACAAGATCGATGAATCACCGGTTTTTATCAGCAGTGACCTTGAGGTTGACCTGAACATTCGTCAGGTTAAGGTCAGGGGACTCGAAGTGAAACTCACGGCGCTGGAATACTCAATCCTTGCCCTCTTTATCCGGAATGCGGGTAAAGTGATGACCCATAACTATATCATTCGGGAGATCTGGGGAAATCCGTATGCAGAGAACGCCCAGATCCTGCGTGTTCATGTGGCGCAATTAAGAAAGAAAATAGAAAAAAACCCTTCGATCCCTGAAATACTGACAACGGAATCCGGAGTAGGCTATCGCCTGAAAGTTGTAACTTAAGGCCGGAATCGTAAATCGTCAATTGTCCATCTCATGTCCCAGTCTTTCCGTCAGATAGGTGAGGAGTACAACGAACAGATGATTAAAATCCTGCTCTCTTCACCGATGGAGTCGGCCGGCCTCTCATTATGCCTCGACCGGTCGCCTGATATGTTCACAGTTGCGAAATTGTTTTTCGATTCCTATAAGTGCTACGGATTTTTCCTGGATGAGGAACTGGTAGGATATGTGATGATCTGCCGGAAAAAGGTCTATGTAAACGGCACTCCCCGTGAGATTGCTTATCTGGCCAACCTTTACATCAAACCGATAGGCCGCAGGATTGGATGGTACTATAAGGTCTCCGAACCCCTTTTCCGGGAAGCAATGGAAGGGGTGGGGATCGGTTATGCCACCACGATAAAAGGCAACACGAAAACGGAAACCATGATCGGAAGAAGAATATCGAAATATCAATTTGTTCCTTATTCGAAAACGATAGCCACTAACATCACTCACAATATCCTCGTCACATTCAACAAGAGAAACCCTACCGGTTACTCTGTCAGGCGGGCGACTGATGAAGACATTCCGGTCATTGCCCGTTTACTGGACGATGAATACAGGGCGAGATTGTTCGGCCCGATCATGAAAGAAGAAAACCTCCGGAACACCATCGCGAAACGCCCGGGCTTCAGTGTCAGCGATTATTTTTTGGCAGAATGCGGAGGCAGAATAGTGGGAACCTGCTCAGCCTGGGATATTTCGATGCTCAGAAAAGTTCGTGTCATGGCCTACCGGGGAAAATATCGGATTGTCAAGATGGTTTATGGATGGGCTTCACCGGTTTTCGGTTTTCCCAAACTGCCTGATCCCGGGCAGCCTTTCAGGGAGATTGTAATCAGTGATTTTGCTGTCGAAGGGCGAAATCCCGAAATTTTAAAGGCATTGGTTACCCAGGTTTACCGGACCTACAGAAAACAGGGTTATAATATGATACAGATCGCCAGCGATGAGCGGGACCCTATTCTGGCGGCCGTCAGGGGATTTTTTACCCAACCGCTCCGTTCCTGGATTATTTTCGGTGCCGATGATCCCGACCGGATTGAAAAGGACGGGATCGACTGCAGCAATCCTTATCTTGATATTTCAGGCACCTGACGGCCTTATTATTTCCACCCAGGCACTACTTCTTGAACAAACACTCGCTTCTCATTGTTTAATTTCTGCATATCAAGCCCGATGAATTTCTGAGCTTTACCCTTGGTTTCGATATCCGGATACGGAACTATTTGGTTCCAGCCCAGGGTTGCCAGCAACCGGGCAAGTTCTACACGGGTGTTCCCGGCGATATCGATTCCTGATGCCACGATCCGGGCAGTTTCGATAGGGGCATGAAAAGAATTACCGTGACCGGCAGCGGCGAAATCCCAGCGCCACTGCGCATGACGGATACCGGTAAGGATTTTTTTCATTTGTTCTTCTGTTGCCCCCAGCTCCCAGGCTTTGCCAGCTTCTATATGGGCAGCTACCAGTAGTTTTTCCAGTTTATTGCGGTTTTCAAGCAGTTTGTCCTGCCTCTGGTAAACATCGTCGATCAGTTTCTCGGTTTCTTCCCTGTGGCAAACCTGGCAGGAGTTGGCCACATTATTCAAGGGGCTCTGTATATGGTGATCCGTAAATTTCTGGCTCCCTTCGCTCTTGAAAGGCATGTGGCAATCGGCGCAGGCAACCCCGCGGCTGGCATGGGTGCCGGTAAGGTACATCTCATAATCCGGATGCTGGGCTTTGAGCATCGGAGCCCTGCTGATAGCATGGATCCAGTCGCTGAATCCAATCCGGTCATAATATGCCTCGATAGAATCAGCCGACATTCCCTGATCCCAGGGGAAAGTGAGATAGGAAACCCCTTCGATTTTTTTCTTGTTGAAATAGTATTCAACATGGCATTGCGCACAGACCAGGCTCCTCATTTCCTGGTGAGAAACCGTTTTAATGTCCTTGCCGGTACGTTCGAAAGCTTCGAGCAGGGCCGGCCTTGAAATCCTCAGGTTCATGGTTTTTGCATCATGGCAGTCAGCACAGCCTATCGGATTGATGATTTCCGGTCCCCTGGTTTCCCAGCTTCCCTTATAGAATTCGGCAATGCCCACCTCATTCATCATGCGCGGAACATCCGGGCTTTTACAGGTCCAGCAGGTGTTTGGCTGCGGGCTGGGTTTGCCGGGTCCCGGGGCACCTGTCCGCAAAGTATTGTTTATATCCTCTATGGCATGCAGGTGGCCCCTTCCCTGGTTGTATTGCTTAGAAAACGCGTAACCCGTCCAGAGAACGACCAACCGGGGATCCTCCTCCAGTATATCATGAGTGGCCGATCCCCCGTATTTGCTTTGAAAGGTCGTGTCTGCCGTAAGGAGATAGGATTGGTATTCACGGGGAAAATTTTCGCCCCATACGCTGTTCCGCGACTCAAACTGAGAGAAATCGTTCTTGGGCGTATAGGCAAATTCCGCCTCAGCTCTTCGCTCGACAATGGACGAAGCTATCAATCCAAGGAGGAAAACAATGACCAGTGTGCCGAAAAAAAGCACCCATCCTAGCCAAGGCTTTTCTTTAAGTAGTTCCGGAATGGATTTCATATTTGATATTATTTCTTGTTTTTTATGATCTGTTTCAACCAATCGGGAACCGGGCTTTCAGGCAGCGGTACCCGAGCATAAGGAACACTGGCCAGGCTGTTGACCTGCCCGTGAGGTGTTTCGCGATGGCAACTCCAGCATTGTTTCTCGGTACGAAAATGATGAGTTTGCTGAGTCAGTTTGATAATGGATTCGTCTATTAGAAGACTCGTATGGCAACGGATACAGTTGTCCTGAACCACCTTCTGCCCGGCTTCTCTGATATGGATCACCTGTGGCTCAAGCCGCAGGGTGAACAGGGCTGAATGGCGCATCCCGTCCTTGGCCTTAAAAAAGTATTTAATCAGGATATTATTATGGGGAACATGACAGTCGTTGCAATGGGTATATTGCCGGTGCGAGCTGTGTGTCCAGGTCGCATACTGGGGGGCCATGATATGGCAGTTTACACAGGTTTCTGGTTTATCGGAGAGATAAGACGGCGCTTTGGAAATATAAAAGGCAAAACAGAACAATCCCCAAAAAACACCAAGAGCCAATATAACCGGAAATCTCCATTTATCAGGTGGAATAAAAAACCGGATCAGTTTCATGGCCGCAGGTTTATGGCTTTAATTTACAAACTTTCAGCAATAAACCTGGGCAATACAATTCAAACGGACTGCAACAATTGTTACATATTATAAGAGCGGGTAAGAACCCTGTAACCTTGAATCTTTATAAAATCTTTGCATCCCATGGAGTTAATCTGACAAAACCCTTACAGGTTCCTGTGCAATTTTGTATCGTTAAATAATTCCGTGATATGGGTGCTTCAGTTGCATATGTTTTAGGAGCATTGGTTGCTCTGCTTATTCTGGGATATCTCCTTTTCTCCCTTTTTAAACCTGAAAATTTTTAATATGCCGATAAGTGACATTATGCAGGTGGCTCTCTACTTTGCCCTCATTGTTGGGATTGCTCCCTTCTTGGGTAAGTTCATGTTCAAGGTTTTTTCCGGGCAAAAGCATTTTCTGCAACCCGTTCTTGGTTGGCTCGAAAATCTGATTTACCGGTTTTCAGGAGTAGATCCCGGAAAAGAGTCAAATTGGAAATCCTATGCTAAAGGAATATTGATTCTGAGTTTTTTCGGATTCGCAGTTGTTTTTTTGATCCAGACTGGCCAGGCACACTTACCCTTGAATCCGGAAAACCTTCCAAACGTATCATGGCATTCAGCATTCAATACGGCGATTAGTTTCATGACCAACACCAACTGGCAGGGATATGCCGGGGAAACTACCCTTAGCTATTTTGTACAGATGGTTGGGCTCACTGTACAGAATTTTCTCAGTGCCGCAACCGGTATGGTTGTTTTACTGGCACTTATCAGGGGAATTTCCAGAAAGACTACCGATAAACTGGGAAATTTCTGGGTCGATATGGTCCGGTCAATTCTCTATATCCTGCTTCCCCTGTCAATTTTGCTGGCTGTCGCTTTAACTGGAGAGGGGGTTATTCAGAATTTTAAATCCCATGAGACGGTCCAAACGTTACAGGGCGCTCAACAGATAATACCAATGGGGCCTGCCGCGTCGCAAATTGCCATCAAACAATTAGGAACCAATGGCGGAGGTTATTTCAATGCCAATAGCGCCCATCCTTTTGAGAACCCGACTCCTTTCAGCAATTTCCTTGAGATGCTTGCTATTTTATTGATTCCGGCCTCCCTGACATTGACCTATGGCAAAATGATCGGATCAGCCAGGCAGGGCTGGACCCTGTTTTTTGCCATGTTGATAGTATTGATTGCCGGCTTATCTATTTCACTTTATGCGGAGCACTCTCCGAATGCGATATTCGGGCACCTGCAAATGATGGAGGGAAAGGAAACCCGATTCGGCATTACCAACAGCATTCTCTGGTCAGTAAATACCACAGCGGCTTCCAGCGGTTCGGTGAATGCCATGCATGACAGCCTTTCCCCACTTGCGGGGATGGTTGCCATGATCAATATCATGCTGGGTGAAGTAATTTTCGGTGGGGTTGGTGCAGGATTATATGGAATGATTGTTTTTATTATCCTGACTGTTTTCATTGCCGGTCTGATGGTTGGACGGACACCAGAATACCTGGGTAAAAAAATCGGGGCTTTTGAGGTGAAGATGTCCATCCTGGCGATTCTTGCACCCAGCTTTGTGATCCTTGTTTTTTCAGCCTGGGCTTGCGCTAGTCCGATGGGCTTGTCAAGCCTGAATAATCATGGCCCTCATGGCTTTTCCGAAATCCTGTATGCCTTTAGCTCGGCTGCAGGTAACAACGGGAGTGCTTTTGCAGGACTCAATGCCAATACGGTATTCTATAATCTGACTCTTGGTGTTGGAATGCTGATCGGACGGTTTGGCGTTATTATTCCCGTTCTGGCCATTGCCGGAAACATGGCCGGGAAGAAAATCACCCCTTTGTCTGCTGGCACTTTTCGGACTGACAACTGGCTGTTTATCGCTCTTCTGATCTCAGTAATACTGATCGTCGGTGGACTGACCTTTTTCCCGGCTTTGTCACTGGGACCGGTCATCGATCATTTAATGATGAATCGAGGCATTACCTTTTAGCTAATAGTAGTATGAGCTCAAGACAAAAAATCAGCCTTTTCAACAGGAAGATCCTGGTTCAGGCTGCCATTGATAGTGTGTTAAAGTTGAATCCTGCCCAATTGATCCGGAATCCTGTCATGTTTATCGTTGCGATCGGTTCCATTCTCACTAGTATTATGGTTGTGGCCGGAGCGATTGGCGGGAGTTTCTCCCTGTTTAACCTGCAGATAAGCATATGGTTATGGTTTACCGTGCTATTTGCCAATTTTTCTGAAGCGATTGCCGAAGGCAGGGGAAAAGCCCAGGCCGAAAGCTTACGGAAAAACCGGACGCAAACGAAAGCCAGAAAAATGTCCGGTACGGTGGAGGTTATGGTTGTTGCAACTGATCTTAAGAAAAACGATATTGTAATCTGCGAGGCAGGTGACATAATTCCTTCTGACGGTGAGGTGATTGAAGGGATTGCCAGTGTTGACGAGTCGGCAATTACAGGTGAATCGGCTCCTGTCATCCGTGAAAGCGGAGGTGACAGGTCAGCCGTAACCGGAGGAACAAGAGTAATCAGTGACCGCATACTGGTTCGGATCATATCTGAGTCCGGCAATACTTTTTTAGATCACATGATCGCTCTGGTTGAAGGTGCAAAACGCCAGAAAACCCCCAATGAGATAGCCCTTTCTATCCTCTTGTCGGGCTTATCGGTTATTTTTCTGCTGGCTGTTGTGACACTCCCGGCCTTTTTTGGATATGGTTTATCAGCATCGGGCCTTACGGTACATGAAAACCTGACACTTCCTGTACTTATTGCGCTGCTCGTTTGTCTGATACCCACAACCATTGGTGGATTACTCAGCGCGATTGGAATCAGCGGGATGGACCGTCTTCTGCAGCGAAACGTGGTTGCTACCAGTGGCCGCGCAATCGAGGCAGCAGGGGATGTTGACGTGCTATTGCTTGACAAAACCGGGACTATAACACTGGGAAACCGGATGGCGACAGATTTTATCCCAGCCACAGGGATTACAATTGAGGAACTTGCAGATGCGGCTCAGATCTCTTCCTTATCTGATGAAACTCCGGAAGGGCGATCCATCGTTATTCTGGCGAAGGAAAAATTTAGTATACGTGGAAGAGAAATACAGGATCTGCAAGCATCCTTTATTCCGTTCTCTGCTCAAACCCGTATGAGCGGTGTGGATTTCAGGACTCCCGACGGCCGACTTCATCAGATCCGAAAGGGTTCCTCAGAAGCAATAAGCACTTTTGTGCGCAATAACAATGGTTTTTTCCCCGAAAAAATAACGGAAACAGTTACGGAACTTGCGCATCTTGGAGCTACACCTTTGGTGGTTGCCGAAGATAACCGGGTACTGGGCGTAATCCATCTGAAAGACATCGTAAAAGGAGGGATTAAGCAGCGCTTTTCCGAACTGC
The DNA here is from genome assembly GCA_043797975.1 of Bacteroidota bacterium. Taxonomy (GTDB): domain Bacteria; phylum Bacteroidota; class Bacteroidia; order Bacteroidales; family UBA12481; genus UBA12481. Next base: position 110,540 of record JAZDPC010000023.1, read on the forward strand.
GGAAGATGGGTATTAAAACGGTAATGATCACAGGTGACAATCCGCTTACTGCTGCAGCTATTGCTGCCGAGGCCGGGGTAGATGACTTTATGGCTGAAGCTAAACCCGAAGATAAGCTTCGCCGGATCCGTGAGGAGCAGGCAAACGGTTATCTGGTAGGCATGATCGGTGATGGTACCAACGATGCACCAGCTCTTGCTCAGGCTGATATAGGCATTGCGATGAACTCCGGTACACAGGCAGCACGCGAGGCTGGTAACATGGTTGACCTCGACAGCAATCCTACGAAACTGATTGAAGTGGTTGAAGTTGGCAAACAACTTCTGATGACGCGAGGGGCTCTGACTACTTTCAGCATAGCCAACGATGTGGCAAAATATTTCGCTATAATACCTGCTGTTGCAGTCTCTCTTTATGCAGCAAAAGGAGGAATCGGCCCGCTTGCTGCCCTGAATATCATGAACCTGCAATCACCCCAGAGTGCAATTCTTAGTGCCGTGATTTTCAACGCCCTCGTAATCATTTTGTTGGTTCCGCTGGCCTTGAAAGGCGTACGGTACAAACCGGTTTCGGCTAGTCAGGCCTTGACCCGAAATCTGTTGATTTTCGGTTTAGGTGGTATTATCGCTCCTTTCATCGGAATTAAGCTGATCGACATGTTAATCAACCTTTAACCTCAATGGAGATGAAAACAGTGATAATATCCTTAAAGTTTTTTTTGTTTTTCACGATTCTTCTCGGTGTTTTTTACCCGCTTTTAATTACCGGAATCGCACAGTCACTTTTCCCTTCGAAAGCTAATGGAAGCTTGATTTATAAACATAGCAGATTGATTGGCAGTGAATTAATAGGCCAATCATTTGACTCCGTGATCTATTTTAGTTCCCGTCCTTCAGCTATTTCGTATAACCCATTACCTTCAGGTGCTTCCAATTTTGGCCTGACCAATACCGGGCTGAAGAATCAGGTCACTGCGCGTAAGGAACAATTCATCGCGTTCAACAGATTGGATACTCTCTCACCCCTGCCTTCCGAGATGCTGTTTTCTTCAGCAAGCGGTGTTGATCCGCATATTTCTCCGGAGGCAGCATTATTGCAGGTAAAAAGAATTGCATCCAACAGGAATTTGAATGAGGGACAGACGAGGAACCTGGAGCAGGCAGTCGGGGTTTTTACTGATGCCCCGCAGTTTTGGGTTCTGGGAGAAAAAAGAGTAAACGTATTATTGCTAAATTTATATATTGATAGTATTCAATGATAGGTTTAGATGACAACCGGCCCGATCCTGATGAGCTCCTGGCTTCGATTATTAAGGATGAAGAGAGAAGTAAACGGGGCAAGCTGAAAATTTTTTTTGGCATGTGTGCAGGTGTAGGTAAGACATACACCATGCTACAAGCTGCCCATGCCGAAAAAAATAAGGGGAGTGATATAATAATCGGCTACATTGAAACCCATAACCGGAAAGAGACTTCCGATCTTGTTGAAGGTTTCGAGGTGATTCCCCGCATCAAGTATGAGTACAAAAACACCTTGGTGCCGGAAATGGATCTGGATGCTATCATTACACGGAAACCCGGCATTGTCCTGGTTGATGAGCTGGCCCACACCAACGCCCCGGGCAGCCGGCATACCAAGCGTCATCAGGATGTTATGGAAATTCTCGAAAATGGTATCAATGTTTATACCACGTTAAACGTTCAGCACCTCGAAAGCCGCTCAGATACAGTTGCTCAGATAACCGGGATCCTCATCCGGGAAACAGTCCCTGATGAGGTTTTTGAGAATGCCGATGAAGTTGAGTTGGTTGACCTTGCACCGGATGAATTACTTCAACGATTGTCAGAAGGTAAGGTTTATACTTCTGACCATTCGAAAGAAGCCATCAATAATTTTTTTAGAAAAGGCAACATTACTGCCTTACGTGAAATGGCTTTGCGGATTGTCGCTGACCGGGTCGATAAGCAGCTTCATGATTACCTGGTTCACAAGCGCATACGAGGGCCATGGAGATCCGGGTTACACCTTCTGGTGGTTGTCGATTACCATCAGGAATCCATACGGCTGCTGCGCTGGGCGAAGAACCTGTCTTATTCCTTAGGTGCAGGTATTCTGGCCATCTATGTCGAAACCCTTCATAAACTTTCTAAAAAGGAACATGAACAGCTCGACCTGAATTTTAAAATGGCTAAGCAGCTTGGAATCAAATTCCGGATCGTTACAAATGATGATGTTGTCAAAGCCATTGTTGGTTTTGCACAGAAGGAGAATGTAACTCAAATTATTATTGGAAAACCTCGCGTACGCAGTTTATTGTCAATGTTCCGGTTAGGTAATTTTGTCAACCGTCTGATTCGCTATAGCGGTAACATTGATGTCTATATACTGGGTGCTGACAGAAAAGCCAGGGACAGGTTCAAGGAATGGTTTTCCATTCCTTCATTCACTTCAAATATCCGGCAATATCTGACCGCCACCTTAATTGTGATACTCTCAGCAATTATCTGTTATTCAGTCAGGGCATTGATTGGCTACCAGGTTGTTTCCTTCGCATTGTTATTTTTAGTCTCCACATTAGCGCTGTTTTACGGTACCGGACCCATTTTGGTCTCGGCAACTCTCAGTGCACTGATTTGGGACTATTTCTTCATTCCCCCACAGTTTACGTTTCACATAGAGGAACCACTGGATGTGATGATGCTGATCATGTTTTTCATCATTGCCTTGCTTAATGGTATCCTAACCTCAAGAGTACGCCGGCAGGAGAAAAAAATCAGGATCCGGGAAGAGCGTACGCAGGCTCTTTACGATCTGACCAGAGATTTGGCACTGACAACAGGAATTGACGATGTTTCAAAAGTGGCATCGAAGTATATACACAAGTATTTCAATCTGAACTATGCCCTGATTCTAAAGAACGAATTCAACCAATTGGAAGATAAGGTTTTAACTGATTCCAATTTGGGTTTGTCTGAGAATGAGTACAACATCGCCTCCTGGGTGTTTCGCCATTCGGCAAAAGCAGGAAAGTACACGGATACACTGCCTTCAACAGATTTTACTTTTTATCCGCTTACCGGAATCAACAACAACATGGGAGTCATCGCAGTTAAACACAACGGTGTGTTTACCCAAGGGGAAGAACAATTCTGGGAAGCAAACCTGTCGCAAATTTCAGGCAAATTTGAACGTGAGTTTTTGCGAAATGCGGCAAAAAAAACTTATTTCCTTAATGAGTCAGAGAAGTTGTATAAGACACTTTTCAATTCCATCTCGCATGAACTGCGAATTCCGGTTTCCACTATTATGGGTGCATCTGAAACACTGTTGTCAGATAGCTATCCTGAGGAGACAAAATTGAGATTGTATAGCGAGATCAATACTGCATCGATCAGGCTCAACCGGCTGATCGAAAACCTGCTGAACATGTCGAGGCTCGAATCAGGCCGGATCACTCCCCGCCCTGACTGGTGCGATGTGCATGATCTGGCCAATCAGGTCTCCGACAATCTTAAGCAAGAGTTGTCGCTCTACCATTTTTCAGTGGTCATTCCAGCCGATATGCCCCTGGTTAATGTTGATTTCGGGCTGATCGAGCAGGTTATTCACAATCTGGTTCTGAATGCGACACAAAACTCTCCTGAGAGGACTAATATCCGGCTAAAGTTTTTCCATGATAACGGATTCCTGATCATTCAGGTTATGGACAGGGGCAAAGGATTTCCCGTCGGAGAACTGGGTTCGGTATTTAATAAGTTCTATCGCGGAAAAGAGACAACAACCGGTGGAACAGGTTTGGGATTATCGATTGTGAAGGGTTTTGTTGAAGCCCATAATGGTATGGTTAAAGCTGAGAACCGCCGAAACGGCGGAGCCTTGATTACAATCAGGATCCCGGTAGAAATCCAGGACATGAATGTCATTAGCAAACAGGAAGATTAATGGACTCGTTTGGCTCCATATTAATAATCGATGACGAAATTCAGATCCGGCGACTGCTTGAAATAACACTTTCCGCAAGTGGCTTTCATATTGTGGAGGCTGCAACGGGAAAAGAAGGGTTGGTAATGGCCGCTATGAGTCAGCCAATTTTAATCATTCTTGATCTGGGGCTGCCTGATGCAGACGGGCTCGATATTATTAAGAAACTCCGGGAATGGTATCAAAAACCCGTTATGGTGCTTTCAGTCCGTAATTCAGAAGATGATATAATAAAAGCCCTGGACTATGGAGCGAATGATTATTTAATCAAGCCGTTTCGCACAGGTGAACTATTAGCCCGTATACGGGTAGCTATCCGGCAGAGTCAGGGTTTTACCGACAACCCTGTTTTGTCTTTTGGCAATCTGGTTATTGATTTATCAAGTCATACGGTCAGGAAAAATGATGATCTTATAAAGCTTACTTCCACTGAATTTTCTTTATTGGCATTACTGGCACGGAACGAAGGAAGGGTGCTGACACACCGGTATATTCTTAAAGAAATCTGGGGGATCGGTTCAGCCGAACAAACCCAGTATCTCCGTGTTTTCATTGCTCAATTACGCAAGAAATTGGAGGATGATCCCGCAAAACCACAACTGCTGAATACTGAATCGGGCATCGGATACCGATTCGGAAAATGATTTTACCCGATCAATACGTTGGCATGTGAATACGTATACTGGACGTTCGGAGCACGCCGTATCAGGGCAAGGATGATGGTGATGGATCCGATACGGCCAATATACATTGAAAGGATCAGGATGGTTTTAGCTACGTCCCCGAGGTATGGCGTGATTCCCATGCTGAGTCCCACGGTCGAGAGGGCTGAGACTTCTTCAAAGATCAGGTGGGAAAGTAGCACATTCGGTTCAAAGATTGAAAGCAGGGCGGTCCCCGTAATAAAGAAGATTAAATACATGACGGCCACTGAAAAGGCCCGCTTGATGATAGAATATTTCACCGTGTGCTGAAGCATTTCAATGTTGCGGTATCCCCGAAGTCCCATCAGGGTAGATTTGAGGATCACGGCAAGAGTGGTTGTCTTGATCCCGCCGCCGGTCGATACCGGACTGGCGCCGATAAACATCAGGAAGGTAAAAACCAGGATCAGCACTTCACTGAATTTGCTGATATCGACGGAGTTAAATCCTGCAGTTCGGGCAACTACCGATTGAAAAATTCCTTGCATGATCCGTCCCCCGGTAGAAACATCGCTGGAATGGACCGGATAAAAGAAATAGAACATGACGGCTCCGCCGACAATCAGGTATAAAGAGGTGCGAACGGCAATACGGGAAGCGGGCTGCAGATGCCTTGAAAAATGGTGCCAATTGCCCGGATTCTTAATTGCATGGTTTAAGTCTTGCAAAACGGGAAACCCGATACCACCAAGAAAGACCAGCAGTGCGATGACTCCATGAACACCCCAGGAGAGCCGGATGCCCTCCTGGAAAAAGTTGTTCGGGAACAGGCTGAAACCGGCATTGTTAAATGCCGAGATACTATGGAACAGGGAATAGAAGAATTTGTTTTGCCCTTCCGCAAACGTATAGCTATTGCCCCAGGTAAGATAAACCAGCAGGGTTCCTACTGCTTCAATAACGACTGAGAAATAAATGATGGACCGCAGGATTGACCTGGACTTTGACATCTCGGTGGTATCGAGCAGGTCTTTGATCAGTGACTGATATTTAAGGCTGGATGAATCGCGGTAAAAAACGGCAAAGAAGGCGCCGAATGCCACGATATTGATACCGCCCAACTGGATGAGGATCATGATGATCCAGTGCCCTTTATGCGTAAAGAAGGCTGCAGTTTCAACGGCCGTAAGCCCGGTTACGCATACTGCGCTGGTTGAGGTAAACAGGGCATCGATAAAGCGGATTCCGGCTGTAGTCATTTCCGGAAGCATCAGCATGCCGGTACCGAAAGCGATCAGCAGTAAAAATGAAGTGGCCAGAAGCTTAGCCGGAGAAATTTTCAGATTCGACAGTTTGACGGCAGCTTTTCCCAACTCAATCACAACAATGATCAAAAAGTAGAGCTGGACCATCAGAATGGTGAGATCACCGATGGGGATATCAATCC
>JAZDPC010000035.1:0-9896 GCA_043797975.1 Bacteroidota bacterium
GTCCCAGAGCAAACTGGAGCTGAACGTTCCAGCAGATGCAAAGGACGGCAAGATCAAACTTGTGGTCGCTTCGGAAGTCGAGGTGGAAACAGCCACTGAACTGGTCATGGCCGTTCCGGTAATCGGCGGGATTTCACCCAACCCAGTCGAGAACGGACAAACCCTGACGATTACAGGTAGCGACCTCGACCTGATCACCAGCGCCACTTTTGGTGGCGGTAAATCAGGTGCCCTCTTAGGGGGGACGGCCACTGAAATCCGGATAACGGTCCCGCTGGATGCAACGGAAGGACCCGTTAACTTCGGTACAGCGGCAGGGAAATCGGTCGCTTCAGTCCATCTGGGGCTGTTGTTGCCGACGATCACCTCCTTGTCTCCGCTGGAACTGAAAGCCAACAGCGAGCTGACCATCACCGGAACAGAGATGGATATTGTGGTCGCCGTCGTTTTTACCGGTGGTAACCGCGTTACCGTAAGCACCACCAGCGAAACAGAAATTGTCTTAACGGTGCCTTCCGGTACCCTCTCAGGGCCAATAACCCTCGTGACGACAAACGGCTCCGAGATCACCTCCACTCAGTCTCTCACCATTCTGGCTTCTAATGTTCCTGTGATCACCAATATGCCTCTGACCATGAAACCTGGCCAGATGATCACCATTATTGGTGAGAAATTGAATCTTCTGACGGATGTGATCTTCCCGGGAGATGTAAAAGCCACCATGTTTGGTGAAAAAACCGCTACAAAACTTGAGGTAGTGGTTCCGATGACAGTAACCAAAGGGAAAGGAAAAATTAAATTCGTCACCTTTGAAAATGAGTTCGTGGAGTCTCCGGAAGTTATGATATCCGGGGTTGATCCGGTTAAAGATCCCACCCTGGTCTATTTTAATTTTGACAACCTGAATAGCTGGTGGGGAGATGCAGGCGCCCCGGAAAACGATCCGGCCCTCTCATTGGACGGTACCAATTACTGGCGCGTTAACAAGCAATGCAGCGGCTGGACGGGCCTCTTCTGGAGAAACGGAAAGAACGACTTCCCGGCCGACAGGATTGGCACCGATGTTGCCAAATATGTGGTCAAATTCGATATCAGCATTCTTGAACCCATGACCGGCGGCCAGTTGCGCCTCCGTTTCAACGGCACGGAAGGCGATTTCTGGTACCTGTGGGCTCCCTGGGCCGAGTCGGGCTCCTATAAAACTGATGGCTGGATAACCGTTACCGTTCCGATCACCGATTTCCGGGATCAGTGGGGCAGCGGTTCCAATAAACCCACCGATTTCGCCCAGGTCAATGCCGATTTCGGGATGGCTTTCGACGGCGGTGCCTCCATGGTAAACATCTGTATTGATAATATGCGTTTCGAGTTGGTAGAATAGCAGCAGACGTTTCTTTTCATAGTGGTTAGACAAGCAGGGGTTATCATATCGAGCATAGTGGTGACCCCTCTTTTTTCTTTCTGGTTTTACGCAATGAGAACAGGAAAAATGGTTTTGTTTGGGTGCATACTGTTGACAGCCGTTATTGGTGCAGCCAGAGCCCAGGGTACAAAGCATGAGGCAGAAACCGCCCAAAGAGAAGGTTCCCTCATAGTAGAAACCACCATGACCGGCTATTCGGGCACTGGTTATGTCGGCAAGTTTGAAACCGATGCTGATAAACTGACATTCCGATTCAATCTCAAAGTTAAAAATGCTTATGATCTGTATATCGGATACGCCGCTCCATACGGGGATAAGATCAATATTGTCGAGATAAACGGCAACCAAGCTGAAGTTCAGTTTAAAAACCTGGGAAACAACTTCCGTGAGGTCTCTTTTGGGAAAGTCCGCCTGAAAGCAGGCCAGAACACCGTCGTGATCAGCAAAAGCTGGGGTTGGTTCCTGATGGATTACATCCGCATCGCTATCAATAACACACCGGATACCCCTTTCAGCATTTCCGGTAACCTGGTGACACCTGAACCGGCAGTAATTGCCCAAAAAGAGTTCAGATACCTGATTGACCAGTTCGGGAAGAACATTCATTCGGGTGTGATGGACATGAGAGAGGCCGAATGGCTCAAGACCAATACCGGCAAATATCCTGCACTTCTCGGTCTTGATCTTATGAACCACACCCGAAACTATTCCTGGTTCGACAAAAACGTACTGATCAATGAAGCTACCGGCTGGTATGCCAACCATGGCCTGGTGGCGCTTTGTTGGCACTGGCGCGATCCCCTTCGCAAAACGGAAGAGTTTTATACCGATAAAACCACTTTCGATGTTTCCCGGGTTTCTGATACCCTTTCACCGGAATATAAGGCCATGGTGAGTGATATCGATATCATTGCCACCTGGTTGAAAGCCCTTAAGAATGCGGACATACCAATACTCTTCCGGCCGTTGCACGAAGCGTCCGGCAAATGGTTCTGGTGGGGAGCGAAAGGACCGGAACCTTGTAAAGCCTTATGGAAACTCATTTTTGACCGCCTTACCGTTTACCATGGAATCAATAATCTGATCTGGGTCTGGACAACAGACGCGAAAGACGATAATCTCGACTGGTATCCCGGCGATAATTATGTTGACATTCTGGGCGTGGATATCTATTCACAGAACGGGGATTTCAGTTCCCAGGTGCTCACCTTTGATAAGATCCGCGAAACATTCAGCGGAAAAAAGATGGTCACCCTCAGTGAAAATGGCGTCATGCCCGATCCCGATAACCTGATAGCTGACGAGGCTGGCTGGTCGTGGTTCATGACCTGGAATGGAGACTTCGTCCGGAATCCTGCCATCAATCCCCTGAGCCACTGGCAAAAAATAATGGATCATCAATATGTACTCACACGCGATGAAATGCCCGACCGTTCGGGTCCGACTTCAACATTCCGCATCCCGGCCGGCACCGAAACATATGAAGTAGTGACCGATTTCCCGCATCAGCGTTTGATAGTTACTCCGGGCGATCAGTATCGCGAATATGACATCCGGATATACGACCTGTGCGGGCGGATACGCGGATTTTACCCCAATCAGACCGGTGACACCTCGGTCTGCCTGAATCAGTTTACAGAAGGGATTTATATCATCAGACTGGAGTCTGGGGGCATGATTGAAAACTTTAAAATTGCATTCTGAAAATGGTAGCTACTCACCACGAAGGCACAGAGAACAAAGAGTTCCACGGAGATCTGTGTTTCTCTATGTTCTCTGTGTCTCCGTGGTTTTTTGTATCATTTCTTTGGTTGCTGATTGGATCCTCAGGATGTTCACTAAAAAACCAACAACAAAATCAGGATAATAAACAGACCCTGTCCCGGGAAGCTTTTGCCGTTATGCAAAAGCTGGGAAACCTGGGTGATCGTTTCCTGATTGCCCACCAGGATGCCACATCCTACGGCGTTAAATGGAATTATTCAGAAACCACGCAAAATTGTGATATCCGTGATGTATGCGGGGATTATCCGGCCATCTATGGCTTTGATATCGGGCATGTTGAACTGGACCATCCCTTTAACCTGGATTCCGTTGATTTTTCCCTGATGAACAAACTGATCCGGGAGGCCCATTCACGAGGAGGACTGATAACCATCTCCTGGCATCTTGATAATCCGGTATCGGGCGGGCAGGCCTGGGATACCACCCGCGCGGTTTCCAAAATCCTCCCGGGAGCAGAATTTTACGATAAATATGTCTCCTGGGTTGACAAAACAGCCGCCTTCCTGAAGAACCTGAAAGACGAAAAAGGAAACCTCATCCCGGTCTTTTTCAGGCCCTATCACGAAATGTCGGGCGGATGGTTTTGGTGGGGAGCCGGGCATTGCACGCCGGAAGCATATAAGGAGCTCTGGAAGGAGACTGTCAGGCTGCTTCGCAATAAACATCATCTTGATAATCTGATCTTTGTCTATTCCACGGATAAGGTCCAGAATGCGGAGAAGTATCTCACCTGGTATCCCGGTGATGAGTGGGTGGACGTTATCGGTCTCGATTTTTATGATCGTGCGGGCACCCTGGAAGGCTATACCAATCCGCTGAAAGCTTCCCTTGCCATGCTTAGGGAAGTGGGTGGAGAGCACCATAAACCCTATGCACTCACGGAGACCGGGTACGAAACCATTCCGGATCCGGAATGGTGGACCGGACGGCTTCTTCCCGCCCTTCAACGATCGGGTATTGCATGGGTGCTGCTCTGGAGAAACGATCGTCCCTCACATCACTATGCACCCTTCCCGGGACATAAATCTTCATCTGATTTTGTAAAGTTCTTTGAGGCTCCCGAAACGGTTTTCGGGCGGGAATGGGCAGCCATGAACCAGTAATTAGTCCAGTATGAACCTGAACGCGATTGATCTTTCGATCATTGGAATCTACCTGATCCTGACAGTGATCATTGGAATTCTTCTCAGGCGCGTAGCCGCAAAAAATAAAAACAACTATATGTTGGGCGGCAACCGCCTGCCCTGGTACATGCTGGGTTTGTCGAACGCTTCCGGGATGTTCGACATATCGGGCACGATGTGGCTGGTAACCATTATGTTCGTTTATGGCATGAAATCGATCTGGATTCCCTGGCTCTGGCCGGTTTTTAACCAGATATTCATGATGGTCTTCCTTTCGGCCTGGCTCCGTAGATCCAGCGTGAGCACCGGCGCTGAATGGATCGGCACCAGGTTTGGCAACGGCCCGTCGGGAAGGCTCTCCCATTCCATTGTAGTCATTTTCGCCCTGATCAGTTGCCTCGGCTTCCTGGCCTATGGATTTATCGGGCTGGGAAAATTCGTTGAGATCTTTATCCCCTATGAATGGCTCAGCCAATACCTCCCTTTCAGCATTCCCGAGAGGTTTGTTCCTCATTTTTACGGATTGATATTCACCCTGTTCGCAGTCTTTTATTCGGTTCTGGGCGGCATGTCGGGAATTGTTTGGGCCGATGTGTTGCAATATACCATCATGACCATTTCGGCCATTGTGATCGGTGTCATTGCCTTCACTGCCCTTGGCCATCATACACTGAACGTTCCCGATGGCTGGATGAACCCTTTCTTCGGCAACCGATTGGATCTCGATTGGACCCGGATCATCCCTGATGTGAACGAGAAGATCAAATCGGATGGGTATTCCCTGTTCAGCATATTCTTTACGGTCATGCTGTTTAAAGGACTGCTGGTCAGCCTGGCCGGTCCGGCTCCCAATTACGACATGCAAAAGGTTCTTTCAACCCGCTCACCGAAGGAAGCCGCCAAAATGAGCGGATTTGTTTCGGTGGTGCTGATGCCCACCCGTTACCTGATGGTTGGCGGAATCGCCGTTCTGGCGCTGCTCTACTTTAACCGGCTCGACCTTACGGTGGCCGGCCGGACCGACTTTGAGCAGATCCTCCCTTCGGCCATCAATGAGTTTGCCCCGGTGGGATTCACCGGACTATTACTGGCAGGCCTGTTAGCGGCTTTCATGGGAACCTTTGCCGGGACGCTGAACGCTGCCCAGGCTTATGTGGTCAACGACATTTATCTGAAATATATCAACCCCGGAGCAACCAATAAAAAAATTCGTAACACCAACTATTTCACCGGATTACTTGTGGTCTCACTCAGCGTCATCATCGGGATTTTTGCCCTGGATGTCAATTCGATCCTGCAATGGATCGTCTCTGCCCTGTTCGGCAGTTACGTAGCGTCGAATATTCTGAAATGGTACTGGTGGAGGTTCAACGGGTATGGATTTTTCTGGGGCATGGTAGCCGGATTGGTGCCAGCCCTCATCTTCCCTTATATCTTTAAGGACACTCTGAGCCTTTGGTACTTCCCGCTGATTCTTGTAATCTCCGTTATGGGCTGTTTCGCAGGTACCCTGCTGACCCGTCCGGTTGAAGCGGCAACGCTGAAATCCTTCTATTATCATGTGAAACCCTGGGGATTCTGGAAACCGGTCCAGGAACAGGTTCAGGCTGAACATCCGGATTTCCGTCCGAATATGAACTTCAGGCGCGATATGTTTAATGTCCTTATCGGGACGATTGCACAGACAGCTCTCGTCGCCGCCCCGCTGTATCTGGTTCTTCGGAAGGGATTACCTTTTATTATAACACTGATTATTATAGCAGTTACAATGTTCATTCTGAAAAAGACCTGGTGGAATAATCTCGGTGAATATGAGCACTAATAACGATTTTAGTCATAAGCTTGCCGGATTGCGAAGGGAGCGGGAGCTCCTGATCGGAAAGAAAAATTCTCCGGTTCACCAGGATCACGGAATCTATCTCCGTTACCGCGACCCGGTTTTGGTTCCGGGGCATGTACCGCTTGAGTGGCGCTTTGATCTGAATCCTGAAACCAACCCTTTCCTGCTCGAGAGGATCGGGGTTAATGCTGTATTCAATGCCGGTGCCCTGAAATTTCAGGGCAAATACTGCCTGGCGGTGAGGGTGGAAGGCTGGGACCGGAAGTCATTCTTTGCCATTGCAGAGAGTGAAACCGGGGTCGACGGATTTCGTTTCAGGCGGCGGCCTATAACCATTCCTCAGATTGATCCGGAAGAAGTGAACGTGTACGATATGCGTCTGGTTGCCCATGAAGACGGGTATATTTACGGAGTTTACTGTGCCGAAAGAAAAGATCCCGATGCACCGCCCGGCGACACGAGCCAGGCAGTAGCCTCAGCGGCTATTGTCAGAACAAGGGACCTGGATCATTGGGAAAGGCTTCCGGATTTGATCACGGAAGCTCAGCAACAGCGAAATGTTGTACTTCATCAGGAATTTGTCGATGGACGGTATTGCTTTTACACACGACCGCAGTCGGGTTTCATTGAAGTGGGTTCCGGCGGCGGAATCGGACTGGGTTTCGTCAGGGATATTATCAATCCGGTAGTTAAGGATGAGCGCTTTATCCAACCACGCAGGTATCATACCATCTACGAATTAAAAAACGGGCTCGGCCCGGCTCCCATCCGAACTTCCGAGGGCTGGCTTCACCTGGCTCACGGGGTCCGGAATACCGCCGCAGGATTGCGGTATACCCTGTATGTGTTCATGACTGCACTTGACGATATTTCCAGGGTTCTTTATCAGCCCGCCGGCTATTTCATGGCGCCTGAAGGGGCCGAAAGGGTTGGCGATGTTTCTAATGTCCTCTTCTCGAGCGGCTGGATTGCCGATGAGGACGGTAAACTGTTTATCTATTACGCTTCTTCGGATACCCGGATGCACGTTGCCACAACCGCGATGGACCGCATGCTGGATTATGTAAAAAATACACCTCCCGATGGCGGATTTTCATCAAGTTCGGTAAAGAACATCAATAAGTTGATCGATCAAAATCTGAATAGCCTCTTTAATGGATAAGGATCTTATACAGCGATGGATCGCTGAAATGAGGGCAGAATTGAATGATATTGAGAAGTTCTGGTCGGAGTCCATGGTCGACAACCAGTATGGAGGGTTTTTACCCGGTATGAATACCATCCGGCAGGTCGATGAGAAGGGACAAAAAGGTATTGTCCTGAATGCGAGGATATTGTGGGCCCTTTCAGCCTTGGCCATTCATCATGATCCTGCCTGCCGCCTGTTGGCTGACCGCGCATTTGACTATATCCGGAATTATTTCCTGGATGCGAAATCCGGCGGATATTACTGGTCGGTCACCTTCAACGGAAAGCCCTGCCAGACCCGCAAGCAAGTATATGCCCAGGCTTTCGTCCTTTACGCTCTCGTTGAGTATTATTCCCTCACCCGGGACTCCATGGTTTTAAGCGAGGCCCGGGAACTGTTTGAGCTGATGGAACAACGGGGGCTGGATCCGGTCACCGGGGGATATACCGAAGCTTTTTCTCAGGATTGGCTCCCGCTATCGGACTGGAGACTCAGCAAAAAAGACCTTAATGAGCCACTATCCCTGAATACCCATCTTCACGTTCTGGAAGCCTATACCTCGCTTTACCGGATCAGTCCCGAAAAACCTGTCATCAACGCAATCGGACGGCTCCACCGGTTGTTTGAAGCTCACATTCTCAAGTCTGACGGCCATCTGAACCTGTTCTTCAACCTGAACTGGGAACCCGTTGGTAACTTGATATCCTTCGGTCATGACATAGAAACCACATGGCTTTTGCAGGAGTCTGCCGAGGCTCTGTCAGTGTTCGCGAAACCGGTCCTGATAACCAACTGGATCCGTGAGGCATGCCGGGTATTCCTCAAAGAGGCCCTCCTTCCCGACGGATCCTCCCGTTATGAAACCGATCCTTTGACCGGTCATGACGACCGCGACAGGCATTGGTGGGTACAGGCTGAAGGAATGGTGGGGCTGCTGAATGCATATGGCAACGAAGGAGATCCATGCTTTCTGGAAGCCTCCTGGAGACTTTGGAATTTTATCATTTCAGAACTTAAGGATCCGACAACCGGGGAATGGTTCTGGCGGATCGATCCTGATGGCCGGTGGTTTCCGGAGGATTCCCTGGCAGGTTTTTGGAAATGCCCTTATCATAATACACGGGCATGCCTTGAAGGAATAAAAAGATTATCCATTTTATAAAAAAAATTCAATGTACCGATTTATCTTTTTTTTGCTGGTGCTGATCTCATCGTTCCAGGTTCAGGCGCAGCGACTCATGAGAAAAGACATAGGCAGCGGCTGGCAATTCTCACAAGCCGGATTGAATGAATGGATGCGTGCAACGGTTCCAGGAACCGTCCAAACGGATCTGTTGGCCAATGAAAAAATCCATGACCCCTATTTTGGCATCGAAGAGCGATCGGTTCAGTGGATCGATAAGGTCGGTTGGAGTTATAAAACCTCGTTCGATGCCGATCCTGCCTGGATGAAATCGGATCATGCCGAACTGGTTTTTGAAGGCCTGGATACCTATGCCACAGTCTGGCTCAACAGGAAAAAAATTCTTGAAGCCGACAATATGTTCCTGGCCTGGAGAGCGGATATCAAAAGTATTCTGCAGCTAAAAAACAATGAGCTTCTTGTCGCATTCCGGTCACCCATATTTGAAGGCCTGAAAAAGCAATCGGAATACGGCCTGAGACTGCCGGCTAGCAACGACCAGTCCGAAACCGGCCAGATCGGCAGCAACCAGGTCAGCATCTTCACCCGCAAGGCAGGTTATCATTACGGCTGGGACTGGGGTCCGCGGCTGGTGCCCAGCGGGATCTGGCGACCTGTTTACATCGAGGCCTGGAATGACATCAGGATTTCCGATGTATTCATATCAACTCTCACACTATCAGGCAAAACCGCACGATTAAGGGCAGATATAACCGTATTGGCCGGGAAGCCTTCACGTTGCAACCTGGTTTTGCAGAGCGGTAACCAGATCTGGCTATCAGTTCCGGTTGAATTGATAAAGGGGAATAACAGGATCAACCGGGAATTTGAAGTAAAAAAACCCAGTCCCTGGTGGCCCAGGGGATATGGTGAGCAATATTTGTATCCCGTTACCTGCACAATTTCTAATGAATCAGGGTCAATATCAGATTATTCCTTAAAAACAGGTATCCATACAGTCAGGCTCGTCCAGGATCCGGATCCCGACGGCAACGGCCGGAGTTTCTATTTTGAAGTCAACGGGTTACCGGTTTTTGCCAAGGGGGCCAATTACATTCCAAGCGATGTTTTCCTGCCCCGGGTCACGCCTGATGAATACCGGAAGGTCGTGAGCTCTGCGGCATTTGCCAATATGAATATGCTCCGTGTCTGGGGCGGCGGTATCTATGAAAACGACCTGTTCTACGACCTGTGCGATGAAGCCGGAATCCTGATCTGGCAGGATTTCATGTTCGCCTGCTCCATGTATCCCGGGAATGATGAATTCCTGGCGAGCGTTACCGAAGAAGCCAGGCAGAACATCATCCGCCTCCGGAACCATCCGTCAATTGCATTATGGTGCGGCAACAACG
>JAZDPC010000056.1:0-292909 GCA_043797975.1 Bacteroidota bacterium
CAAGAATACAACAAAAGTCGTTGAGCTCACCCTCTATGAAGGGAAAGCGGTTCTGAAATAAGCCAGAGAGACGGGTTGCGGGTAACAGGAGAAATCTCTCACACTCCCGATGGAGCTTGGATAGGGCTGTGTTATAACGGCTTCCCAATGGATTTCAATTTATATGTGGGACATCCGAATTAACAACAGGCAGTTGTTAGTGCCTGAATAGTAATAACTTTGTAATAACCGCCTAACAAATCCAACCATGAAAAAAATATTGGTTCTTGTTGCAGGTGTTATGACTTTCGCGGCTGCAGCGGGGCAAAGCAACAAAGTACAAAACACTTACATTTACCTGAAGCCCGAAAATAATAAACTGGACCTTGCCAAAGAGGACATCGATCAAGCTTCTGTTCATCCTAAAACAGGCACGGAAGCAAAAACCTGGTATTACCGGGGACTGACATACGGCAGAATATACGGATCAAAAGAGGAGAAATTCAAAAACCTCGATCCTGATCCGTTGAAACAGGCTTACCTCTCTTTCATCAAAGCAAAAGAGCTGGATGTTAAGAACCGATACGATTCATTATTGTATTTTGAGTTCCTCCATTGTGCAGCCGACTATTTTAATAAGGGTAGTATGGAATATGAACAAAAAAAATACCCTCAGTCGGTTGAGTCATATGAAACCGCTATCGCAATTGGGAGTCTACCATATATCAACCGACTGGATACCGCTCTCTTTTTTAACACGGCCCTGGCAGCCGAAGCTGGTAACATGATTGAAAAAGCCATTGATTATTACAAAAAATCGATCGATGTAGATTATGGCGGGCCGGATGTATTTCATTACCTGGCAGAACTGTATCTGAAAAAAGGTGATCCGGAATCTGCTCGTAAAACATATGAATCCGGCATCAAAAAATATCCTGATAACAATATCAAACTCTATATTGACCTCATCAACTATTATCTGGGTAAAAAGGATATGGAAAATGCCTTCGGATATGTCGAAATTGCCCTGAAAAAGGATTCGGCCAATGCCAGTTTATGGATGGTGTATGGCAAGGCATTGGAAGACAAGGACACACAAAAAGCGATCGTGGCATATAAGAAAGCAGTTGAGATTGAACCCGAAAACTTCAACGGATATTATAGTATCGGAACAATTCTTTTCAACATGGGGGTTGAGGCGAATAAACAGGTTGATAAGGTTCCGCTGGGTGACGAGGTCGCTTATAAAGCTGCAGTAGCCGTTGCCGACGGATATTTCCGCCAGGCATTGCCATTCTTCGAAAAGAGCTTTCAGATTGACCAGGGGGATTCGCAATTGGTGGTCGGTCTGAGCCATATCTACTATCGGTTTAAAATGGATGATAAATTGGCAGAGATAAAAAAACTGATTGACTCCAGAAAATAAAAAACTGTACTTTTCGGAAGAATGAAACCCGAAATCAAAATGAAAAGGATCCTTTTTCTTTTATGCGTACTGATTTTATCATCTCCACTGTTTTCCCAGACCCGTACCGACAAGCTCGATCTTCCCGATCCGCTGATCATGGAAGCCTACGAAAAGGCTGCTGTTCAAAACGTCCTGTCATCCGTTAATAACAAGATTTTCTTCGGATATTTCTCCGTTTGTGCCGATGGCAAAGACTTCGGATACGGGTATTCCTATCCCTCGCTGGACGGACATCAGCTGACCGATGCGCTTTTGTGGCTGGACCAGGTGGACGTGGTAAAGGCAAACTGGGATTATATAAAATCCTTTCAGAAGCCGGACGGGCAGTTGCCTATTGCCATACAGCCCGATCAGGCAGGCAAAATTTTTGGCACGGACAGTGCCCAATCGCGATTCGATGATAACGGCGGCCTTTATCGCCACTTTGTTCCGGGAGATCCGCTTCGGGCGCTGGCCGGCCCTACGTATATCCAAAATGCTGAAGTGATCTTCCGGCATACTAACGATCTTGAGTGGCTCCGGAAAGAGCTGCCATCCATCAACCTGACAGCCGACCATATGGCAACCCTGGTTACCAAGGAAGGTGCCGTAACAGGAGCAGGCTATTACATTGAACGCCCCACGCGGTTCGAATATGACGGTGTGGCACAATGCCACGTCGCCGATGCATTCCGCCGGGTATGGGGGCTGAACCTGATCGCTGGCGACAAGACTACAGCCCGCAAATATATGGAACTCTTTGCCCGGATCGAAATGAACTTCTATAACCGGTTCTGGCGGACCAATCAGTTTGCAGAATATATCCACCCCGAACGTGGCGCAATAACCAGTCACGGCCTCAGCGATACCGATTGGAGCTCCATTGCGCTTGAAATAGCCACTCCGGAACAGAAAGCCATTCTCTGGCCCCGCCTGAAGGACGAAAAGAAGTTTTATTACGGAGGTATGCCAACCGGTATTGTAACCAATCCGGAAACCTATGAAAAATGGGAATCCACATTGGGTGATTTCTACGACCTGGCGGCCATGGGTCGCGTCTGGTATGTTGAAGCCACGGCCAGGGCCAAAATGAACGACGCAACCGGGCTGATCGAATCGATCCGGCGAGTCTGCGAGCAGGGCCGGAAAGACGGCTATTACTGGCGTGAACGATACACAGCTGAAAAAGGCGGATACGGAGCACAAAAATATTGCGAGTATCCGGCAAACCTCATACGAATCGTTCAGCGATACCTGTTGGGAGTGGAACATCGCCTCGACGGGAGCCTTTCAATCGGTCCAACCGTTCCGGATGACTTCTGGAAGGCCGGCTTCGGGCAAACATTATCCTGGCAGGGACGAAGCATTTCGTATAAAATGCAGACCGGCCAGATCAAGGGGGAATATTCCGGAGAGAATCCTCAAAAACTTTACGTTAAGCTCCAAACGCCCCCGGACAAGAATAGCCTGCGTGCCAGCATCAACGGAAAATCTGCAACATACACTACAACGGGCGATTGGATCGGTATTGATCTGCCGGCTGCAACTTCCGGTAAACCGTGCAGGTTTGAAATAAGTCAGTAATAATGAAATATATCAGAATTCTTCTCGTCGCTTTCTGTATAGTATGCACAAGCGTTCCAGGCTTGTTTTGCCAAAACACCATGGTGCATGACAAAATATCGGCTAAGTGGGAAAAGGGGAATATAAAGGGAAGCATCGAAGTCCTGAACGGGGAATTCAGCAAGGCTGCCATCATAAATGGCAAAGGAAAAGTTAGGGAAAATCGTTTTAGCGTTTCATCGGAAGGAAATACACAAATTGATATTTCCGTAACAAAAGCGAATATTAGTCCCGGGAGCGGGGCAACGATTATCAGCATAATGACCGATCGTAATCCTTTCTCTTTTCTGCTCCGCGATGTGAACGGGGATTTCCCGATCTATATACCCGAATATGGCGTTGCCGTTACCGAAGCAACTGACACGCGATCCTATCAGGAAATAAAAACGGAAATAGAAAGCCGAAAACTGCTTACCAACCTTGAAAAGATTGAATCTCTCCCGGAGCAATCCTTTGATTCAGCCGCCAGGTTTACCCGCGACCAGGTTTGCCCTACATGGCTCGGGATCAGCCGGGATATGAGAATTTTTGAGATTACCAATGGCCGCAACAACATGGCCAGACAAAGCGACCTGATCACGCCCCTTAACTGCTCCGCGCTTGTAAACCTGCCGGAAATCAGCAATATGGATATCCAGTACAATTACATTACCGGCCGCGGGCAGGGTGTTGAACTGGACGCCACCCGCCGTCTGGAAGAGGGAACGTTGCCGATCCTTCATTCCACCCTGACCGATGATGATATCCGGTACCACACGACCTCATTTGTTTCCCTGGAATATTCACCCTTATCCGACCCCATTGCCACCGGCACCCATTTTCTGGTTGCCGACCACTACTGTATCGGGCACATGTTTACTCCGGATCAGGAAGAGTGGCTGAAACCGCTCCTTCAGGAGGAGCAGAAAAAATCCGAAGAAACCGTTCTCTATTGCCGGACCGAGGCTGTCAATACAGCATCTGTTCCCCGGTATGCCTGGTTTAAAACAGTAAGGCCATACGGGATCAGCTATACCTTTGATAATCAAACGGGGATTTCTTCTTTTTCTTCCGATAAGATTTTCGGTATTTCGAGACTCAACGGCAAACCGTTGCCAAACGAAGAAATTGCCGTACTGCTGAAACCGGGTGAAAAAGCCGTTTTTGAGTTTTTCGTACCGCACAGCCCGGTTTCGAAAGAGAGGGCCGCCAGGCTTTCCGCGCAGTTATTTGACGACCGGTATGCCGAATGCAAAGCTTA
Source organism: Bacteroidota bacterium (assembly GCA_043797975.1). Taxonomy (GTDB): domain Bacteria; phylum Bacteroidota; class Bacteroidia; order Bacteroidales; family UBA12481; genus UBA12481. The sequence continues at coordinate 4,290 of JAZDPC010000056.1, forward strand.
TTGGAAAGCCAGGCTGGCTAAAGCAGCAAAGATTGAGGTCCCGGAAAAAAGAATCAACGAAATGATCCTGGCCGGCCTGCTGCATCTCGATCTGATCACCTATGGCCAGGAGCCCAATGGAACGCTGACCCCTTCAATCGGGGTTTATTCCCCGATCGGGACCGAAAGCTCACCCATTATCCAGTACTACAATTCGATTGGTTGGCACGACAATGCCCGGAGATCCCTGAATTTCTTTCTCGATAAGCAGCGCGACAACGGCATGATCCAGAACTTCGGCGGGTACATGGTCGAGACCGGTGCAGCGCTCTGGAGTATGGGCGAATACTACCGCTATACCCGCGATACAGCCTGGGTCAGGCAGGTTGAGCCCAAGTTGCTGAAAGCGTGCGATTTTCTTCTGCAATGGCGCGAACGAAACAAAATAGAAGAACTGAAGGGAAGGGGCTACGGCATGATCGACGGGAAAGTAGCCGATCCTGAAGACCCTTATCACCAGTTCATGCTTAACGGTTATGCTTACCTGGGCATGGACAGGGTAGCTGAAATGCTGAAAGACATCGACCCGGAAAACTCAAATAGAATCAAGCGGGAAGCTGATGCCTGGAAATCGGATATCCGGATTTCCTTCTTTAATTCAATGGCCCATTCACCGGTTGTCCCCCTTGGCAACGGCACCTGGTGCCCAACCGTGCCTCCGTGGCCGGAAACCACCGGCCCCAGGGCGCTTTTCCTGAAGAATGAAACATTTTTCTCTCATGGGACCTTTACAGGACCCGACGCCTTGTTGGGACCTCTGTACCTGGTATTTTGCGAGGTGCTGGACCCCGAAGAGCAGGCATCGAAAATGATGCTCAATTATCACAGCGAATTATTATTTCAGAATAACGCAGTTTTCAGCCAGCCCTATTATGGCCGCAACAACTGGCTCCAGCTGAAACTGGGAATGGTCAAGCCTTTTCTGACAACCTACTATAACACCTTCTCAGCCCTGGCCGACCGCGAAACTTACACTTTCTGGGAGCACCTGTTCCATGCCAGTGTGCATAAAACCCATGAAGAAGCCTGGTTTTTAATGGAAACCCGGTGGATGCTGTGGTATGAAGAGGGCACCACACTTAAGTTGTTGCAGGGTATTCCGCGCAACTGGCTCGGGGACGGCAAAAAGATCGCCCTCACCAATGTGGCCAGCTATTTTGGTCCGATTTCCCTTAAGGTAACATCCAATATCGCTAAGGGTATCATAGAAGCCGTTGTCGAATGTACATCCGATCGCAAGCCCGCTCAGGTTGCCATCCGCCTGCCACATCCCAACGGATTAAAGGCAAAAACCGTAACCGGCGGCAAATATGATCCCGCCACGGAAACTGTATGGATTGGGAATTTCAACGGGAAATCGGAAATCAGGTTGGAGTTTTAGTTTTTCACAATTTTCATCACCTCTGCCCTGTTTCTGCCACTCAGTTTCACCAGGTAAACTCCGGCAGGTAAACGGCTGATATCGAGTCTGGCTATTTCTTCAGTGACCGGCTGTTTCAGGAATAATTGCCCCTGAATATTGAAAATGGAAATCCAGGTATCCTGGCCCTGATTACCCGGATTTTCTATGACCAGTTGATCCGTGGCCGGATTGGGATAAACAGTGAAAACCGGTTGACAATAAGAGATATCCTGAATAGCCTGGGCTACATTATTTTTACAGGCATTGACGTATGAATAATCCGATCCCTCTTTTTTCCAGATCAGGCAGGCAATCGATAAATCCTGCGTTTTCCAGGCATCGTCCAGGGTTGTTGAAAAGGATTTGGCAATTACCGTTTTGGCCGGGATAACGCCGGTTGCGATTATTTCACCGAAAACCGAAGAGGTCATCGAAGCGCGCAGAACATCCATGTGATGCGCTTCATTTCCGATACCGTTTTGTGGAGCGATCACGTCGTTTTCGATAAGAATGACAGACAAGTAGTACTCCCCGGTGGTATCCCGGAAAAACTCAGTGGTCGTATTGACGTTCAGTTCGGATCCGGTCTGTGTTGCCGTATAGGAACAACTGGCCAACGGAGGGGCACTGAAGGTGGAATCAACGGCATTCTTGATCCCGGTTCGGGTGAGATCGTCATAAATATAGCTTCCAATCTTGACCGTCGCGTTTTTACCGTTGACAAACCATGCCGGGTAGTAATTACAATCGTTGAACTGGTTCATCAGCTCCCTGCAGGGTTGATTGTATAAAGGACTGGATGCGGAAATCTGAACCTGAAGAACGATTGCTTTTTCAATATTGTCTGCCCTGATTACGTTTTGAAGGCTCCATCCCCATTCCCCGCAGTAAAAACAGGCTGCCGACGTTTTCTTGAATACCAGCGCCATGTGCGTTTGGGGGACCTGGCCGGTCAGGGAGGCACTTAGCAGACAAGCGATGACGGTAATGTGAATTGACTTTTTCATCATGTTAAGGTATTAAAGCAAACCGAAACCCTAAGCTCTTTACAAGAAAAAAGGAACTATTTTAGGGGAAATTATCCGCCAGGGATAGCATACCTATGAACAGTGCCTCTGACTTGTCTGCCGATCAATACCCGGGTAGAAGGATCGTTGCCCTGGATATCATCCGCGGTATAGCCATCATCAGCATCGTCGTGTTGCACCGGCTGCACTATAACTGGTCGGCGGCGGGACCGGGCCGTGCGATAGGGGACAATGCCGCCCCCTGGGTATTGTATGTGCTCTTTTACCTGATCACCATGGCCGGGATTTTCGCCCTGATAACCGGGACTGTGACGTCCCTGAGGGCTTATCAGCGAAATGCCGGAGGCAGATCCTCTCCCATTCAACTGTTGTACGGAGGCCTGGCCACCGGACTCTGGATACTGGCCCTTCATTATGCCCAGCGCATCTTCTTTGCCAACGGATTCCTGGAAGGACGGTTCCCGATCGGGATTCTCCTGGGCTGGATTCGCACGGGAGAAACGGTTCCCCTGGCGCCGAACCTGTATTATGAATCGAATGCCCTGTCGATGATCGGATCAGTAGTCATCCTCGTGACGTTGGTCCTGTTCCTGGTTTTGCGCAGCCGGAAATCCCGGAAACTGAAAAGGGACATCAAGCTTTATATCATTCTGGGAACCCTGATCCTGATCGCAACGCCCATCGTTCGATATGAACTGGGGCTTTATAAAAGCATTCTGACCGGGAATCAGGATTATTTCGGACTTACCCTCATCAACCTGCTGACAGGCGGATACGGTATGTTCCCATTCCTGGCATATGGATTATACGGAGCCGCCATCGGGGCGGCCCTGACAGGCAGCATTTCCCCGCTCAAATTGAAACGGGTGTTACTCCTCTGCGGACTGGCTTTCTTCCTGGCCGGCGGTGTTGGCTTTTTCATACTAGGCGGATGGGATTTCAATAACATTTTCGCCAATACTCTTTCCAATCAGTTTCACTGGATATTATTCCGGTTGAACCAGCTTGGATTTTTCCTGATCTTGTACTGGCTGTTCTTATCCGTGATTGATTTCGCAGCTTCCGGCAGGAAAGAACGGACCCTGCGGTTTTTTTATCCCGCCCGGGTGTTCGGGATGTTGTCACTGACGGTATTTTTCAGCGAACCCATTCTGGCTGAACTGTTGAAAAAAATATGGGATCCGGTATTCCCGGGCTGGAACGATCATTTGCTGCCTGTGATTTTATTCGGATTGTTCTGCCTGATCATCTGGTGGTTTCTTCTTAAGCTCTGGTGGAAAACGGTCAGGTTTGCCGGTTCGCTCGAGTGGCTGGGTGCGGCAGCCATCCGGTTGCTGTCGGGAAAGAAAAGCACCCGGTTCAGCTTCAATTTCATGAATAAACAGGACTAAGGATTAACGGTTTTTTCAGTTAACAAACGTTAATTTTCGTTAACTAACTGAAACACTCGTTGTATAACTGAAAAGTCCGTTATACATTTGGCGTATGGAAAAACTGACAAAAAAAGAAGAACAGGCCATGCAGGTGCTGTGGACTGTTAAAAAAGGTTTTGTTAAGGACCTTCTTGAGAACTATCCCGATCCCAAACCCCATTACAATACTGTTTCGTCGCTGATCCGGCTGCTTGAAGAAAAGGGGTATGTTGGTCATAGGGCTTATGGTAATACTCACCAGTATTATCCCCTGGTCACCAGGGAGGAGTACCGGAAAACGTTTATATCGGATGTGGTCGACAGCTATTTCGGGAACTCCTACATGAATGTGGTGTCGTTCTTTGCCCGTGAGCAGAATATCAGTGCCGACGAATTGAGGGAGATCATCAAAATGATCGAGAAAGGCCCGAAATGAGTCCCCTCGTTATCTATCTGGTGAAAGCCTCCCTCATGTATCTCCTGTGCTTTTTATTGTACTGGGGACTCTTCAGGAGGGAGACCTTTTTCATCCGGAACCGGGTTTATCTGCTGATCAGCCTGATCCTGCCGGCGTTGATCCCCCTGATCCGTTTTCCGGCAAGTTCGGCGGTGGCGGATCTGATGCCCGAAGGGGGAATCGATCACATTTTGGTGGTGTCCAACAGCCTGCCGGCAACTGTGCCAACCCTCACAGCACCTGAAATCGGAGAAATAGTTGCTTCATTCAACTCATTTCCCTGGGGAACGGTGGTTCTGGCCTTGTATCTGTCGGGCGTGGTGTTTTTCCTGTCGCGGATGCTATGGAGCTATTCCGGCATCATCCGGCTGATCGTCCGGTCGGAGCGGAAACGGTTGCAGGAGATGATCCTGGTGATCACCCGGCAAAAAGTGTCGCCTTTTTCCATTTTCCGCTGGCTGGTAATCCCCGGATACAAACAGCAGCATATCGACCTGGACAAGATCATCCGGCATGAAATGATCCATTTCCGGCAGGGGCACTCGATTGACCTGCTTCTATCGGAATTTCTGATTGTTTTTCAGTGGTTCAATCCATTTGCCTGGATGCTTAAATCGTCCATTGTAAGAAATAATGAATTTTTTGTTGACCGGAGATGTTTATCCTGGTATAACGATGTGAGATCCTATCAGTATGCGTTGCTTACCAGTAGTTTCGGTGAACGGAGAATGGCCATGGCCAACAGTTTTAATCAGGATTTAATTAAAAAACGCATTGAAATGATGAATAAGAAAAATACCCGGCTGATCAACCGGATCAAGGATCTGTTGATCGTGCCATTCGCCCTCCTGCTTATTATGGCCTTTTCGGCCTATTCGGGTAAGCCGGCCGAAGCCGTTGCAAATACCGCTGAGGCTTCCGTCCTGCCTGCACCGCAGGCCGCTGATTTCCAGGATAAAGTGATCCGGAAAGATTCCGCTAAAATGCTGATCATCCGTGTTGACGGGAAAGAGGTAACCATCACCGATCTGGCCTCGGCCAAAGTGGATACAGGTGATTTTACCATTTTAAACCTGAAAAATTTGGGCAATAGCTGGTCGGTCCTCCCCAAGGACAAGCTTAATGACCTCCTGAAAGACAGGAAAATCGATAAAGAATCTGCGCTGATTCTGGTCAGGGGCGGTAAAGAAGGTGATAGTATAAAGGACATCCTGGGAGTTTTAAAAGCCGTTGATACTGCAGGCCTGGGATCCGGCCGTGTCGTTCTCGAAAATCATGACGGAAACATTCTGATCCGTACCAAAGACGGCTCAGCGAAAATGGTATACGTTGTGGATAAGGGAAACCAGGTGATTAATATCGGTTACTCAAAGAACGTCAAGGGGAAAGACGTGCTCTTCATAGTTGACGGGAAGGAGTGCAAGGCCGGTGAATGGACCCTCACCGATTTAGATCATATCGAAATCATCAGTATCCTTGATTCTGATACCGCCGTGAAAGTGTATGGTGAAAAGGGGAAAAACGGTGCAATTGAGGTTACGACAAAGAAATAGAAAGCGTAAAAACATGATAACAACAGCAACTGATACCCTGAAATTTCCTCTCAGGGTTTTATTCGGGGCCTGCTTAATGACACTCTTCGCGGGATTATTTGCAGGTAACTGCTATTCACAAAGTGTCGTTCCGGTAAAAGAAAACCGCGTTTCCGATCATGTTAAAGTATTTAATATTGAAGGACCACAATCGACGAATATCGTGGTAATCGATACGGATGAAGGATTGGTGGTGATTGATTCGGAAACCTCACCCGTTTTTGCACAAGCCATCAGAAACCGGATCGACTCGGTTTACAACGGGAAAACCATCCGGTATCTCATCAACACTCATGACCATGGAGATCATACCTACGGAAACCAGGTCTTTGCCGATGCAATTATCATCGGGCACGACCGGTGCAAAGAGGAGATGATTAAAAATCAGGCAAGTGCCAGCCAGACTGTGAAACAGGTTTCGGCTGCCCTGCAATCGATGAAGGCGAGACTTGAAAAACTGGATATAAATTCCGACGCAGCGCGCCAATACAACAAGATCATTGCCTATTACGAAGGGATCGCCAAAGGATTGGGTGACGGTTTCGCGCTGACCCCTCCGCAGATTACCTTTTCCGACAGGCTGGAGCTGGACCTTGGCAATGTATCCCTGTCGTTGCAGTACATCGGCGGGCTTTCCCATTCATACAGCGATATCCTGGTTTTCTGTCCCGAAGAGCAACTATTGGTAACCGGGGATCTTATTTACAAAGACAATCTTTATTTCGATTCCGAACGAATCCCCTTTCTGGGTAAGTGGATCGAAGCGCTTGAATCCGTTCTTGCGAATAAAGAACAGATCCATTTCATTGTTCCCGGACATGAAGGTTTGCTCCCGCTATCAATACTGGAAGACCATCTGCGTACCATCCGTGAAAAACAAAAGGAGTTTTCAAACAGGGAATCGGCCCTTTTAAAATTCAAAAAAGAGTATGAAACCAACGGATTGGCCGCAGCCATCAAATTAAACAAGAAGCTCTTTTCTGACAGCACGCACTATTATTTCCTGCATCCTGAATTTGATCAATTTGCTTACCGGCTGATGCTGGATAATAAGTTGCCCGATGCATTGGAGATGTTTACCCAGCTTGTCGGCTTTTTCCCTGAATCCTACATCGCATTTGACAGTCTGGGTGAAATCTATCTTCGTATGGATCAAAAAGACAAAGCCCGGGATAGTTTCAAGAAATCCCTGGTTTTAAATCCGGATAATGAAAATGCGAAAAACCAGCTGGAACAGCTAAAATAACAATCTCAATTGTTTCTCACCAGGTATTAAAAAACCACTTACTCTGTTCAGGGTAAGTGGTTTTTTGTGTGGGACATACAGGATTCGAACCAGTGACCTCTTGCGTGTGAAGCAAGCGCTCTGAACCGACTGAGCTAATGTCCCGGAAGCGGGTGTGGGTGTGGGTGTGAGGTGTGGGTGTGGTGCGAAAGTGTGAGTGTGAGTGTGAGTGTGGGAGCAAAGATAAAAATATATGATTAACCCCGGACTTCAGTCTGGGGGACTCTCCCGCGCCCGGAACATCTTGCTTGACTATCCAAAAACTATCCGTTAACTTGATCGGCTAAATCAAACCCTTTCCCGATGAAACACACCTTGCTGACCCGAAAGTCTTTTGTCTTTATTCTTTTGTCTTTATTCTTCATCATCACTTCCTGTTCGCAGGATCAATCCAAATCACTTTCAGTTACTAACCTTCGCTGCGAATACCGGGTCGATCCCATGGGTATCGACCGGCAGCATCCCAGGTTAAGCTGGGTCATGAAATCAGCAGATCAGGAACAACAACAGTCGGCCTGGCAGATCCTGGTGGCCTCAACGTCCGGGAAGCTTGCAAGAAATAAAGGAGACCTGTGGAACAGCGGAAAAGTAAACTCCGGCCAGTCGAACCAGGTGGTTTATGCAGGTCTGCCCCTGAATTCAAGAAAACAGGTCTGGTGGAAAGTGAAAATCTGGAACCAGGGGGGAAAGACTTCGGGTTGGAGCGACGCGGCCACCTGGAGCATGGGATTGCTGAATCCTCAGGATTGGAAGGCAAACTGGATCTCCGATCCGGTTATCGCAAACAGCAACAAGAACGTAATCCTGCGCAACGGATACCATAGCGCCCTGTATAAAAATGCAGAACATAGCATTGTTCTAACGATCGATCTGGGAAAGATCGCGGAATTCGATACCCTGTGTCTCTACCCGGCCCGGCCTCACGATTACAAGGATACTCCCGGTTTTCTGTTCCCCGTTCGGTTTAAGGCTGAATGTTCAGACGGACCCGGTTTTTCAGGGGCGCGGACGCTCATCGATCTGACAAAAAATGATATCCCGAATCCGGGAGACGTTCCGCAAAAATACGGGGTGGGTTCGCAGAAGGCAAGGTACATCCGTGTGACTATGCCCCGGTTATCGTTTCGTGATGAAGGCAACTGGGGTGTTGCCCTGAACGAAATAGAGGCATTAGGGGGCGGTGAAAACCTGGCTTTACATGCCGGCGTGCAGACCCGTGACGCCATTATCAGCGCCGACTGGGATCCGTCCTTCCTCACCGACGGTTATACAAAAACACTTAAATCTCAGGAAGGCTTGCCGGCCATCTATGCACGGAAAGATTTTCATCTGGATAAAAAAATCCGGAAAGCAACGGCATACGTCAGCGCACGAGGATTATACGAATTCTATCTCAACGGTAAACGCGCGGGCGACCAGCTCCTTGCACCGGAATGGACCACCTACGAAAAAAGGATTCCTTACCAAACCTTCGATGTTACTGCTTTGCTGAATGAAGGAGACAATGCCGCCTCCGCGATATTGGGCGAAGGCTGGTTTGCAGGCGACCTGATGGTATATGGCCGGTTCGCGTATGGCCGGTATCCCTCCTTCCTGGCCCAGATGGAAATCGAGCTCAGCGATGGAACCGTTCAGACAGTGGTATCGGACGGAAGCTGGAAAACCACCGCAGTGGGGCCCATCACCTCAACCAGCATTTACCATGGCGAGTGGTACGATGCGCGGCTGGAGAATAAAGGCTGGGAAAAAGCCGGATTCAACGATGCCGCCTGGAATGGAGCTCAAACCGATCCGCTCGACAGTGTGCAGCTGGTTTGGCTCCGGAATGAGCCGATCCGGATTGAACGCGAACTGCCTCCATTGACTCTTGACGAACCGTTGCCCGGTGTGTATGTGCTTGATTTCGGACAAAACATGGTGGGCTGGTGCCATCTGTCGGGAATGGGCAAATCGGGCCAGCTCATCCGGATCAGGCACGGCGAAGCCCTCTGCGCGGATAGCACCCTGTATACCGAAAACCTCAGGGGAGCATTGCAGATCGACCGGTATATACCGGCTGAAGACGGCTCTTTTACATTCGAACCCCGGTTTACCTATCATGGTTTCCGGTACATGGAAATAACGGGACTGGCAAAAGCTCCGGTCCTCGATTCGGTTATCGGCGAAGTGTTTCACTCATCCTCACCGTTCACGGGCCGTTTTGAATGCTCCGATCCCTACCTCAACCGCCTGATGGAAAATATCCAGTGGACCCAGCGGGCCAACCTGATGAGCTCGCCCAACGACTGTCCGCAACGCAATGAACGGTTCGGCTGGATGGGCGATATCCAGGCGTTTGCCCAGACCGGTTCCTTCAATATGGATCTGGCTGCCTTTTTTAGTAAGTTTTTGCAGGATACCCGGGATGACCAGGCCGATGACGGCCGGTTCCCTGATTTTGCACCCCATCCCGGCGATCAGAATAAGGAGTTTTCGGGCGTTCCGGCCTGGGGCGATGCAGGCGTTTTCGTGCCCTGGACCGCCTACGTCAATTATGCTGATACCCAGCTGCTCAGGGATCAGTATGATGCCGCCGTCAGGTGGGTGGAATACATACACCGGAATAACCCCGACCTGATCTGGAGAGTGGGACGCAATAACGATTACAACGACTGGCTCAGCGGCGACTGGATCATCCTGGAAGGCTGGCCGAGAAAGGGCGGAGAAGTGGCCCATGAAATCTTTGCAACGGCTTTCTTCGCACAATCCACCCGGCTGGTATCCCGGATGGCGGAAGTGATCGGTAAACCCGAAGATGCAAACCATTATCGCACGCTTGTCGAAGAAATCAAAAAAACATTCAACCAGGCTTTCGTTTCTCCGGATGGCCGGATCACCGGCAATACCCAGGGAGGATATGCACTGGCGCTGAGCTTTGATCTTCTCCCGGCTGAGCTGCGTCCCAATGCAGCAGCCTACCTGGCGGACAATATCAGGAATAATTACAAGGGACATCTATCGACTGGTATCCAGACCAGCCACCGGGCCATGATGGAGCTGTCGAAAGCCGGCTATCACGACCTGGCCTGGGAGCTGCTGGTAAAACATGAGTTCCCATCCTGGCTGTACATGGTCGACAACGGCGCCACCACCATCTGGGAACGCTGGGACGGGATGGTTAAGGAACGCGGATTCCAGAACCCGGGCATGAACTCGCTCAATCACTGGGCTTTGGGATCGGTCGGGGAATGGATGTGGCGTTATATCATCGGATTAAATCCCGATGAACAGCATCCGGGATGGAAACATTTCATTATTGCTCCTATGCCAGGTGGCGGAGTCACCTGGGCCAATGGTAGTTATGAAAGCATCCAGGGCACGGTAAAAAGCGCCTGGAAAATCGAAGGAGGGAAATTCATGCTGGATGTCACCGTTCCGGCCAATACCACTGCAACGATCCGCCTGCCTTTCCAGGGAGGTGAAACCGAAGTGGGCTCGGGTACCCATCATTTTACCACAAACGTAAATTGACCCGATTATTCTTATTCTGATTTTAAAATCAAGGCTTCGCAGTTTATTTGCGAAGCCTTGATAATATTTTGATATAATATTCTATCTGACGATCAGTTGTTTGGCTGTAACCTGTCCCAAACTCTCAATCCTGATAAAATAGGTGCCCTTGCCTTCTTTCCGAAGATCCATCGTCTGGTCAATTTCTCCCGGCTGCAGGGATATACTCCTTACCAGCCGGCCCTGAACATCCCGAATCGTTAAAAGTCCCTGATTCCTGAGTGTCGTGCGGATCTTGAATTCTCCTGATGAAGGATTCGGATAGATAAGCATATCCACTCCGGAAATCACCTGTTCGATGCCACTGGTTTGAGAGAGATCCCAAACCGTCGTGAACAAACCCCTGCCATGGGTAGCCGCCACAACCGTAAGATCCGAAGGACGCACTTTGATCATGTCAACCCTGACATTGGCCATTCCGGTTACCTGAGGTGTCCAGCTAACCTCTCCAGCCAGGGCATCTGTAGTGCCCCAGATTCCGGTTTCTGTAGCAATCAGCGCATGATGAGCAGATTGGGGATGAAAGATCCCATAGCGGACGGGCATATCGGGCAGGTTCCCTTCTATATTTTTCCAGGTTGTACCGGCATCGGTACTGATAAAAACAGACGGAATACCATAATTGGAAAGAGTAACCAGCAGGGTGTCGGCAGATTGTCCGGTTTCGATACTGCTGAGATATCCCACCGGGAAATTGGTCCCGGTAATCTCCCGGGCTGTTCCTTCTTCCAACTGTGGCTGGTCGAGCCGGTAGAGTTGTCCGGAAGCCGTTCCCAGGAACAGAGAACCGCCGTCTGCGACATCCCCCGTCCACTTGAAGGCTGTAAAAGGAACCTGCGTGTGTGTCCCGATGTTTTTTATAAATCCGGTGATCCCGGTTTCAGCTATATTTACTACAGCCAACAGGTTGGCAGCACTTCCGTCGAAGTAGGAAACGTTCATGTAAAGCCGGTCATTCCCCCAATCGTAATCCATGGGATTGATGAAAATTCCCAGTCCGGTCTGGGCAGCCCCAACAAGGAGAGGATCCTGACCGGATTGATTCCGATAAATATAAATCGTTGAATACTGGCTGCAAGTCACGATCCGGGTCGGGTTATCGGGATCAAAAAAGCAATAGGCCCCGTCACCCCCGGAAAGCATGTCGGTAAAAGTCGTGACATCACCCGGCTTGTAGTGCATAGTTCCATTATCCTGCAGCCCGCCTATGAATTGCCGGTCACCTTCGACCGGAGAAATAGCGCAGGTATAATATTGCAGGGTGTTGTAGTTTTGGTTTATCTCATGAAAATTGACATTATCGGGTGATAAGGAAGATCCCGTGGCAAAAATTCCTCCATCCGTTGCAACGAATAACATTCGGCCGTTCAGGGGGTGATGCAGGATCTGGTGAATATCACCATGTACATATTGCGGAGATCCGTTTCCATACATTAAAGCCCAGTTGGACATGATCGCCCAGTTAGCTCCTCCATCCAGGCTGCGGTACGTATCCAGTCCTCCGAGCCAGATCACTCCGGGATCCTGAGGATTAACGGCAATTGTAAAGGCATGCCAGGCCAGTGATGCAAAGCCTTGCGGGAAGTTCAGCTCGGTCCATGTATTACCCTTATCGGTCGTTTTCAGGAGGTATTCACAACCATATCCGTAAAAAGCGCCTGCCGGATATCCGGAGGCAATAATGGCATACATGATATCCGGATCCGAGGGGGCTTCAGCAATCATAACCCTGCCGGGCAGATTGACCTCGGTTTTCTGCAATATCGCCTGCAGGTATTCCCGGTTCACCGTCCAGGATAATCCATCATCCGAGTAAAGGATGCAAGCCGCACCGCTTCGATCATTGTCTGATGCATTTGAGTTGATACCGTAAGTTGTTCCGACAAAAATGCGGGAACGGTCGGCCGAGAAGCAGATGTCTGAAGGTGCAAAGGGGGTATTTGTCCCCGGAATATTGGGAAGAACCTGGTTCCATGTTACTCCCTGGTCGGTAGACCGGTATAAACCATCGGATGGGGAGCTCCGGTGCCCGATGCCTTTGTAATACCCTGAAACCACACCGGCATACAATACGGAAAGTCCGTTTTCAACCCGTACCTCTACATCCGTCACATAAGCCCACTGGGAAGTGGAAGGCAAAAGATCCCATTGTTTGCCGCCGTCTCTGGAACAGTACAGACCATTCCCCCGGCCTGATGACTCGCGGTATACAATGAGAGCGGTTTCACTCTCCCCGGTCCCCAAATACATGATCTGCGTGTTATTAGGATCATAACACATGCTGCTGATGGATAAATCAGACCAGAAATCATTGACCGGCATCCAATCCTGTTCCTCAAGGGGATTTTCGTTGTACCACAGTCCACCGGTGACGGAACCGGCAAACATGGCCATACCGGCAGGATCGTTGGGGTCAAACATAAGTGTACGCGTTCGTCCGCCCATGTCGGCCACCAGCGACTCCCATTTCAGTAGAGCACCACCGCTTTTCAGGGTTGTCATATCCCTGGTTTCCTGAAGCGCAGAAAAGCGCCGTTCCGCAGGAACCCTTTGCAATGCCGGATCCATTGTTCTGACAAACTCCGCAAAGGCAGCTTCATCCGGCCGGTCACAGGATGGATTCTCTTCGGTTTTTTCGCCCACATTATTTTTCATCTCTTTTCCGGCTTTCAGAAGAAAGTCTTCGTGTTTCAGCCGCAGGTTCTTTTTCTGGCCGGTTTGTCCCAGCCCCAGAACCAGTATCAATACAACAGATGCTATTGACAAGGAAATTACCAGGGCAGATTTTTTCATCATGATGTTTTTCATTTAGGTTTATTCTAATAAGACCGAATTGGACCGGAAAAGCTACAGCCCGATCCTATCCATTCGACAAATGGGTTGAAAATACTCACCAACGGCTGTGATTGATTGATGAAATGAATGCCTAACCCCAGACTTCAGTCTGGGGATAATCACTAACCCCGGCCTTCAGGCCGGGAGCTTACATAATCATCTCAGGCAGTCACAAAATAATGTAACTCACCTGGTTAGAATCATGCTCAAACGCCCGACAGGCCTCTGAAAGGTCCTTTTTTGTACGGTACCTTTAGTCAACCAAAACAACTAAAATCGTACAAGTATGAAAAGAACTTTTCTCCTGTTGTCGCTGTGTCTGATTTCAATAGCCGGCTTCCCGCAGGCTACGAAAAAAGTCAACGGCTCGCCAACGGACCAGACCAGGGTCCGTGACGAATCCTCCCCCCTGACAAAAGCCGGAGGAGATGTGATCTGGCAAACAACTTTTAATTGGAGCAATCCCGCCGATCCCAACGGATGGACACTTCCCACGGGATGGGAAATCAGGGACAATTCCGATCTGGGCAACGTCTGGATATGGCTTGGAGATTCGATCAAAGGCCGGTGGACCAATGAACGGGCTCCATCGTTCTTTGCCTCCGGAAGTGACGGATTCATTGCCGTTCCCATGGACTCATATAACTTCCGGGATGGAGTCGAATCCAACAATGCATCAGACACGTACATCATGTCTCCGCCGATCAACTGTTCCGCCGTATCATCGGTGGTCATCTCATTGAGCCAGTACTACCGGTTCTGCTGCGAAAACGACAATACCGGCCATCTCGAGCTGATGATCACCAACGATAATGGCAGTCACTGGGCATCCTATGACCTGAGCTATGGCATCGGCCATAATACGTTCACTCCCGTTAAGTACCGCCAGCCGGAAATCAATATCTCCGACGTGGCTGCAGGGATGCCAGCCGTCAGGATCAAGATCTACTTCCATGAAGTACCTTATTATTTCTGGGCCATTGACGACCTGAAGCTTACCGAAGCTTACGCAAACGACCTGGTGCTTGAAGATTCCTGGTCGGAAATCAATTTCGGTTTTGCCGAACCGATCGGGCACACCAATTTCGTACCGTTTACCCAGATCGGGATGAGCTCACCTGAATCAGGGACCATCGGGGATTACCGGTTCACCGGTGCCCTGCTTAACAGCGGTACCGCAGATGCCGAGGATGCAACAGTGGATGTACAGGTTTTGAAAAACGGTACCGGTGTATTCACCGGCAGCTCTCCGGCATCAACCATCTGGACCATCGAACGCGATACGATGACCGTGGAACAACAGTTCACCCCGACGGATTACGGAGATTACCGGTTCATCATTACTGCAGCCAGCGCTAACGGGGAAGATAAATCCGTCAATAATTCCTCCAGCTATTCCTTCACGGTAAACGATACCCTGTTTCAACGGGCAGACATGTCTGCTGAAGCCGGGACCTATACGGGTGTTTGGGCTAACGGGAACACGGCCGGCGATATGCTGGCGGTCAAGTATGACATCCAGACGGCATGCGAGGTCAATTCAATAACCGCCTGGGTCAATTCCTTTACCGCCTCCATCCATCCGACCTTCAAGTTTGTTTTACTTAAGTATATCGAAGAAGATGATGCCTATAATGAGCTGATCTCTTCAGATGTAGTTGAGATGGACTCCAGCATGCTGGGCTGGGTAACGCTGCCGCTGATCAAAGACGGTGAAGCCGAATTTCTCCAGCCGGGCCAGTATTTTGCTGCCTGGATAGCCTGGGCAGAGGACGGACATGTGGGGATCCGGCTTGGATGGGATATGAACGACCGTGCAGAATTTACCGGGTACAGCCTGATCTATTTATTGTCCATAGACACCTGGTACAATTCCGATAAACTGCCTATCCTTGGTTTGAACCTGCACTCATCGGGCGGCCCCACGCAGGCTCCTGTAACCTTTAACGTGGATATGAGCAAACATATCGCCAGCGGCGAGTTTCTCCCCGGAACCGATTTTGTCGATGTATCGGGCACTTTCAACAACTGGGGCGGATCGGCTCACTTCACCGATCCTGAGTCCGACGGGATCTATACCCTCACGATCGACAACCTGCCGGTAGCCGGCCCGATCGAATATAAATACCGGATCAACGGAAACGTGAACACATCGGAATATCCAAACAGTACGGCCCGGAAATACACGGTTCGCTACTGGAATGTGTTGAACGACGTTTACAATAGCGGCGTTACCGCCGGTACCGGCCAGAACAGTCTGGTTTCCAGATTCGACGTGTATCCGAATCCAACACAGGGCGCTTTCACCGTTGAAATCACCAACAAGGTTTCTTCCGATCTCACCATCACCCTGGCAAATATCCGGGGACAGGTGCTTTACCGGAAAACCATTAGCGATGCCATCACCTGTCAGGAAACCATCGACACGAACCTGCCGGCAGGCATGTACTTCCTGACCGTTAACAACGGAGAGGAAGTCAGGGTCCAAAAAGTTGTCGTCCAATAAGACAATCCTGACCACCCGATAACAAAAAGCCCCGGACTGATCCGGGGCTTTTTGTTTACCCGGAAGGTAAATAAGAACTAATTTGTACTTTTATTTCCCGCCACGCATAAAAATTGAATTCAGGCAAGTTTTTATGGAAAAAGAACAGCTTCGAAAAATTCTCGGGGATATCAGCAAGGTAAAAATTGCCCTGGCCGGGGATTTTTGCCTGGACGCTTACTGGTTCATCGATGAAACCATGAGCGAAATATCGGTGGAGACCAATGAGCCTACACGGCCCGTCTGGCAGCAAAAATATTCACTCGGCGGAGCGGGAAATGTGGCCGCGAACCTGGCCGCCATGGGTGTTAAGGATATCCGGGTTTTCGGGGTAATAGGCACCGATCCCTTCGGGGCCGAAATGGTCAGGATCATGAAAGAGAGCGGGATACAAACCCAAAACCTGCTGATCCAGGAACAAGAGTGGCACACCCATACCTATGCGAAACCCTATATCGATGACCGGGAACTGAACCGGGTCGACTTCGGCAATTACAACCAGCTCTCAAAAGAGACCGCTGATCTGTTGATCGACAGCCTCATCAGGGAGATCCCCGGAATCGACATCGTGATCATAAACCAGCAGGTGCCTTCCGGCATACATACCGGATATTTTAAAAAAAGGCTCCTGGAAGTGATCCGTCAGTTTCCTGATAAGCCCTTTATTGTCGACAGCCGCAGTTTCAACGATTATTACACCGGGGCCATCCGCAAGATGAATGATACCGAGGCTGTGCGGCTTTGCGGGACCAACAAAAGACCGGATGAAGAGGTATCTCATGCCGAAGTGGTTTTGGCTGCCGACGAATTGTTTAAACGCTATCAAAAACCGCTTTTTATCACACGGGGCAGCAAAGGATCGCTGACAATCGATAAAAAGCGCATTTCAGAAATACCCGGACTGATGATCCTGGCAAAAGTGGATACTGTTGGCGCCGGCGACAGTTATCTTGCCGGAGCAGCATCGGCGCTTGCAGCAGGCCATGACATGAACACCGCTGCACAGATAGGCTCATTTGTCGCCGGAGTCACCGTTCAGAAACTGTTCCAGACAGGAACCGCCAGCCCGGAAGAGATCCTTGCCATCGGGCAGGATCCCGATTTGATTTATGCTCCTGATTTAGCCGATAACAGCCGCCAGGCCGGCTACCTGGCCGGCACGGAAATCGAGATTATCAATAAATGGGAAAACAAGCCGCAGATCAGACATGCCATTTTCGATCACGACGGAACCGTCTCTACCCTCCGTGAAGGCTGGGAACTCATTATGGCACCCATGATGATCAAAGCCATCCTCGGAAATAAATACCAGGAGGCTGATGAGGTATTGTATGGTAAAGTCAAGGCCAGGGTCGATGAGTTCATCGATAAAACAACCGGAATTCAGACTCTTGTCCAGATGCAGGGATTAATGGGCCTGATCAGGGAATTTGGCTTTGTACCCGTAGAAAAAATGCTTGATGAATCCGGATATAAGCAGATTTACAACGAAGAGCTGCTGTTAATGGTCAAGGAACGGGAAAACAAACTGTCGAAGGGCGAGCTCAATCTGGAAGACGTAACCTTGAAAAATGTGGCTCCTTTTCTTCAGATACTCCATGATGCCGGTGTCAAGCTTTATCTGGCCAGCGGTACTGATGAAGTGGATGTAAGAAGGGAAGCCCGGGTTTTAGGCTACGATCATCTGTTTGATGACAGAATATACGGAGCTGTCGGAGATGTTACCAAAGAGGCTAAAAAGATGGTTCTCGAGCGTATCCTGGCTGATATCGGGGTAAAGGCTTTCGGAAAAGTGGTCACATTCGGCGATGGCCCTGTTGAAATCCGCGAAACCCGCAAAAGGGGCGGACTGACAGTCGGGGTTGCCAGCAACGAGTTACGGCGCTATGGCCTCAATGAACATAAGCGCATGCGCCTGATCAAGGCTGGTGCTGACATGATTATTCCTGATTTTTCGCAATATCCGAAGCTGCTCGGTTTATTGAACATTGAACAATAAAGATATGCCTTACCCAAAACTGGACCGGGAAAAGCTTGTCATCAGGAAACTGGGCGAACGATACAGCAAGGTCAATATCGAAAAAGACCAGGTTCCGGTTACTCAATTGCCGGTAAAGCTTTCAGATGCGGGACACCGGCTGATCGAAAAAGCTGCCGGCCGCATCCGGCTGGCAGTGAAGGAGAAGCGATCGGTAATGCTCGCATTTGGCGCACATACCATCAAAAACTGCATGGCTCCCACTTTGATCGCCCTGATAGATGAAGGATGGGTAACCCATTTAGCCACAAACGGTGCCGGGATCATCCACGACTGGGAGTTTGCCTTTCAGGGAAAATCGAGTGAGGATGTCCGCGAAAACGTGAAGCGGGGACAGTTCGGGATCTGGAATGAAACCGGATATTATATCAACCTGGCGCTGATCGTCGGAGCTTTTGAGGGATTGGGATACGGGGAATCGGTTGGGAAGATGATTTCGGATGAGGGATTGCAGATTCCGGAAATTCAGGTTCTGCAGGAGAAGGCTAAAACCCTGATGGAGATTGATCCTCAGGTTGCCGCAGCGGCCATCGACCTGGCCGGAATGATCCGGAAATTCAACCTGCAGACAGGATTTATGGTTATCCCTCATCCGTATAAAAAATATTCGGTTCAGGCCCGTGCCTATGATCTCGGCATCCCGTTCACCGGGCATCCGATGATTGGTCACGATATAATCTACAACCACCCCATGAATCAAGGAGCCGCATTGGGCAGGACCGCACTGAATGATTTCCTGAGTTTTGCCAAAAGTGTCAGCAACCTTGAATACGGTGTTTATATATCCATAGGATCGGCGGTTATGTCGCCGATGATCTTTGAAAAAGCCCTGTCGATGTCGCAGAACCTTGAAATCCAGGAAAACCGGCATATCGATAACCATTATATGCTGATCGTTGATCTGGCAAAATCAGACTGGGACTGGCAGAAAAACGGTGAGCCTCCCATGGACAATCCGGCCTACTACCTGCGTTATTGCAAGACATTCCAGCGGATGGGAGGAGAAATGGATTACCTGACCGCTGATAACCGTGACTTCCTCCTGGGCCTTTATCAGAAACTGAATACGAAATAAAATATCATGGACCGGAACGAGATCAACCTGTTACTGCAAGAATCGGAACATCACCTGGTTAAAGAGCTTCTTCCTTTTTGGACTACCCGGATGATAGATGATCGTAACGGCGGGTATCTCACCCATTTCGATAAAGACGGCAACGATTCGGGTGAAGATGAAAAATCACTGATCGCACAAACCCGCTGTTTATATACCCTCTCATCCGCGCACCGTGCCGGTTACGGCGACGGTAAATATGCCGGTCTTGCCAGGCATGGCTTTGATTTTCTGATCAATAAAATGTGGGACAAAGAATACGGGGGATTTTACTGGATGATGGATCGCCGGGGAAACCCAAAAATTGATCGGAAAATAATATACGGACATAGTTTTGCCATTTACTCACTGAGCGAATACACGCTCGCAACCGGAGATCCGCGCGGATTGGAATATGCTGAAAAAGTATTTGACCTGATCCAGAAATATTGTGCCGATACGATGTACGGTGGTTACTGGGAGATGTTCCATCGTGAGTGGACGCTATGCGGACGCGGAAGTCAGGGCGGAGACCGGAAAACGCTCGATGTTCACATGCATCTGATGGAGGCTTTCACAACCCTGTACGAGTGTTCGGGCCAGGAGGTGCACCGGAGGAAATTGCTCGAGGACATTGACCTGTTACTGAACCGGATCATTCACCCCGTTTTTAAGACGGGGATACCCCAGTTCTATAAGGACTGGTCCGTTGCCCCCCAGATTAAATTCGATATCATCTGGGGATGGGACCGGTTCTCCGAAGAGGGCCAGAAAGGGAATGCCACCGATAATACCTGTTTCGGGCACAACATTGAATTTGTATGGCTGATGATCCATGCCCTGGAAATACTCAAGACCGATCCAAAAGATTACTCCGGCCTGTTCAGGACCATTCTGGATCATACAGTCAACAATGGTATTGACTATGAATTTGGTGGCGTTTATGTGGAAGGGCCGCACTCAGGCGGCGTGTACGACAGGGAAAAGGAATTCTGGCAGCAGGCCGAAACCCTGATCGGCCTCCTCGACGGAGTGATCCTGTTCGGTGATGACAAATACTGGGAAGCCTATAAAAATGTTCACCGGTTTGTGATGGATAAAATGGTCAACAAGGGCGTAGGAGAATGGTATCCACTGCTCACCCGCCGCGGTGAACCTGTATGGACGCACATGAGCCATTCCTGGAAGATCAACTATCATACCGTCAGATCAATGATTCAAAGCATCAGCAGATTGAAAAAACTATGAAGAAAACAGTTGTATTGCTAACGGCATTTGTACTGTGCTTCTCCACTATGGCGGAAGCAAAAACAAAATGGGTTTCCCTGTTTAACGGTAAAGATTTAACCGGATGGTTTGTGCGCGGGGATGCCACCTGGAGCGTACAGGATGGTATTCTGGTCGGAGAAGGAGGAATGGGCCATATCTATACCGAAGTGACTTGCAAGGATTTCGAGATGAAAGGCATGTTCCGCATCACGGAGCAGGGCGCAACCAGTAACAGCGGTCTGTATTTCCGCTGCAACCCTCCCGCCGATTATCCGGATGGATTCCCGAACGGCTATGAGGCCCAGATCTGTCATAACCAGGATGCTTATACGGGATGGTTATGGAAGCCCGGGACACCTACCGGTAAGGCCTCTGAATTGCTGACTAAAGACGGCGAATGGTTCGAATACCATATCATGATGGTTGGCAACCACATTGAATTCCGTATCAACGGCAAGCTTGTTATGACTTATGATGATGATGAATACCAGTCGGGGCATTTTGCCATTCAGGGCCATAATCCGGGAATGAAAATAGAGGCGAAAAACCTGTTTTACCGGAGCCTTGACCGGAAGTAAAAAATAAAAGCCCCCACCTATTACGGCGGGGGCTTTTTTCATGAGAAAATCAGACTTGATTGCAATAGTATGCGATCCGTTTTATTGAACGATCAGTTGCCTTGCAGTTGTCTTGTCCCCGGATGCAATCCTCAGTATATAGGTTCCCTGCGGATACCGGCTGAGGTCGAACGATTTCCGGTAATCTTCGTTTCTGCTGGTAATCTTCTCGTCGATGATCCGGCGGCCCGTCAGGTCGCTGACTGTCAGCCGGGCTTCACCTATCAGATCGAACCGCACCTCAAAACGTCCGTCCGTCGGATTCGGATATATTTCAACCATTTCAACATCTTCAACCATTTCAACCTTTCCACTTGTGTAGCTCGGTTCCCACGTCGTTGTAAACATTCCTCTCCCATGCGTTGCCGCTAAAACGGTATTATCGGATTTCCTGAATTTCAGCATATCGATCCTGACGTTGGCCATTCCTTCCACATCGGGGCTCCAGATCACGTTCCGGGCAAAAACATTGTCGGTCGTCCAGATACCGGTTTCCGTGGCCAGCATGACCTGCTTGCCCGATTTCGGATGGAAAATCCCCCACCGCACGGGCATGTCGGGCAGGTTGGCCTCCACGTTATTCCAGGTTTGTCCGGCATCAGAGGATACCCAAACCGACGGTACGCCGTAATTGGAGTAAGTCAGAAGAATAGTGTCCTCTGTAACACCCAGGTCAATGCTGCTGATATAGGCAACCGGCAGTTCCGGTTTGGTCAGATCGGTCAGTTCCCCGCCAACCATCGCGTCGGTCAGGCGGAAAATCTTGCCGGCTTCCGTACCGATATAAATGGTACTGGCATTCTCTCCGGAGTTTTCGTACCATTTAATGCTGGAATAGGGAACCGTTGAGTTCGTCGGGATATTCAACATCGGACTGGATATCTGGGGTGTCATTTGGTCATTGGCAAAATGAACAATCCGGAGCGTGTTGGCATTAAAGCCCGTGAAATGACAGCCATTGGCATACAGTACATTATACTTATAGTCATAATCCATCGGGTTAATGAATGTCCCGACATTATAATTATTGGCTCCGAATATGCGCCCCTGGGTAGGGGTGATGCTTGCATAATAGATCCAGGAATAGTAAATCGTAAAGATGTGTTTATCGGGCTCATCCTGATCTATAAAACAGTACGCTCCGTCTCCCCCGCCGATCCGGTTGTTGACGCCGGGCTTGTCGTCTCCGTAAAACAACAAGGTCCCATTATCCTGAAGTCCGCCGGTAATAATCCGGAATGCGGGATCCGGATGAATGGCGCAACTGTAAAACTGGAGGGTGCTGTAATTCCGGTTCCTTTCGACAAAAACCGGTGCGTCCTCTTTCGGCTGACCGGTGCTGAAAACACCTCCGTCGGTACCCACCAGCATTTCCCCGGGATTTGACGGATTGAACAGGAAAGTGTGTATGTCGGCGTGCACGTAATAGGGCAATTGTTCCACCGAAGGATTCCAAAAGGAAAGGTGTTCCCAGGTTTGTCCGCCGTCCCGGGTCCGGCAGACATCCAGTCCGCCGATCCACAAAATATTGGCATCCGTAGGATCTACACAGAGTGCAAGTGCATGCCAGGCCAGATTTGCCACCGAGGTATAGTTTACCCCGGGGTGCGGAAGTTCAGTCCAGTTATTCCCTTTATCGGTTGTTTTCAAAATAAAACGGGCATCATACCCGACAAACTGGTCGCCCCGGTCATAGCCGCCGGCAACCGCTGCATAAAGTATTGAGGGATTCGAAGGAGCCTTGGCCAGCATGACCCTCCCGGGATAGTGGTAAGTGAGGCCGTTGCGGCCCCATATTTCGTTAACGATGAGCCGGTTATAATAAGTATCCATGACGCTCCAGGTGGTCCCGTCGGTTGAAGAGAGAATGCAGGCAGCGCCGGTCCGGTCATTTCCGCGGTAGGTAGTACCGACGAATAGTTTGGCTCCGTCGGCCGAGAGTTCGATATCTGAAGGCAGATACGGCCGGTCCGTACCCGGTATCAATGGCAGGACTTGTGTCCAGGTAACACCGCCGTTGGCTGAGCGATAGAGGCCGTCGGTGGGCAGGCTTTCCTGCATCGAGCCTTTATATAAACCCGAAGCCACTCCGGCATACAGGATATTGATCCCATTTTCCTTCCGGATGATCAAGTCGGTAACATAGGCCCAGCCGGCAGTCGAGGGCAGCGGCTCCCAGGTTGCACCCCCGTCGGTCGTCTTCATCATGCCGATGCCCCGGGTAGATGATTCGCGGTACATATATAAGGCGGTCTGACTTTCACCGGTCCCCAGATACATTACCTGCGGATTATCCGGATCACTGACCATGGAACTGACAGACAAGTTGGCCCAGAAGTCGTTGACCGGCTGCCAGTCGATATTGTTCCAGGGATCATCGCTGGTCCAGAGGCCTCCCGTCACGGATCCCGCAAATACCCTGCGACCGGCCGGATCGTTTGGATCGGCAAAGAGAACCCGGGTTCTTCCACCGATGTCGGTGGGTTGAGAAGTCCAGGTTAAATGATTCCCGGATGTTTTCAGGTTTTGCAATTCCCGGGTATAGTCCCAGGCATTCCTGAGGCGAGAGGCAGGCACGGTTTTCAGTGCAGGATCAAGCGTTTTAATAAAATCCGAATAGGCAGCCATATCGGGGCTGTCCTGACCGGCTTTTCCTTCCTTGTCCTTGGGGAGCTTTTTAAAATCAGTCGGAATGGTCCGGGCCGATTGGAGAAGGAACTTCTCATACGATTCCCGGGAATCTTCTTTCCTCATTCCGAATGCAATCGTCAGAATAGCGGCCGGTACAAGCACGGCGGTACCGGTAAACCATAATTTTCTTTTTTTCATAGTTGTAGTGTTTTAGGAATAACCTGCATTAACATGACACCCCATTCTTGTATGGTTATACAGGTCAGGCGGGAAACCAAAGACACATGTGGGGGGCATGTAACTTTTTGATACGAAGTTAGATCAGGGTATTCTGGTAACCCGTGCAACCGTGAAGCCGTTCAACCCGTCCGTCAACTTACCCCACGGCCTAAATTACTGTAATTGGGACACTCCCTTCAAAACTTGTCATACCTGTTTTATATCCATGATAAATAGGGTAGCTTTAATTGGTTCAATGAAATCTATTCAGAAATACTAAAACCTTTTTATTATGATCAGCAGAGGGAGCCTCATCAAAACGGGTATTCTTATCATTCTGGTAGTTACCATGGGTGTTTCGGCTAGGGCACAAGGAGGAATTCCGGTATCCGTTGATCCGTCGGCTCCGGATTACACGGGCAGAAAGGGGACAATTGTTTACGTGTCAAAGTCGGGGGACAACTCAGATGGCAGTAGCTGGGAGAAAGCTTTTCATTCAATCCAGGCTGCATTGTTGGCTATCCCGGATGACAAGGGAGGGCATAGCATTGTTATTCGGCCGGACACTTATTCCGAGGCCAATTTATATCCGGCTCACAAAGGGGCACCGGTAGCTTATAATTTGTTGATTGGCGATTCTGATGGATTATTGGGTTCCGGGGCAACCGGGCGGATTATCATCGATGCCGGTGATAATCAAAAAGGATTTAAAAGCTATGATTGGTGGGGAACGATTCGCTCCACAACGAAGGGGTGGAGGCCTGAATTTACGGATCAAACATTCTCAAGTATCTGTTGGGACAGGTGGATTCTTCGCAATCTCTATACATCCGGGGGCGATGCTGGATTTTTTTGGGACCTCACCGATAAAAGCGGTGAAGGTTTTACTGTGATTGTAGAAGATTGCGTTGGTATTGGTCGTGCTTTTGGCGGGGGAATTTGTTATCCGGTTGTTCGCCCGGATGAACCCAGTATTTTTCGCAGAAGCTATTTCCTTGCCCTTGATTGGGTTGGGGATACAGGTGCTGTATTAGTTGGCGGCCGGGAAGCCACGATGCCCGGATACCCTCATTTACTATTGGAAGATTGTACACTGGTCCATCCCGATAATGCTCTGGCAATGTCTTATGCAAGTAATTGCGCACGTGTCATGGCTGTTCGCTGTCACCTGATTGTATTAAACTTTACTCAACCGGAAATGGGAGGAAAATCAACGGGGATCATTTGTACACAAGGCCATAGGCCAACAGGTAAACTACATGTTGACCTGGAAGATTGCACCCTGGCCGGTTATAGTGTTTTTACAACGGGTGAAGACGGGAAGGCGGTCAGCTATACGACAAAAGGGAAGGTTCAGGCCTATGTTCAGTTCAGCCAGCCGGTTCCCGAAGGTTTCGAACGGATCAGTCTGTGGCCGGATCAGTTATTCGACTTTATGGCAATTCCAAAACCGTCATTTAAGTAATAGGAAAAAAGCCCTCTGACATCCCTTATAGTTTTCGTAACTTAGGGGAAAATTATACCATCCATGAGCTATCTTATCTGCGTTCAGCACAGAAAGCTCCCCCAAATTACCCTTTCGCTCCTGATATTGTTAGTGACCTCACAACCTTTAAAATCTCAGGTCGAGTTAATTGCCCAACCGGATCGGGGTACCACGCGCAAAAACTCGGTGGCATCCGTCTTTTACGAATTCGAAGGGAAGGTGTTTTTCAACACGGTTGACCAAACAGGATATGCGTTGTACTGTACGGACGGAACTCCGGCCGGGACTGTATGCGTAACGCGCGATATTACACCGATGGCATTCACTTCCTGCGGGGATTGGTTATACGTTTACGGCTCAAAGCCTCAATACGCAGGAACATACAACATTCCGTGGGGAAAATTTGCCATCTGGCGGATGAAAGCCGACGGTACCGAACGCCAGAAACTGGTGGATTTATACAGGCCCTACAGCATGTATTTTCAGGAGGTCTTCCTCTGGTCATCTCAGGAAAGGGTATACTACAGCTGGCGAGGGGGCTTGTCGTGGATCGATAACAACAGCGGGGTAGTCTCGGAATATTACCAGGGGCTGCAGGATACCAGCAGCTACCGGGAGGATTATTACCTTGAAAAAATGGCACAAGCCGGGAACGGCCTGTTTTTTACCGGATTCGGAACATCAGAAGAAAATTTCTTTTTTACCGATCTGATTAGCCACAGCACTGTGTCACTGGCTACTATAAAAACCTCCGAATCATGGTACTCTTCGGGCAACCTATTGATATTCAATAATAAATGTTATGTTCTTCTTATCTCTGATTCATCCAGCTTGTGGGAAAGTGACGGTACGGGAAATGGCACCCGAATAGTATGGCAGAATAAAACCAATCTGCCTGAAGGAAATCCCTTTTTCCCGGCATTCATTGAATTTCAGGGAAAGCTGATTTTCGATGTTCCGGAATCCGAGGGCGATTCTGCCTGGCATTCCATTTATACATTCGATGGCAGTAGTGTGCAGCTCCTTCAGAAACATCCGGAAAACCGGCTAAATCTCTCGTTTGTTGAAAGTCCGGATGCCCTGTTCGTATTTGTCACAACGAAGGATAATGAAGGTATCATTGAAGCCTGGAAGCTCGACTCATCCGGGTACCGCCGGTTTGGCACCGTAAACTGCCGTGCCACCTATGGCGCGCACGGATGCTGGCAGGATAACCTCATTATTCTCCGGACCCTGGATTCCTTATTGGTTCTTGACGACCGTACCCTGGAATGCATGTATTCAACCGGAATACATGCCCTGACCTTTCACCAGACTGCAAGGGGTATCTTTTTCAACCAGTATGATGAGGGTTATGTACGTGATCCTTATGTCCTGCAAACATCGCCACCATCCTGCACCCTTCTTAGAAAGATGGTATGGAGCTATGAATACGGAACCATTGATGAGTTGTTCCCGCTCGGCAATCAGCTTTTTTTCAGGGCAAACAGTGACTCTACCGGGAGAGAACTTTGGACGACCGCGGGAAACCCGCAAAGCACGCATCTGGTCAAAGAAATCAATACCGCAACCGGAAACAACGCGATACGCGGTACCAATCCGACAGCCTTTGTTGAATGCGGGAATCGGTTGCTGTTCACCGCCACCGGATTGTCGCCGGATTACATGGACAAACAGGATTTTACGGGCCTGTGGATGACGGATGGATCTGACGAGGGAACGGTTAAGCTTGAAGATCTGATGATTGATGAGGAGACTCCTGATCATACCAAAGTGATTTTTAAGGACCGGATCTGGTTCGCCGCAAAAAATAAGGTCTATGGAGACAGTTGGAAATTATGGGTTTCCGATGGCTCTCCCGGCGAAGCAAGGATTTTTGAGAAAGATTCTCAGGGCCGGTATTTCGAATGGCCCTATGGATTGACAGTTTCGGGGAATCTTCTCTATTTTTTTGCCTATACCGACCTAGGCGCGGTGAAACTATGGTCAACCGACGGATCCGAAGAAGGCACCAGGTGCATCGATGATTTGATTGGAGATCAGAATAACAGCTACAGCCTTTATAACGTTCCCCAGATCCGCGCGGCAGGCGGAAGGCTCTACTTTACAAGAGACAGATTGACAGAGGGATCAGGATCCTATCACCTGAAAAACCGTGAAGTCTGGGTCACCGATGGTACTACATCCGGAACGCATTGCCTGGCTGATTATAAAGATAGCTATTCCAAAGACCTGTACATCCGGTTCCTTGGAATCCATCAGGGAAATCTCGTATTCACCTATGCAACACCACAGGATGGATTTGAGCTTTGGTATTCCGAAGGTGAGCGCTTAACAACCCGGCGATTGACGGGGTACTCAGATACCCGATCCAATCCCGATAAATACTTTTCCGGGATCGTCTCTTTGGGGGAACAATTCTTTTTTACGGGATTTACCGAAGAGAATGGTTATGAGCTCTGGGTGTCCGACGGAACCCCGGACGGGACCGCCATTTTCATGGAGCTGGCACACGGGCAGCAGAGCACCTGGCCTCACGATCTGACCCTCGTCGGTGACCGGTTGGTCTTCTTTTGCTCCGGGGATGGCCTTTCCGATCGTCTCTGGGTCACCGACGGAACGCTGGAAGGAACGGAACCAATGACCTGGAATGACAACCAGTTAAGCAATATCCATGAAGTCCATTTCTGGCAGCATGCCCTCTTCTTTGTCGCCAGCCATCCGGCAACCGGAGATGGATTGTATCGGTATGAACTGCCGGGTACGCTCGGTATAGAACCAATTGTTGCAAAGGCAGCGATGCAGGACATTCGGATTTATCCCAATCCCGCTGCCGGTTTCATCCATATTGAACTTGAGGGTGATCTCCGGTTTCCCATGACCCTCAGGCTCATCAACAGTTCCGGCCGCATGGTAAAGGAATTTTCTGTCCGGAATAAGCAATCCGTCCTGTCTGTCAGTGACTTACCAGCCGATCTTTATCTTATTCAGCACGGAAAATTGAGGCAATCCTTTATTAAGAAGTAACCGGTTGATACTATTCCGCCGCTGTGACCGTTTTTTGAAATCTGACCTCTAAAACGATTGAGCCAACATGAAGCAGCAAATTATCGAAAGCATTAACGATCCTGACCAACTGGAGAACTTATACCGAGAGGATCCGAAGAATTTTGAAAAATGCTTTTCCGAAATCTCCGGTGAGTATGATACTTCCCTGGTCAGATTCTGGACCATCCGCCTGGCTCCTGAAAGGACAACCGCGAGGACTGGATCCCAGCTTCGGGGCCTTGTTGAGATGCTTGCCATTGCGGCATTCACGGCAATCCTGGTTCTGATTCCGGCCCTGTTTAAGGGAGTCGACCGGGAGTTCTTTTATCTCAGGGATATAGCGCTCATTGCATTCAACGGGCTCATTATTTATTCTTTCCGGCTCAACCCGGTTTCCGGTTTAAAGAACGTGATGCTGTATGGAGCCGTATTAATCGCTACAGGTCTGTATATAAACCTGTTACCAACCGGACCAGGTGATTCAATCCTGATAGCCGGGTTGCATGTCCCGCTGATGCTGTGGTGTTTCTTCGGATTAGCCTATGTGCAGTTCAATTACCGCAGTTTGTCGGGCCGGATGGATTTTATCCGGTTCACAGGCGAGCTGGTTATCATGAGCGGATTGATCCTGCTGGCCGGCGGAGTGCTGACGGTCGTCACGCTGGGTTTGTTCGATGTGATCGGAATGGACATTGAGCAGTTCTATACCGGTTTCATAGCCGTCCCGGGCGCTGTTGCAGCGCCGATAATTGCCTATTACCTGATCAAGACCTATCCCGGAATCACCAGTAAAATTGCCCCTGTCATCGCACGGATTTTTACCCCGGTGGTTCTGGTTACCCTGACCGTTTATCTCATTTCGCTCCTCTTTTCAACGGGCAGCATCCTGGAGAACCGGGAGCTGCTGATCATTTTCAATGTCATGCTTCTGGGCGTCCTGGCCCTGATCCTGTTTTCCATCTCCGGGATCAACAAAGGAACAGCCGGCAAGAACACCCTGCTGGCACTGTTTCTCCTGTCGGTCATGGCCATTGTCATAAACTCCATCGCATTAATCGCCATCATTTCGAGAATATCCGAAGGATTAACCCCTAACCGCACCGTCGTTTTGCTCACCAACATCCTGGTTTTCCTGAACCTGATCCTGATTGCCATAAGACTGTACCTCTCCCGTTTTAAAGGCGCCCCCGTGGAACTCATTGAGAAATCGGTTGCCAGGTACCTTGCCGTCTATGCCGGCTGGACCGTTATCGCGATATTCATTCTTCCGGTGGCATTTGGATTCAGGTAGAGTTCACTGCTCATCAATTACTTCTTCATAATGGAGGCACTTTTTACCATAACAGGTGTATCCTGGTAAATCACTGGTGGAATAAGTTGGAGAATTTGCTCAATTTCTAATGATGCCAATGACTTGAAAGGTTTGGAAAATAGCTTTTGGCTATATAAATCTTGAAGTGAATAAATAGCAGCGCTTATCTTGTTCAATAATTCCCTGTAGTTTTCTTCATTTGCGTCCCTGTCTTTTTGAACAATGATTTTTATCGCCTTCAGATCCTTGTTGACCATTGAAGGATCAATGTTCCGAAACCTGTTCTCCATTTTTTTCTTATAGGCTTCGACCAAGACAGACTCAACCTGGACAGGCTCAATCTTTTTCAAAGGATGTTGAGTAGCACTAAATGCAATCTCGGATTTTCTGTTCATTAAAACTATTACAGCCTCGTTCG
Organism: Bacteroidota bacterium; assembly: GCA_043797975.1. Taxonomy (GTDB): domain Bacteria; phylum Bacteroidota; class Bacteroidia; order Bacteroidales; family UBA12481; genus UBA12481. The sequence continues at coordinate 34,565 of JAZDPC010000056.1, forward strand.
GGTCCTTTAACCTATAATCCGGTGAAAGATCAACCACATTGATTTTGATTGAATCGGGCTCAACAATTTCCTGCTTAACCGGTTGAACCATCGCAGTAAGTAATGCCGGGCTGATGCTTGTTAAGCCAAGCACTAACAGGATCGCACTGATAGCCGGAAATAACAACAGGTATTTCCAGTTCCGGGTTTGATTGATTTTAGTGTTCATGATGAGTATGCGTTTTTTTAAATTACTAAAGCCTAATCCGTTGGCAATGGAAAACTTGTTACTGCCCGCCTTGTATTTAATCAATAACAACTGGTATTGCATCGGATCTGTCCCTGAAGCAACAACCAAATGATCCACCTGGTACTCATGTAATAGAACGATTTCTTTTCTCAATAAATAAACAAATGGGTTAAACCAAAACAGGGCTTGAATAATCTGTAGAATAGAATTGTCAATATGATGCCCCAGTTTATAATGATATTTTTCGTGCCGGATTATCATCTCCCGATCTGAAACGGGCACTGAATGGGGAATAAAAATGGAATTATAATAGATGAACGGAACAAACGGGTCGGCATTGAGAAACACTTTATGCCCACCCATACAAATCATTTTCGAATGGGTTCTTAGCCTGGTAATCTTGATATGGTTAAGAAGAAAGCAGGCTAGCGAGAGAACAGATCCGGAGATAATGAAATAAGCTAAAACCTGCTGAATATCCGGGCTTACCTTTGAATAGTAATCCACCGGTGACGTTCCGGAGGTAATCGAAGAGAAGACAAACTGGTACAGGTTGCTTGATGTGATCTCCGTGCTGCTTGAATACAATGCTGACAAACCCTCCTGTATAAGAGGCATCAGTGGTGAGAACAATAATGCCAACAGGATATACAGGCGGTTAGCAGGAAAGTTTCTGATGTTTTGTAAAACAAGCTTATATAATATCCAGAAAATCAGGATATAAATATTAGCTAACCCGTAAATCTGAAAGAGATTCATTTGTCTTTTTTCTTTGCCAGTTCAATCAGTTCTCTTACCTCTTCAATGGAAAGATCCTGCGATTCCACCAGTGAGGAAATCAGGGATTTATAGGAATTATTAAAATACTTCCTTACGTCCTGTTTCAGGTTTCGCTTCACATATTCCTCTTTGGTTATCGTAGCGAAATACCGGTAGGTGGTTCCAAAGTCTTTATGAAAGACTAATCCCTTCTGTTCCAGGTTGCGGACAATCGTTGAAATCGTATTGTAATGTGGTTTGGGATCTTCAAAGGTGATCACTATATCTTTCACAAAAGAAGGTCCCTGTTCCCAGAGGAAGTCCATGATTTGTTCTTCGCGATGGGTTAGTTTCATTTCTTTATTTGTTTCTCAAACAAAGTTCAACTATATTTTATAGTTTACCAACTAATCATTATAGTTGTTGTGAATTTTTTGGTAAATGGGTAGTTTTCTCTCGCGGCAATGTATTTTCAGAAAACTATCTCGCCGGATTCGATGAAAACATAATGCAGGGTATTCTCAAATGTTGATTATGTGAACCTTCCCAATTGCACTTAACAGAATCCTTTTGGTTCGGTGGCGGGATGACCTGAACGGATATGTGTTTATGGCCGAGTCAGGATTAACGTGGCCGCACAGCTTCAGGCAAGTGTTACCTCCATCCCTGTACTACGAAGAAATGTATTGGCATAAATTTTGCACAAAGTAACCCGACCACATTAACCTGACCATGAAGAAATTAATTCATTTTTCCGCATTCCTGCTGATTTGTTCAGTCTTGCTTGGGTCGTGCCACAAGGAGGAGACAATATTCCTGCCCGCTGTCATCAACAATTTTAGTATTCATCCTGACTCAATTCCTGTTAATGGTATCGTTACCATTGAATTTGATTTCGACAGGCCGGTCCAGATGGCTTACGGGATTCACTGGGAAAGTGGTGGAGGGGAATTCCTGTATAAGTCTAATCCTATGACTGCGTTTCCTTCCTATTGGAAAGCACCCGAAAATCCGGGCGAATACAGTTTGTCGGTGACCATCAGATCAACCGCTGAGAACATGATAAATACTGTTGGAGACACGGTGAAAGTCATTGTTTATTAGACCAATAACCTAATAAAAGACGCAGCCTGGCAACCATAGAGACCGTGGCTGATGCCCGTGAGTTGCGCAATCTGAAGTAATTGAATTTGTCGCTCTTGCCAATAAAACCGGATTACTGGCATAAAACCAAAAATGGTATCATCATGGCGATGGCTGCGCCCAAAATAACCCACTAAACTCAAAGAATTTGAACTGTTTTTAAAAAATAGTTGATTCCAGAGTAGAATGTTTTATCTTTGCTTCAATTCGTGTATACGAAGGTGGAAGGACGTAAGAGCCTTTGCCCCGGAAACGGGGTTTTTTCTTTTAAGGGAGTAGCTTAAGGCCATACCCATCAATCCGATTAATATGCCTGAAAATTTTTGGCTTGATCACTTCCAGTATCTGGTCATTAAAAGTCGTCCGATCATCATCTTTAAGTCCAAAGAATTTTAGTGAATACCGATAGAGGGGGTAAGCCAATAGATCGGCTACTTGAAGCCCGGCAACATTGGCTATTTTTTGTCGGATTTTCAGTTCTTTGCTTGTTATCGTTTCATCGATATCGCTTGGATGTATCCAATCCGTTCCAGATGTAAAAATTTTTCGGTAAGAATCTTTCAGACGCATATCTTCCTTGCCACCCCGAGACTCAAACATCATATCTCCTGACTGTCCAAGTTCCTTGAGCCTAAGGTGATAACGTTCAAACATTATTGCCATGCAGTAATGATAAGGATCATATCTCCAGGTTTCATACCGTCTTTGATGTTCGAGTTTATCGATGAGTACCGTAATGGTTCGAAACTGCCATTTGTTCAACAAATCCAAGTAATCTTGATTAAAGGCAGCCTCGATCCCAGGATCATTCAGCTGTTTAAAAGGAAACTTCTTATTGACCAGTTCCTTACGATGAAAAACAACTGGTTCATCTGGATGGGATTCAAAATATTTACCCTTTAAAGCTTCAATATCTGGCGTCAGAGTGGTTCTTACATAATCTAAATCGAACACGACCCCGGTCAGGCATAAGAACCGGCGATTGGTATCCGATGAGCTGCCAACATCATTATTACCAACTTCATCAATATAAATCCGGTACTTCATTGATTTACTGCTTTATACTTCAAAATTCATCCAATGATCTTCAGATACAAACACATAGCTTTACCTTGAGCGGGTTTAGATTCGATAATATACCAAAGTTGATGCATATACCCTTAGCACCTGGATTAGTTGGCATTCCTGATGCAACGAACCGAACATGCGGTTGTTCGCTCCAGCTGCCCGATGAAAACGATACTCCCGTTGAAAAGCAGCCTCATGTGTAAGGGATAGGTGTCTTCCAGAGTGGAGGACCAGAAGAACCCCTGATAAGTCAACAGTTCGAATCCAACGTCGGAGTTTCGTGTGCCTCCGGGCAAACCCGTGAATCCGGTTGTGTTGGTGGCAGTGAAATTGGGAGACAGCCAGTGCCGGGTTCCCGCTTCCTTGAGGTCCCCGCCTCCATCATCTCCTACATAATCGGCCAGCGTGTTCCATTCCGTTTCCGATGGCAGGTGCCATCCCTGGGGGCAGGCTGTTTTTGCAGCTTCCCAGTTGTACAACACGCCGTAATCGGCGAAGTTGGAGGTACCCTTGGCCTGGGCCACATTGCCCCCCTGGTAACCATAAACATAGTACCTCGCGGCAGTTCCGGATTCCTGCGTTGAATTGTTTACCGATGGCAGACTGGTGAGGTTTTTGGCCATCCACGTCTGGGTTCCGATGATAACCGCGGGATAGCTGTTCAGGTCAGCATCGATGCAACTGGTGAACTCTACTGACCAGGTCCTGTCGGCAGTCGGAGTATCCGTAAGAATGGTGGTCATGTTGCCGCTCATACACTGGTAGCGCATCAGGTTGCCGTGAGTATACCGCAGGCTGTAGGTGGTTTCTCCCGATTTCAGCCCGATGAGGGTCCCGCTGCCCCCTGATGCGGCATTTCCGCGGTATTCCAGTCCGCTCTTCATTTCCTGTCCGGCCACCGAGAAAATCTTATAACCGGATGTATTTCCAGCGGCGTTCACCCTGAGAAAGTAGATGCCGCTGCCGGGCACCGACAGATCAAACTCCTGCAGCCCCGGTCCGATGGATTGGGTGAATTCATCCAGCACCTGTCCCGATAGGCTGATCAGGCTTATTTCAACGGGTTGGTTCTCTCCAAGTTCCAGCACAAACCGGGTGTTTCCGCTGAACGGATTGGGAAAGACGATCCCTTGTTCCAGTCCAAGAGGCAAATCATCGATCCCTGTACCAGAGGTCAGGATGAGTGTTTCATTCCCGGGCAGGGTAATGCTCCTGCCCGTTGAGAGATTGGTGGCCAGCACGCTGTCGATTACGGAGGCCGCACCGGTTGCTGTGAACCGGATGTTGTACGTCTGAGCCTGCAGCCCGGTTACGGACGCGAAAAAAATCAGGGATAAGGCAAGTGGTTTCATCAGGTTTTGGTTTTCAATCGACTAAGATAGGACAACTAATCAAATGTTGATCAGGTGTCTTTCCAATCGAAAGAACTCGATATAAGCCTTTATCCTTTGAAGGTAAACCTCCTCGCAACGAACCAGCCGATGACTGAAACATGCATGGCAAGCAGCCCCATCGAAATAGAAAATAAGCTGTAGCGAATGCCTGCCCAAACCAGGGTTGAAGATATCTCGCCCGCCTGACTGACTGCAGCAGCAGCTTTAAAAAGATCAACTATCAAGAGAATAATCGGATAGGAAAAACTAAAGAATCCAAGAAGCAGGAGACAATCTGTCAATAATGCTGAACTTTTTTTTATTAATTGGTTTCATCTCTTATGATCCGCTTCCGCACAAACTCTTCTACCTCTTTATCCACAAAATACACATAGCACCCCCTTAATCCCCTTGTTAGAAGCACCCGGTAAATGTTCTTCACAAACTGATCAAAACCTTTCTTATCCCGCTTCAGCGTTGGATCGTGGGTTCTAGAGTAATCTCCGGTAAGAGAATCAGTGCTGGCATCAAACGTAAGATCAGGGCCAATGATCACTCCGATATATTCGAATTCAAAACCCTGAACAGTGTAGATGCACCCCACCTGGTTAATGCCGCCGGGATGATATGCCCATTGATACCAAAAGGGGATTCCCCGGGTCACCCGCTTGCCTTCGCGGGCCTCCCATGGCATGGCAAAGTCTCCGATCACAACATCATTGACCAGGGTGCCATCGGGATTGGGATCACTCCAAGGCCAGCAGTAACCGGCTACCAACCGGGCGGAATTGGGCTTTTCGGATTCCTTCTGATGGATAGCATTGTACAATTCCGTGGGTGAATTGAAGATCCTAAAATCAAACTGGCCGTCATCGGTAAGGGTACGACGACTTTCATCCAAACCCAGGATCGATTCCACCCATAAAAGGTAATCATTCGAACCCATACAACGAAACTGCGATTCAAGCTGAACAGATTCCACCCTGGCACCGAGTTGGACTGCCGTCTGCCTGATCATGTAAGTGTTCCCCACTTCCTGTGTGCGCACCGATTGCAGGTCGTCTATAAAGAATACTGAGGTTCGGGCACTGCGGATCAGTTGCTCGATCTGTGGCATATCGGTACGATCATCCGCTTTTGTGTACTGGAAGTTTGATGATTCCTGTATGCGGTGCGCTTCGTCCACAAGAATCAGATCATACTGGTTTTCCTTCGCCCGGTTTGGTACAAACTGGTACAAATTATTGAACAGAAGCCCGGCCTGTTGGCCGACCATCTTTTTAAGCCCTCCGAGGAACGATTTCGATTTGCAAGCATAACTCACATTCTTGCCCCGACCGGCTGCCTCGGCCAAAAGATTGAGGGCAATCACCGACTTCCCGGTACCCAGGCCACCTTTGACTATCACTACTGATTTCGTGTACGATTTATCCGACTGCCGGATTTTTGCCATGATCATGTTCTTAGCAACCAACTGTTCATTGATCAGAGAGAAAACCTGTTCGCTGGTGATCAGCTTATGCGCATGCTCCAATAACTTCTTCCCGGGACGGATCCGGCTCTGCATGAACCGGTTGAATATCTCAAGCCCTGATCCATTTTGCAACAGATCGCGCAGCCGGTTGGCCAACATCTGCACATCTTCTTTGCAATAAACCGGATATCGGCTGATCACCTCCTGATATTGGGGAGCAAAGAGCCCCGCATCATCGGGTTTCCGGCTATAATTGTGACAATAGGCCATGCTCGTGAGTTGGATCGGCGGAAGGTTCTCAAACTCTTCTACAAAATTCATCAGGTAATTATGGTATCCTTCGGCCTGTTGCGACGGATGCGATACCAGCCGGGTATTCCCGCCTACGAATGTCTCAACAAAATTACCCTCGTTTTCTGTGGCGGTCACCTGCTCCCATTGCTTGAGCTCGATCAACACCACATTGGCCAATCCCAGCGAATCTTTTCCGAAAATCAGGCAATCGATCCGGCTGTCGTTATAAGGCACCTGATATTCCAGTTCCACCATGTTATCCTTCAGCTTCGCGATTTCAACAACATCCCTCACCCGCCCCAGTGAATTCTGCCAGGAATGATACTCGCCGGTCGATACTTTTTTTCCGGTATATGCATAATACCGTTCTTCCATAATGTCCGCGATACGATTGTACTGAACATCGCGAATGAAATCATCTGTGGAGCCGGAGTAAATTAGCATAGTAGTATTTATTCAGGTTGTCGAATTTTCCCGATTTCGGTAATCTGTTCTTACGCGTCACGTTTCAGGCATCAGGGTCCTTAGAGTTGATCATATTTAGTCGCCTTTCCTTTTGCTTTCTCAACCGGATATTTTTCTCCGTTCTTTTTCATCTTATCCATGATAATTTTCTCTACATCAAATCCATTCCGGTGGGCAAACATAAAAGCATAAACCAGAACGTCAGCTAACTCATCGGCCATTTTTTGTCTGTCCATCTGCTCAACCTCTTTGACTTCGTCTGAATTTTTCCAAAGGAATATCTCATTCAATTCTGCTGCCTCAATGGATAAAGCAATTGCCAGATCCTTAGAATTGTGGAATTGAGCCCAATGTCGTTCATTACGGAAATTGATCAGAAATTCGGTAATCTCGGATATGCTTTTCATGAACAGTCTTTTAATTAAGGGGTCTTGAAAATGATTCGAATTACTATCTTCTAAGATACATTTTCTGGCTTTGCATTATGCTATTAATCGGGTAATGACATTTGTTTTGAATTATTTCTTTTATCATAAGTCTATGTTATTCTGTTACTTACTGATTGTGTTGAAGTTTATTTATCTCATTCCAATAGAAGAACGCTTCTACATTGGATTTTTTAAGCTTGTTTAGTTTAGTATGCATCGGCTCTTTAATGACGGCGTCACGCAATTGTTCAATTTTCTGTAGGTCAAAATGTTTAATCGATCTAATTCCATTCCTTATCAAAACGGAAAGATAGGCTGTTTTAGAAGCGTTGGTAATGGCGCGGTCAATATTGAATTTTTCATTATGGATAAAGCTTTGTATTCTTTTTGTGCCTGTCTGAAGCAGTTTGAAGGTTTCTGGTTCTACCTGGCCTTGCAGGCATATACAAAGTGAAGTCTGATAAATATCGTCGAGTACCTGAGAGATATTTTCCAGATCAAGATTTCTGTATTGCAATTCGACGGAAGCAAATTTCTTAAATGTCTTAGTGACAACAGTTAAATCATCTATATCATCAAACAGCGAGGCAACATCAAAGAGTTGCTTAATGATTTCCATTGAACAATCTCTTTCCCCTTTGAAATAAGGGATACCTGTAGTATTAGGGGCGAAAGCAGTTAACTTATCTCCAAGCATGTCGGCTTTGCCTGGTACACTTACTATTGCCGGTTCGCCTTCCAATTTCAAAAAACGACTTTGAATAGGCAATTGCACTACTTCATGATAATGAATTTCCTCGAACAATACATCAAGAAGGATGTTTTCTGTTTGAGAATTTGTAACGTAAGTTACCTCGTAATAAAATTTGGCGTGAGTTTTTGGCACATTGCATGGCGTAATCCGTTCCACTAATTTCACATCACCAAAACCGTATTCCTGAGTGTATTTCTGCACAAATTCCTCAATATTAGTTCCGGGAGGACAGACGATATCAATATCAATGGAAAGTCGTTTGGCGCTTTCCATATGAAGCATTAAAGCAGTACCTCCCTTTAGCACAAATGGACAACCTGATAGCACCAACGATTCAAGTAATGAAAAAGCCCGTATGGTTTTTTCAATGAGGGCTATGTCTGTAAATAAATTTTCAGCTGCCACATGCCTCATCCATTCTATAGTCCGGCTATCGGGGTGAATCATAAATTATTGGCGTTTAACAGTTGTTCAACTTCTTCTTTCCTTCCCCGACGGGTCGCATAACGTAATAGCTTATTCTTATTCACTTTATGCCATTCAAAAATGGTGGAATAGACATAGTTTATTTCTGAACCCTGCAAATAGGAAAATTCCACATCACCGACTATGTCAACCAGAATCTTTTCTATTGTTGGCGTACTAATACCCTCAACCAACTGTAAAGGGGATTCGGATATTAGCGGACGTATAATGATTGCCTTGTTTGCGTTTATATATCGTTCAAAGTCTGTTAGTGACGGTATCAGAAATACTCGCTTATTACTATCCGTATTTAAAAGATTGAAGACCGATTCTGCCACTTCGCGCTCTATATCTACAAACACGAGATTTAGGTTTGGAATGTGGTGCATGAAAGGCATAAGGGCAGACCCCGACCATAAGCAATAATCAACAAAAGGAAACTGACTTCCTATTTGCTGATTGATTATTCTCATTTCTTCGGAACACACCACCGTGAAATCCTTCTTAGCGTTATCGGGTAAGGAATAAATACCACGCTCAAGCCTGATTAATTGACCGGATTTTAAAAGACGATTCAGCTGCTCAGAGAGTGACCCTGGAGAACTAATTTGCTTTTTGTTCCGCAAGTTAGCTATCAACTCCTTGCGTGTAAACACTTTATGTGTAAATGCAAAATTTATTATATCGTTAGTGGTTACCATAGAACTTTCTGTGATAACAAATATATCACAAATTTGGCAATGAACAGTCCTTGTTGCCAAAAATGTGGTAAATGTTTGAAACCCGGATGTCTGATTAACCATGGAAAGCAAATCCACTGTATCAACTCCTGTTTCACCCAATAAAAAACGACCTACAAATTTCACTCTGTAAGTCGTTGATCTTCATCAGTGAGACATACTGGATTCGAACCAGTGACCTCTTGCCTGTCAAGCAAGGTTTTGCTTTACATTCCAGTTCATTCCTTTTCCGAGACATCCTTTCATTTTCTCTTTAAAATTAAGCATTAGAAAAGGATTTGTTTGGAAATCTATTGAATTTTTATGAACCTTTATGTAAAGAATGTTGCAACCATGTTGCAACCAGAATTAAAAACCTATGGCTTCAGTGAAACTACATCTCCTCGCTTGGAAGACCTACAAGGATGGAACCCACCCCATTGCCATCCAGATCGTACATGACCGGAAAAGACAGATTATCGCAACTGGATATAGTGCAAAACCTAACCAGTGGAATGACAACGATAAAGAGGTTCGGGCGAACTATCCCAATTCTGCCAGGGTTAACACATTCCTAACCAAGAAACTCGCCGCAGCCAAAGCTATTCTCTTAGAATTCCAAACTGCCGGCAGGCCGTTTACCCTGGAGCAAGTTGTCAATAAGGTAAGAGATATTAAACCGTCAACGACAGTCTTTGAATACACCGATGCAGTCATAGCTCAATTAGAAAGTGAAGGTCACATCGGCAATTCAAGGGTATATAAGGCGGTTTTGGGTGTGTTTAAGAAGTACCGAAAGGGAAGAGACCTCGAGTTCACCGACCTGGATGTGAAGTTGCTTCTGGCCTTCCAATCCTATCTGGTTCAGGGGGGAGCCAAACCCAATACAGTGTCCAACTATATAAGAACCCTTCGGGCTATTTACAATCGTGCGATGAAGGAGGGATTTGTTAGCGAGGAACAATACCCGTTTAAGAAGGTCCGGGTTAATACCGTCAAAACGATCAAGAGAGCCGTATCCAAGGAGCAAATTGATGCCATCAGGGATTTGGCCATTCCTCAATATTCACAAATGGCCTTAGTCAGAGACGTGTTTATGTTTAGCTTCTACACTAGGGGTATGAATCTTGTTGATGTCGTTTATCTTAAGGTATCTGATATCATAGGGGATCGCATAACGTATACCCGTAAGAAGACAAAACAGCACTTCTCGATCAAACGAACCGAGAAGATTGATAACATAATACACCGATACAATGACCTGTCAAATCCTGACGCCTTCATTTTCCCCATTGTCAAAAGAACTGGGTATGAGGGATATCTGGATTATCTTAACTTTAAACGGTTAGTAAACAGAAAGCTGGAAGTGATAGGTAAAGAAGTCGGAATCCAGATACCCCTAACGACCTACGTTGCCAGGCATTCCTGGGCGACCATTGCCAAAAGATCGGGTATTGCCACGGCTATCATTTCAGAGGGATTGGGACATGAGACCGAAGAAACCACCCAGATTTATCTGGATAGTTTTGAAAATGATGTTCTTGATAAGGCAAATGAGATTATAACAGGATAATTTTCCCCTAACTTAGTAATCGAACCTGATAAACAGTAACTATATGGTCCTTAAAGAAGCAAATGCAAAAATCTGGGAATTAGTAGATGTTTCCAGGTCAAAAGAAGAGCTGGTCAGAATTTTAGTTGCTTCATTTTCCAATCCAAGGAGTTTCGACACATACGGGATCAAGAACTATTTTTATGCTCAACCTTGGATGTTTGAAGGCGGTGGAGATCCACCAGAAGATTATGATCAAAGGGAGACTATGGCCAGGGAAATGTTAGCTCTCGCTATTAAATATATAATCTCTGATATAAGCATTGACCCGAAAACAACCCAAGATCTAGTAAGACGAGCTATAATTCTTTTTCAAATGCTTCTAGAAAAAGCAACCGAAATGGCAGTCTATTGGACTATAGAGGCTGGTGATTTAAAGATTCTTCAAGAGGATTTCTCTGCTGATCCTCAAAAGTATTTTAATGGATATAGAAGAATGGAACTTGATGAAGACGACGAGTCCATTTTTAATGATCCAATGTTCAGTACTAACGATTTGGATAGCTTTAAAGAGAAGAATTTAAAAGACATAAATCAAAGACGGTATCATGCGGAATCACAAAGGGATCTTTCAAAGTTTTTCATTACTGATTTTGAAGAAGGAATCAAACAACTCCAAACCCTACTTGACCAATATATTGATGCCGGCATAGGCTCCAAGTATTCAAACCATCTCAAATGGGTTGCTTCTGATACCGATTTACTTGAAGTCGTGGTAGCTATGTGGGAGAAAAGAGCCATTCAGGGTGATAATCAACATCTTACAAAGAAAGATGCTATAGAAGCCTTCTCAGAGTTTTTCCAGCATAATATTTCATATGCCGAAAGCAAGGCGTCCAAAATGTTTGATAGAAAGAAAGGAGTCCATCCATTTTTGGATTCATTGTCCCAATGTTTAGACGACAACGCTGAACGACTACTTGGAAAGTAGCTCTTTCAAAAAAAATCATTCCAGTTGAATTCCAGTATACCATAATGCCCTCATTATGAGTATATTATTGCATCATAATTTTTAAATTTAAAATTATGATAAACTTAAAAAATGGGGTAAACAGCCCCACAGAAGTCTCGAAATTCAATATGGTAGAGACAAAAAATGGCTCTTTCAAGAGTCAGAATTCAACTGAGAAGTGGCTGACGACTGCTGAAGCCGCTGATTACCTTCGGGTAACATCAAGAACCATGCAGAACTACCGGGATAGGGGTATGATTCCCTTCTCTCAGGTAGGGAGCAAGATCTATTACAAGCCTTCCGATCTGGAGGAGTACTTGCAACAACATTACGTCCCTGGGTTTCAAACCAATGTAAGGAGGGCTTAGCGATGCAATTATATAATTGTGATGAACAGGCCTTCTTGGCAAACCTGGCCGATGTGATTCTAAAAGGTCGAAAAGGAGAGGAGATTATCGACTGTTATCCTGAGTTGGGTTATATATCCACGGCTGAGGCTAAAAGCCTGTTCGGGGTAACATTACTGACATTGGAAAGGTACCGGACTTTTTACCACCTACCTTATTTCAAGGCCGGTAGGCGTGTATTCTATCGGATTGAGGACATCCATCAGCTGATTAATCAGGCTGAAGAAGAGGGTACCCCACTTAAATACAGGAGGATTAACCATGACTGATCATCTTAACACTCCAACGGCCCTTGCCTTGAATGTTGCACAAGAGGTTATCCCCTCAACTCCGGTTGAGGGGCAGCCATTGCCTGTTCAGACAGAAAGCCAAGATCAACCCGAAACGGAATCCGCTGTACAAACAGATGAGTCGCCTGAGGCAATCCATCCGGAAGTAGCACCTGCTAATCCTGCCCAGGAAGATATTGTTACGGGTAATCCTGATCCTGAATTGCTTCAAAGTAAGCCTGACCCTGATTTGGTGATTAAAACAGAACAGCCATTCATTTTTTCAGCTGAGGAATTGCTCCAGGACAAAATCGAAAGGATACCGATGCTGTGGGACCCGTTCTTCCCCAAAGTCGGTCTGGTGGCTATTGTTGGAAGCTCGGATACAGGTAAAAGCACCTTCTTACGTGACTTCGCCATGAACGTTGTCCTTAAGAAAGAGGCATTTCTTGATTTTCCGCTAAAGCCAAATTTTGGTAGTGTACTCTACATCAGCACCGAAGATGACAGATATGCTATTACTTCCCTTATAAAAAAGCAGAAGTCAACAGGTAGTCATGCAACGAGCTATGCTAAGCTGAGGTTTATGTTTGAAACTGAGAATTTGATCCCGCGCATCAAGGATGCAATTTTAGAACAACCGGTTGATTGTATCATCGTCGATTCTTTCGCTGATGTTATGGATGGTGACCTGAACCGCTCCACTGATGTCAGGAGATATCTCGACCCGTTTTCTCGCATTGCAGTCAGAGAAGAATTGTTGTTTATCTTTCTACATCATACATCAAAGAAGTCTGATCAGAACAACCCGTCAAAGCAATTCATCCTGGGATCTCAAGGTTTTGAAGCGAAAATGAGAATGGTAGCAGAACTTCGGAAGGATTCGGAATATGACGATCTCAGGCATTTCTGTGTACTCAAAGGGAATTACATTCCGAGTGAGTATAAGGGGAGAAGCTATGTTCTTGGCATCAATGAAAATCTTACATTTCTGAATATGGACGACAGGGTTGGCTTCGATCGACTTTCCAATAAGCCCGGTGCCCAAAACTGGGATACTATCAGTAAAAGGGCAAAGGCACTTAAAGAAGAAGGGAAATCGGTCAGAGCGATATCTGAAGTGCTGAAACAGGAAGGGCTTACCGTCGGTAAAACAAAGGTGTCAGAGATCCTCAATCAAGATAATGCCGCCTAAGGTTGTCCGTGTCCGATAGCCTAGGATTCGGACGGACGGACAATTTCACAGGAGGGGCTGTCGTAAAAAGGCAGCCTCTTCTGTTTTTACCCGTTTTAGGGTGTTTTTCTCTCTGCCAACATTACATCACATCTAAATATGTCCATATTTATCATTTTGACATACAAATTATCCAATAACAAGCAGAGAAAGCACTTACTGTTGATCCATGCAAACAGTGTCTAGAATCGTCTGAAAATGGCCAAGTTTTGAATAATCTACTGATCGTTTAGAATTAATCTAAATAATACTAATATATTTATTAACTCATTAACTTGTTAAGATTGAGATGACTTCAGAATCGGACGATATCAAGTATATTGACATACAATACGGTCAATATCTATCATCAGTATTAAAGTATTTACCCTCAGGTAGAATTAACAAGAATGTTACTGGTGCTGGAGCGACAACATTGGAAATTGTATGTGACAGACCTTCTTTGATTGTTTTCCCAACCCGAGCACTTGCAGCTACGAAGGCTTTCAAACATTCCATTCATTATATAGGAAGCGATTATCCTGGTATCACTCGTTCGGATGAAAAGGATATCATTAAGGAAATATCTGAAAATAAAATAGTTAAAGTTGCCGTTGTGGCTGACAGCTTAATGAAATTCGTTGAAAGGGTTGGGGAAATTACCTTTCAATATTTTCATTTGACTATTGATGAGGCCGATTCTTTTCAATCGGAGGTGAGCTACAGACCGAAACTTCAGGAATGTATTGACATTTATATTAAGTTTCCAACTGATAGACGAACACTAGTTTCTGCCACCCTGAAGAATTTTTCATCAAGGGAACTGGCTTTTGAAAAACTGACGAATATTGAATGGTTGGGTCAACCGCTGAAAGAGCTTCAGTTAGTGCATGTTACTGGTGATTTTCTATCATGCTTAGTCGAGAACATAAAGATTGCCCGGGGGTATCATTTTGAACACAAGCTTTTAGTCGCTTATAATTCCATAGAGGGTATCCTTGAGGTTATTGAACAATTAAAAGGAGAATATGGAGATCAAATAGGAGTATTGTGCAGTGAACAAAGTAAGGAAAGAATACCCGTCGAATTTCAAGGTAACTTGACGAATTCGATTCTATCCAAGCCGATTACCTTCATAACATCAGCTTATTTTCTCGGTATCGATATTGACGAAAGGCTTAATATCATCATTGCTGCTAATGTCAATCGTCCTCATACACTTATATCAATCGCTAAAATTCAACAGGTCCTTGGAAGGGCCAGAAAGGATTTCGAATTCGGGATGTTTGTGTTTAATACTTTAGAAAAAACATTCCAGCCCTTGGAGCAATACAGAGAAGAGCTTCAAGCTAAGCTAAAGTTGTCATTTAGTATAATGGAGATCATACAAAAGGCTGGTAATTCTCTTATTTCACCTGAATATTCTAGAAACCTAATTGAGGGAATTGTCCTGCGAACCACCGAGGACGGATTACCATTAATTAGGAAAATTGAAGATTATTATGGGCCATGCCATTTACACTTTGACTATTTGCTGTATGAAAGGGAGAAGATTATTCAGCTTTATAGTGAAAAGAATCAGGCCGAGGAATGTCTTCTTGAAGAAGGATATTTCTTAGAAACATTCTCATACAATGGGCATCTAATTGAGGACCAAAAAAAGATACAGGCAGAATATCAAACCAAATCAGCTCAAGAAAAGAAAACACATGCAATCAACATTCTCTTTCCAAAGGGAGAAAGTGGAGAAGAAGTTCTGATCTTAACTACAATCAACTCCGATTTCGAAAAGACGATTGCTGATATTAAAACCATTTGCGGTCACAATCCAAATCTGAATCAGAAACAGATCTATGCCAACTTAAAATCAATAATAGAAGAAGGTATGAGTCAGAAAGCATTGAATAATCTTCGCAAAAAAGTACTTGTTTATAATCAAGATCCCAGTAGTCTTTTTTGGAGGAGACTCAGAGAGCAATTTACGATCGGAGAAAGCTATGACGCTGGTGTGATTCATTCAAAAATGTTGATGCTTAGGGATACGTTTAACAATCCAGAATTAATTCAAAGTGATCTGACTCCAACATCAAGCGTTCAATGGGTAAGGAATATTTTTAACTGCTCAAGGCGAACTGATCCTGGGAAAAATAGAACATTACAGAAAATTACTTTAGATTACTGGTCTGAGATGCGAATCCTACCTCAGGCCACTTAAACAAGTTTTATCACTTTTCTCCTTTAAGATATAAACAAAAGTGATACAAATGTGATAACCTTACTCCGATACCCATAAGTGTATAGATGCTTCAATCCCTACTTTTTAATTAATGTTTACTTGGCGGGAATTTGGGGGCAGGAAACAACATAAAAATATTTAGAATTTCCCTACAAACTTTTAGTCATTTCTTGCTCCCATTCTCCCAACGTCCTGTCATTACTGAGATAGAGGTGGGTTTTGCCAAGGTTTGCACTTTTCCCAACAAATACAAGGAGGTAGATGAATCAGACAGTTTTTGGCATAAAATATTCTGTAAGGTTTACTCATAGATATAAATAATGGCTGAATCAATCCCCGTTATAAATCTATTAGGCAAACATACCCCCCCCCACTAACTTTTCCCTATAGTGATATACAAAACTGATCATTATATACTCCGCTAAGAGTATTTTACCTGAAAAAACCTAAAAAATACTAATTCCCCCTAGCGGTAAATGTAAAATCTATAAGGGGAAATGTCGAAAAAATGAAAATCGGTGAGAAATTGTAAAAATATATATAGGGAAACCTAAATTTTTGTATGAGTGTAACTGTCATAGATAATTCCGGTATACCACCCCCACGCAGTGCAGGCTGGGTAAATACCCGGCTATTGAATTACTAAAAACTTAATACTTAGAATCATGGTACGTATTGTATCCTTTGCCGAAAGGCACAATGCTATGGGGGAAGTTTTTTACGCCCTGATCCTGCAAAGCGGGATTGAAATGGTAAAGTCTACCAATACTGGCCGGTATTATGCCACCGCTAAACAGGCCAGCGTCACTTCTACCTTCGATGAAGAATCCTGTCGTCGGTTGGTAGGGTCTGAAATACCCGGATCAATCAAACGACTTCCTTGTGAGCCTCGTGAGTTTACCGTTCCTGAAACAGGTGAGGTCATCACGATCACCAACCGATGGGAATATGTAAAGGAAGGTGAAACCCTGGAAGAGAACCTTTTCGCAGGAGAGGTTACTGGTATGCCCGCTACACGGGAAGCCATTCAGATCTGAGTGCAAGGGGAGCTTCGGTTCCCCTTGTTACCTTTGGAATAAATAGTCTTTCGTACAGTTAATTAAAAACGTGATTCGTTTATTCTGTTATTTCTTGTCCCTTATCTTCTTTATCTCTTCAATCATTTCCCATGCAATTTGTTCGGGTGTACTTATAGCAAGGCTTTTATCGAAATAGCTTTCTTCAAAGTTAAATTTCCACTCAAACTTGCTTACCGGAATATTATATGCAAAACCTTCTTCAGCCTTTCCCCAATCTCCAAAAGGAGCAAAATCACAGGTGCCAACATTATAATTCTTGTCAAACCCAAGAAAATTTGATGCCTTGCTACAATAAGCAAAAGCGCAAATAGCGTCAGGCTTCTCTTTATTAAACCAAATAGTTACGGCGTGTATGAGATTGTATTTAACTTCCTCTTTCGTAAGGTTCTCTGGAATGTCTATCTTCAGCTCAATCCTCTTGATAACTGAAAAGTCAAGATTTCTTTTTCCAATTATATTGTATGAAGGAGGGATGTGTCCATCTGGCATATCAATATCTGATAACGGTGTTCTGCTTCTACGATCCGTGACTAGCTGATACGCCTTATCTAATGCTCCTTTTGAATCTTGAATTTTTTCCATCATTGTCTCAAAGGATGTGGGTCTTTCTATATCTACTTCCTTCTCAAATGCAATCAGTTTTTTTATGCAAACGTCTGCCAAATCCTCATAATCACCTTTAAAAGGAAGGTAGATATAATTAGAAGGCAATCCAACAATATTTACTTCATCAACCTTAATGGGTATACATCGACCTTGTTCTACAAGCTTTCTTATTTCGTCCCATTCATATCGTGTCCATGGTTTTTTTTTATAATTTTCTGATAAAATGACAATTACAAGCTTTGACGTAGTAAATATTTTTGTGAAAACAACCTCTCCGTCTTGTCCTACTAATTCTTCTAACTTTTGTGATGCAAGAAAAACCGAATAATGATCTTGCTTCTCCTTTAATGTACGATATAGTTGAGAAGCAATTGCTTCTTCTTCACCAGCATAAGAAATCGCAAAGTCATTTTGATAGTTCATTCTTTATTGTTCATTTACAAATCATTATAAATGTAAAGATATTGCTTGGGAGTTGAATTAGCAAGGCCCAATTGATGATTTAAAATAAGGACTGGTTTGAAAGCCACTTTGATACTCGACCATCGATTATCATTTGGGATCACGACCATCCACCAGGCAACCAGTCTCCGAGTGATGCTGACATAGCCATCACCCACAAGATTAAAGAAGCGGGTAAGATGCTGGATATAACTTTGCTAGATCATTTGATCATGACAGAGGATGCTTATGAAAATCTATAATGAAATAGCGAATACAGTCAAGTTATGTTCTTGTAATCAATCAGTTAATCTTGCATAAACGTGTAGAATCAAGAACGTAGCTAATATGTTGAACATGAAAAATCGATCGATCAATTCGGTCCAAATGTAACCTTTCAACTTCTTCAAGTTGAGTTCTTAACCCATCAACATCATCAACTTTAAACAAACCCTTGATTTTATCAAAGTACGTTATAGATGCCAACATTGATGTAAACGGAACCTTGGACAATGAGTAGATTGATGTGTAGGGAATCCAAAAACGAACCTCTTTCAGCCTATTAATATTAAGTACTGAAATATAGTATAATAAAATATCCGTCTCCTGAAGGTTAATAAAAGGCACCGTACTATTCGAGCGTTCTTTAATGATTTTACCCGTAAGACTACCCAAGGTGAGTTTAAGTCTATTAATCCTAATGTTGTTTATAGATTTTGTATAGCAATTGAGGCTAAGATATCGTAATGAGATTGCTTTGTCCTTAACAGTTGAATAAACTAGATATTCTTTGTGTATTAATACCTCCAAATCTGTAAATCTGTTTGCTCTAAATAACAATGCTGATAAGGATAAGAAGGTTTCATTTGCGAAGAAATAATAGTGATCCAGTTGAAGTCTACCATAAGAATCAGGCGGCAACTCTTCGGATTGAAATTCAAGATCAATAATGAATTCTAGGATTCTGCCAAGGAAATCATGGATTTTTTCAACGTAAAACTCATGATAGTCAATCAATAAAGAAAACAGTTCGGTTAATTCATTTTTAATAGGAAGCAACTGATGAATTTTTTCAATAATGATGTCATCAAATTCTTTATCAATCTCGCTTAGGTCAATTAGGTAATAGTTTAGATTCTCTGTAAAGGTATCGAGGTATCTCTGTATGTCAGCCTGGATATATTTACTTTCCTTTCGGAGATCTTGTTTAATTGTATTTAATAAGCCAATGGTCATTGACTTATCGCTCTCTTCCTGAAAGATATGTTGTGGTGGTTTACCTAATAATGGTTTTCTGTTTGATGGTCGGTCAAAAAGGTTTCTGAGCAATTTCTCGTATTCATCCTCGTAGTAATCAGTAGAAGTAAGATCAATGTAAATGCGAGAACTTACAAATGTTGGCAAAAAAGGTTGTCCGTTTTCATCTTTCTCCACGACGATTGGAATGAACTTTTCTTGTTTAGCACTTTGATAGATTTTGTCTGAAATAATCATGCTTTCACTGCCGACACCGCCTAATCTGTTATCTGCTTTCAATTTATATTGCTCATTACAGATCAGAATGACCTTTTTTATTTCAGAATCATTAACCATGCTCTCCATGAAGGCATATTTATCCTGTCCTTCCTTTAAATCCCATATATCTAAAATAGCAGTAACACCATCGCTAAATAATCTTTCACATAAATCAAGTACGACCTGCTTGTTTGAACTAGGTGCCCAACTATATGAGACAAAAACCTTTGGTTTTAAATACTTAGATTCCATGTGATATCGTAAAATTCTATGACGGATAAAATTCTTCTCTAAAGTTACATAATCTTAATTGTAATTACATGAACCTACAACAAGCACAACGTCAACAGGCCAAAATTAAGATGGGTCTGCAAGGTCCTTCGGGATCAGGAAAAACATATTCTGCCCTACTGATCGCCTACGGATTGATCGGCAACTGGCAGAAGATCGCTGTCATCGATTCTGAGAACAATTCAGCCCATTTGTATGCTCATCTTGGTCCTTATAACGTTCTTGGCATCAGTCAGCCCTTTGCCCCTGAAAAGTACATCGAAGCCATAGAGCTTTGCGAACAGGCCGGAATCCAGGCGATCATCATCGATTCCATATCCCATGAATGGGATGGGAATGGCGGGATACTGGATATTCACGGCAGTATGATAGGCAACTCCTTTACCAACTGGAATAAGGTAACGCCCCGTCATAATGCTTTTGTTCAAAAGATCCTTCAATCCCCTGCCCACATCATCGCAACGGTTCGTTCCAAACAAGATTATGTCCTGAGCGAGAAGAACGGTAAAGTAGTTCCTGAGAAAGTTGGTCTGAAAGGGGTAACCCGTGACGGGATGGATTATGAATTCACTATCGTTCTTGACCTGGATATCAAGCATAACGCTCTGGCATCCAAAGACAGGACCGGTTTGTTTATGGACAAGCCCACTTTTATTCCCGACTCCTCAACTGGTGAGAAGATTCAGAACTGGTGTCAGATCAGGTTATCATTGGATGAGGTTACCGATCTGATCCAGGGTATCACCAAGATTGAGGATCTTCAGAACCTTTACAGGAAATATCCTGAGTACCAGCAACCGCTACAGGAACAGTTTCAACAGCGGAAATTGCTTCTCCAACAACCTCAGATCATTCATTAAACCATTAACGCTATGGAAATAGTACAAGCTCAATCGGTTGTGGTTCCCGCCATCGAACCGAAAATCATCTTTCCTGCTACATCAACTGATAAACCGTTTATTCTGGCCAATACACAGGAAACCAACTTTCATTCCTTAAAGTTTGACTGTATTATCCCTGTTTTTGCCAAGGATAACGAGACCACGATTTCACATAATCAGTTTATCGAAGCCGTGATGGAGACAGCCAGTCAATTTTACCAGGGAGAAACCATACTCGATCCTGTCATTCGCGTATCTCATGCGATCAAGGGTCGTATTCCCGAAGCAATGGGTAAACCTGCCCATATGTTACGGGATGATGAAAAAACGATCTACTATGAGCGTATGGCTTTTGTTATCGAGATTCCCTCAATCTATGAAACGGTGGAGGGTAATCCTCTGTCACTTTGCATCGGCGGGGTAAGGGCATACAATCATGAAAACCTCTACGGTAAGAAAACTGCTGAGAAGTTCAAGGTGTTTGTCGGATTTCAAAACAAGGTCTGTTGCAACCTCTGTATTTCAACGGATGGTATAAAGGTCGAGATCAAGGCAAGAACCCTGCATGAACTGGCCATGGAGGTCTTCAATCTCTTTGCGTCTTATGACCCACTGGCCCATGTTCAATGGTTGTCTCAATTGCCGGACTCCAGCATGACAGAATCCCTGTTTGCCAAGCTGATTGGCAGGCTGAAAATGTATCCGTATCTACCCAATACTATAAGCCAGGGAATACCTGATCTGGAACTGGGAGACAGTCAGCTGAGCATGGTCGTTAAGGACTACTATCAGGATGAGTCTTTCTGCCGGGAATCCAACGGGAACATTAATCTCTGGAGACTTTTCAACCTGTTCACCGGAGCCAATAAGAGCTCGTATATTGATCGTTTTCTGGATAGGAACGTCAACGTGTCAGGCTTCGTGGAAGGGCTGAAAATGGCCGTAAATGATCCGTTTTCGTCCTGGTACTTATCCTGAGTTCCATATGGAATCATCCGATTATAAATTGATCTATATTGATCCCTACTCTCTCCTGGTTGCCACTGATGGCAGGATAACCCGTATCTATTGTCCGTTTGTTGTCAGGGCAATCAGGGAGGTGGGTAAACATCACAAGGGTAAAGAGGTCTATGTCGAAATGGTCAAATCAGACCCTCATGGTTGGTTGGTCTATATTATCCAGGGTGAAGGGTATTGGTATGCGAACTTTGCTATTGTACTCAGCAATATCTGATTGACCAATCTGCTGTATCTTCCATATTGCTTGCCATTTACAACATTCGTAATTAACGATAACAAGGATTCGTATTGTTAATCCTTGTTACTCTTTCCATCTGTATGTTAAACTGTTTTTACTCTTAATACAATTCTACTTTTTATGAAAAAACTGATAATCATTGTTTTAGTTCTTGTGGCATCCGCATGTGCCACATATCCTCGAATACAAAGTTCCGTACGGATGAATTATGCGGTCAATATTAACGATTCTACGGGATTGCTTGGTTATATCCTCTGTGAAGATTATTTGTACCGGAGAGATACCATGTACCTATATAACGCTGGTTATTATGCTAAGCTTCGATGGCAGAAACGGGTAACCAACGTTTGGTTCTACGGAACCAGTTATCAATATATGGTCGTAGACTTGAGAGAACAAACAGGGCGATATGAGTTCAAGCTCAATCAGAAACCTGAATATCAATGACAATCCGATCCTATCTCATGGTTGCCTCTGAAGGAAGGGGACTCTTCGGTTAGTTACTCTTTTATCAAGGCAATCAGGGGGATGGAATAGATTCAGGAGAATCCGGATGCTTTGGTCGAAATGATCAAATCTGACCCAGTCTGCAGGATGGTATACACGATTCAGAGCTAGGCTTATTAAGTGGAGACCGTCAGCGTTATGATTTATAAAATGCTAGCTAACAAAAAGGGAGGGGACAAAACCCCTCCCACAATTGTTACGAACCTATGATTTCCAAAGGTTCATGATCAAGAAGGTATACTTCAAGATCACCCCAATGTTTCTCAAGATACGAACACCTAGTGCTCCCTTGGGCGGGCTTGGATTTCCCGATTTTACACATGACTTTTTAACCATCATGGATGAAAAAAAGTTTGTTAATTAATACGGGAAAACTTTACCTTTGAAAAGTCACTTTTCATTAAGGGATCTTTTCCCTAATGATTCAGGGCTGGTGGTCGCGAGCTACTAGCCCTGTTTCATTTACAAATTTACCTAACATACAACAAGGCAAATAGCCTATTTTATTAACACATAAACAAAATCACCCGTAACTGTACTGATTGTCAACTGTTTGTCCCGTTCACATCCATTTATCAACAAGGGTTGTCAAGTTTTATTTCGTAATCCCCTAATTATCTTACTGTTGGACTAGATATTCTTGTGCTTGTTGTTGATTTATTGATACTTGGTTTTTGTTTTTAGTTATGTATTGCATAAATCTCTGTTATGTACTCGAATTCCTGGCAAATTAGACGTCATCTTAAATTGGATTGCAAGAATGGTTTTCTCGTTGATTATCATTACATTTAATCTTCGTTTATACTAACAGTTATTATTAATCTCTAAACAAATGAAATTATGCCTAACTATTGTGTTAATCGCCAAGCACAGCCAACTGGTGAACATGAGGTTCATAACACCAGTTCATCATGCTCCTATCTTCCTTTGATCGAGAATAGGATTGACCTGGGTTGGCACCCTGATTGTAGAAGTGCAATCCAAAAAGCAAAAGATTATTATTCAAATGTTGATGGTTGTTATTATTGCTGTAGGGAATGTCATACTAGGTAGCTTGTAATTGCCTTTTATCTGGTCTTAGGGCTGTTTTTTCCTCCTGGGCTTGCTGGAAGATATCCTTATACTGATTCAAATATCTTGTTCTACTCAAGAAACCTTTCTCTGGTCTGGGATTATTTTAAAAGTTTGAGATTAAGTATTGTGTTATACCTCAGTAACATGCAGGTAGTTGGAATCCCATAGTCAATTATCCTTATCGATACCATGAAAAAGTTGTTTACTTCATTGAAAAAACCTTTGGGTCTAATCTTACAACTTATCTTCGGGATTGCCTCGACAATTCTATCTATTGTGATTCTATTTATATTAATTGAGCTTGTCGGGATGACTTATCGAGGATTAGCACATGAGGAAAAACTGACTCGAAAGTACATTAAAGAAAAGTATTATGGATTCCAAGTTCGTGGACCTGTCAATACAGATTCTTTGGCTCATTACATACAAGAGCGTTCAAAAGAAATTGTTGTAATTGGTGCCATTTGTAAAGATGGATGGAAAAGTAATGCAACCGGAAGGGGGGCTTGTTCTCATCACGGTGGAGTGAAAGAGTGGATTTATGTCGTTAAACCGATGAAAACTATTGAGGAATGTCTGCTAGAGGCTGATATAAGTATTAAAGAATGCAAAAGTCGGGCATTAAAACAATCTTGGATTGATTAATTCTACTTTTTAATATAAGTCTTATTCCCGTTTTTATTTATATAGTATTTCCCACCTCTTGGGCCCGTATAAATAGTTTTACCATTGTACGTGCCGGATGAGGTAGGAACTGAAGAAGACTTGCTATTCACACTCGTTCCTTGGTGCTGCCAGCAGTAATCTGAACCTGTTTGTGCATTTCTTGAACATTGCGTTCCTGCCGCTGTGATTGCTTTACATCTCTTTGGTTGGTCATTTGACTGAGTAGCAGTTGAGGTCGGCGGAGTCGAAGTGTTGGAAATATCCATAATCTCTACTGTCGGCTTTTTGGATAAGGCTTGGACTAAAGTCTCCAATGAGGATACTTTTGCCACCAGAGATTGCATCTGATCAGCAAGAGTCTTGTTCTGTTCAATTAGGACCAGTATATTGCCGTTCTGTTCAGCGACTTGCGAAGTAAGCTGGTCAATTCTTGCATTCATGGCTTGTTTTGATTGAGGATAACCCGTAGCCACCAAAGACAAGAAAACGAGGATGATTGTCATTCTTTTCATAGTAAGCGGTTTGTTATGGGTTTCAGCTATTAGTTGTTTTCTCCCTTCCTTGAATAAACCAAGTAGAAATATACGCTGTAAAGGTTCCGAATAGGCCTACTCCGGCACACATTAAGATTACTCCAATAAGCCTACCAAATACGGTAACGGGGAACCGATCGCCATATCCTACTGTGGTTATGGTAGAAAATGACCACCATAAAGCATCGCCTGCTGTTTTGATATTACTAGCTGGATCTGTTTCCACGATCAGAATAGAGATCGAAGCGAAGATTATGAGTAAGATCGTGATGATACAAACCACGGTCATTGTCCCCTTGATCCGGCTTTTATAAATGTGTTTCATTAAAACTTTAACAGAGCGGAATGCTCTTAGAATCCTTATGAGTCTGACGAGTCGAACTATTCTACCTGCTCTGATAATCGGTATGAACGGAATACTTGATACCAAGTCAATCCATCCCCATTTCATGAATCGTAATTTGTTCTCTGCCTGGTAAAATCGAAGACCAAAATCTAAAAGAAAAATTACACAAATGATATCGTCAACGATGGTAATCAGAGAAGATACTTCAGCCGGTAATTTGAAAAAAGTATCTGCCATCAATGCCAGTAAGACATAGATCGACAAGACTATTATCAGGAGGTTCATGAATCCCAAGGAGTCTTTATTCGAAGAAGAAGTCATGTGCATCTTACGTTTTTATGGTCTCTTCTATCTCTGATGTTGCCAGCAATATTTACTATCAGGTTCTGCATTCCTTTTGCATCTTGTTCCCGCTTTGGTTGTTGCCATACATTTTCCATCGGGAGAAATACCGGTTGCAGGAGGTTTAAAGTATCCTGGGGCTTGATACTGGTGTACAGTGCAATAACCGTTTGCATTGGTGGTTACATTCTTACAACGAGAACCTGTTGATTTCGCTGTTCCCAGGCATTGCTGAGTCGATCCTGAAGATGACTTTTGTTGAACATTTTGAGTTCGTAAGGGTGTGGCTCCAAGCTCCCAGCTATTGGATTGATGAGTCGATTCCAACTGCTCTTCTATAGTATCGGGGAGTTTTGGAAAGAAATCAATGCCCGTTATGCTCTCAACCGAGTCGGTTGAAACAACGTAGTCTTGAATCGACCCTGTACCTTTCTCGTTCGGCAGTATAAAGGCAATCATCTTGATCTCCGGCAAACAGTAATCAAGAATAACCTTGTAATAGTATTTCGGTACAGAAACCTCATTGGGTCCAATTGTATCCTTATTTGAAGTCAAAACAGGGCCAGTAATAACATAGAGGGAGTCATACAGGGATGCCCAATTCCTAACTTGCTCTTCAAGGCTTTTCCAGATACCTCGATTAAAACTGGGATCTTGGGGGGACATATTGGACATATAAAAAGTTTCGCTCATGGCCTCTTCTGAGAAAGACATGTCGGCTGCAGGACACAAATGCCCCCGATCATATCCAGATCCTTTATAGTCTTCAAGGGTTGCTGATCCGGTAGCCACCATTGGATCAATCCGGAAATCATCCTCTCTTTCTACCGATCCAGTCGCCATTGTTGATGTCAGGAGATAGGCAACCCATTCAGCTTGTTCGTCTGGTTCAGAATAAGAAAGGCTGTAGAATTGATGCTTTACGATCTCTGTATTCTTCCCGATAGGGGTATAATCTGTTAAACCGACAATCTCCTCGTCAGATCCACAGGATATCGATAAGGATATGGCTCCAATGATGAGTGCCAAAACCGTTTTCATGACCTTGGAAGTTTTTTACACAGATTAAGTCAGTTAATACACATTGTTATGATTCGTAATAGTTCAGGTACAACGTCCGTCTGCCTCACGGGTTGCAAGAATCTGACCCTCGGTTCGAATGGAAAGGTAAAACTTTTCTTCCATGTAATCAAGGAGTTGAGAAAAAATCAGAATAGAACTGTCCACAATACCTACCCAGAATCATCTATATTGGGTAAATCAATCGGCGTATGTGCTTAGATGAAAACGAAATCGGACAATATGTAGATTATCTACTTCACCAAGGGCCTGTCCCCGAGCAGACTATCATTGATCATTGTGAGCATTGCGAAGAATGTAGGCATAAGGTCATGGCAGTTTGTGATGTGGTTTCTATCACTAGTGAAGAATCAGACGGTGAACAGGTCGACTAATTACGAGGGTTACCCATTTTTCGCAGCGATCCCCTTATTCACAATGTCAACAACTCCATCGACTGCATCCTGATCAAATCCCTTGATATACCTTTCGGTTATAGCTAAAGAGGAATGGCCAAGGGTCTTGGAGATACTGTACAGGTCAGCGTTTCCCTGACGAGCAAGATCGGCAAATGTGTGCCTGGTAGTGTGGGAACTTTTAGGTTAGTCTCCAACAAATGTGTTCCTTATTAATATCTAAATAAAATATGCCAAGCTATCAGGCTATGTTACGATGGCAATTGGAAATGGAATAAGAATAATAATGGGTTATACATCAAGAAGTTCAATACTTCGATTACCTTTAACATTCTCACCTATAAAAGAGGGTGTGTTTAATTTATCTGGTCCATGCGTGGTGGTTTACTACCGTTATTAGGAACTTGGTTATGTCAGCAATTTCAAAATGAAAAAACCAATTATCACCTTAGCAATCATAATAACAATCACCCTTGTGGTATCATTACCAGGATGTGAATATGTTAAACGGGAGGTTGGTAGAGCTGTTATTTGGACCATTGTTGGTCCTGTTGTTCTTCTGCTGCTTTTAGGAATCGGTAGCTTGTTTTCAAGAAGGAATAAAAAATGAAAAAGATCACTTTTTTGATCGTTCTAATGGTTGTTGCGTCATGCAAAATGGCAAGCAATAAGTCAGAGAACGAAGACTCAGCGTTGAAGTCAAGTATTCGAATCGATATAGTGCTTAGTGATACCATCATGTATCAACGACTGAAGAATGATGCTGCCAAGTATGTCCGTTCACTAACAAACGGTCACTTCATGGAAGCTATTGATCTTACAGATCCCACGGTATACTATTTTATGAGGGACAAAGTATATAATGGCGAAAAGTCATTAGGAGAAATCAAAGAAATTTTTAAAGCTGGATTCCGTGAAATGCACAATCGTTATTTGGATGCTCAAATACAAATAGAGGTCGAATGTATTGATTTTCAATCTCTTTATTCTGATTCCACTTATTTGATCTATTCTTATCGAACAATTATAACAGGAAGCCAAGGCACAAAGTCGATGAAAGATGAAGAAATAGACTTGGCTGTTTCAAGGGACAAAGGATTATCCTGGACTTTTTTTAAATATGATCCAGAAACATTTAGCCCTCAAATGGATTATTTGTTAGATAATGAGAAAATAAAAGTGATGGAAGACAAAATAAAAGTGCTAATAAGGAAGACCTGAACCGAATCCCTTGTTAATATTTGAATTGTTGAACCATTGATAGGAATATTAGATTCTGAGGGTGTTTCATCAGTCGGTGCACAGAACTCGTTCTTCCAAACAACGAAGCAAATCATGTTCCGACAATCAATCTAATTTATAGAAATGTTGCAACCCTGCTGCAACCAGATAAAAAAAGAAGGAGTCAGCGATCTGCTAACTCCTTGATTCTCTTTGTGAGACATACTGGATTCGAACCAGTGACCTCTTGCCTGTCAAGCAAGCGCTCTAAACCAGCTGAGCTAATATCTCGGAGGCGGGTTTGTGTGTGCGTGTGAGTGTGGGTGTGTTGAGGATTCGCTCAGTGACCTTCCCGACAAGTCGGGTCGCTCTAAACCAGCTGAGCTAATATCTCGATCGGGTGTGGGTGTCGGTGTGGGTGTGGGTGTGGAGGGCAAAGATAGGCTTTTTACCTAAAATCCAAAAATCAGCCTATACGGAAATTTCCTAACTTGCAGCCCGAAAATCGAATGAATATGAAACGAATGGCTTTATTACTAACTGCTTTGCTAACAATCGGCATGATGAGCGTAAACCAGGCACAACAGACTAAGGTTAAGATGAAAACCTCGATGGGCGACGTTACGATCCTTCTCTATGACGACACCCCGATCCATAAGGACAATTTTATCGACCTGGTTACCAGGAAAGTATATGATGGCGTCCTGTTCCACCGCGTGATCCCGGAATTCATGATCCAGGCCGGTGACCCGGACTCGAAAAATGCCAAACCGGGCCAGCAACTCGGCCTCAATTCCGTCGGCAAAACCATTCCCGCTGAATTCAAACCGAACCATATCCACAAAAGTGGAGCCCTCGCCGCAGCACGACAGCCCGACAAGTATAACCCGAAAAAAGAATCCTCCGGATCACAGTTTTATATTGTTACTGGCCGGTTATGGTCTTTAAAGGAGCTGGAACGATTGGAACAGGGCGGATTACATCCAAAATTCACCGCTGATCAGAAAAACGTCTATACTACAATTGGCGGGTATCCGCCGCTTGATTACCAGTATACCGTTTTCGGTGAAGTGACCGAAGGAATGGACATCGTGAAAAAAATAGGCTTAGCCCCCCGCGATACTGTTACAAACCTGCCAAAGAACGACATTAAGATCATTTCAATGACCATAGTAAAGTAGACCTGAGTCCAAAACTCCCCTCTCCCGCGACCAACGGGAGCGCGGGAGAGGGGCCGGGGGTGAGGTGAATCGAGACCAAGAGACCGAGAGACTTAGAAACCAAGAGACATGATTGACAAAATAAAAACATTGATAGCTGAGGTTGAGGCCTTTGCGGCAGCAACACCGGAACAGGTGGAAGAGTTCCGCGTCAAGCTGTTCGGCAAGAAGGGCGATATCACCCTGCTGTTTGAACAGTTCAAGGAGGTTGCGCCCCAGGAGAAACGCGTGATCGGTCAGGAACTGAACGTTCTTAAGAATCTGGCATTCAATAAAATAAAAAACATCCAGGAGCAACTGAAGAAAACCATAAAGGCCGACACAAACCTCGACCTGAGCCTTCCGGGCGATCCGCTACAGCTCGGCTCCAGGCACCCCGTCTCCCTGGCCCGCAACCAGATCATCGACATCTTTACCCGTCTCGGCTTCGTGATCTCCACGGGTCCGGAAATCGAGGACGACTGGCACGTTTTCTCCGCTCTGAACTTCCCGCCCGAACATCCGGCCCGCGACATGCAGGACACTTTCTTCATCGAACGCGATCCGGATATTCTTCTCCGTACCCATACCTCATCGGTACAGGTGAGGGTCATGGAAAACCAGAAACCGCCGATCCGCACGATCAGTCCCGGCCGCGTATTCCGCAACGAAGCCATCTCGGCCCGCTCGCACTGCATCTTTCACCAGGTGGAAGGGCTCTATATCGACCACAACGTATCGTTTGCCGACCTGAAACAAACCCTCCTCTTCTTCGCCAAGGAGATGTTCGGACCCGATACTCAGATACGCCTGCGCCCCTCATTCTTCCCGTTCACCGAACCATCGGCCGAAATGGATGTATCCTGCACCATCTGCGGCGGTAAAGGCTGCGCCCTTTGCAAGCATACCGGTTGGCTTGAGATCCTCGGCTGCGGTATGGTCGATCCTAACGTACTGGAAAATGTGGGCATCGATAGCCAGGAATACACCGGCTTCGCCTTCGGCATGGGCATCGAACGCATCGCCCTCCTCAAATACGGCATCAAGGATATCAGGCTGCTCTTTGAGAACGATGTGCGGTTTCTAAGACAGTTCTCCAGCGCGCTTTAATAGCCTCGCTGACGCTCGGCGAATAACTCGCTAACGCTCGTGAATAGCTCCCTTTGGTCGCGAATAAGGCCTTCGGCCTGAATTAATTCATCCAAGCATGGCGAAAATCATTCGTGAGGCGAAGCCGAACTATTCATACGCGAAGCGTATTCTTCACGAGCGATAGCGAGTTATTCGTGAGCGATAGCGAATCATTTACGAGCGAAGCGAGTTATTCGCGAGGCGTAGCCGAGCTATTACAGGATTACTATCTCATACGTAATAAGTACCCCTGCCTTCAGCGTCGCGCTAACGGCACAGTACTTCTCCTGCGAAAGGTCGATCGCTTTCTGCAACTTTTCCGGATCCAGGTTGTTTCCTTTGAAAACATAGATCAGATGGATCGCCTGATAGCTCTTCGGATGTTCATCGGAAGTGGTACCTTGAAGCTTGATTTCCAGGGATTCCACCTCCTGGCGCATCTTGCGGGCCAGCGAGATGACATCCATGCCTGTACAGCCGCCCAGGGCGGCCATTACCAGGGGCTTGGGCGTCGGCCCGAGGCTCCTGCCGCCTGCGGACGGAGTTGCGTCCATCATCACCGAAAATCCATCTATATGGGCCTCAAAAGCCATGTCACCTTTCCACTCTACGGATATCTCTTTGTTCATCTTGTCGGTTTTTAGAAAGATACAGTAAATGAAATTATATATATTTGTGAATTGGGCAAAAATCTGATTTTTATCAGTTTTTTACGTCCGGTGGAATGTCAACAACATTAAGGAGAGGAGATGAAAAACCTTCAGCACGTTCCTGTCTGCGACGACTGCATCCTGAAAGGTCATTCGATCTTTAAGGACCTGACTCCGGAGGAACTGGAATCTGTCAACTATGGTAAGGGTTGCAGCCTGTATAAGCGGGGCAACATCATTTATCACGAAGGTCACAGGATCAATGGATTCTATTGCGTTCAGAACGGAATTATCAAAATCTATAAAACGGGCATCGACGGGAAAGAACAGATCATCCGCTTTGCCAAGGAGGGTGATATTATCGGCTTCCGGTCGGTCCTGAGCAAGGAGCTCGCCTGTACCACTGCCAAAGTGATCGAAGATGCAGTGCTGTGTTTCATCCCCTCGGAAAACCTCTTTCAGCTTGTGAAAGAGAATGCGGCTTTCTCCATGCAGCTGATGCAGCTTACCTGTCGTGAACTGGGTGAAGCCAATAATTTTATTACTGATATCGCTCAAAAAACGGTCAGGGAACGATTGGCTGAGATCCTCCTGATCCTGATGGATACATTCGGACTTGATACGAAGAAAATATTGCAGATATCGCTCACGCGCGAAGAACTGGCCAATATGGTCGGGACCGCTACCGAATCGGTCATCCGCCTGCTCAGTGAATTCAAATCCGATGGTCTGATCGAGCTCCACGGGCGTAAAATCAGCATAATGGACGTTCCCGCCCTTAAGAAGATCTCCAACATGTAATCCGTGTGCCCGTTAGCCCCCCGCTTTAGCGGGGTAAACTCCAGCCCGTAAGCCCTTCTTTTCATCATGAAAAAAGTCGAAAAATTCTCCTGGATCTATTTCTTTGGAAGGCCCTGGATCCGGTTCAGCTATAAGTATATTTTCTACCGGAGGACCGAAGTCCGGGGCCTGGAAAAGTTCAAACCCAACGAACCGCTGCTCTTTGCTCCCAACCATCAGAATGCCCTGATGGACGCCCTGGTGTTCGTTACAACTCTTAAACAGCAGCCTGTCTTTCTCTCCCGGGCCGACATGTTCAAGAAGAAATTCATTGCCAATATCCTCAACTTCCTGAAAATGTTGGCTGTTTACCGGATCCGCGACGGTTATGAGAACCTGCAGAAAGACCAGGAGCTCTTCAAACGCTGTACGGAAATCCTCTGCTCCGGTCATACAATCTGCCTGTTCCCGGAAGGCAACCACAACGCACAGCGCTTCTTCAGGCCGTTGAAAAAGGGACTGGCCCGTATCGCCTTTGAAGCCGAAGACAAGTGCGATTTTAAGCTCGGCCTCAAAATCATACCTGCCGGCATCGACTATTCCCATTACGATAATGTCCGCGGCCGGCTTACCATCAGCTACGGAGACCCGATCACCATCGCTGACCTGAAGGATGTGTACAGGAGCGATCCCGGTAAGGCCATGCGGGAACTGAACGAACGGATCCGGATCAATATCGAGCCTCATATGATCGAGATCCCCTGGATGGATATTTATGATTCCGTTATGGACCTCCGGGTGATCTATGGCAAACGGTTCCGCCAGTTGCGGAAGCTGCCCGGAAGGACCCTTTTCCACAAATTTGACGGCGACAAGGCGATGATCCGCATGATCGGCAGCCTGAGGGAATCCGATCCTGAAGGCATTGCCCTGATTAATGAGCGGGTCACCGAGTACCGCATCCTGATGAAAAAATACAATTTCCGCGAGCATATTCCCGCTCATGAGCCTTATACCCTAGGTGGCTTGCTCGTCGAGACGATCCTGCTAGGACTCTGCTTCCCGCTTCATCTCTATGCCCTGGCCACCAATTATCACCTGTTCCGGGTCCCGGCCATCTTATCCCGTAAGTTGTTCAAGGATCCCCAGTTCCGCGCCACCGCCGCTTATGTGATCAGCATGGCCGTCATGATGCCGCTGAGCTATGGTTTATATACCCTGATAATAGGACTGATATTTAAAACCTGGTGGATCTGGCTTGGCATCCTTCTCACCCTGCTCCCGGCCGGCGTGTTCATGCTCCATTACATGTTCTGGAACCGCAAATGGCGCTCCCGCATCCGCTGGACGTGGCATACAAAACACAATAATCCCGATACCCAGAGAATCGCCGAACTGCGGAAGCAGATAATGGAGCAGATGGACCAATGGTCGCTCCGCTCCCAAAAAGCTCGCTAACGCTCACGAAGAACTCGCTCCGCTCGTGAATAGCTCCCTTCGGTCGCGAATGAGGCCTTCGGCCTGAATTAATTCAAAGCAAAGCTTTTATTCATCCGAGCAAAGCGAGGATTATTTATGAGGCGCAGCCGAATTATTCGCGAGCGTTAGCGAGCTATTCACGAGCGGAGCGAGTTCTTCGTGAGGCGCAGCCGAACTATTCTTTTATCACCACTTTGGAGCACTTCTCTCCCCCAGCTCCTTGTAAAGTCAGCAAGTACGTCCCTGCCGCCATCCTTGTCGCATCGATCGATACGGGGCTGCCGGGACTGAGACCTTCTGGAATAACCCGGGTGCTCACAACCTTTCCGTTGATCGTTGTAAGCTTAATGGTTGTTTTTCCGTAAATGGCCTGGTTCACTGAAACCGACAGTAGGTCGCTGAAGGGATTTGGATAGGCATTAACGCTGAAATCTCCGCTTCCGGCTATAATGTCCTCAATGCCGTTGAATGATTCGATCTTAAAGTCCCAGATGCCCCTTCCGTAGGTTCCGAAACGGGCAGTCTTCAGGGAGGGTACATAATCCACCGACCACCACGTCTGCTGGGGAGCGGCGGTTCCCGAAAGGTCGAACCATTTGTCAATGGCCTTGATATACACCCACGGCGCAATTTCAGAAGCTGCAAAAAGCAGGGATCCGTCATCATTGCTGACCATTTCAAAAATCAGCGTGTTTTTCAGGCCGTTGTTCATCGGTACAAAAGTCTCACCGCCATCGTGGGTAACCCAGACGGAACTCCCGGAATATCCGCTGCCGGCCAGGTAGATGGTGTTGATGTCGCGCGGCGAGGGGACAATGGCATTGCCGTAGAAATAGTGCGATCCCGGACCTGTGCTGGCGGAAGCCGTCCAGGTAGTTCCCCGGTCACCGGAATAGAAGAATTTGCCGTCCCCGTTCAGCACATACCGGTAATCACGGTTGATCGGCGAAAAGGCCATGGCCGAAATATAGCTTTGATTCGTGCCGCCGAAATCATCCGGCATTTCGGTATGCACAATGGTGCCATTCTTATACTCCAGTAACCACAGGTGGCTCCCGGTGGTCATAGTACCTCCGGCGATCCAACACCTCGTAGGTACATACGGATCAGCCATCAGCGGAGGCATCCAGTAATGATTTTTCCCCTTGAAATCCCAGGTTGTCAGGCTGTTGCTGTTGGTCGCATCCGGATAATACAACACAAAGCCGGGATAAACGGACCACAATGAAGCCCCTCCGTCGCCGGACACGATATGACCGTAATCTCCGCTTATGGTCTGCTCAAAAGCAACCGTCCCGTCATTCTCCTCTTTTGAACGCTGGAAACCCTGGTCCTGCGCACCCGCATAAATAATGTCATTATTAGTCCGGTGGGTAAAGGTTGTATAGTATTGACTGATATTCAGATTCTTAAGCGAAACATTCGTAACAGTCTTCATCCCGTCGGATGAAAGGAAGGTCCCGCCATCGGTACTGATATAGACAATTTCGCGGTTATCGGGCGTCTTGAAAAATTCAATTTCCGGAATATCGGCATGCAGCTTATGGAGCATATCGCCGTAATACTCACCCCATCCGTTAACCGATACCCAGGTAGGCCCGCCGTTTTCGCTTCGATGGGCTTCCATTCCACCAAAGCCCAGTAACCTCGGAGTTGTAGTTGAAATCCCAAAGCTGTTCGACATGAACGGACCATCTGTTCCTTCGCCCCGTGAACGCCAGGTGATCCCATCGTCATCGGTGCCGTAGAAACGGCAGGTACTTTCATCATTGAGCCGGTACATGCAATAGAGGTGCATGACAGAGCCGATACGGGTGCCGGCAAATTGAATCTGGTCAATATTGGATACCGTAAAATTAACCGGAACCGTTGCGATCCTCTGCAGGTTGGCCGAATCGGCCAGCTTATAAACTTTATCCCGGTCAATCAGGTAAAGGGTGTCCTTTCCGAAACGATCGGTCCAGATATCGCTGTCTTCCGATCCCGCAAACCGCATCAGCCTGGAAAAAGTAGTACCCAGGTCAGTTGACCGGAACAGTGAAAGATAATCCGATTTATAGATAAGCATATACAGGGTTCCATCGTTCTGGCTTACGACTCTCAGCAGGTTGTAATCCTTGTAATAAGTCGATATCCCGTCGCTCTTTAACCACGTAATCCCGTTGTCATCGGTATAGTTCATCCGTACTCTGTGATTCGCGGCCAGAATGCGGGTTCCTCCGTTTGCATTCGGGAATGCCCGGATAAACTGGATGTTGTCTATCCGGTAGGGATCTGATATTGAGGTCCACTCTTCGCCATCCAGGGTTCCGATAAACACCTGTCCGCCATCGGATGCCGCATACAGCTTATTGTTCACGAAATCAACATCCACACAATGGACCCTGCCGCTCAAGTTGTTGCTCCCTTTTTCATGCCAGGTACCGGTGAGCATCCCGTCACCGAATGATTCCCTGTTTTCTGATTTCTGCCTGTGCGACTGCGCAAAAGCCTGCAGAGCGGAAAGCCGGTTGGTGTACAACTCTTCCCTTGATTGCTCGTCCATTTCCCGCCAGTCGGTTCCCGGGGCGGCCCGGTGCATCTGTTCGATCCATTCCTGTCTCTGGCGATGCTTTTCTTCGTCCTCGTTGATATTTTCAACCGGCTTTGGAGAAACCGGTTTATTGTCCAGGCTGAATATCAGGGTAATTGATAATCCAATAATGGTAATCGCGGTTAGAATCAGCGGCAAACGTTTCATCAGAAAAATTTAAAAATTTAATTTCAAAATAACCGGGTCTTCGAAGAGGCGCCTGCTTTCCCGAGATGGATATAAGCTTTTTCCGTCGCCTCGCGTCCCCTTGGTGTGCGCTTGAGATAGCCCTCCTGAATCAGGAAGGGTTCATATACTTCCTCAATAGTCCCCGGCTCCTCGCCAACCGAAACCGATATCGTCGAAAGACCTACCGGTCCTCCTGAAAATTTGTCGACTATGGTTGAAAGTATCCGGTTATCCATTTCATCCAGTCCGTGCGCATCAATGTTCAAAGCCCCCAGGGCATGCCGGGTGATCCCGATCTCAATGGTCCCGTCTCCTTTCACCTGGGCAAAATCCCTGATACGCCTGAGCAGTGCATTGGCTATTCTCGGCGTTCCGCGACTCCTTCTGGCTATCTCAATGGCCGCATCATCAGATATTGTAACACCGAGAATCTTTGCTGATCTTCTGACAATCCTGTCGAGAACCTCTTTCGTGTAATATTCAAGATAACAGGTTATTCCAAATCGTGCACGTAACGGGCTGGTCAACAAGCCCGAACGGGTTGTTGCGCCAATCAGGGTAAACGGATTGAGATCGATCTGGATCGACCGTGCACCCGGTCCCTTGTCAATCATAATATCAATCCGGTAATCCTCCATGGCGGAGTATAGATATTCCTCCACCACCGGCGAAAGTCTGTGTATTTCATCGATAAACAGAACATCACCCTTCTCAAGGGAAGTGAGGAGTCCGGCCAGGTCACCCGGTTTGTCGAGAACCGGCCCGGAGGTCATTTTCATCCCAACCTGCAGCTCCTTGGCAATGATATAGGAAAGCGTGGTTTTGCCCAATCCGGGAGGGCCGTGCAGAAGAACATGATCGAGGGCTTCTCCCCGGAGGCTGGCGGCCTTCACGAAAACACGGAGGTTTTCAATGACCTTGTCCTGGCCTGAGAAATCGGCAAACTGAACAGGCCTGAGCTGCTGTTCGATCTCCTTGTCCTCTTCCCTGAAAAATGGATTCCTTAATTCTAAAGATTCCGGCATAACTCAAATAATTATCCCCAGTCTCCGGAAAGCCTGATTCAGCAATTCAAGATTCAGGGGTTTGGCAAGATAATCATCCATTCCCAATGCCAGGCACCGGTCGCGGTCATTATTTAAGGTATTGGCCGTAAGCGCGATGATTGGTACCCGGTAATTACGGTTCTGTTCAAAACTGCGGATCTTTTCGGTTGCCTCGCATCCATCCATCACCGGCATCATAATATCCATGATTATCAGGCAGAAACTCTCGGGATTGGCTTCATACAGGTTAACAGCCTCAACACCATTGTTTGCCACGACTACAGGAAAGCCGAAACGCCGCAGGCTGACTTCCATCAGCCGCTGATTCAGCATATTATCCTCAGCAAGCAAAATTGTTTTTCCGCTGTTGTCCATAAACACTACCCGAAACGTAGGCAAAATTAGGAATTAATCAGGACAAACCGATACCGTAACTATTTGGGTACCTCAGTGGCCCTCGTCCATTTCGGAGCTGACCTTGATCCCGTTGATCCGGATCAGGACATCGTTATTATAAACATAGGAAATCACCACGTTCCCCTGGTCGTCAAAAACCCACCAGGTCTTTTCTTTCATTCCCATCCGGTAAAACTGCTCCTCCTTGATTTTTCCGTTCTCATGGTAATATGTATGCTTGCCATCCGGATTATCCTGAATGTAAGCCCCTTCGAACTTCAGTGTTCCATCGGCATAATACTGCCGCCAGATCCCGTCCTTCAAACCGGACTTATAGGATCCCTTCTCACTCATGTCGCCCGACAGGTAAAACCATTCTCCCTCTTCCTGTCCTTCAATGTATTCACCCCGGGCGATCACGGTTCCGTTTTCATCATATTCCACAGACGATCCGTCCTCACGGCCACGTATATAATTCTCTTCCCTCCGGCAGGTCCCGTTCTCATAGTACCAGGTCCAAAGCCCATCCTCCATCGAGTTCAGATAGCTCCCGGTCTGTTCGAGCTTGCCGTCAGGAAAATAAAATTTCCACACTCCGTTCCTTTTATCATCCTTATACCCCCCTTCCAGCCGCACCTGTCCTCCGGCGTAATAGAATTTCCAGTATTCTTCCTTGATGCCCTTGTCGGTGGTCATCCCTTCCGACATCACCTGGCCACTGTTATCAAATTCCTGAACCGTCACTTTTGTCTTGTCGGCCGAATATTTCCGGTGAACACCCACCGGGATGTTGTTCAAATAACTCCCGCTGGCGACCAGGTTTCCTTCACTGTCATACTGATTTCTGATTTCAGCCGCGATCTCATCACCTTCACCCTGCTCGATCAGCACACCGTTCTCGTAAAACTTTGAAACCAGCATTTTCCCCGACTGGTTATATTCCCGGTAATAGCCGTTCAGCTGCCCGTTCTTGTAATTGGCTTCCATCCGGATATTGTCATTGTCAAAATAATCGCGCCAGACCCCCTGTTTCAGTCCCCGGCCGTCAGTCTGGTTGACAAACTCACGATCAATGAGAAAATCATTATGATATTTATAAACAACCTGTTCCAGGGTATCGCGGAATTCACGCACCAGGCCATGCTTTTTACCATCCTTGTACCTTACGGCGCGTTCGGGCTTTCCCTGTTTATCATAATACCATGATAATCCTTGCCTGACATTATCAACATACAGCTCTTTAAACAAAATTTCCGGATGGATTGAATTATTGATGCTTATGATTTGATACCGGGTATGATAACCACTCTTTTTACCAGCCAGATAATTGATCTGATCAACAAGATTTCCTTTCTCGTCATAAAAGTTCCAAATCGAGTCAAGCTCAAAATTGGTCCTGATGCCAACCGATTTCACGGTTCCGTTTACATAATAAGATATCCACTTACCGTCAGGTTTACCTTCTCTTATAGTACCTTCGCTGGAAACCTGACCGTTTCCGTAAAAGAACTTCTGATATCCGTCGGATAACTTTTCCTGAGCCTTCAGACCCCAACCCGCAATGATAAGCAAGCAACCCGTGACCAGTAAGTTTCTTATCATTATTATATTCTTTTAATATTAATCTCTATCTGATGATTATAATATTCTGTTAATAGTGTTGATAAGTTAGATATCAATACTCAAACCAGATTGCCAAACAACAATAAACCCGTTATTAACAGCACAAATTTAGATAAACCGTTCAACAGCAAAGCTGTGTTGAAGAAATTAACAACATGTTTATTTTTCCGGATCGGAAGGACAGACTTTTTTAACTGTGAATAACCGAGTGAATAGAAATATTTATCTGGTCAAATTATCTTCTTGTATTTTCGGTAAAAAAATATATATAGATGTCAGAATGAAAAAGTCAAGTGAATAATGATAAAAATTAAGAGCTTATATTCAACAGGATTGTTCATAACCTGATTTTTATTTTATATTCTGATATATTGATAGTTAGCTATAGACCTGGTAAATGATTCAGAAAAGATTCAAAGGTAAATAACTACCTTTGGCCTGATTCTGAATGGATTTTAAAGGCTGTTAATTAAAAGTGACCGATTGTGGAAAAAAACAGTTTAATACGGATCGGATTGGCATCGGATCATGCGGGATTCAAGCTAAAGGAAGTAATCCTTAATTGGTTAAAGGATGAAGGATATGCTATTACTGATTTTGGCTGCCATTCCGCTGAGCCTTGTGATTATACTGATTTTGCACATCCATTGGCCAGAGGTGTTTCCGAAGGGAGATGTAACATCGGGATTAGCTTGTGCGGAAGCGGGAACGGAATCAATATGGTTGTCAATAAGTATCCGGGCATACGTTCTGCAATCTGTTGGAACCGCGAGATCGCCTCTTTGGCGCGACGTCACAATGACGCGAATATCTGTGCACTCCCGGCGCGGTTCCTGGTTCCATCGGAAGCAATCAATATTGTCAGGGTCTTTCTGGATACTGATTTTGAAGCCGGAAGACACCTGGGGCGGATTCAAAAAATTCCCATACCTCATTGATCAGAAATGGAAAACAGAGAAAAGGCATTTAAGACGAAATCGGAACAGGTTGCCTTTGATCAGGAGCATCGCCGCGTGATCAAACATAATATCGGACAATATGATAAGGCTTATGAGAGCGGTAAAAGCGGTTATAAGGATATTGAAAACGCCCGTGATCAGGCTTCTTTAATAAAAGATTATTGTCTGCAGGAATTTGAATCCCTGCTGAATCAGTTTGAAAAGAACGCGCGGGGAAACGGTTGTGAGGTTTATTGGGCTGCGGAGGCAAAGGATGCGTTAAAGATCATCGGTGGGATCGTAAAAAGTGAGGATACACAGCTGGTTGTCAAAATGAAATCCATGCTGTCTGAAGAACTTGAACTGAATGGCTTTTTGGAAAAGAACAGGATTCAATCCTTTGAGACCGACCTGGGTGAGTTTATCGTTCAGTTGGCCGGTGAAAAACCATACCATATACTTACCCCGGCCATGCATAAATCGAAAGAGGACGTGGCTGCCCTTTTCCATGAGAAATTCGGTATGGAACCCGGGGCGCAGCCACCCGAAATAACGGCTTTCGTCCGTAAGTTCCTTCGTGAAAAATTCATGGCCGCGGGAATGGGAATAACGGGTGCAAATTTTTACATACCCGAAACAGGATCGGTTGCCCTCACGGAGAATGAAGGAAACGGGATGCTAACGTTTTCATGGCCTAAAACACTGATTGTGATTGCAGGCATTGAAAAGATGCTCCCGCAGCT
The DNA here is from genome assembly GCA_043797975.1 of Bacteroidota bacterium. Classification (GTDB taxonomy): domain Bacteria; phylum Bacteroidota; class Bacteroidia; order Bacteroidales; family UBA12481; genus UBA12481. Next base: position 75,406 of record JAZDPC010000056.1, read on the forward strand.
GGACGACCTGGATCTTTTCTGGCCGTTGCTTGCTGTTCATGGAACCGGTCAGAGAATAACAGCTTATAATACCCTGTTATCGGGTCCCAGAAAAAATATGGAGGCCGACGGGCCGGAAAGGATGGCAATAATCCTGTTTGACGGGGGCAGGACACGGCTGTTTGAAGATCCGGAAATGAAAGTTGCACTTAAATGCATTCGCTGCGGTGCCTGCCTGAATGAATGCCCGGTATACAAGAATATCGGCGGACATGCTTATCAGACCACGTACACGGGACCTATAGGATCTGTGATTTCCATGTACATGGATGAAACAAGGGATGCAGGATTCCTCAACTTTGCCTCAAGCCTGTGCGGGAAATGTACGGATAACTGTCCCGTCAGAATACCCCTGCATCAACTGTTGCTCAAAAACCGGAATAAGATCGTAATGAATTCCGACAGCATGGGAATCGAGCGTTTCTTTTTCAAAAATTACAAGCTGATGATGCTGAAGAGAAAAAAACTTGAAAAAGTAAGCCCGAAATGGAAAAACAAAGCCATGACCAGTATTGGGATAAAAGTCTGGGGCCCGAGGAGGGAACCGCTGGTTTTTGCAAAAGAGTCGTTCCAGCAGATGTGGAAAAAAAGAGGCTATTAGTTTAATCTTGTTTTTTCCGGGTGGAAAGGCGCTGGATAAACGGCCGGAAAAAAAGATAAAAAACAGCCAGTCCGGCCAATCCACCGATCAGGTCAAACAGAACATCATCCAAATCCGCCGATCGGTTCACAAAAAGTTTATCCTGCAGTATTTCAATACTGCCGCCATATATGCCAACAATTAACATAGTCAGTACCGGGCCTGTTAGTTTTAACCATGTTTTTTTTGAAAGATCAAACTCGGCGCCCAGGAGAAAAGCCAGCGGGAAATAGAGACAGGCATGAACGATCTTATCGAAGTTTGGAATGGTGAAAAGACGGCTTTGAGGCAGATCGTTTCCCGGGATCGCACACAGTATCAGGATCAGGACAGCCCAGGATAAGCTTATGATGAATAACTTTCGTATCATTAATACGGAAAATCGGTAACACAATAGTAAGAAAAAAGCGGTGAACGGCATCTACATACACATCCCGTATTGCAGGAGCAAATGCCATTACTGTGATTTCTATTCAGTAACCGGGCAAGAGGATATCCGGGGATTTTCCGCACTTCTGTCCCGGGAGATGAAAATCCGACCGGATTATTTGACAGATAGGAATATAGATACCGTCTATCTTGGAGGAGGCACTCCCACACTGCTCCCGGTTGGGGAACTATATGAAATAATGGAATCCGTCAACACCTGCTTTTCTGTTGCATCCGATGCAGAGATCACTCTTGAAGCAAACCCGGATGATTTGAATCCGGAAGTGTTGCGCCAGTATAACAAGTTGGGATTCAACAGGATCAGTATAGGTGTCCAATCATTTAATGATCAACATCTTACCTTGATGAACCGGCGACATAATGCCCGGCAGGCGGAACTCGCGGTACGAATGGCAAGCGATGCCGGTTTCGCCAGGATCAGTATAGACCTGATTTATGGCATACCCGGTATGAGCATGGATCAATGGGAAGATAATATGCGGCAGGCAGCAAAACTGCCCGCCAACCACCTGTCGGCGTATCATCTTTCTTTCGAGCCGGGTACCCGGTTTACGGCCTGGAAGAATGAAGGCGGCCTGATTGAGGTTCCGGAGGATGACAGTTACAGGCAATATCTGCTGTTGCTGAAACTGACGGAGGGATTCGGATACAAACAGTACGAGATATCCAATTTTGCCCGCAACGGAGAGATCAGCCGGCACAATTCAAAATACTGGTCGGGCGCCGGGTACCTGGGGCTGGGCCCTTCGGCACATTCTTTCAATGGCAGGGAGCGGCACTGGAATCCGCGAAGCATACCCGGTTGGAAGGATTTGGTGGATAACGAAAAAGAACCTGAAGGAGAAATGCTGGATGACAACATGAGGGTGAACGAACACCTCATGACACGCCTGCGGACATCCGAAGGAATTGACCTGGATGATTATGGCCAGCATTATGGAGAAGAGGAGCGAAGGAGATTACTGGAATCATCCGCAAATGCCATTCGCAGGGGTGATTTGCTTATCCTCGACGGGAAACTGGTGTTCGACCGGTCCGCCTGGTTCCGTTCCGACGGCATGCTGTCAGACCTTTTCAGAGTATAAAATTAGTTGTACTTTAATCTCAAATTAATAAGAAATCATGAAAACCCGGAGAGGATTTCTCAAAACGGCTGCTTTGTCGGGGCTGGGTGTTGCCGCAGGGGCGAGGGCATTCTCCTATTCACGGGATGAAAAGGAATTACTGTCTCATCCGGTTGAAGACCTGACGAAAAACCTGCCCGATTTTACCCGTGAAGATTTCCTTGCCCGGCAGGACAAAGCCCGCGAAAGGATGGATCAGATGGGGATTCACGCCCTGTTTGTGGAAGGAGGTGCGAACCTCTTGTATTTTATGAATATTAACTGGTGGCTCAGCGAGCGGGTGTTTGGTTGCCTCTTGAGCCCTCATGCCGAAACGGTATGGATCTGCCCGGCTTTTGAAAAAGCAAGAGCTGAAGAGGTGATTGCCTTCGGAAACGATATACGTGTTTGGGAAGAACACACAAATCCCTACGGATTGTTTAAGGATTATCTGAAATCCATCGGCCGTCAGGGAGGAAAAATCGGTATTGATCCAAACGCACGGAGTTTTGTAAACGAAGGAATGAGAAAAGCCGGGGGCTTCCGGGTTGTGGACGGGGCTGTGGTAACGGAACCCGTTCGGGCGGTTAAATCCGAAAAGGAGATTGAGATTATGGATACTGCCAACCGGATCACAAAACTGGCTTATAAAAAAGGATTTTCACAATTGCGGGAAGGCATGACAACCGGCGAGCTTGGCCAGATCATCCGTCAGGCCCATACCGATTTGGGAGCCAGCGGCGGCGGAGGCCCCATGTTTGGTTTCACCGCTGCCTTTCCCCACGGAACCAGGCAGGTGAGAAACCTACAGGAAGGTGATGTGGTGCTTGTTGACGGAGGCTGCTCGGTGAAAGGCTACAAGTCTGACGTTACCCGGACTGTCGTATTTGGCAAACCCTCCGACGAACTTAAAAAAGCTGGGGATACGGTCAGGAATGCGCAGCAAGCCGCATTCAGAGCCATCAAAGACGGGGCCGTATGCGGGGATGCGGATCAGGCTGCACGAAGGGAAATGGAAAAGGGAGGATTTGGCTCCGGATATGAATATTTTGCCCATCGCCTGGGTCATGGCATTGGCATGGAAACACATGAATATCCCTACCTGGTTAAGGATAATCCATTGAAAATGAGTGCCGGTATGACCTTTACCAACGAACCGGGCCTCTATCTGTACGGTAAATTCGGGGTAAGGATTGAAGATTCGCTGGCCGTGACCGGTAACGGATGCAAAATCCTAGGCGGTATGCCCTGTGTATCAATGGATGATGTGCTCAGTGAAACTATCTAGATTCTGATTAAATTTGACCGTTTAAACAGCGGGTCAATTGAACCAGGTTAAGAAGCTTGCAGGACAAACCATGATCTACGGGCTCGGGAGCATCCTCCCGAGGGTCCTGAATTACCTGTTACTTACCACATTTTATACCTATTTGCTGGGGACCAAAGGCTTCGGCATCCTAAGCGAGCTTTATGCTGAGGTTGCCATTGTACTGGTAGTCATCGAGTTCGGAATGGAATCCGGATATTTCCGCCATGCAAAACTGGAAGGGGATTCCCGGAAGGTGTTTTCGCACACGTTCGGATTTATCCTGATCATGACCATCCTCTGGTTGGTGGCGGTTACCCTGTGGACCCGGCCGATAGCTGATATGCTGAAATATTCGGGTCACCCGGAATATATCCGGTGGATTGCCTGGATCATTGCTTTGGATGCCGTCACTCTGATCCCGTTTGCCAAGATACGACAGGAAGAGAGGCCGATGCGTTTCGCCGTTCTGAAGGTGCTGAACGTGGTGATCAATCTGGTGATTGTCTTTCTTTTCCTTGGGATATTCCCGGCCATTCAGAAAAAGACCGGAGACCTGCCCGCCTGGCTGTATAACCCGGAAATCGGTGTGGGTTACGTGTTCATATCCAACCTGGCCGCCAGCGCCGTCATGCTGTTGCTTCTCCTGCCCGAGTTCAGAAGTCTCAGATTCGCTTTCGATCCGAAACTGATGAAAAAAATACTCTTCTATTCGGCCCCGCTGGTGATCGTCGGACTGGCCGGATCGATCAATGATTCGGGGGATAAGATTCTGCTCAAATTTCTCTGGCCCGATCCGGACCAGGCCCAGGACATGGTGGGTGAATATTCAGCAAGCTACCGGCTTGCCATACTGATCACCCTTTTCACGCAGATGTTCCGCTATGCATTCGAGCCTTTCCTTTTCAATGTCTCTGATCAGAAAGATGCGAAGGAGACTTATGCCATGGTGATGAAGTATTTTATCCTGTCGGGGCTCGTGATCTGCCTGGGCACTACCTTGTATATCGATCTGTTTCAATACTTATTGGGACCTGCAACCCGGGGTGGGCTTGCTATCGTTCCCATCGTAATGCTGGGCTACCTGTTCCTGGGGATCTATTATAACCTGTCGGTCTGGTATAAAATCAAGGATCTAACACGCTATGCGGCACTGATGGCAGGCGTCGGCGCAGCTGTGACCATCGGGCTTAATGTTATCCTGATCCCGGAAATCGGATACATGGGATCCGCCCTCGCGACCCTCGCCTGTTACCTGGTGATGATGGTGATCTCCTATTTCTGGGGCCGGAAAGTATACCCGATCCCCTATGAGACCGGCAGGCTGGTAGGTTGGATCCTGCTGGCAGCCGGCATTTATGCGATCTCCTGGCTGTTGCGCCCCGATGCTCTCTGGCTGCGCCTGTCATTAAATACCCTGTTGTTCCTGCTGTTTACCGGCATTATCGCCCGGGGTGAAAGGAAACTGCTCCGCTCGGTGATCGGTCAGGTCAGAGCCCGTTTTCGAAAGTAATGCAAGTAATTATTAAACCTGATATACGTTATATGAAGGTGAAGATCGTGAACCATTCGAGGCATGACCTGCCGTCATACAGCACGGAATTTTCGGCGGGCATGGATATCCGGGCGAACCTGGATGCACCGGTAACCCTTAAACCGCTGGAGCGTAAACTGATACCAACAGGACTGTTTATCGAACTTCCCAAAGGTTTTGAGGCACAGATCCGGCCGAGAAGCGGAATGGCACTGAAACGGGGCGTCTCCGTTCTCAATACCCCGGGAACCATCGATGCCGATTATCGCGGTGAGGTAGGAATTATCCTGATAAATCTTTCGGGTGAAGACGCGGTCATAGAGGATGGTGAACGTATCTGCCAGATGATCATAGCACGACATGAGACCGTGCAGTGGGATGTGGTTGAGAGCCTTAAGGAATCGGAGAGGGGAGCAGGGGGCTTCGGGCACACGGGACACAAGTGAAGGATAAAGTAGGAAGGAGAAAGGAGAAAGATTTTGAACTTTAGAAGTATATTGGTTGGGGTTGTGATGATGGCTGGGGGGATTACCGCGGTTGGGCAGGTTCAGGTTATGCCCGATACGATTTCTTCCCCGGATGCAAGATATACCTTTTATTTTGCCGAGGGTTTAAGAACCAAGATGTTGGGAAATCCGGACGAAGCCATTTCCTTCTTTCAGAAATGCATCGGCATGAATTCTGACAAAGGGGACGCTTATTATGAACTGGCGAACCTGTATGCCATGAAAGGCGATTTTGCCGGTGCAACGGGGTATGCCAGGAATGCATGGAAACGCGATACAAAGAACAAATGGTATGGCCAGATCCTGATCGAATGCCTGGCACGACTCGGAAAATTCGAAGAATGCATTCCCGTTTATCAAGAGCTGCAAAAGAGCTTACCGGATGAGGATGCTTACAGGACCGGGGAAATTGAGATGCTGGTGCAGTCGAAACTCTATGGTGAAGCCATAAAAAAGCTAAAAGGCCTGGGGAAATCAGAAAGGCTGAAGAGATGGAGCATTGTCAGGCTCAGGGATGTATTTGAAGAAACAGGTGACAAAAAAAGTGGTATCAGGGTACTGGAAAAGTGGATCCGTGAGAATCCGCAGGATTTCGAACTCAGAGGAGTTCTTGCAGAATCATACGGGACTGACGGGCAAAATGAAAAAGCCCTGGAACAATATGATATTCTGAAAAGAGAGAATCCTGACAATCCTGCCGTAAGCTATTCATTAGGCCAATTCTATTATAAGATTGGTAAAAAAGAAGAGGCACTGGAAGAATTCACCCGGGGATTCCGGTCGACGGATGTAAATCCGATGATCAAACTGGAGATTGTGCAACAGCTCATCAATGACCAGAAACAGCAGGACAAGCTCGATGCTTCCGTTATCAGGCTCATCGAAATCCTGTATGAAACCGATAAAGGACAGCCGGGGGTGGATGCCCTCTATGCCAATTACCTCTATTCTGAAGAGCGCCTGGATGAAGCGGAACCCATCTATTTCAAACTGACAAAAACCAATCCGGGCGATTTCCTGGTCTGGCAGAATTTGTTGTTCATCCTGAACCAGAAAGAGGATTATGAAAGGATGTACCAGGTTAGCGATGAGGCAATTAAGACATTTCCATCACAGGGGTTATTTTACTTGTTCAAAGGTCTGGCTGCTATCACAAAAAAGGATTATGCTACAGCGGTGTCAACATTGAACAAAGGATTGACCTATCCCGGTCAGAATCCGGAGATCACCAAGCAATTCTACATCTCGCTCGGAGAGGCTCAATACCGTACCGGTAATACAGCCGAGGCATTCCGGAATTACGACATGATCCTTGGGCTGGAACCGGAAAATGTTCTGGTGCTGAACAATTACAGTTACTATCTTGCCCTCGAAAACCGGGATCTGGACAAAGCATTGGAGATGATTGAACGATGCATCGCCAAAGAGAAAGATAACCCGACCTATCTTGATACCTATGCATGGGTGTTGTTTGTTCGAAAGGAGTACGGCAAAGCTCTTGAACCCATAAAAAAAGTTATGGCTGCGGATAAGGAACCATCAGGGGAAGTACTGGAGCATTATGGGGACATCCTGTACATGAATGGAATGCCGGATGCAGCCAGAGAGCAATGGATCAAAGCCCGGGAAAAGGGAGAAACTTCAGAGGGGATCAGTCAAAAGATTGAAAAAGGGATTGGCAAATGAAAAGATCAGGAATGCGATATTGTATTGATATCGCCATCGTTATGATTGTTGTAACAGGCCTGGACGGATGCCACCTGACTAAAAAGACGGTAAAAACGGCTCCGGTACGTACTGAGGATGAGAAGCTTGTGCGGTCGGTTTTTGAAGCCACGGAACCCGGCAGGTATCTTGAATTCCGCTACACGGGAAGGGCTCAGATGGACGAAGAAAAGATACCCTTTCTGGGCACCTTGAAAATGGTGAAGGACAGCATTATCTGGGTATCCCTGCGTTCATCCATAGGAATTGAACTGGGCCGCATCCTTGCCCGCCCCGACAGCGTGTGGATGTACTCGAAGCTATTAAAGATCCAGGAAAAAGGGGACTGGAAACTGGTGGAGGAATTCTCGGGATATGCCCTCGACTTTAAGGCTTTGCAGGGCATTTTGACACAAAGCCTGTTTACATCATCAGGAAATACGATTCAGGCCATCACAGCCGATATGACCATTCGCCGGAAAGACGAATCGGTTTGGGTGACCTGGAAGCCTGAAATCGAAGAAAACCAGCTGACAAACGGGTATCTGGCACAATTCAGGATTAATCCCGATACAAAAGGCATCAACGAGATCCTGATCAAAGATAGTAAAGGACAGTGGGCGGCCAAGGCACTTTATCATTTCACCAAGGATAATGAGATTAAGAAGATCGAGATAAACGGATTGGATGAATCCCATAATTATAACGCGGAGATTAATATTGTTACCCGTGAGATAAAAGATAAATTGATCATTAATTTTGATTATTTCTGAAGAAACTGATGAAGATCAAGCTGGTTATAATTCTGATTTTCTTTTTAAGCCCGGTCCTTGCCGGTGCCCAGGATCTGAACCAGCTTCGGTCGGAGAGAGAGCGCAGCCTGAATGAGATCTCACAGACGGAAGAGTTGTTGAAAAAGACTGAATCTAACCGGAAAAGCGAGGTTCAGAACCTTCGGCTACTCAATAAAAGAATCTCTTCACGGGAAAAAGTGGTCAGGAGTATAAACGGAGAAATAAACCTTCTGTCGAACCAGATACAATCGAACGAAAAAACCGTGAATGCGTTAACCGAGGAAATACGCCTGCTCAAGGAAGATTACGGAAGGGTTATTTACAGGACCTATCTGAACCGGAACGCTTATCACAGGGCCCAGTACATATTTGCCGCATCGGATTTTAACCAGGCATTCAAGCGGTTGAAATACATGCAGCAATATGCGAAATTCAGGAAAAATGAGGCCGAACTCATCGAGGCTAAAACCCAGGAATTAAAGAAGGAAATTTCTAACCTGGAGGCCAATAAACTGATGAAAAATGAACTACTGACCTCCGGTAGAAAGGAGGTTGCCACTTTAAACAATGATAAACGCCAGCGGGAAACTTATGTCAGGGACCTGCAGAAACAGGAAAAGAAACTGAGAAAGGACCTTGAAAATCAGAGAGCCCTTTATAAGAAACTGGAGAATGAGATTTCAAGGATCATAGCAGCCGCGACAGGCTCGGAAGTATCTCCAACAGGAATGAGGCTGACGCCCGAAATGAAGCTAATATCAAATAAATTCAGCGAGAATGTTGGACGACTGCCATGGCCGGTATCCAAAGGAGTCATTACCATGGGGTATGGATTGCAGGATTATCCCGGTCTGAAAAATGGCCAGATCGATAACAAGGGGGTTGATATAACAACCGAATCCAGTGCACCGGTACTGGCAATTTTCGAGGGGAAAGTTATTTCCGTTGTGGTCATTACGGCCAACCTGAAAGCTGTCCTGATCCAGCATGGAGAATATTTTACCGTTTATTCCAATCTGTCATCCGTAAAGGTAAGGGTAGGGGACAATGTACAAACCAAACAGAAGGTCGGAACCGTAGGGCAAAATTCATCGGGTTCTTTTGACGTTCATTTTGAAGTTTGGAAAGAAAGAACCAACCTGAATCCGGAAAAGTGGTTGGCACGATGAAAGAGTCAACCCATAGCGCAAATGCCGATATAATTGAAAGGAAAGTCAGAAAATTTATCGGGCATTATTACACGGTAAAAACATTGCAGGGATTAATTATTACTGTTGTTTTTGGAGTCGTATTATTGTTTTTCTCATTTTTTATAGATTATATTTTCAACCTTAATCCTGTTCGGGATGGTATATTGTTTTGGTTGATTATCATTATTCTTGGGCTTGCTTCGGTTTATTTCATATTATTTCCATTAGCCCAAAGAATGGGCATTATCAAAGGTTTGGATTATAAAAAGGCCGGTGCGTTAATTGCTGAAAAACATGAAAAAATAGAAGATAAAATTGTAAACATTATCGAACTGAACCGGGAAAAGGGAAAAGACAATCAGCTTTTCGACGAAGCAATTAATCAGAAATCAGAGAATATCAAATGGTATAATTTTAATCAGGCAGTATCGGTCAGGCAATTAATCAGGTTATTAATTAAGGCGACTTTAATATTGTTTATTGGTGCAGGGTTTTCTATGATATGGCCTGAATTTGTAAAAAACGGATATAAGTCGGTAATACAATACAGAAAAGCGATTGATAAATCGGGAATAGAATTCCGGATAATCAATAATAAATTAAGGATTGAATCAGGAAAAGATTTTACCGTTGAGTTTGAAATTATTTCCTCAAGGGATATTAATACTGCTGAAATAAATACGGGTGGTAAAAGGCAAATGGTCAGAAAAGAGAAAGAACGGTTCAGTTTTACTTTTTTTGCTGTAAACAATCCGGTTAGTTTTACGATTACTGCTGAAGGGCAGGAATCACCGATTTTCAGGATTGATGTGCTGAGAAGGCCAGAAATTGCAGGAATGAATCTTGAGATAATACCGCCGGAATACACGGGTTTGGAGAAAGTCACAGAGGAAAGTGACGGTAATGTTGAAATACCATCAGGATCCATAGTAAAATGGAACCTGCGCACTGCTTATACTGATACAGTCATGCTTCTGTTTGAAGACACAATTAAAATCGGTACAAACAGGGGAAGATCAAACTATTCCGGGACATTTACCAGTGATTCAGATTATAAAATAATATGCAGGAATAGCAATGGATTAAAAACAGAATATGAATATAAAGTATTGGTTGTAAAAGACCTATTTCCGGAAATTGACATTAATGAAAGCATAGATTCCTTAATGTCTGGATATGTATATATAAATGGGAGCATCGAAGATGATTTTGGATTCAGCCGGCTTGATCTGGTTGAATTGAGAAATGGAACAGAAGGCATAAAAAAACTAGAGATTAAAACGAATCAGTTATATCAGGAATTTTATCACACATTAAAACCGGATACGGTAGAAACAATCTATTTTTTACGAGTTTATGATAATGATTTAATTAGTGGTTATAAATTTACTGAAAGCAGAAGAATACTGTTAAAGAGGCCAAGTTTGAATGAAATCGCAAAAGAAAATAGTGAAAGAGCGGAAAATATTTCAAAAGATATAAATGAAGGAATTATTTCTGTCGAAAAATTGGAAGAAAAGATTCTTCAGTTTAGACTGGATAATTTGTCAGGTGAAATGAATTCATGGGAAATTCAGGAGCGAATAAAAGAAATTATTGAATTTAAGAATAACCTGTTAAACCTGATAGAAAATATTCAAAATGAAAATGCTGAGTATACAAATAATGAAGAGTTGTTGGACGAACAAGAAATGGTTGAAAGAGCAAAAGAAATACAGGAACTGATAAAAGATCTGATGGATGATGAACTTAAGGAATTGCTTGAGCAATTTGAGAAACTATCGAAAGAATATAATGAAAGGCTGGCAAACGAAATGACCGAAGAGCTGGAATTAAATATGGAAAAACTAAAGGAACAAATGGAAATGAGCCTTGAATTATTAAAGAAATTTGAAATAAACAAGGAAATAGAAAAACAAATAGCAGAGTTAGAAAAGTTATCAGAAAAAATAGAAAATGATATACAAGGAAATAAAAAGGAGGAGATTAAAGATGAGTTTAAAAAATGGGAAAACAAATATGAAGAGAATTTAGAAAGGAATAATGAATTAAAAAAGCCATTAAAGTTAGAAGAATTAAAAAAGGAGAGAGAAGAAACAAGAGATTCAGTAAACCAATATGGTGAATCAGGAGAGGACAACAATAGTTTAAAAAGAAATCAGGCAGCATCAAGGGTAATGAGATTGGCAAGGGAAATGGAAAAATCGTGCGGATCATCTATGGATGGAGGTAAAACTGTAGATATTGAAGAATTAAGGCAGATCAGAAATGCCTTGAATGAATTCAGCCATAAGCAGGAAGCACTGAATGAAATACTGAACGGAACAAACAGGGGGGAACAGCCCATTGGTATATTGAGCAAGGATCAAAAGATACTGGAAGATAAGTTCTCGAAGATTCGTGACAGTCTAAAAAGTATAGGATTTAATCAACCAATTGTGGCACAATTACTTGAACAGGAAATGTTCCACGTGGAAACCTCATTTCGTTCAATGATGGAAAGTTTTCAAAATACCCAGGTTGCAAGGATCAGGATAGAACAGAACAGGATAATGAATGAGATAAATATCATGGCATTGAAGATGGATGAATTGATTAAAAACAGTGAAAATCAAATTGGAACAGGATCTGGGAAAAAGGGATTCACAGATTCAAGGAGGAAGGAAAAAGGGGAAAGTGAAGGATCAGATCAGATGGGAGAAACAAAGAATATGCAAGAGGCTTTGAAGGAGCAATTAAAAAACGCTTTGCAACAAATGAAAGAAGGAAAATCAGAAGCAGGGATGAGGAAGAATCTGGCCAAAATGCTTGGGGAGAGGGAAATGATGAGAAAAGCGGCGGAAAGACTATCGCAGAAAAACCTGCTGGGGCAGGATGCAAGGGAAAGATTGATGCAAGCTATCGAAATGATGAAAGAGATCGAAAAGGATATTATTTATGACAGAATGGGTGATCATACGTTAGAGAAGGACGAATGGATCAGGACACGATTACTGGAAGCAGAGAATGCTGAAAAGGAAAGAGAAAATGATAACAGAAGAGAATCAAAAGAATTCACCGGTGAAATAAAACCGGTTAGCCAGACTGTGAATAAGATGGACGAACCGAACAAACTATATAAGCAGACGTTAAAATATAAAGAATTGAAATTGAGAAAATTTTACCAGGACAGATATCAGGAATTCATACAATCAATAAAGAAATAAGTATGGCAATTCATTTTATCAATCAGGATAGAAATCCGGAAGGATTAAAAAGGAAAATGATTAAAGAATGGCTAAAAAAAGTTATCGAAAGAGAAATGAAAGAGGTTGGAATAACAAACCTGATTTTTTGCAGTGATGATTATTTAATAAAGGTGAATAAGGAATTTTTGAAGAGGGATTATCTCACAGATGTCATATCATTTGATTACACTAAAAAAAATAAAATTAGTGGTGATATAATGATCAGCATTGACCGTGTTCAGGAAAATGCGTCAGAAAATGGAATTTTATTTCTGGAGGAGCTAAAAAGAGTGATGGTTCATGGCATATTGCATCTTATTGGTTATGATGATAATACAAAAGAAAATAAGAGCATTATGACAGGCATGGAGGATTTATACCTTGAGGGGAGCCCGGAATAGAGTCAAATATGCAAAGGAAAACGAGGAATGCTGAAGGAGTATGATGTAATAGTTGTAGGAGCCGGTCATGCCGGTTGTGAAGCAGCGGCAGCAGCAGCTAACCTGGGATCAAAGACGCTTCTGATAACCATGGATATGAACAGGATGGCGTTCATGTCATGTAATCCTGCAATAGGGGGAATTGCAAAAGGGCAAATCGTTCGGGAGATTGATGCCATGGGTGGGCAAACGGGATTAGTGACAGATGACTCAACCATTCAGTTCCGGATGCTTAATAAAAGTAAAGGCCCGGCTATGTGGAGCCCAAGAGCTCAATGCGACCGGGTTGAATTCAGTTTATTATGGAGGGAAAGGCTGGAGCAAATACTGATGCTCGATTTATTCCAGGATACGGTTACCGATGTAATTATAAAGAAGGGAAAGGCAATTGGTGTAAAAACCCGGATTGGTATCAGGTTTAGTGCCAAAAGTGTCATACTGACCAACGGTACCTTTTTAAATGGGTTGATGCATATAGGAAGGATAAAAATTGTTGGAGGAAGAGCATCGGAACCAGGAGTATATGGCTTATCCAAGAAAATGGAAAGGCTTGGATTCAAAACAGGAAGGATGAAAACGGGAACTCCTGCAAGACTGGACGGTAGGACCATCGATTTCAGCAAACTTACTGAACAACCAGGAGATGAATGGACGGTTCCATTTAGTTTTATGAATCAGATATACAGGAATGCAATATCCAGATCCTGCTATATTGCCTATACATCCGCCGAAGTCCACAGCGCGTTGGAAACAGGGTTTGATGAATCACCGATGTTTGACGGAACAATAAAAGGGAAGGGTCCAAGATACTGTCCAAGCATAGAATCCAAGCTGATAACATTTGCCGAAAAGGAAAAGCACCAATTGTTCGTAGAGCCGGAGGGAAGGGACACGGTTGAATATTATTTGAATGGATTCTCATCATCTCTGCCATGGAGGGTTCAACTTGAGGCCCTGAGAAAGATTGAAGGATTCGGAAGAATAGAATGGTTCAGGCCAGGTTATGCGATTGAATATGACTACTTTGACCCGACCCAGCTGAAGCCAACCCTTGAAACAAAAATAATATCAAACCTATACTTTGCAGGCCAGATCAATGGTACAACAGGATATGAAGAAGCTGCAGCTCAGGGAATAATGGCAGGAATAAATGCACACAAAAAAGTACATGAAGAGAAAGAGGTAATCCTAAGCAGGGATGAAGCATATATAGGCGTCCTTATTGATGATTTGGTTACAAAGGGTGTGGATGAACCATACCGGATGTTCACGTCAAGGGCAGAGTATAGAATATTACTGAGACAGGATAATGCAGATGAAAGACTGACCCCGTTGAGTTATGAAATAGGTCTGGCATCTGAACAAAGAATGAAAAATCTTGAAAGAAAGAGGAAAGGAATAAAAAGAATCATAAGTTTTGCTGAAGATTTTTCGGTTAATCCTGATCAAGTAAATTTGAAACTGGAGTCACTAAACAGCGCACCTCTCAAACAAAAAGTAAAGTTAAAGGTTGTCATTGGAAGACCCCGGATTGGTTTCGAAGATTTGATTCCATTGATACCTGAACTAAAAATCGAGTCTGAAAGAATAAGGAAATGGAGAAAAGAGATCGTCCAGGGGGCGGAAATAAGGATAAAATACCAGGGATATATCGACAGAGAGAAGGCAATTGCTGAAAAAATAGTCCGTCTCGAGCATATAAGAATACCTGCAAACATAACTTACGATGAGATAGGGGGTTTGACAATGGAAGCTCGAGAAAAACTCACAAAAATAAGACCCGCTACAATTGCTCAGGCTAGTCGTATTCCCGGTGTTAGTCCCGCTGATATTAATGTACTTTTAATTTGTTTGGGGAGGTAGTTTGTTCCACGTGGAACAGTAAGAATTAGTTTTGGTAAAATGATCTAATGACACAGAAAATCAAGCGATTATAAAGTAATGCAATCTTTAAAATTACAAGGCTGGTTTGCTGATTTTAATGCCAGAGATTTCTTTTTAGGTATTATGGAGATTGATTCCGGCAAAATCATCTCGATAACCCAAACGAAAGAGCAAAGAAGCAACTGGCCTGAGATTGACATACTTCATCCGTTAATACTGCCCGGACTGATTGATGCCCATGTGCACATTGAAAGCTCGATGGTAATGCCGACACGGTTTGCTGAAATGGCAAGCCGGTACGGTACTGTGGCAACGGTATCGGATCCTCACGAAATTGCCAATGTTTTGGGAGTAGAGGGAATCCGTTTAATGATCAAGGATGCAAAGAAAGCTGTGTTCCCGATTTGTTTCACGGCTCCTTCATGCGTTCCGGCAACGCCTTTTGAATCAGCAGGGGCAGTGCTTGAAGCAGCTCAATTGGAACCTCTGTTTTTCAACAAGGAGGTATATGCCCTGGGAGAAGTCATGAATTATCCGGGGGTGATACAGGGAGTAAAAGAAGTGATTGATAAGATCAGGCTTGCCGAAAAGTATGGAACACCGGTCGACGGTCACGCTCCGGGTGTAAGGGGAAGAGAATTGGAACGGTATATTTCTGCAGGGATTCATACAGATCATGAATGTTTTGCGTTGGATGAAGCGGAAGAAAAAGTAGAGAAGGGTATGAAGATACTGATCCGGGAAGGAAGCGATGCTAAAAATTTCGAAGTACTGTGGCCGCTGATCAGTAAGTACCCGGATCGGGTCATGCTCTGTACTGATGATTTCCAGCCCGACGAATTAGCTAAAGGCCATATTGACCGGTTTATCAGGAGAGGGTTGGCAAAGGGCTTGAGTTTTTTCGACCTGTACCAGGCTGGAAGCCTCAATCCTGTAGCGCATTACGGCATACCGGTAGGTACCCTGAAAGAGGGAGACAAGGCCGACTTTATCCTGGTGGATGACCTGAATGAATTTCATGTGCTGTCAACCTGGATAAGAGGAATTTCAATTTACGGACCCGACGCAGAACCCATAAAACTACCAGATATTCAGATACTTAATCGTTTTGAAGCCCAACCGGTTAATCCGGATGATTTAAGAATACTGGGTAAAGGCGGACTATTCAATGTAATTAGCGCCTATGACGGAGGGCTGATAACGGAAGCAAAAAAGATTCAACTAACAGAAAATAAAGGAGTTATTAATTACAGTTTAAATCGTGATATATTAAAGATCGTTGTGATAAACCGCTATGAACCTGCTGTACCATCGGTAGCATGGATACAAGGTTTCGGAATCAGACAGGGAGCAATGGCTTCAAGCATTGCCCATGACAGTCACAACGTGATAGCAGTTGGAACGAATGACGAGACACTGGCCAGGGCTATCAACCTGGTGATTAGAAACAGAGGAGGCATAGCCGTTTGCTCAGATACCTTTGAAGATTGTCTTCCCTTGCCGGTTGCGGGACTCATGAGTATCATGAGCGTTGAAGAAACCGGCAGAAGATACAGAGAGCTGACTGAAAGAGTTCGGTCTCTCGGATCCATGCTGCAGGCACCATTTATGACCCTTTCATTTATGGCCTTACTGGTTATTCCGCATCTTAAAATCGGTGACGGAGGCCTGTTCGACAGCGACAGATTCAGGTTTATTCCTTTACGGGCAGAATAAAATGGCAACACGCTATGAACCTTATACACCGGATTCGGCACTGCTGGATGTAGTGCGTTCCTTGCCCGAAAAGCCAGGTATCTATCAGTTTATCAATGAAGAAGATCAGATAATTTATATCGGGAAAGCCAAAAACCTGAAAAAAAGAGTCTCTTCCTATTTTCAAAAATCACCCGATAACGCGAAACTGGCTATACTGATCCGTAAAATCAAGTCGATAAACCACCTTGTCGTGGATACCGAAAGCGATGCTTTGTTGCTTGAGAACAATCTGATAAAGAGGCATATGCCAAGATACAATGTCTTGTTGAAAGACGACAAGACCTTTCCCTGGATCTGCATTAAGAAAGAACCTTTCCCAAGAATTTTCATAACAAGAACATTAATCCGTGACGGTTCACGTTATTACGGCCCTTATGCATCAGGCAAGACATGGAATAATCTGATGGAACTCATCAGGGGCCTTTACAAAATCAGAACCTGCCGCCTGACGCTGAATGAGGAACAAATAAAAGGAGGAAAATTCAAGATATGCCTTGAATACCATATAGGGAACTGCCTGGGACCCTGTGTTGGCAATCAGACCGAAGATGATTACATGATCCAGGTCGATCAGATCGAGAAGATATTAAAGGGTAATACACAGGGGGTTATTAAAACCCTGAAAGAAGAAATGTCAGGTCTTGCCAGGGAATATAAGTTCGAAAGAGCGGCAGTAGTTAAGGAGAGATTGGAAACGCTTGAGAAATTTCAGAGTAAATCTACAGTTGCCAACACAAGTATCGGGCACGTTGATGTTTTTTCAATTGTATCGGATGACAGGGCGGGATATGTGAATTTTATGAAGGTCATTAACGGAGCGTTAATCCAGACACATTCACTTGAACTGAAAAAGCAGCTTGACGAAACAGAGGAGGAGCTTCTGGTGATTGCTATAGTGGAATTAAGGCAACAGATCGGGAGTGATGCACCGGAAGTTATTATTCCTTTCCCCCTGGAATATTCCTTTGAAAATGTGACACTTACCGTTCCTCAAAGAGGGGACAAGAAAGCTTTGCTGGATCTTTCCAACCGGAATGCAAGATATTATAAACTGGAAAGGCAGAAACAGCAGGTTAAGCATATTAGTGTTACTAAAGTGGCACGAAAGCTTGAAACTTTGCAGAAGGATTTAAAGCTGGCCGATCTGCCGGTTCATATAGAATGCTTTGATAATTCAAATATCCAGGGAACCAACGCTGTAGCAGCATGCATCGTATTCAGGAATGCTCTCCCAAGCAAGAAGGATTACAGGCATTTTAACATTAAAACAGTTGAAGGCCCGGATGATTATGCATCCATGGAAGAAGTGGTTTACCGAAGGTACAAAAGGATGCTGGAGGAAGAACAGAAACTTCCTCAGCTGATCATTATTGACGGAGGAAAGGGACAATTGAACTCGGCTGTAAAAAGCCTTGAAAGCCTGGGACTCAGGCACCGGATAGCCATAATAGGTATTGCCAAGAGGCTCGAAGAGATCTATTTCCCCAATGACAAGGTTCCTCTTTACCTGGATAAAAAGTCAGAAAGCCTGCGACTGATACAGCAGATGAGGGACGAGGCGCACAGGTTTGGGATTACCCATCACAGGAAGAAACGGGAAAAAAGCCTGTCCACATCGGTTCTTGATACGATACCGGGGATCGGTGTACGGACAAAAGTCAAACTCCTGAAAGCTTTTGATTCTCCGGATGAAATAAAGCTGGCCTCATATGAAAAGTTGGCGTCCGTGGCCGGAAAGGCGAAAGCAAAGATTATGGTTGATTTTTTCAAAAGAGAACGGAAGTAAAGCCGGAATTGGTTTTTTGCTCAAATTCAAGCAACCATTTTTTCCGCCAGAGGCCTCCTCCGTAACCGGTAAGAGCTCCGTTCATGCCAATTACGCGATGGCAAGGGATAATAATTGAAACCAGATTACGGCCATTTGCCTGTCCGACGATACGAGTAAAATTGTTTCCTCCTAAACGAATGCCAAGATCCCTGTAGGTTATCACATTGCCAAAGGGAATAGTCAGGAGTTCTTTCCAGACTTTTTTCTGAAAATCAGTGCCTGCCGGTGACAGGGGTAATGTAAAGGAGGTAAGTTTTCCGGAGAAGTATTCTCCAAGCTGGCCGATAGCCTCATCCAATAACAGATGCTTATCGGATGAGCATCCTTCAGCATCCCGGAAAAAGAGTTTACATACACCAGGATCATTAACGGTGATTTCTATCCAGCCCAAAGGGCTATGATACCAGCCTGTATACTCTTTTAAATCTTGTGGCATAATCAGTTTCCACCCTAAAAATAGAAAAAGCTTTACTTTTGCAACGGTATGAATGATTATTTCCTGCAGGCCTCGCCCCGGATGGTACCGGATACCGATTGGATTGTCGGATTCGTGATCGTCACGGCTTTGCTGTATGTGATTAGCCGGCTGCTTTTTCCAAGATACCACGACCGCGTATCCTATGCTTTTTTTAACCGGTATGAAGCATCAAAATTGATTGAGGAAAAGAACACCCTGTTTCAACGGTCGGGATTTCTCCTCAATTTCGTTCCCATACTCTGTATTGCCATGATCGTTTACCAGCAAGTTGGCTGGTTCAGGGAGGAAAATCTGTACGACCACCCGTTTTTACGCTTTGCAGCTATTTTGGGCATCACCTTGCTCTACTTTTTTGTTCGGATTGTGCTGGTTTATATGTTTGGCCTCTCGTTTCAGAGGAATGATGTTGCACTCCGGTTTAATCAGCTTTGGCTTATCCATTTTCAGAACCTTAGCCGGTTCTTATTGATACCGGCCCTCGGACTACCTTTTATCACCGGGTTTCTTCATCTGGTAGTCTTAATAGTTATCTGGGCGATGTTAGCCGTATGGCTGGTTTATACGATATACCGGGAACTGGAAATATTGAAATTTCTTCATATTTCATTATTTTATTTGATTTTGTACCTTTGTACCCTTGAAATTCTTCCGTTGTGGTGGGCAATACGCTCCATAATGGAAGGATGGTG
Source organism: Bacteroidota bacterium (assembly GCA_043797975.1). Taxonomy (GTDB): domain Bacteria; phylum Bacteroidota; class Bacteroidia; order Bacteroidales; family UBA12481; genus UBA12481. The sequence continues at coordinate 94,976 of JAZDPC010000056.1, forward strand.
AGAATGACTTTTTCTAAATCAATTAAAGTTATAAATACTTGAAGATTAAGAGAATACTTATCTCCCAGCCAAAACCAGCCACAGAGAAGAACCCCTATTCTGACGTAGCTGATAAGTATAAGGTAAACCTGGATTTTTTCCAGTTTATCCGTGTAGAAGGTGTTCTGTCAAAGGATTTTAGGGCCACCCGAATCAATATTCTCGATCATACGGCGGTGATTTTCAACAGTCGTACCGCAATTGATCATTTTTTCAGGATTTGTGAGGAACTAAGAGTACAGGTACCGGACACCATGAAATATTTCTGTACTTCAGAATCCATTGCTGTTTACCTGCAGAAGTACATAGTGTACCGGAAGCGCAAGATATTTTTCGGGCAGAAAACCCTCGAAGATCTTGCCGATGTACTGTCGAAGCACAAAGAAGAAAAGTATCTGGTTCCCACTTCAACCGTGCATAATGACGAGATCCCGGCGTTGCTGACACAACACAACCTGACCTTTACAAAGGCCTTCTTTTACCGGACGCTGAGCTCGGATCTCCGACACCTCAATCTCAAGGACTATGACATGCTTGTATTTTACAGTCCGGTAGGGATTGAATCATTGTTTGAAAACTTTCCGCAATTTGTTCAGGATGAGACCTTTATCGGAACATTCGGACACAATACGGCTAAAGCTGCTGAAAATGCAGGATTACGGATCGATGTGAAAGTCCCGTCGCCAGAGTTTCCTTCCATGACAATGGCCCTGGACAAATTCCTCGGCGAGCTGAGCAAGAAATCCTCCAAATAACTGATGGATGAATCCTTCGGCAAGAGTGAGCGCCTTTGTCTGAAACGAAGGTTCGAAGCCCTCTTGGCTGACGGGAGCAGCTTTTTCATTTATCCTTTCCGGGTTATATACCTCGAAAAAATCCTGGGTGACAGCGATAAACCCGTACAGATTGCGATCACGGTGAAAAAAAGGCAATTCAAACGGGCGGTAAAGCGTAATCTGATCAGGCGGAGAACAAAGGAATCCTGGCGTCGGAGGAAACAGGAACTTTATGATTACCTCAGGGCCCAAAACAATAATCTTATCATTTTGTTGGTTTACGGAGCGGATGAAGTGTTGCCGTATGCTGAGATTGACCGGAAAATCGGGCTCATCATCGAGCGGCTGAAGCAGGAGATAGTAAAAGCAGGCTAAGATGAAACGGATCATGAACGCTATCGGGAAGGGGATCGGATGGGTTTTCATCCTGATGGCCCGGTTTTATCAGAAAGTCATTTCTCCTTACCTGGGTTCAAATTGCCGCTATACTCCGACATGTTCACAGTATTATATAGAAGCCGTCAGGAAATACGGCCCGATAAAAGGCAGTTACATCGGTATCAGGCGTTTACTTCGATGCCACCCCTGGGGCGGGCACGGATATGATCCGGTACCTTAGTTATCCGAATGATGAAAAAGAATTTTAAAACACTGATTGCAACCGGAGTGTTGCTGTTGGCACCGGTCCTGTTCACCGGCTGGTATGATAAGGAATTTGAATGGTCAAAAAACCTTGAGATTTACCATTCGATGGTCAGGGAGCTGGAGATGTATTATGTTGATGAGACCGATCCCGGCAGGCTGATCCGGACGAGCATTGACAAGATGCTTCAGACACTGGATCCCTATACGGTATATGTTCCCGAATCCCAGACGGAAGACCTGCAGCTTATGACAACCGGGGAGTATGGTGGTGTTGGAGCCACCATCGGCCAGGACAGTACATCGGTTTTCATCTCGGATCCGTATGAAGGTTCGCCTGCTGCAAATGCCGGACTTCGTGCGGGAGATATCATCAGGAAAGTGGATGAACGTTCAGTGGAAGGAAAAACCGCTTCAGAGATCAGTCCCATGATGAAGGGACCCATTGGTTCAACCGTCAGGATTACGGTGGAGAGACCTTATACCAGGGAAAAGATCACCGTAACCCTTACCCGTGAGAAAATAAGGTTTCCGAATGTTCCGTGTTTTTCAATGGTTGGCAATGAGACAGGGTATATCAGGCTTTCCGGATTTACAGAAGGGGCGGGACGGGAGGTCAGGGATGCCCTTCTGAGCCTGAAAGACCGTGGTGCCGGCAGTATTATTCTGGATGTACGGAGCAATCCCGGGGGGCTTTTAATTGAAGCGGTGGAAGTGATGAACCTGTTTGTGCCTAAAGGCCAGGAAATTATCACCACCAGAGGTAAATCGAAACAATGGGAAGCAACCTATACATGCCGGAATGAACCGGTTGACACGCTGATCCCGGTTGCCGTCCTGGTGAATTCGGGTTCGGCTTCCGCTTCAGAAATCGTCGCTGGCGCCATGCAGGACCTCGATCGGGGGATCATCATCGGTCAGAGGACTTTTGGGAAGGGGCTGGTGCAAACAACCCGCAGTTTAAGTTATAATGCCAATTTAAAGCTTACAACGGCCAAATACTATATTCCCAGCGGGCGTTGCATTCAGGCGCTTGATTACGCTAACAGGCGGCCTGACGGCAGCGTGGGCCATATCCCGGATTCCCTGATTTCGGAATTCCGTACGCGGAACGGCCGGATTGTAAAGGATGGAGGGGGGATTATTCCGGACATACTCGTTGATCAGCAACAACTTAGCAGAATGGCTTCAAACCTGATCTATAGTAACCTCCTGTTTGATTACGCCACAAAATTTCAGAATACCCACCCGCAGATTCCAAAACCGACCGGGTTTACTTTGACGGATGAGGTTTATGCTGAATTCCGTAATTTTCTGACTGCACAGAATTTTACCTATGAGACAGCCAGCGAGAATGCGCTGCAATCGCTTATCCGCTCAGCAAAGGCTGAGAAATACTATGAATCGGCCGAGCCCCTCATAACAGAGCTGGAGAAGAACCTCTCGCACAATCTGGATAAAGACCTGAATATCCTGAAACCGGAAATATCCATGCTACTGGCAGATGAGATTATCGGGAGGTATTATTATCAGAAAGGGCGGATTGAATACATGCTCCGTGATGATGACGGACTTTCGGGAGCGGTTGTGATATTGAAAAATCCTTCTGAATACAGGAAAGTGCTGGGGATCAAATGATCATTCAATCCAGCGTGACGTTCCGTCGGTAAAGAACTCCTTTTTCCAGACGGGAAGGTTTGCCTTGATCAATTCGACGCATTTCTCAAGTGCCTGGAATGATTGTGTCCGGTGACCTGCGGAGACCAGTACCAGGAGGCTTGCTTCACCCGCTTTCACCAGGCCCGTGCTGTGCAGGATCAACACCTTATGCAGATCGGTAAAACTTTTAAACAATTCATCTTTAATTGATTGAATGGTCGATTCAACCATTTCCGGATAGGCTGAGTAGTCGATTGCAGCCACTGTTTTTCCTTCTGACTGATCGGCGCGGACTCGTCCAATAAAAAATGCGGATGCCCCGACATTGAGATCGGCGGAAAGCTTTTCTATTTGGTCCGATATAGTGCCGGCCGGGACGGGACCATCGATAAGGTGTTCGGAAGGGTTCATGATCAGCCTCCGGCAAAGGGTGGTAACAGGGCAATTTCGTCTTCATCAGCGGGTACCGGGTATTGGGAATCAGGTATCAGGTTCCGGTTCAGTGATACCTGAAAATAGACCGTATTAATACCCGGATATTTATGACGCAGGTGATCCAGTATTTCCGGGAGGGAATCCAGGCCGGAAAGGGTTTCACCGGGAGTTCCCGTAATATCCCGCAAGGGGCCTAAAAAAAGGATGTTAACTGTTTTCATTCCGGATCAGGTTAAATCTTCGGGTGCGTTCAAATTTAGGAACAAATCGGGTTGATAGAAATCAAGATCGGACGTGATCCCGACAGTTTGCCAGTTTGTTTGCCTGATAATGTGCGGCGGGCGGGCATTTCCGGTAAGGATCGCCGATTGGAAAAAACGCAGTGCAGAACGGTTAAAGATTCCAATGAGAGGTTCATCGGTTCCGTCATGACCGGTTATGGAGATATCGAAATCTCCATGGTGGCCGATCAGGTAACGGAAGAGGCCGGGGCTGAGGTTGGGGGTATCGCAGGAGGCGATGAGTGCGGCCGGGGTAGTGCAATGGGAGAGTGCGGATTCGATGCCGGCGGCAGGACCGATACCGGTGAAGTTATCGGGATAAATTCTGGCCCTGAGGAAAGAGAAATCCCCCGAATTGGCTATGATCAGTATATCGGAACAAACCTGGTGCATGGAATCATAAACCCATTGGATCAGCGGTTTGTTTTTCCAAATAACCAGAGCCTTGTTCATCCCCATCCGGCGGCTTTCACCACCTGCAAGAATGACACCTGTCACCGGATCGCCGGTCATCCGTGAGCCTCCAGCCAGTTACGCCCTTCGCCCAGGTCAATCACCAGGGGAACACGAAGCTGGATGACATGTTCCATCTCGTGTCTTACGATCTCCCTGACCTGGCTTAATTCAGGCAGATATACATCGAAATTCAATTCGTCATGAACCTGCAGTACCATCCGGCTTCTGAATCCCTGCTTTTCGATTTCCCCATGTATCCTGACCATCGCCAGTTTGATAATATCGGCTGCCGATCCCTGGATCGGTGAATTGATGGCATTGCGTTCCGACATTCCCCTGACAACCTGGTTTTCCGAGAGAATATCAGGAAGATACCGTCTCCGGCCCATGATAGTGGTGACATAACCCTGCTCCCGGGCCAGCCGGATACAATGATCCATGTATAATTTAATACCCGGATAGGACCGGAAGTATCCGTCGATAAAATCTTTGGCTTCAGAACGGGATATGTTTAACCGCTGCGACAGGCCGAAACTCGAGATCCCGTAAATAATTCCGAAGTTGGCAACCTTAGCTTTCGAGCGCATTTCGCGGGTTACCTGATCGATCCGTACCCGGTTGATCAATGCAGCCGTGGCGGTATGGATATCTTCCGACCGGTTAAATGCGGCAACCATGTTTTCATCGCGGCTCATGTGCGCCATAATCCTCAGTTCGATCTGGGAATAGTCGGCCGAAAGGATTGTGTGTTCAGCATCGGAGGGTACGAATGCCTTTCGGATTTCCCGGCCCCGTTCTTCGCGGATGGGGATATTTTGCATATTCGGATTGATGGAGCTCAGGCGCCCGGTGGCAGTTATTGCCTGGTTGAAATGAGTATGGATCTTTCCGGTTCCGGGGGCCACCAGATCGGGAAGGGTGTCGATATAGGTATTAAGAAGCTTAGTCAATCCCCTGAATTCAAGTATCTTATTTACAATCGGGTGGCGGTGGGCCAGCTTCGTCAGGACATCTTCCCCCGTGGAATATTGGCCACTCTTGGTACGCCTGGCCTGGGGATCGATCCGGAGATGCTCAAACAGGACTTCACCCAGCTGTTTTGGGGAGGCCACATTAAAAGGAATTCCGGCAGTTTCTATGATCTCTTTTTCGAGGTTTTCGATTTCTTCCGATAAACCGAGTGAGATATCGGCCAGAGTGATTTTATCGAGCCGGATTCCGGCCCGTTCCATGGAAGCCAGGACAGGTACGAGGGGCATTTCCACATTCCTGAACAGGTCACTCAGCCCGAGGTTTTCGAGTTGCTGTTCAAGGATAGGGCGTAACCTGAAGGTAATATCGGCATCTTCCCCAGCGTATTCTTTCTGAAGGTCAGGATCGACGGTCCGCATGGAACGCTGATCCTTTCCCTTTTCTCCGATCAGGTCCTCGATAGGTACCATTTTGTAATCCAGATATTTATCGGCCAGGAAATTCAGGTTGTGCCGTTCATCCGGATTCAGGAGATAATGAGCGAGCATCGTATCAAAGAGGGGTCCATTGATGCGGATATCGTAATTGGCGAGTATATGCAGGTCATATTTGATATTCTGTCCGGTTTTACTGATGGATGGATCAGCGAAAACGGCTTTGAAGGGCTGGAGCATCCGGAGTGTTTCTGCACGGTCGTCCGGGAAATGAACGTACCAGGCTTCGCCTGTTTTACAGGATAATGCCAATCCTACTATTTCAGCCTTCAGGGCATCCAATCCGGTAGTTTCAGTGTCGAAGCAGAAAGAATCGAGGGAGGCAAACCGTTTCGCCAGTTTTTCAATTTCGCCGGTTTGGGTAACCAGATGGTATTGATGCTCGGTTGACTGAATGCTCACGGGTTGTCCTCCAGCAGGGATCAGTCCATCAGGCGCAAAAAGGGATTCCTGCATGGGTGGCTCGGGAGCTGCGGCAAACAGATCGGCAGAGGGTTGTGATTGCATCACTCTTCCAAGCAGGTTGCGGAATTCGAGTTCTTCAAACACCGACCTGAGCATCCGTTCATCGGGTTTCTGGCGGTCCAGGTCATCGGGATTGATATCTATCGGAACGTTCAGGCAGATCGTGACCAGTTCACGTGCCAGCATAACCTGGTCGCGGAAGTTCACCAATGATTCTTTCTGTTTTCCCTTCAGCTCATCAAGATGTTCGTATATGCCATCAACAGAGCCGTATCGTTTAATCAGCTCTTTGGCGGTTTTTTCGCCGATTCCGGGGGCTCCGGGCACATTGTCTGCGGAATCACCCCAGAGGGCCAGGATATCAATGAACTGTTCCGGCCGTTCGATACCGAAATCCCGCCGCACCTCCTCGGGGCCGATCATTTCAACATCAATGCCGGAACGGCGGGGTTTGAGTATTCGGATATGCTCATCCACCAGCTGGATATAATCCTTATCAGGAGTCATCATGAAAACGCTATAGCCCAGTTTTTCAGACTGTTTGGCCAAGGTTCCGATCACGTCGTCGGCTTCATAGCCTGCCAGTTCCAATATCGGAATACGGAATGCTTCGATTATTTTCCTGATATAGGGTATCGATGCACGGAGGTCTTCGGGCATGGGCGGGCGGTTAGCTTTATAGGCTTCATACAGGGTGTTTCTGAATGTAAGCCCGCCAGGATCGAAAACGACGGCAATATGGGACGGATCTTCCTTCCTGAGCAGTTCTTCAAGAGCCAGGGTAAAGCCAAACGCGGCCGAAGTATTGATTCCTTTGGAATTAATACGGGGGTTTTTTATGAAAGCGTAGTATGATCTGTAGATCAGTGCGTAAGCGTCAACTAGAAAGAGGCGGTTGTCTGGCATGGGAGGTGATTGGATAATAGGGCACGGTACGCCGTGCAGGTACAAAATCGGTGGTCAGTCTGTCTCCTGATCACCGGCAAACCATTCCGCATAGCTGTTAGCCGTTTCGTACAGCCGGATGGAATGTAACACTACTGTTGATGGCAGTTTATCTTTCAATAAGCCAGAAAAATAAATAACCAGGTTTTCGGCCGTGGGCTGGAAATCAAACCACATTTTCCGGTCAAACATCTCAGGGATATCCTCAAATTTAGAAACGGGAGCTTTTTTGCTGAGCACCAGGCAGTGATCGAAGACATCGACAATGTTTTGATTGACCACACGCTTGAGGTCTCCAAAATCAATGACCATCCCAAGCTTCTTGTCCGACGGATCCGTTGCCGGTTGTCCGGATACGGTAACCTTCAGGATGTATGAGTGGCCGTGGATATTCTTGCAGAGACCGTCATAACCCCAGAGGGCATGCGCCATCTCAAAGCGGAAAATCTTTGTGACCCGGATTACTGGCATAAGAAATGGTTCAATCAACAATAAATTCAGGTCAATCGCAGGAGCATTTGCTGATGCACTCGATCACCCGGCTGAGTTGGTCGTGTTTCAAAAAATAAAAAGTGTTCTTACCGTCGCGCTTGCTGGCCAGAACGTCTTTATCCTTCAGGATGCCCAGGTGGTGGGAAGTTGTCGATTGTTCGATGTTCAGCTTCGTGTGAATTTCAGAAACCGTAAGTTTTTCACCTTCTTGCAAAAGGTTCAGAATTGAAATTCTCACGGGGTGAGCAATTGCTTTAAGCATGTTCGCAGCTTTTTCCAGCTGTTCGGGTTTCAATTCAAGCAAATTCATTATACGTTTTAATTATCATATTTATGCAAATATATAAATATTCTCAGGCTATAATCTTTAATTCTTTCCTTTAAACATGATTTATATCCGGCTGGATGGTTAGAAATAGTTGATATCCTGATCGTTCAGACGGGTAAGAAGATTATTTGCCAGCCGGCTGGCTCCGATCCTGAAGAGTCCGGGATTCAGCCAGGTGTTTCCCAAAACTTTGGAAATCAGTGAGTAATAGATAACGGCATCCTCCACTCCTGAGATTCCCCCAGCCGGTTTGATCCCCACAGCCCGCCCGGTTCGTGCATAAAAATCACGGATAGCATTAGCCATGACATAAATAGCTTCGGGAGTAGCCGAGACCGCGTTTTTACCGGTTGAAGTTTTAATGAAGTCGGCACCCGCTTCCATTGCCAGAAGGCTGGCTGTCCTTATTTTCTGGGCTGTTTTCAATAGCCCGGTCTCAAGAATGACTTTGAGTTTTACACCCTTGCAGGCTTCCCGTATAAGGATCAGCTCATTGAGAACGGCTTTGTCCTCTCCGGCAAGGAAACGGCCAACGGAGATGACCACATCGATTTCATCGGCTCCTTTTTTAACAAGGAGTTCACATTCCGCCAGCTTGACTGCCAGAAAGGTCTGTGAGGCTGGAAAACCGGCCCCGACAGCTGCAATTCGAACGCTGGTATCGGTAAGGGTTTTCTTAACTTCCTCCACCAGTGACGGATAAACACAGATTGCCGCAACCTGAGGAATTTCCGGGAAAGCTGTCCAGAAACCGTTCAACCTTTCCGTAAACCGGCGTGCGGTGGCGTCGTTATCATCGGAATTAAGAGTGGTAAGGTCGATTAAGCTGAAAATCCGTTTCAGGTGTTCACTCGTCGAATGTTCCGGTGGAATAGCACTCAGGATTGACTGGGTGTCCGTATTCACGGTTCTGTCGATTGCGCCTGGGCCGTATTCTTCGGTAAACTGATAAAAGAGTTCCATGTTTCTATAGGTTTTTTCGTGTCACGCATCATGTGTTGCGTGTCATTTATTTTGTCAGAATTTGTTCTTTGAATCGATCCATATGGTCACCGGGCCGTTGTTGACCAGGGAGACGTCCATCATTGCACCGAATTCGCCTGTTTTTACGGGTTTGCCCAAATCCTTTCCCAGCCGGAGTATGAATTTTTCATACAAGGGTATGCTAACCCCGGGAGAGGCAGCTTCGATATAGGAAGGCCGGTTTCCCTTTTTCACGCGGGCATGAAGTGTAAACTGTGATACCACCAGGATTTCTCCGCCAACATCTTTTACGCAGAGGTTCATAACCCCGTTGCTATCGTCGAAAATGCGCAATCCCGTTATTTTATTGCAGAGCCATAGAATATCCTCTTCTCCGTCGGAGTTTTCGATCCCAACCAGGACCAGTAATCCCGGTCCGATGGATGAGCGGATCTCGCCTTCTATGATGACGGATGCCTGTGTGACGCGCTGGATCAGTGTTCTCATAGATGATTCCCTATAGTCAACCCCTGTTCAGGATCACCAATGCTGCTATTACACCCGGCACCCAGCCGCAAAGGGTCAGGAGGAATACTATCAAAACCGATCCACAGCCGCGGTCGACAACGGCCAGGGGCGGAAACAGGATTGCAAGAAGTACGCGGACGAATGACATCGTTAAACAATTCAGTTAGTTATGGCGGAAATAATGAATTCGGGATCGGAAGCACACCCTTCCGGTTTTACACTGTTCCACTGAACCGTGAATCCCCGTTCACGGGCAACAAGCTCCCAATGACACATAGCTATACCCATGTCGATCATCTGGAGATCGACCGAGGCGTATTTTCCCATGTATCCGGGAGTCCGGAGAAGACAGAAACAGAAGTTCCCGTTTTGCCTGAATATCCTCCAGGGTTGTTTATTTGAAGCTGAAGGTGCAAGCCTGACGGCCTCCAGTAAGTCTTTGAAAGGACCGGCATCAGCCATGGACAGACGATGGAGGGTATCATGATTAAAAAAGAGGTTTTTCCAGGGCAGGCGGTTCCGTGATCCGGCACTTAACCGGACCACCTGGTCCCCGATGCTCCTGATGGGAGCGGCATATCCCACCGGTGTAACTGCGGGGATCGTAAAACCCTGTTTCAGGTCAATAGCCCTGGCAAATTCACCCCGGTCGAACGTACCGCCCAGCCAACAGGTTCCCAGGCCCAGTGCGGTGAGTTCGAGAATCAGTTTTTCAAATGTATATCCGTAGTCAAGAAACGCATTCCGGGAGGGCTCGGTCTGGCCGGCGATAAAATAGCGGGCGCCCTGGATAAAACCGTACGTGCCCAGTTTAACGGCCCGGATGGCTGCATCCTGCTTGTCTATCAGTTTAAAATGGAATTGAGATCCGAAAGGAGCTTGCTGCTGATCATCAAGTAGATGAAGGACAGCCTCGGCAACTTCCGGGGGCAATGAGCCGGGGCGGTAGGAACGCCGCGACGTGCGCTGCTGAATCAGGTCGGAATAGTACGAGTTCATGCGAATGTTTCAGATAAGCCTTAAAAATAGCATAAAACAAAAAAAGCCGGCTATACCGGTATTATTTAGTTAAAAGTCACAAGATCATTTGGAAATAAAACGACGTGCCAATCAACCAGCCGGTTTCACACTGGTTCATTAAAAAGCACGGTCAGTAAGGTGCCTGAGGCTGCGTAAAAACACTATCTTTATCCGACACAAACTCCAATCATCATATGAAAAACGTACAATTTTTTATTTTGGGTCTGGCCGGATTGGCTTTCGGTATCCAGGCAGGAGCACAGCAACTAAATAAGCTGACCCCGGCAGAAAAAGCTGCCGGATGGGAACTCCTTTTCGACGGTAAGTCGATGGATAAATGGCGCTGCTATAAAATGGACAAGGTCCAGGGCTGGGTCATTGAAGACCATGCCATAAAAGCACTGGGATTGCCGGGCGGGAAGGGCGGTGATATCATGACGAAGGACCAGTACAAGGATTTTGAATTGTATCTTGAATGGAAGGTGGGTCAGGAAAGCAATTCCGGCATTTTCTTTCATGTGGTTGAAGGTGAAAACTACGAAACTGTTTACATGACCGGTCCCGAATACCAGTTGCTGGATGATGTGGGATTTCCCACCTCAGGTCCAAAACATAATTCCGGAGCCAATTACGACGTACATGCGCCAAAATTCGGACAGGTAAAAACACTGGATCAGTGGAATACCGCAAAGATCGTGGTCAAGGGGGCTCACGTGGAACATTGGCTGAACGACCGTAAGGTGGTGGAATATGAAATGTGGACCCCGGAGTGGTATGAACTGAAAAAGAATTCAAAGTGGAATGATGCCGAAGGTTACGGTAAATACAAGGAAGGATCGATCGCCCTTCAGGATCACGGCGGGACGACGATGTTCAGGAACATTAAGATCAGAAGGCTGTAAGAAGGGCATCCGGGCATAAGGGCTTACGGGAGTGCAGTGTGCGAGTGTGAAAATATAAAAATCCCCTCCCTGATTTCAGGGAGGGGATTAGGGGTGGGTACTTTTTTTGAGTTTACGAAGATGGAAAATCCAAACAACAGGGAATACACGAACGGCGAGATCACCGTTTTCTGGAAGCCGGATCTGTGCATTCATGCAACAATTTGCTTCATGAAGCTGAGGAAGGTATTTGATCCGTCAAAACGGCCGTGGGTAAATATGAGAGGAGCCGCGACTGGGGAAATCTGCAGCATTGTGGATCAATGTCCGACCGATGCGCTGACCTGGAAATGGAACAAGGATCTGACAGCCAGCGAAAAAGATCATTTGGTCAAGCCATCGACAGGTGAGGAGACCGCCCCTGAACCTGTGGCTGAGATCATGCTGATCGACAAAGGACCTGCTTTGATCAAGGGTAAATTCAGGCTTATTAACCAGAACTGGGAGATCATTGAAACGGCCGATCAGATTGCATTATGTCGTTGCGGCTGTTCCAAAAACCTTCCTTACTGCGACGGAAGCCACAGGCAGTGACAAGTGATGAGTCATGAGTGATTGATCACTCATCACTTATCACTCATCACTCATCACTCATCACTTATCGTTGCCGAATAGATACTATTTAGAATCCGGCAGATAAATTTCAACATTGGTACGGTAGTCGCCCAGCAAATGCTCGGCGAAATAGTACCACATAATCCGTTCGAAATATTTGCTGTAATTACCGAAACCATGACGCTGGCCTGGCATGACCATGAAATCGAACCGTTTTCCGGCGGCAATGAGCGCATCGGCCACCCTGATTGAGTTGCCCGGATGAACATTATTATCGATATCGCCATGGACCAATAGCAGGTGCCCCTTGAGGTTTTTAGCCAGCTCCTGGTTGGGTTTGACCTTGGCTTCGAATTTGGTAACCTTTTCTGTGTCTTTCTTGATGGTATCCTCAGCAAATAAGGGCGCAATCGTTTTTACCGAGTCCACTTTAACGGAATCCTTTTTAACGTCATTCGTTTTCTTTTTAACCGTTTTGATCACTTCCTTGACGCCGCTGTGCGTTTCTCCCCACCACAGGTTGTAGATGTTATTATCGTGGTTTCCGGCGGATGAAACGGCAGCCGTATAAAAATCGGGATAGGTTAAAATAGCGGCTGTCGACATGAAACCACCGCCTGAATGTCCATAGATCCCCACTCTCGTGATATCGATAAAGTCGTATTTGTCAGCCAGTTGCTCCAGAGAATATTTGTCATCCGGGAGGGCATAGTCGCGCAGGTTATCATATCCGAAGGTATGGTAGTACTTATCCCTCTGCGGGCTGCCTCCGCGGTGACCCATTGAAACGGTTACAAAGCCAAGTTGTGCCAGGCCCAGGTTGTAGCGTCCGGTAATGCTCCAGGGCAGATTGAAGGATTCAACCTGGGGACCCGGATAGACATAGGAAATGATCGGATATTTCCGACCTTCCTCCATCTTGACGGGTTTCCACATGATGCCGTAGATATCGGTCACCCCGTCGGCAGCCTTAAGTTTTACCCGTTCGGGCATCTGCCAGCCGGTCTCATAAAGCCTCCTGAGATCGGTCTCTTCCAATTTCATCAGAACAGTACCCTTGACATCCCGGAGTACTGAAACCGGGGCCATGTCGGCGCGGGAATAAGTATCAACGAAATATTTGTTGCTCAGTTCCGGCATACTGAAGGAGTGGGTGGCATCCTCGGGGGTCAGGAGCTCCATGCCGGTACCATCGAGATTGACTTTATAAATCATCGAGAAATAGGGATCGATTCCTTTTTCCCTGCCAAATGCCTGGAAATAGAGGATCCTTCCGAGGGTATCAATGCGCATGGCGTTGCCGCATACGAAATTTCCTTTTGTAATCTGATTTTTCAGGTTTCCAACGCTGTCATAGAGGTAAAACTGACCAAAACCTGTCCGCTCCGACCACCAGATCAAATCTTTTCCTCCATTGATCGGGTAAGGATGGGAGTATTCCCAGGTAAAATAAGGTTCATCCGTTTCGGCCAGAATCACTTTTGATTCCCCGGTAGCCGTATTGGCGAAGCAGATCTCTTTTTTTGCGCAGGTGCGGTCGAGACGGGTGAACATGATCGCGTCACTTCTTTTGTCAAGCAGATTGACCTCAATGGTCTGATCTTTCCATTTGTCGATCTGCATTTCAACTCCTTTTTTTGAGTCTACGTCGAACACCCAGAGTTCATGCTGGGGCACGTTCTCATCGCCGGGCATGGCATATTTATAGGATTCCAGTTCGGGCCGTGGATTTTTCAGCACATTGATGACCCACAGGTCTTTCACTTTTCTTGAATCATCGCGCTGAACAAAGAATTTTTTATTGTCCTTGAACCATCCTACACCAGCCCGGAGTCGTTTGGTAGTTGTAGTATCGTCATCGCTTGCCTGCCAGGAATAATATTTTTCCCCATCGGTAGTGAGCTGATATTCAACACTGTCTTTATCCTTTGCTTTCATCAGGTACAGATTATGCTTCCGGGCAAATACGATCCAGGTTGAATCCTTGTTATAATTTTTCCAGCCCTCATCCTTGGGTTTTTCTTTGTGGATGGTATCAACGATTTTTATCTCCCTGGTCTTCAATATATATTCAAACTTGAAGCTATCAACTTCGAAATTGAATGACTTGTTGTCTTTTTTGAACTCAAGCTTTTTGATGTCCGGCTCCAGGGGATTCAGGATTTTATTGATTTTCTGATTCACTTCGGATACCAGATAATAGTTATCGAAGAGAGGTTCCCGCGTTTTTTTCACCGGATCAACCAGCCAATAGAATTCTCCGTCACCTGTTTTATAGGAATACCAGAAAGTGTCGCTGTCCTTGAGGTAAACGGGTCTTACCGAGGTGCTGCCAACCGTTTTGGCCAGATTTTCGCTGCTGAATTTTTCGGCTGCGCGAAAGTCCGCTTTCTGTCCGAATGCAGTTGCCCCGGTCAGCAACAACACGAATAAAAGGTTAAAGCTTTTCATAGTTGCAGTATTAGTTTGGTTGTAAGTTCCTAAGCTGTAAAAGTAGGCGGATTCGTGAAAATGAAGGATGGTTTAACATTTTTTAATATCTGATCCATTCTCCTATTTTATTTTTCCGGTTATCGCTGAGTCCTGTGCAGCCGTCAGCAATTGCTTGGCCGATGGGTATTTGGGATTGATCCGGTATAAATCCGAAGCTTGTTCCAAAGCCTGTTTGAATTGTTTTTCATCCAGATAGTTCCAGATCATCAGCTCGCGGGCCGGTTCACTTTCCGGATGAATCAAGAGCAGTTTTTCGGCCGTAGCGTTCGAGCCGGAATAATCTCCCGATTTTCTGAGGGTCCATCCCAGAAACAGCAGAGCGGTTTCGTTGGACGGGTCCTGCTCCAATAAATGGTAAAAGTTATCTTTTGCGAGGTCCAGGCTGTCATTTCTGAAAGCCCTATATCCATTGTAATCCATTCTATTATCCCGTTTCATCACGATGCATACCGGGTATCCGTTAACGAGAATGGTATGAACGGAACCTGGCGGAGGCCAGCGGCCATCCTTGAGTTGTGAGGGAGAGAGGTATGCATTTACGAACAGGCCATAATCCCAATCATAGCAACCCCGCTCGTACCAGGTTGTGTATACCGCTGTAATATCCGGATGGTTGTATTGCAGATAAGGATCAAGCGGAAAGTTGGAAGCTATTTTCAGTGTATCCGATCCGGGTTTTGACAGGATCTTCTGGTCGAGCCATTTAAAAGCCGGTCCCAGGCTATGGAAATAATAATCGGTTTCATATCGCCCGTAGGCATTTTTCATTCCCCCGGATAGCTCATTAAAGTACACATATTCAACGGGATGGTTCCGGATAATGTGAACCAATGGAAGAATAAGGCCTCCTGAGACTGCAAGTATGAGGATCCATTTAGCACTTCGTTTTTTTATCCTGCTAAAGACATTGCTCCAGCCAACGGCAGCAAGTAAGGCCAGGACAGGATAGATAAAGAGGAGGTGCCTGATGCCGCCATACAGGTTAGAGTCACGGAAGAGTACCCACAGAAGGGGAAAAAGGAAGGAGAAAGGAAGAAGGAGGAAGGAAAAAGTAAATGGACGGGGAAAGATACAGGCCAGGAGAAAGCCGGCGAGGATGATAACCGGTGTGGTGATGAGTAAATATTTCGGGGCATAGAACCAGGGCAAGGATTCTGACCAGATAAGGCTGCCGTCGAAGAGTTGCCTGATGCTGACGGTGTATTTTGTCATCAGGGTGAGCGACCTGATGGGATTTCCGATGGGATCAAGGCGGGCCCAGGGCCAATCGGTCAGTCCGATGAACCAGGTGAGAGACAGGGTAAAAATGATCATAAAAGAGAGGACCAACCAGAATCGTAGACGGACTTTTTTACGCCGGGGTTGTGTGAGCCATGCTTGAGCGGTGACAAACAGAATGATGACCGGAAGCAGGAACAAGGCACCGGCTCTGATGGAAAAGGCCAGCCCCGCCCCGGCCGCAATACCGACCAAGTAGCGCAGGCGGATCCGGGGAAGGTGCCGCATGAAACGGACCAGGAAGTAAATAGACATAACATAACCCAGGGCGAATGGGATGTCTTTCAGGTTATTGAAGGATTGTCCGAGGAAAACGGGAGACAGGATCAGGAACAGGATAGTGAGGATTCCCGCCGAATAGCCCGCAATTTCAAAAGCCAGGAGGGCGGCAAAAAGGATTGTCAGTGCCCCGGCCAGTGAATTTAGCAGGTGCCTTACCCGGTAAGGGTTGGCCGGTTTGATCAGTTGATTGATCCGGTAGCTCAGGTTGTCGAACGATTGTCCGTAGTATTTCAGGTTGGTCACCGGGGTATTCAGGGCTGCAGTGTCCTTGCCGTCTGACTGGAAATATTTCACCACTTTTTCGGCATGGGCATAATGGACTGGTTCGTCTCCCGATATTCCGCTGTTGAGGGATAATACCGGGATCAGGATAAAAGGCAAAAGGCAAAGGGCAAAAAATAAGAATCGAGGAGAAAAGGAGATATGGAGACGAGGCCACATTTACTGGTGGATTTTCCGGATGAAGAAGAGCGGGCGGCGCTGGCTTTCTTTATAAATCCGGTATACGTATTCACCGAGTACTCCGAGGAAAGTGAGTTGGATCGAACCGAGAAAATAGATGCTAAGAACCGTTGAAGACCAGCCGGTAATTGCAAAACCTGCAATTTTAGCAACCAGGGTATAGATTCCGGCCAGGAAGAAAACAATAATACCCGTTAACCCCAGGTACAGGCAGATACGGATCGGAAGTTTGGAAAAGGAAAAGATGGCATCTGAACTAAGAGCCATGAGTCGGGGATATTTCATTTTGGATTTACCCTGATAACGTTCTTCGCGCTTGTATTCGATATATCCCTGGCGAAACCCGATAAATCTCCGCAGTCCGGGAAGATACCGGGTTGTTTCGGTGAACTGAAGAAGAGCTTCGAGGGCTGCACGGTTCATCATGGAGAAGTTTCCCGCATTTCCCATATCCGAAAAACCGCTCATCTGTTTGAAGCTAATATGAAACAAGCGGGTCATCAGGTTTCGACCACCGGTGACCGGCCAGTTCGTCCTTTTTCCGAAGATCACATCAAAACTTTGGGACTGCATCATACTGTACATACCGGAAATTAATTCCGGGGGATCCTGCAGGTCGCCGTCCATCATAACTACATAGTTTCCTTTCGCGAAGGACAATCCTGCGGTAAAGGCAGCCTGATGTCCGAAGTTCCGGGACAACTCCAGGATCTTGATCCTTGGTTCCGTTTCCCGGAATTCCAGGAGCCGTGCCATTGTTTCGTCACGGCTCCCGTCATCCACACAAATGATCTCGAAATCCTCTGTCATAGCCTTCAACGCTGCAACCGAACGCTGAAGAAGTTCAGCGATCATGCCTTGCTCGTTGTACAGCGGTATGACGAGAGAGAGTTCCATTCATTCCTTACTTTATCCTGTTACAAGACAAAAGGCAAAAGGCACAGGGCAAAAATTAGTATTAAAGAATTAAGAATCAAGCACTAAATCAAGAGTTCACACGCACACTCACACAGACACCCACACCCGATCGCCCGCATGCCCGTAAGCCCTTCCTAAAGTTCGATCCAGATATTTCCTCTTTGGTTCGACTTTACGACGGACTCGATAAACCGCATTCCCCGCACCCCGTCGCCAATTCCCGGGAACTGGCCGGGAACGGTCGCATCGCCCCGGAGCGCTTTGGCGGCGCCTTTATACAGGTTGCCAAAGGCTTCATAAATACCTTCCGGATGGCCGGGAGGAAGTACATGGCTCTCCTGTGCAAAGGGAGTCAGATATCCGTAACCCGGAGTATATACCTCATAAGGAGCTCCTTCACGGAGCTTTTTCAGCACATTGGGATTCTCCTGTTCCCAGTGGAATCCTCCTGCAGTGCCGTATACGCTGATCTGTATGTTGTTCTCTTCACCTGTGGCAATCTGCGATGAACAGATCACTCCCGTGAGATTTTCATCGAACTTCAGGAGAACATTTCCATCCAGGTCGAGCTTGTTGTCAGGCATCAGGTTATTCAGAACGGCAAGGACTTTTTTCACTTTAAGCCCTGTCGTGTACTCGATCAGGTTGAACGCATGCACCCCTATATCACCCATGCAGGAACTGATTCCCACCACGCCGGGATCAAGGCGCCAGACGGCAAGCTTTGCCTCACCGCCATGGATGATCGGATTGATCCATCCCTGGAGATACTGGGCCTCTACCCGTTGCAATTTGCCGATTTCTCCGGCTTCGATGCGCCGCTTCATTTCACGCACCATCGGATAACCGGTATAGGTATGGGTGAGGGCGAAAACCAGTTTATGCTTTTCAACCAGGGCCTGTAATTCAAGAGCTTCGCCCGATGTAAGGGTTACCGGCTTTTCACAGATTACGTGAAAACCGTTCTCCAGCAGTTTTTTAGCCTGGTCAAAATGAAGGAAATTGGGCGTTACAATCGAGACTACCTGAATACGTTCGGTTACCGGGATAGAAAGTTCCCCTTTAACGAACGAATCGATATCGGGATAAACACGACGAAGGTCAATATCCTCCTCAACAGCGAATTCCTTTGCCCGTTCATAGTCAACATCGAACACACCCCCGATAAGTTCATAGGCATTGGCAATTTTAGCCGCCACACGGTGGGCGCCGCCGATAAAGGCGCCCTTGCCCCCACCGATCATTCCCCATCGAAATCTCTTCATATCAGGTTTTTTTCATTTTACGTTTACGGACTGTGAATACTATTGCAAAGATCACGATCAGGATGGCCGGCAAAACGGCAGTATACCGGAGAATCTCCTGTCCGGTAAAATTAGAATCGGTGAACCATCCGGAGATCGGAAGGAATATCGACGTGGAAAGCATCCCTGCACCACCGAAGATCGAGAGCCCAAGGGCACCGCTTTCCGGAACATTTTCCGAGACAAATCCCAGCATGGTAGGCCAGAAGAAGCAAATACCGACCGCAAAAACACCGGCTGCCAGGAATGTGAAGAACGCGCCGCTGACATAGCTCATCAGGAGCAGGCCACACATGCTGACCACTGCGGAGAAGAACAACATCCCCGTGGTTTTCAAACGATGGACGATCGGGCCGGCGAAACCCCGACCGACGGCCATGATCCCATTAATGAAAGCAAGTACGAGGATCGGAGCCACATTGGTACTTTCCAGCAGCGAACTGATGCGCTGGCCGGTGGTGAGCTCCGTAGCTGCGCTCAGCAACATGCAGAAAAGCATGATCAGGAATAGCGGACGAAGAATGGCTTTCCACATATGACCGTAGGAAACACCCATCTCTACGCGTTCGGTTTGCGGAAATTTTTGGCCTAACATCAGGATCCCGTAAGTAACAAGGGGAATAACCAGAGTGCTCACCAGCACCTGCCATGGAAGTTTAAAAACATCCATGATCAGATAAGCGACCAGGCTGCCGATCACAATGCCACCGGGAAACCATACATGGAAACGGTTGAGCATCTTGGTTTTGGCGTCCGGGAAAATCGAGGCCACAAGCGGATTGCATCCGGCTTCAACACTTCCGTTACCAACACCGATAAACAGGGTGCCCATGAAAAGGGTCCAGAAATTGTGCGCAAAAATGGTAGTGACAATTCCGATGACATGAAGTACAAAGGCCAGTCGCACAAACCTTTTCATGCCAATAAGGTCAACAAAAGGCCCACCCACAAACTGCGCCAGTGTAAAGCCCCAGAAGGCCGTTCCGAAAGCCCAGCCGAGCTGTTCCTTGTTCAAACCGAATAGTTCGCCATAAACCGGCTCGAGACGGGCCCGGATGGCAAAAGTCATTGCAGTTGTAATCAGCGCGATACAACTAAGTAAGAAAAGTCGCTTTGCATGGTATTCTTTTGCTGTCATTTTGATTGATTTAGTTTCTGAACTTAAAAATAGATATTTTTGGTTAATACTATAAACAAGTCAATATCTATGGGACGACCAGTTACACTATTCACCGGCCAGTGGGCAGACCTCCCCTTTGAACTATTATGCGAGAAAGCAGCAATGTTCGGTTATGACGGACTAGAGCTGGCATGCTGGGGCGATCATTTTGAAGTTGCGAAAGCCGATCAGGCCTATTGCGACAACCGCCATAAGATCCTCGAAAAACACGGGCTCAGGACCTGGGCTATCTCCAGTCATCTCGTCGGGCAGGCTGTCTGTGACCGGATCGACCAGCGGCATAAATCCATGCTCCCGGATTATATCTGGGGCAACGGAGACCCGGAAGGAGTCAGGCAGCGCGCAGCGGCTGAGATCATCAAAACCGCACAGGCGGCGAAGAAGCTGGGTGTCGGTGTGGTATGCGGGTTTACCGGCAGTTCCATTTGGCATTTGAATTATTCCTTCCCGGCCGTGCCTGCCTCAATGATAGATGAAGGGTATGCTGATTTTGCCAAACGCTGGATTCCGATCCTGGATGAATATCAGAAACTGGGCATCCGGTTTGCCCTGGAAGTTCACCCCACGGAAATTGCCTTTGATATAGCCACGGCCGAGAGAGCCCTGAAGGCCGTCAATTATCACCCGGCCTTCGGATTCAATTTTGATCCAAGCCATTTCGGTTATCAGGGGGTCGATTACATTGGTTTCATCTATAAGTTTGCAGACCGGATATTCCACGTTCACATGAAAGATGTGGGCTGGTCGCCATTCCCAACGGAAGCCGGTGTTTTCGGCGGTCATGTTGAGTTCGGTGACAGGCGCCGTTACTGGGATTTCCGGAGCCTGGGACGGGGGAATATCGAATTTGAGGAGATCATCCGGGCTTTGAACCGGATCAGATATACTGGACCACTTTCGGTTGAATGGGAAGACAGCGGGATGAACCGCGAACACGGCGCTGCGGAAGCATGCGAATATGTTAACAGCATCGACTTCCCGGGATCGGATATTGCCTTCGACTCAGCGTTTGAGAAGTGACCTGTTTAGTATCCGCCGGTCGCCGACCGGCGGATACTATATCAGCCTCTCTAGCAATCTCTTGGTCAGCATGATGCCTTCATCTTCGGTGAAGTTGCCACCCTCGTATTCAACACCGATATATCCCCGGTAGCCTGATTTTTTCACGATGTCAATCATCCGGGCGAAATTGATGGTGGTTTCATCCCCCTTCTTGTCAAAATCATAGGATTTGGCGCTGACCCCCTTTGCGAATGGCATCAGTTCCTTCATTCCCTGATACCGGTCGTATTCCTTGCCCTCGCTGATGCGGAAATTGCCAAAATCGGGCAGGGTACCCACATTGGGCATATTCACTTCTTTCATGATGCTGCTCAGCCATTTTGCATCGGACGAATAGCCTCCATGGTTCTCAACGATAATGTTGATGTTCTGGGATTTACCATACGCACAAAGCTTACTCAGGCCCAGCACCACATTGCCGGAAAGGAATTCCGGAGTCCCGGGGCCACCGGCATTGACCCGGATGGAATGACAACCCAGATATTTCGCGGCATCCACCCATTTAATATGATTTTCTACCGTTTTAGCGCGGCCCTCTGCAGTATCGGATCCCAGCTCCCCTTCCCCGTCGACCATGATCAGGACGTTGGTGATCCCATGGTAGTTGGTGATCCTTTTAAGTTCTGCCAGGTATTTAGGGTCCTGTTCGAGATCATCGAAAAAAGTACTGACATATTCCACTGCCGTGATACCAAAATCACGTTTGGCCCGAATGGGGAATTCAAGGTTATCCATCATTTTATCGCCCAGTGTCCGGTGCAGCGACCATTCGGCCAGGGAGATCCTGAACCGGGGCCCGCTGTTGCAGGAAGAAATCAAGCCCGGAGCGGCAGTCAGGCCGGCAACCGTAATACCCGATTTTATCACGAAGTTTCTGCGGTTCATGCTTCAATTGTTTTTATCCGACATCCAACATCCGACACCTACAGCTTCCTTATCCACACATTCCTGTACGACACCGGATTCCCGTGGTCCTGCAGGAGCAGCGGCAAATCGCCGTGAGCTTCGTATTTCGGGTATCCGGCATAGAGAGTAGGTCCCTTAATCTCAAAATGATCCTGGATCAGCACCCCGTTATGAAAGGCGGTAATGGTGGCGGGCTTGATAAGACTTCCGTCGGATGCAAACCGGGGGGCATGGAAGATGATGTCATATGCCTGCCAGCGGCCGTGTTTCCTTGAAGCGTTAACCAGGGGAGCCGATTGCTTGTATACGGCTCCGGCCTGGCCGTTGTAGTATGTTTCATTTTCATATGAATCCAGAACCTGGAGTTCATAGTTACACTGGATATAAACACCGCTGTTCCCCCTGCCCTGACCACCCTCCTCACTGAGTTTTAAAGGGGTTCGGAATTCCACATGCAGCTGGCAGCTGCCGAACTTTTCTTTGGTCATGATGTCGCCGGTACCGTTAACCGTCATTGACCGGCATCCGGGTCTCCATTTGGCCGGACCTTCACTACCTGTCCAGTTAGCCAGGTCTTTTCCCGTTTTGAAAAGAACGATGGCATCAGACGGAGGAGCCGCATGGCATCCAGGCGTTACTATCACCGGTTTTTTCGACCAGTCTTCCGTTACGGACGGATCCTGTGTGTATGCTGTATTTACGAGCAGCCAGCCGGCTGCCACAAGTAGAAGTGTTTTGTTCATATTTCAGTAATTTCCCAGGGTTTACGATACGCAGGTTTCAGCAAAGCATTTCCTTCCGGCTCATTGAAGGAGCCCGTTTCTCCGTTCCAATGGAGCGGCAGGCCGGTTCGGTAGGCAATATTTCCCAGATGGGCCACGGTAGCCACATCTCTTGCAATCTTAATATTGGCGGCGGTTTCAAGATCCCGGTTTTTAATGGAATCGAGAAAATTCCTGACATGCAGGCGCAGGTCGTTACCCGCGTTCATATTACGGTCAACCGGCTCGATGGCGGGAATTCCGTTCACTATTTTCGGATAGACTTCCCAAAATGAACGGTTTGCCCTCAGTTCGCCGTTTTCACCCTGGAAGGATACTCCATGAGTGAACCCGTAAGCATTGGTTTTAAGTGCAAAATTGTTTTCCCAAACCAGCTGGAATTGTCCGAAACGATAATCCACGGTGAGAGTGTCCGGCGTTTCCATTGCATCATCAGGATAGACAATATTTCCGCCGGTAGCCGAAACGGAGGTCGGATGTTTCAGTTCCATAGCCCAGAGGATCATATCGATCATGTGCACGCCCCAGTCGGTCATTTTCCCGCCTGCATAATCCCAGAACCAGCGGAAATTATAATGAAAGCGGTTTTGGTTGAACGGACGCAGGCGTGCGGGGCCGAGCCACATATCATAGTTCACTCCGTATGGTACAGGGCTGTCGGGTACTTTCGGAACCGGATTTCCGCCCATCAGCCAGGCATCGGCCCGGCTGATCTGGCCTAGTTTTCCTGAACGGACATAGTCGACCATGGCTTGCCAGTGCAGGCCACTGCGCTGCCATTGTCCCACCTGTACCACCCTTTTATAACGCCTGGCGGCCTTGACCATCTGGTTGACTTCGAATATCGAATTCGCTGCCGGTTTTTCGACATAAACATCCCTACCTTCACGGCAGGCCATTATTGTGATCAGGGCATGCCAATGATCGGGGGTGGCGACGATAACCGCATCGATATCCTTGTTGTCCAGTACTTTGCGAAAATCGTCATAAAGAATGAACTTCGGTACCGTCAGTTTTTTATCGTAAGCATACTTCTGGATATCGGCAGCCCGGGAGTCGAGGATATTCTTATCGACGTCACAAAGGGCAACCAGGCTAACATCGGGTTGTTCGATAAAGCTGCAGGCGTTGGTAAATCCCATATTGCGGCAGCCGATCAGGGCCACCCGGATCTGATCGTTTGGTCCCCGGCGTTTGGTGCAACCCTGAAGACCGAGAGCGGCGGGTGTGAGTCCCACCAGGCTTGCACCGGCAGCAAGGCTCAGGCTTTCAGCCAGAAATTTGCGACGGGATTCTCCCATGGCTTAAAGGTTCGGCAGTTTCCAGGGATCCCGGTAAACCGGAGTGATCAGACGGCTAGCTTCAGGATCATTGATGAAATTTGCATTCTCCGGATCCCAGTATATCTTCTTACCTGTCCGGATTGCGATATTACCCATATGAGCCATGCTGGCAACAGCCCGGCCGATAGTCGGATTGGCATTGGTTTCGCGGTCGCCTTCCTTCACACAGCTGATGAAGTTTTTCACGTGGAGGGTTAGGCCTTCGCCTGTTCCCTGGACTCTCGGCATCTCCGGTACCAACGGGCCGTCTTTACCGTTTTCGGGAACTATTTCCCAGCCGCCCCGGTCGACGATCAGGGTTCCGTTGTTCCCTATAAAAGCCACACCGTGATCCCGGCGCCAATCACCCAGGCTGATGCCCATGGCATGATCCCAGATCACGTTGAAGCCATCGTATTCATAGATTACCTGTTGAGTATCAGGAGTTTCGATTGGACTATCGGGGAATGCCAGCTTGCCGCCGGAACTCATGGCCGATTTAGGCAGTTCGGCTTGCATTCCGGCGAGAGCCATATCCAGAAGATGGACGCCCCAGTCAGTCATCAGCCCGCCGGCGTAATCCCAGAACCAGCGGAAGTTGAAATGGAAACGGTTTCTGTTGAAGGGGCGGTTCGGAGCGGGGCCGAGCCACATGTCATAATTGACGCCATCCGGTACGTTTTCATCCACGACCGGTCCGGGAGGTACGAGCCAGGATTCATAGCACCATACTTTCACCGTCCGTATCTTGCCAAGTTTGCCCGACTGTACAAATGCGAATGCATCGTTCCAGTGGGGATCGCTGCGTTGCCATTGTCCAATCTGGACAACTTTCTTATAACGGCGGCCGGCTTTTTCCATCTGGAAAGCTTCAAAGATCGAGTTGGCCATCGGTTTTTCAACATAGACGTGCTTGCCGGCATCGCATGCATCAATCATAATGCGGGCATGCCAATGATCCGGAGTACCGATGATTACAGCATCGATATCCTTGCGTTCCAGAAGTTTTCTGTAATCATTGAACAATTCGGGTTTTTTACCCTGAAGTTCCTCGACATTGGCAGCCCGTTTATTAAGGACCGACTGGTCTATATCGCAGAGGGCTGCGCATTCGACATTTTCCTGTTTCAGAAAGGTTTTTAGATCTGAAAAACCCATTCCGTTGATTCCGATGGCTCCAACAACCAGTTTTTCATTGGCTTTGTTGGCACAGCTCACCGCTCCCGGGATCATGGAGACAGCAGCAACGGCAGCCGCAGCTGTGGCGCCGGTTTTAACAAATTCTCTTCTTGAAGACATCTAATTCGTGTATTGGGTTGTTATTCGTTCAATTGCGAGCCTGGCCATCTCTTTGGTTTCCTCGTTTTTCTGCAGTTTTTTCAGTACCGGAAGAGCTTTATCGGAACCGAAGATGCTGAGTTCGCGGATGATATAATTCTTGGCGTCGGCAGATCCCTGACCCTTAAGGAACTTAAGTAATCCGGCTTCGATTTTAGCATATTTTTCACCTCCGTCATAGTTTTTCCTGATATAATTCGTGAGGTCCTGAAGGTTACAACGGGTATCGCCCGTCTTATAGTTGGTCAGGTTAGCGAGGATTTCATCAAAGGTCAGCGGTCTGAAAAGAGGCCATTTGCTTTCGATGTTGAAATGCGGGAAATCATCCGGGACCGGCAGGGTTACCTGTCCGGTCGCTGCCCATTCAGCGCCGCGTTGAAGGGTGAAGATGAAGCCTACGCATTCCATGGCCGGGTAGGCGCTGTCGCCCATGGCATGACCTAAAACGGTGTGAAAAATCCGTCCTTTCCCATAATTGATGGTCATCAAAACCGGTTCATTCCGGTTACTGCCGCCTTTAGCGGAATCAGACCAGGAAGTGGCAAGGATCGTCATGTTTTCCGCGGGTCCGCGCAACTGGGAATAGAGCTCATCCTGAGCGTGCATCCAGACGGCAGGCAGACCTTTCATGATCGGGTGAACTGTATCACGGGCAGTTACCTGGAAAGCCTTCTGGGCTCCATGATAACCACCAATACCCGGAGTTGTTGTATCGCGTACAAACGCTCCGTCTTTCCAATGAATAAACGGGCCATCGGCTTCGTTCCGGTTGCCCCAGCCTCCGAGGCCGGTAATTTTATTGTATTCCTTCCATCCCCGGAATGCATTGTCTGCAGCATGATAGACAACTACCCCGCCGCCGTCTGACACATAATCCTCAAAAGCCTTTTGGGTTTCAGCAGGCCATGCATCACCGTTATAGTCGAGGACGATCAGGTTATAATTGCCGAAAACCGGTTTATAGCCTGACATATCTGTTTTAGCTGCCGGCGATTGTGCAATGTCGACCGAGAATAGCCCCGAGTTTTCGAGAATCTTTTTCAAAACAGGCGTGGATCCTTCCCATGTGTGATTGTTCTGCCCGGTGATGATCAGGGCCTTTTTGGGTGCCTGGCTTTCCGGAGATTGCTTGCATGAGGTTACTGATAGGGTAGCTCCTAGCAGGGCTAATGGAATCAGGAGTTTTATATAGATATTTTTCATGATATAAACCTATTTGAGTTAGTTGCCTTCAAGTTTCCAGGGAGCACGGAACGGGCGTCTCAACAAGCGGCTGGCGACCGGGTCGTTAATGATCTCCTGGGTATCCGGGTTCCATTTGATTTTCCGCCCGGTAAGCATGGCTATTTCGCCCAGAAGAGCGGCGGAAATGGACCGGTGGGCTACCTGGCAAGGGGTGATGGTCTCCTTGCGGCTGCGGACACAGTCGAGGAAATTCTGGAAATGATCAGTGCTGACATAGAGCCTCGTTTCATTATCCCCGATTTTTTCCTCAAGGATCTTCGGGTCGCTGGCAAACAGCCGGTTACCGCGGTCGACATGGATCCAGCCCTTGTCGCCATACCAGCAGACACCCATACCGTGTGGTACCTGGCGCGCGTTGGCATAATGCATTTTTATGCCGTTTGCATAGGTTCCATGGATTGAATATTCAACCGGAACGTCGAATATTCCTTCGCGCGGATATACACCTACTCCTTCAATTTCAACAGGCCCGGTGCGTTCAAGGCCGAGCCCCCAGTGGGCGATATCGATATGATGACCGGCCCAGTCGGTCAGCTGGCCGCCCGAATAATCCAGGATCCAGCGCCAGTCCCAGTGGCAGACACCCCGGTAGGGAGCTGCCGGGGCGGGACCGAGCCACATGTCCCAGTTGAGACCTTCGGGGACGGGCTGTATCGGGTAGTTTCCTTTGGCCGGATTGCCATCTGGTAAACCTACCTCTACAAAAGTGACATTTCCGATCCGGCCGTTAATGACCAGCTCGCAGCCCCTGCGAAAGTGTTCTTCCGACCGCTGCCAGGAACCGGTTTGCCAGATCCTGTTGTTCTTCTCAACGGCTTCAACTATTTTTTGCCCTTCCCAGATGGTACGGGCAAGCGGTTTTTCTCCGTAGATATCTAGTTTAGCGTTGGCGCAGGCTATAGCAATGATCCCATGCCACTGGTCGGGCAACGCCAGTATAACGGCATCGACCTTCTCCTTGGCCAGGAACTCCCGATAATCCTCATACATCCGGGCATCAGTGTTCCCGTATTTGGCGTCGATGATCGCCTTGGTAGCATCTCGCCGCTTTTGGTCCAGATCGCAGGCGGCTACCATCTGGACTTCGGTTTTGGCAAGGAATTCGTACATGTCGCCGGTTCCCTGCGACCCCGATCCGATCACTCCCATCACGATCCGGTCGCTCGGAGCCAGGGTACCATCCTTCCCCAGTGCGGTGGACGGGATGATGTAGGGAAGCGTAATTGCTGCCCCTGCCCCCACGGCCATCTTACGGAAGAAGATCCTCCGGTCGATTCTTTTATGCTCACTCATTTTGGTATTGGTTTTATGTTTTATTGAACCACTAAAGATGGGAACTTTTAAAACAAAAAGAAAGAGTGTAGAACACGGGCATACGGGCTTACGGAAAAGAAATTCCGAAAGCCCGCAAGCCCGAAGGCCCGCAAGCCCGACCTATCAGAAGCTCCACTTCAGCCTCAGAAACCCGAGTGTTGCCTTCTGCTCTTTGGACTGCAGTTCAACGCTGAAATACTGAAGGATGAAGGAGAGATCGAGATCATCGCGGAGAGAAAGATCGAATGAGGGGCCGGCAAAGAAACCCCGGAGTTTGGGAAAATACATGGCTGCGAGCCCTGCGTTGAAAAGCGGGGTTACGGGATAGGAAAGGTTGGCGAAGAAGGTGTGCGGTGCAATTGAGAGGTCACGGACGGTGAGGTTCCGGTAATAGAATTCGGCAAAACTATTGAGGTTGATCTGCTCTGCGGCCTGGTTGTATAAATATTCAACCTGGATATTCAGCTCGAACGGTGTGAGATAGCTTATCCCGGCACCTGCGATCAGGACTGGTTTGGTAAGGGAATGCTCTCCTTTCGGGTCAAGATAGGTTATTTCCGCATTCAGGGCAACGGGACCGGCATAGCCCGAAAACCCGGCACCAATAACATATTCCTCTTCATCCATCAACCCGCCGAGAAGCTGGTAATCAAACCCTCCCAGCGAGAACCGGAAAAGTCCGGCCAGACTCATGTTATCATCGGAATTCATCTTTGCTGCCAGTTCAAGATGGGTTGACGGGGTAAAATAGTACTGAAGCCGGATAGCATCGCTTCCGGGACGTTCCACATAATCGAAATCAAAAAAACTGTAGGAGTTGAAAATATCATTCGGGTTCCAGACATAATTCATCCCCCAGTTGATCCGCTGCCGGCCGATGGTTGCCTGGAACTTCCCGAAATTCAGATCGATATAGGCCCGGTCAATCGAGGTGTTGAAAATGAAAGAGGTATCCGAGATCAGGTTCCATGAAAGATCGGCCCAGCCCCGGTCCCGGCCGATCATCTCATCATATCCGGGAAAATATTTCACGGTTTCGCCAAACAGGAAACGGTTCCTGACCTCGACGGCCGCGTTGATGTGCGTGCCACATCCGGCCTTAAAATTGAGCCGGTTATGGGTAAGGTTATCCATTGTCCACTGGCCGTTGAGACGCTCGAACATCACCGACTGCATGTTGGAGAGATAGCCGTTGACGGAGGCGGTGAGTTGGGCGGGGGCGGGGTGAGACAGGCACAGGACGAAGACTAGAGCAACTATGAGTGACGAGTGACGAGTGACCAGAGGAGCATGAAGGTGCTGACACCCCTCTCCCGTGAGCCTGCGAGCGCGGGAGAGGGGCCAGGGGTGAGGTGGATCGGTTTCATATCTTGCCTAATTAGTGTTCCGGAAAGTTTTCATCGCTTTTTACACGTCCGTCTTCAATGGTGATTACACGGTGGGCCTTGGCCACGACGCGGGCATCATGGGTGGAGAAGATGAAAGTGATCTTTTCCTCGTGGTTCAGCCGCTCCATAATATCGAGCAGGGTCTCGGCCGATTTGGAGTCGAGGTTGGCAGTGGGTTCATCAGCCAGTATGAACTTGGGTTTCGAAGCCAGGGCACGGGCTACTGCAACCCGCTGCTGCTGGCCTCCGGAAAGTTTTCCGGGACGGGCATGCATGCGGTCTCCCAGCCCAACCTCGTCCAAAAGCTCTTTCGCCCTGCGCTGCCTGTCGGCTTTGGGCTGCTTTTGCAGGTTCATAATGAACTCAACATTTTCAAGCGCGGTCAGCACCGGGATGAGGTTATAAGCCTGAAATACAAATCCGATGTTCCGCATGCGGAAATCGATCACTTCGCGGGGCTTGAGGGTCTGCAAGTCTATTCCGTCAATCAGTATTTTACCTGATGTGGGCTCGTCGAGTCCGCCAAGCATGTTCAGTAAAGTGGTCTTACCCGATCCTGAGGGTCCCACGATCGTAGTAAATTCAGCTTCGGAAAAGTTTAGGTTGATCCCGTTGATAGCTGTCACCGGCACACTTTTCCGGTCGTCGTAGATCTTTACCAGGTTGTTGATTTCGATGATGTTCATGGTGTCAATGATGTTACTGTCTTCCCCGGCCTGCAGACCGGGATTACTGATGATTCCTATAGGTATGTCACTGGTCACTCTGTTCGTAATGCATCGGCAGGATTAAGTTTCAGTGCCTTCCATGCGGGGTAAGCCGAAGCTCCTATGCCTGTTAGGATTACCAGGAAAGCGACGACCAGATAAAAGTCCCATGAGAGGCTCGGGTACATGACGGCGCTGTAACCCCAGGCTTCCATCCCTTTCTGGGCATAAGCCGTCAGGTCAATACCATGCTTGTTGAAGATCTCAATGACAACTGCTCCGGCCGCCATGCCTGCAACTGCTCCGGTGATGCACAGCAGGACCGATTCAAGGATGATCATACTGAACACCTTACGCTTGTTCATACCGATAGCCATCAGCATGCCGATCTCCTTCACCCGTTCGAGGACCACCATCAGCATGGTGTTCACGATCCCGAAACCCAGCGCACCCAGGATGATCATCATGATCACGATCAAATAAACGGCCATAATGTCATTCATCATAGCTACATCGGGTAACAGGGTTTTCCAGTCCATGACATCAAGATCTGGGTATTCGGCAGCCAGCGCCTCCATCCCGGAATCCATCAGTTCAGGATCATTCATAAAGATGATCACTTCATGGGCATCATCCGGAGACAGGGAGGCCAATGAGGCGAGATCGGTTTTCCTCACGAACACATTCATTTCTTCGAACATATTGTTGTCGAGCCGGTAGATGCCGCAAATCCTGAAAGATCCGCCCGTCAGGTTGCCATCTGCACCCTGGAAGGTCAGAACCACCTTGGAATTGATTTTCACTTTCATTTTCCGGGCCAGCGTTTCGCCGATTACGACCGGATTCCTGAGCGGACTGCCGAACCAGCTTCCCGTACTGTCCTTCAGATAGGTTCCGATTCTGTCCGGATCGGTCAGTTTGAGCTTATCAACAAGGGTGACCGAGTCGTATACCGAGGTATATAATTCACTGACAATCTTTTCTTTGTCAGGATCGATCCCGAGAACGGTAACCCCGGCTGAGGCGGCTGAACTATTGATCATGGTCACGATCTTCAGCCGGTCGGCTGCGGCTTTTACACCCGGCAGATTTTCGGCATACCTGACGATACCGGCCGGATCAGGAAGAGTGAGCCCGATTTCCGGATTTTCAATAAATCTCGGATTGTGTATTTGGATATGGGCAACTTCTTTGGTAAGGGCATCCTTCACCCTTCGGTCGTTCATGCCTTTATAGACTGCCGACGTGAAGAGTCCGCCAAAGATGCCGAACGTCATTGCCCCGATTACAACCAGGCTTCGGACCTTGTTGCGCCAGATGTTTTTCCAGGATAAGGCTGGTATCATATTATGATCTTAAAGCTTCAGTTACACGTAAGCGGGTGACGTTCCAGACCGGCACGATAACGGCGGCCAGGATGATCAGGAAGACAACCAGCGACTGGTTGATGAAATAGCCGGCCTCCCATGCCGTCGGCATGATCGGTTCCATACCGAATGCAATTATGGATTCAGCCATTTTCCCTGTGAGTGTGATGGGGAATCTGTATCCCAGGTACACTACCGGTATGCTCAGGCCGATCCCGCCAATGATGGCGATCAGGCCCATGATGAACATTTCCAGCGACAGGATCA
This sequence comes from Bacteroidota bacterium, assembly GCA_043797975.1. Lineage (GTDB taxonomy): Bacteria > Bacteroidota > Bacteroidia > Bacteroidales > UBA12481 > UBA12481. The sequence continues at coordinate 126,582 of JAZDPC010000056.1, forward strand.
GACCCAGGCGATGTTTCTGCATCCCGACGGCAACCACAACGCCAAATTCCCGGCGCCTCTCGGCTGTCATCATCTGGACCGTGCCGAATATTCCGAAGCCGATGATCAGGTATAGCAAGGCAAGCATAATTACGCCTCCGGCATTATCCGATTCGATTTGCTGCACCAGCTCAACAAGAATCGTATCCCAGGAGCGCACATCATACTGATCACCGAGCTTCTTTTGGAGGGTTTTCACCGTTGATCTGAGATTTTTGCTGCTCTCCAGGTCAAGCGAAACAGAGGTAACCCGGTCACCGGCTGAAAAGAATTCCTGGGCCACACCCAGCGACAGGTACACCATTTTGTTGTCAAGATCGGGTGCCGGGAAACGGACAATTCCCCTGACCGGAAATTTCCCCGCAGCACCGTCACCATGGTAGCCCTGAGAAATAAGTACCAGCGTGTCGCCGATGCCTACTTTAAGATATTTTGCCAGGCGTTCCGAAACCATTGCCGAATTGTCGCCATTCCCCAGGAATGTGCCTTGTACCAGGCGTCTTGACAGGTGAGTGAGCTGGTCATCTTTCGCCGGATCGGTACCAACCACCAACACACCCTTTGTCTGGCTGCCTGAGCTGGCCAGGGCAAACGATTCGAGCCTGGGAACAGCGATGGTGACGTTTTCCGTTTGTGCTATTGTGTTCAGGAAGTCATCCTCAATCAGCATTGTGTTTTCGATAATCTTGTCAGACTGATAGTTACGGTCAAAAACCTGTATATAGCCGGTATAGGCCTGTACTACGTTGTCAACCATGTTCCGGTAAGAACCAAGCTGAAATCCACGCATGATCACGGAGAAGAAAATAGCGAACAGAATAGATGCAATCGTGATCAGGGACCGGCGCTTGTTCCGCCAGATATTCCGCCAGGCCATTGTCAGGTAATACTTCATAATCAATCGTTTGTATGATTACTTGACCATTTTCATGTTTTGCTGGGAGAAAAAACCGTCAGCGATGTCAACGTCGAAGTCCATTGACTGGATCACGACTATAGTACGGTTCTGAGGTTCATCAGCAGGGATGATTTCAAGGTGGGTCGGGATCAGCCGGCCATCCAGCGTTTTAATGTCACCAGCCGTTTCGGTCCGGACCAGTTCCTGGTTTTCATCATAATATTCTGATTTCAGAAACAGATAGCTGTCGGTACTAATCCACGTAGTGATTTTACCCCAGACGATATTCGACTCCTCAAGTGGTACCATGTTGATCTTATAGCATTTATTTCCATCAAGAGTTTCAGTGCCCAGCAGTTCCTGAGTATAATCCGTTACCATCGACGACTCATTCAGTATATCGTCGTTGGTATAATCCGACCCCATCCAACCTTGCGACATCATTGAAGGTGGCAGTTTGATCAACCGGCTGATGCTGGGTACATAATTCCACATGTCGTTGCCCCGTTTCAGGAAAGTCTGACCTTTCTCCTTTACGGGTCCGGTCACCAGTGTCAGCGCAAGGTCGCGCCCCTTGGCCCAGTTTTTAAATCCGATGGTCCTTTCCCAGGTCGGACGTTTGATGGTCATGGTCATCGCACTGATACTGCTTTCGCCCTGGATGTTCCGGTCGGCTTTTTCAATGATCTGCCTGGCTGTGGGCTGCTGTTGCCCCAGCGCGGGAATAACCAGAAAGGCACTTAAAGTGATTGCAAGCAGACAGAAAATGATTGGTTTCATTGGTTTATTTGAATAATTCAAAAATGATTTTTTCCATTTTATCCAGATCAACAGATTCGGATGACATAAGGTAATGCCTGCCGACCGCATCAATGGTGGCTTCAAGAAGGAAAGCCTTCTCCTCCGGATTGGGATCTCCCTTGCTTTTGAAATAGCATGCGACATCCTGATTCAGGTGATTGGCGAAGTCCTGGTATTTTTCCTTTATGTGATCCGAGATACCCGGCTGGAAAAGTAGTCCGAAGTAGAGTTTATAGAATTCAGGTTCTTTTTTCATGGTTTGGAAACCTCCACGGATATACATCAACAGCTCTTCCGGGGTATCCAGCTCATCCTCGATCCGGGCCAGGATATCATGAATTTTCTCAAGGCCTAAAACCAGAATTGCGTTGAGCAGTTCTTCTTTGGATGGGAAATAGTTGTAGAGAAGACCTTTCGACATCTCAGCCTTGACGGCTATTTGTGAGATTGAAACTGAATGGTATCCTTCGCTGGCGAACAGTTCCAGCGCTGTCTCAATGATCCGGTCTTTCCGGCTTTTACGGAGTGCCTGAAATTGGTTTTGGGTTCTTGGACTCATAATTTTTGACTAAACGGTCGGTCAAAAATAAAATATTATTTGATAGGTTGTATCCGGGAACGTAAAAAAAATTCGCTTAGCTCATGAATAGTTCGGCTACGCCTCACGAATAGCTCGCTGACGCTCGGCGAATAATTCGCTATCGCTCATGAATAGTTCGCTTCGCTCGCGAATGAGGCCTTCGGCATGAATCCATTCAACGCAATGCGTTCATTCATCCGAGCATAGCGAGGATTATTTGTGAGGCGTAGCCGAACTATTTGCCGACCGGAGGGAGGCTATTCAGTAATGAGCAATCCCCTTCGCAGGTCTGCGAGTTCCTGCGGGGCGAGGTTTTTCTGAGAGCCGTAAAGCGGTTTGGTCCAATCGCCGTACATGGGATTGGGCAGAATGATGAATTTCTTTCCGAATTCAGCACGGAGGCTATCAACGGCATTGAATCCGAGGTTGACTGAACGATCTTCAAACACCTGGTCGAAATCGGCCAGGTTATCGCCAACCAGAAGGATGACGTTAAATCTCTGTTCGACGATATTGCGACGGATCTCCTTGCTTGAGGTTTCGGCTTTCAGGTAAAGATGGTTCCGGTCGGCATAGGGGAAACCAAGATCCCTTAAATTCTTCATAGTAGTCAGCACTTCCGTGTTCTGACGGTTCGAAAGGTAGATCAACTCAATATTATTATAAGCCAGGAAGCGGCAGAATTCCAAGGCACCCGGCAAAGCACGGGCGGATGCCTTATCGGTCCAGACTTTCCATCGTTCCGGGTTGTAGGGTTTGCCTTCCAGGATGTTCCTCACTTCAGAAGGGCTGTTATCCACCAATGTTTCGTCAATATCAAAGATCACGGCAGCCTTGACATTTAAATCCTGACTTTCCAGGTACTCCCTGACCCGAAGTTCGGCCAGGTTATAGGCCTGATAATACAAGGCTCTCATTTCTCCGGATTTCTGGTACCAGAGCGTGGCCATCACCGATTGATCGGTGTCGGGCGACATAGTGCCTGTAGCCGGAACAAAGGCCAGGGTTGCCAGCAGGGCGATAAAAACGAAGAGGCGCATGTTATTTAACATTTAGATTGACAAATATAGGGCTTAGAGGCTTAAGGGCCTATGGGCTTGAGGTTTTTCCTTATGCCCTTATGCCCCTATGCCCGTATGCCCAAAAATGTTGTAACTTTTCACCCAATCTTCACGTCCTATGTTTGCCTGTTAACCCGAAATGACCGTTAACGATTATAATTCTTGTGTTAATCAGCACGCTGATGCCGTGTTCCGGTTCATTGTGAAGAACCTGCACGACAAGGACAAAGCGCGTGATCTGGTTCAGGATTCGTTTGAGAAACTCTGGATCAATATCCAGCAGATAGCCCCCGAAAAGGCAAAATCTTACCTCTTCACAACGGCCTATCACCGGATGATTGATCAGGTAAGGACAGATAAAAGGGTTGCAGGCTGGGACGAGGTTAACATGAACGGGTACGGTCATTCGGAACAGTATTCGGATGTGATGGAAAGGCTGAATGAAGGGCTGACGAAGCTTCCCGCTGATCAGCGTTCAGTGTTGATGCTCAGGGATTATGAAGGCTATTCGTACAAAGAGATAGCGGTGATCACGGGCCTCAGCGAAGCGCAGGTGAAGGTTTACATTTATCGTGCGCGTGTGTTTTTAAAGGAGTTTATCGGTTCAATAGAAGCATTGGTTTAGGATGGAAACTATATCGGGAAATAATTACGAGATCTGGTTCATGGATTATCTCGACGGCCGGCTGGACGAAGGGAAGGTGGACCAATTGCTCGATTTTCTTGATAATCATCCCGATCTGAAGGAGGAGCTTAATGGGGTTGCCGGATGTAAGCTGGTAATGGTTACTGATGAGTGTCCTGCCAAATCCGGTTTGTTAAAGAATGCAGAGGATATTCCGGGTATCTCAACGGATGATCAGTTATGCATTGCCAGGATGGAAAAAGATCTTTCTCCTGAATCTGCTGCGGCATTTGACAAACGGATGGAACATGAACCCGGCCTGCGGCGAAAATTCGATGCTTATTGCTCGACCCGCCTGAATCAGGAGATTATTCCTTATCCCGATAAAAACGAACTTAAACACAAAATCCGCGTTCTAACACCATGGATTCTGACTGCTGTATGTTCGGCGGCCATCCTTGTTCTGGCATTGATCTTATGGCCGCGAACAGGCGAAAACATCGTCAACGTGGCTGATACGAACATTAAGCCTGCAGTTCAGCAGCCACAACGGGTGGAGGTTCCAGTAGTACGGGAATCCGATGCCCCGGCGCAACTCATTGCTGCTGTTGAGCGTAAAAAGGTCCCGGCGACTGAAAAAGGAGATCTTCAGGCGGCCGATTCGCCGGTCAGGGAATTTATTCCGATGAATGCACTGATCCCGGTGTTTTCCACGTTCCGGATCAGTATACCTGATCCTTTAAAAACTCCGGTACTTTTCGCTTCGATCTATCCAAAACCCTATATTTCCACATTGCCTGATGAGGAATATCTGTCAATTCCTCAATATGCCCTGCAAATCTTCCGCGAAAAGGTTCTGGGACAGGATCCGATGCTGGTAAAGAAAACCCGGTTTTCGGTATGGGAAGTGGCCGGTGCAGGAATCAGCAGGATCAATGAGATGACCGGTTCGGAGATGAAGTTCGACCGGGCCTATGACACTAACGGTCAGGTGATGGCCGTGTCCTTCAGTTCCCGCCTGGTTGACCTGGAAACTCCCGTTCGTACACCCGGAAACAAACAGGAATAACTATTCCTGTAACTTTTCGGGAAACCTCTCCGTCATACGATCACATACAAAATCATTAATCATGAAAAAGATTGCATTACTGGCCCTCGCGGGCATGATAGGATTCGGGTTCAATGCTTACTCGCAGGAAGATCCCGATACTTCAAAAATCAGGATCGGAAATAAAAAATATACGGTCATCGTCGATGATGACAAGGAGATCCGGATATTAACCGATGAAGATGCCGATGTTATTGTCAGGGATAAAGAAGTCTTTCACCATCGCAAACCAGCCAGGAAGATGGATGGCACATGGGGTGGCTTTGAGCTGGGCCTGGCTAGTCTTACCAATGCCGATTACCAGTTCGAGCTTCCTTCCAATGCCGGTTTTCTGGATTACGAGATGACCAGAAACTGGGCTTTCAATTTCAACTTCGCCGAGAAATCGCTGGGTATCATCAGGAATTATTTCGGCCTGGTTACTGGCCTTGGTTTTGAATACCAGCAATTCATGCTGACCAACAATATTAATCTTACCAAGACAGATGAAGGTATCACCGGAGAACCAATCGAGATTAATCTCGACAAGAACCGTTTCAGCATGTGTTACCTGACCCTCCCGCTGATGGCAGAATTTCAGATTCCGATCTATGGCGAAAACCACCGGATTAAGTTGTCGGCCGGCGTAATCGGCGGCTTGCGGCTGGGATCGCGCCAGGTTCAGAAGTATGAATCCAACGGCGAAAAAGAAAAAATCAAAACCAAGGACGATTTCTATCTGCGTGATTTCCGTTATGGTTTTACGGGCCGTGTCGGATACGGCGATGTCGCACTGTTTGCCACTTATTATCCGCAAACCCTGTTTGAAGACGGGCAAGGGCCGGAAATATTCCCGGTAACCTTTGGCATCCATTTCGGAGGCTGACAGAAAACATAATCCAACGAACAAACCCGAAAACCCGGAAGTGAAAACATCCGGGTTTTTGTTATTTTAGGGGCATGGCAGTGTTAGCCGATCAGAATATACATTCCGGCCCATCCCAAAAACCAAAATAACATGAAGCTTCTTTTGATCAGCAATTCGACCAATGCAGGCGACACGTACCTGAACCACCCGAAAGAGGAGATTGCCAGGTTTCTGTGTCCCGATGTTAAAAAGATACTGTTTTTCCCTTATGCGGCTGTGACTTTTACCTATGATGAATATGAGAAAAAGGTTGCCGTCCGGTTTTCGGAATTCGGCGTTACGGTAGAATCAATACATCGCCTTCCTTCGGCAAAGGATGCCGTACTGGCTGCTGAAGCAATTGTTGTGGGCGGAGGCAATACCTGGCAGCTTGCCAGGATGCTTCATGATCTTAACCTGATTGATGTGATAAGGGAAAAAGTTCTGACCGGCACACCTTATATTGGCTGGAGTGCAGGTGCCAATGTTGCCTGTCCTTCCATCCGGACCACCAACGATATGCCTGTCGTTGATCCCGACGGTATGCATGCTTTTAACCTGGTGCCCTTCCAGATCAATCCCCATTACCTTGATGCCAATCCCGAAGGGCATGCCGGCGAGACACGGGAACAACGTATCCAGGAGTTCATCGAGATCAATCCCGATCTTTACGTTGTGGGCCTTCGGGAAGGAACGATGCTGAAAATCAACAACAAACAAATCGATCTGATCGGACCGCGCCCCGCCAGGATTTTTCGCAAGGGAGCTGCTCCGATCGAAGTGGCGGCAGGGGGAAAGCTCGGTTTTTTGATGGAGTAAATAGCTCGGCTTCGCCTCACGAATAGCTCGCTTACGCTCGCGAATGAGGCCTTCGGCCTGAATTAATTCATTCGAGCACAAGCGAGAATCATTCGTGAGGCGAAGCCGAACTATTCTATATTTTTGCGCTATGATTTTTACCGTGTTCACCGGGACGGTGGTGAAGTCCACAGGCTCTGCGCATTGGGTGCGAAAACCCGATGGGAATAAGATCTTATGCCGTCTGAAGGGAACCTTCCGGATGAAGGGAATCCGTACCACTAATCCGGTGGCTGTGGGCGATCAGGTGGAAGGTGAGATACAGGAGGATGGTCACGGGCTGATCACGAAAATTCTTACAAGGAAAAACTATATCATACGCAAAGCCATCAACCTGTCCCGTGAATCGCATATTCTGGCGGCTAATCTGGATCAGGCCTTCCTGATAGTTACCCTGAAATCACCAGAAACGCTGTCGATGTTTGTCGATCGGTTCCTGGTGACAGCTGAAGCATACAGTGTGCCTGTCAGCCTGATTTTCAACAAGATGGATCTCTACTCCCCGAATGAATTGATGACCATGGCTGAATGGGTCGAAGCCTACACACTGGCCGGATATCCTTGTTTTCACTTGTCTTTGGCTACCGGGAATGGTCTCGGAACGATCCGCAACCTGCTGCCCGGAAAAGTCACATTGCTGAGCGGTAACTCCGGGGTGGGTAAAACGACCCTGATCAATATGCTTGATACGAACCTGCATCTGAAGACATCGGAAATATCGGATTCTCATCGGTCGGGGAAACATACGACCACTTTCCCTGAGATGGTTGAAATTCCATCGGGCGGATACCTGATCGATACTCCGGGCATCCGTGGGTTTGGTGTAATCGAGATCGGGAAAGAGGAACTCTATCATTATTTTCCCGACCTTTTTAAATGGTCGAAAGGGTGCCAGTTTCATAACTGCTCCCACACGCATGAGCCGGGATGTGCCGTTCAGAAGGCCGTTGAAGGCGGGCAGATCGGCGAAATGCGCTACAGGAATTATCTGGCGATGATGGAATCGGGAGAGGAGAAATACAGATAAAGAAAAGGGCATACGGGCTCACGGAAAAACTTGTCACTTGTCACTTGTCACTAAAAAGATGAAGCCTATTTACCTTGACTACAACGCAACCACTCCGGTGGATCCGGAGGTGGCGCTGGTTATGGAGCCGTTTATGAGGGAGCTGTTCGGGAATCCGAGCAGTATACATCAGTATGGAATTCAGACGCGATTGGCAGTGGAAAAGGCCCGGAAGCAGGTGGCCGACCTGATCGGGGCCCAGCCCTATGAGATTATTTTTACCAGTGGCGGGACCGAGTCTAACAATCTGGCAATCCAGGGAGCCGCACGGGCCAGAAAACACCTTGGTAATCATATTATTACAACTGCTGTTGAACATCCGGCTGTTTTGGAGGTGTGTGCCTATCTGGAAAAACAGGGATACCGAATTACGCGTGTACCGGTGGATGAATTCGGAATGGCAGATCCTGATGATATCATCAGGGAGATCAGCAAGGGTACGATCCTGATCTCAGTCATGCATGCGAACAATGAGGTTGGAACGATCCAGCCGGTTGCTGCTATCGGGAAAGCTGCGCGGGAAAGGGGTATCCTGATGCATTGTGATGCTGCGCAAAGTGTGGGGAAAATCCCTGTTGACGTTAATGGGCTCAATGTTGATCTGTTGTCGGTAGCAGGTCATAAGCTATATGCCCCGAAAGGAATCGGGGTGCTCTATATCAGGCAGGGTGTGCAGATTGAAAAGATCATCCATGGGGCCGATCATGAGCAGAACAGGAGGCCGGGCACAGAGAATGTGCTGGAGATTGCGGGCTTGGGCAAGGCTTGTGAACTGGCCCGGGAGAGCCTGCATGCCGGGAACATCCATCTAAAAAAAATGCGGGATCTGTTGGAGAACCTGATAACCAGTGAATTACCGGAAGCTGTTGTTCACGGTCATCCTGAAAAACGGTTGCCGAATACCCTCAGTATTGGTTTCCCGATGATTGAAGCGAACACTTTACTGGGTGCGATGCCTGAGGTGGCAGCTTCGGCCGGTGCTGCCTGTCATGCTGATCAGGAGACGGTTTCAGGGGTATTGCAGGCGATGCAGGTTCCGAAGGAGGTAGCGATGGGGACTATCCGGTTATCGACCGGGAGGTTTACCATTGAAGATGAGGTAAGACTGGCCGCTGCCAGGATTGTTGAAGCCGTGAGGTCGCTCATGCCCGAAGCGTCGGAAGAGGCTATCCCGGTAAGGTCCGGAGCCGTACGGTTGACGCAGTACACCCACGGGCTCGGTTGTGCCTGTAAGTTAAGGCCGCAGGACCTGGAGAAGGTTGTACAGGAGCTTGCCGTGCTGAAGAATCCTGACATACTGGTCGGGACGGAGACTGCCGATGATGCGGCCGTTTACCGGATCGATGAAGATACGGCAATAGTTGAGACGGTGGATTTCTTCACACCGGTGGTTGATGATCCCTACTGGTTTGGGGCGATTGCTGCGGCCAATGCGTTAAGTGATATTTATGCAATGGGTGGTACACCACTGTTTGCGCTCAATATTGTGGCCTTCCCGGTTAAGCGGCTGAGCCTGGATGTTCTTCGCGAGATTTTACGCGGGGCTGAGGACAAAGCGACCGAAGCCGGAATCAGCATTCTGGGTGGCCACACGATCGAAGATACCGAGCCCAAATTCGGGATGGTGGCCACCGGCCGGGTTCAGCCCGATCGCATCTGGACCAATTGCGGCGCCCGGCCGGGCGCCGTGCTGATCCTCACAAAACCCTTAGGAACAGGAGTGTACAGCACGGCGCTCAAACACGGGCTGTTGCCGAAAGAACAGGCCGATAACGCGTGCCGCCAGATGGCAACCCTTAACCGGGCGGCTGCCGACGCTCTCCGGCCTTTTACCATACTTGCATGCACCGATATCACAGGCTTCGGCCTGACCGGACACCTGCTCGGTATGACCCGCGGTTCAGGAGTCAATGCCGAAATCAGCGCTTCAGCCGTCCCTTTCCTTCCCGGTGTCCCTGAACTCATCGCAGCAGGATCTGTCCCGGGCGGTACAAAAAATAATCTGGCCTTTGTGGCCGAATGGGTCGAATGGCCGACTATCTTTACGGAGAACCAAAAAATTGCCATTTGTGACGCACAAACATCCGGAGGTCTTCTGGCTGCCCTGCCTGAAGATCAGGCAGAACATGCACTTGAAGCCCTTCGCCAAAACGGGGTCACCACGGCAGCCGTGATAGGAAAAATTACAGAAAACGGATCCGGTAAAATTATAATCATTGAATAAATCGGTAATTCCAACATTATGAAAACCAAATCTTTAATCTTTCTTCTTTTGTCTTTCTTCTTCTTCAGTTCGCTCCACTCCCAAAATTCCTTGCGGATCCTTAATCCGAATGCCGGCTGGATGTGGCAAACGGGCCGCATTTTCAAAGCAATGGTCAGCGTTCAGCCGAAAGGACTCTATATGCAGTATGGCCTTTATCTGACTTTATCCGTTGGCGAGGCGGGGAGCTGGTTTGAGGATAGTACCCGGCTTGAAGCGGTCCTCGATTTCACCCTTCCCGAAGGTTCGATTGTTTATGACAGCTGGCTCTGGGTTGGAAATGATATTATCCAGGGCCGCCATATCGACCGGTGGTCGGCCTCCAATATTTATGAAGGTATCGTAAACCGCCGCCGTGATCCCTCGCTGCTTGTCAAGCAAACGGCAACTTCCTATGAACTTCGAGTTTACCCGATGAAGAAAGGCGAAACCCGGAAAGTCAAGATCACCTACATGGTTCCTGCCGATCTGGTGAACGGTAAAATCAAGGCCGGCCTGCCTGCCGATCTTCTGATGGCCTCTGACACCGATCCCGACCTGTACGTGATTGCCTGGGAAAACAGTGATTTTACCCAGCCGGTCATCAATGATCCTGATATCCTCTTTGAGTCATTATACGATACTGAATTCGGCTCCTATAAGAAAGCCAAAGTCCCCGCCGCCAAACTGCCGGAAAATCCGGTTTTCAGCATGACCAGCCAGGCCCTGAACAACTGCTTCGTGGGTGTTTATGAGGGAGCTACTGATAAGTATTACCAGCTCTCCATTGTCCCGGGCGATTACATCGAGCTGGACGAAAAAAGCAGAATAGTGGTGCTCATTGACCATGAACCGGTCAATTCGACCTATTCGAAAGCTCAGATACTGGCGGAGCTTAAAGAACAAATGGTCAACCAGTTTTCCGCCAATGATGAGTTTAACCTGATCTGGTCGGGACTCCACACCGAGAAGGCATTTGAAGAATGGACACCAATTACTGCCGATAACCTGGATATTGCTTTTGAAAAAGTCGGTGCCTCTACCTTATACAGCAACCTTCCGGGTACCCTGGCGGAAGCCATGGAATTCATTAAAAACAATGGCGACAAAGGTTCCATTATGCTGGCTGCCACATCCGATAATTTTGCCAATTATGTGGAAGCTAACAACCTGATCAAGGACCTTAAGACTATCAGGGATCCGTTATATCCGACCCATATCGCCGACCTTCAGAACAAAAATGTAGTGTACCACTATATAGGCACAAAAGATTATTATGGCCAGGAGTACCTGTATATCAACCTGTCAAAAATTTCAGGCGGATATTACCAGACGATACGGACTCAGACCTATTTCTCGACGCTTATGAACGAAGTGACCGGCTCATTGCATGGGGTGATCACCGCCTTTGACCTGTACTCAGCTCCTGCGGATGGTTTCTGCTATGGCCGGTTCAGTGATAACACCCGGCAGGGATTTCCGGTTAACCAGACCGTAACCCAGGTGGGGAAATATTACGGTGAAACTCCATTCCTGGTATACCTGACGGGGATTTACCGGTCGCAACCTTTCTCCAAGATGATTACAATCGGTGACGAACAGATTGTTACCGGCGACAGTTTACTGGCAAAGATGTGGAACGGCCGCTTCATCCAGGAACTGGAATCAGGTAGCCAGACCACATCCATCACCCAGCAAATTCTGTTTGAAAGCCTCAGCAACCGTGTTCTCTCCTATTATACCGCTTTCCTCTGCCTGGAGCCAAGCGATACCACTCCGGTGTGCACGTCCTGTAAGGATGAATCACGCCTGACGGGGATCGGAGATCCCATAGCAATGGATTCCTCCGGCTTTCTTAAGCTGTATCCGAATCCGTTTACGGACAGGATCAATATGGAAATTGATCTGGCGAGATTGACCGGAGTGGATGAAGTAGCCGTACGGATTTTCAATCAGACCGGGCAGTTGGTTTACGAAAAGAATGAGCCTGCTCTGGCCGGGCAGGTGATGAAGCTCGAATGGGATGGGAAGAGCCAGCAGGGTAAAACGGTTTCAGCGGGTCACTATATTGTTTTGATCAAGGCTGGGCCGGTAACGTGGAGCAGGCAGGTGGTCAAATCGGAATAAGGACTTTATAGGAAGGGAACAGGCATGAGGGAGATCGGCCCGTCAGAATTCCTGGAATCGGGATCAACCGTTCCGGTGATTGATGTGCGGGCGCCGGCTGAATATCTGCACGGACATATTCCCGGCGCGGTCAATGTTCCCTTGTTCGATGATGATGAAAGAGCCCTCGTGGGGACCACCTATAAGCAGAAGAGCCGCTCGGAATCCATTGACCTGGGTCTCGACATTGTGGGCCCCAAAATGTCGGGTTTTGTAAAGCTCGCCAGGGAACTGGCCTCCCGTAAAAGGATACTGGTTCATTGTTGGCGGGGAGGGATGCGGAGTGCTTCGATGGGATGGCTACTGGAAACCGCCGGGTTCCAGGTCAGTGTGCTGAAGGGTGGCTATAAGGCTTACCGGTCCTACATCCGGGAAAACCTCGTCACAGGAAGAAAGTTTATCATCCTGGGGGGGCTTACCGGAAGCGGAAAAACCCGTTGGCTTAACGAATTGAAGGCATCCGGAGAGCCGGTTTGCGATCTTGAGGCACTGGCCAGTCACCGGGGTTCTGTTTTCGGAGGGATCGGGCTGGGAAATCAGCCGACCAATGAACAGTTCGAGAATAATCTGTATGCCTTGCTCCGGAGTTTCCGGCAAGGAGATGTAATCTGGCTCGAAGATGAAAGCAGGCTCATCGGGAACGTCTATCTGCCCGACCCGCTCTATTCCGCCATGATCGCTTCCCCGCTCATCCGGATCGAGGTTCCGGAGGAGCTAAGAGTACAGATCATCATTGATGAATATGCCCCGCTCTCCCGGGAAAAGCTGGCAGACGGCATACGGAAAATATCCAGGCGTCTCGGCGGTTTGGTAACACAGCAATCCCTTGAATTGCTGGCAAATGGAGATTATCCGGCAGTTGTAAGGCTAATTCTGCCCTATTACGACAAGACCTATGCGTACAGTCTGCAGGCACGTCAGGCGCAGGAAGTTGTTCCGCTTGATCTCACGGGAATTCCAGTTGATGAATACCGGATCCGTCTCATTGAAAAAAAAATCGGAATTAACACAATAAACAACAACAGTAGTACGTTAGGGATCATTGACTAGACCGAAAACACGGGCTTGCGGGCTTGCGGGCTTGCGGGCTTACGGAAAAATCTATGCGAGGTGCTGTTCTCCGTATGCCCGTATGCCCTTATGCCCGTATGCCCCCAAAAATTTGTACCCTTGCATATATATACCCGAAAACAACGCTGGAAGTTTTTTCTGGTTGCCGGTGCGCTGGTGATCGGTATCGCCACCACCTGGTATACCAACGTGATGGTAATGAAGCTGGAACAGGAGGAACGGCAGAAAATGGAGACCTGGGCCGAAGCCACCCGTCAGCTTACGCAGCTTGAGCCCGATCAGAACATCAGTTATTTTGAATTCCTGCAAAGGATCACACAGAACAACACCACCATACCGGTTATTCTGGTGGATCAGAACGGGAACATGTTGTCTGCGCGGAACCTGGTGATCTACGATTCGCTGAATCAGATTACCGACGGAGGCCGGAACCTCAATTCGCTCCACGAAAAGAGCAAACGGTATCTCGACCGCCAGCTCGCCAAGATGAAGTCGCAGGGTGATTCCATCCTGATCGATCTCGGCGAGACCAAACAATATATTTATTATAAGGATTCCTACATCCTTACACGGATACAGATCTATCCACTGATACAACTCGGGATTGTTTTCATTTTCCTCATTCTGGCTTATTTTGCCTTCAGTTCAACCCGACGGGCTGAACAGAACCAGGTCTGGCTGGGAATGTCGAAAGAGACTGCCCATCAGCTTGGAACTCCGATTTCTTCCCTCATGGCCTGGATTGAACTGCTGAAAATGGAAAAGGCCGGTCCCGAAGTTCTCCGTGAGGTGGAAAAGGATGTCAGGCGACTGGAGACCATTGCCGACCGGTTCAGCAAAATCGGGTCGGCCCCGGTGCTGGTTCCGGAGAATATCATGGCGGTGCTCGACAATGCCGTGCGTTACCTGCAGAGCAGGACATCGGACAAGGTGCAGTTTAATTTGCATTTCGGCGATCTCGACGAGCTCTATGTTCCCCTTAACCTTACCCTGTTTGAATGGGTGGTGGAAAATATCTGCAAAAATGCCATTGATGCCATGGATGGTTCAGGACAGATCGATATAACCCTTCGTGACCAGAACCAGGTTGTATACCTTGATATTACCGACACCGGGAAAGGCATTCAAAAATCGAACTACCAGGTTATCTTTCAGCCTGGATATACGACCAAACCCCGCGGGTGGGGTCTTGGCCTGTCACTCGTCAAGCGGATTGTTGAAAACTATCATAACGGAAAGATTTTCGTCCGCACCTCAGAAATTAACAAGGGCACGACTTTCAGGATCGTTCTGAGGAAATAGCAATTTTTTTATTAATAAATTGTTTATAATTTTGCCGGACATTTTTGGAAGGTGGTATGAACCGGTTTTCGGAGTATATTATCCCTTTCGGATCGTGTTCGAACGGGTTGCATCTGTTTGAATATGAATTAACTGATGAGTTCTTTGCATTATTCCCGGAGAGCGGGGTTGAAAAAGCAAGGGTAAAGGTGAAGGTTATGTTGTTGAAGCAGGAACGTCAACTGCAGTTTGACTTTAACCTGAAAGGGATGGTTCTTCTTCCCTGTGACCGGTGCCTTGAGGAGTATGAACAGCCGGTAAGCGGCGATTTTACGCTCTATGGCAAATTCGGAGAGGGCAACAGCGAGGATGAGGATGATATCATCTGGTTGCAGCCCGATGCCTATGATGTGAATGTATCAAGGTACCTCTTTGAATATGTGATCCTGAGCCTGCCTTTGCGCAAGGTTCATCCCGGAAAACGGGGCGGGAAAACCGGATGCAACCCGGAAATGCTTGATTTATTGAAGAATTTAAGTGTGTAACATTAATATAAACGGTCATGCCAAATCCTAAACACAGAACATCGAAGCAGAGGAGAAATAAGCGGAGGACCCATTACAAGGCTACTCCGGCTCAGCTGGCAACCTGTTCAAATTGCGGAGCCACGGTACAGTACCATCGCGTTTGTCCGGAATGCGGACATTATCGCGGTAAACTTGCCATCGAAAAAGAGGTTACTGCCTGATCAGGTTAAACTAAACAGGTATTCATGAAAATTGGTCTGGATATAATGGGGGGCGATTATGCCCCCCAGGCCACAACTAAGGGGGCCATCCTTGCATCAGGGGAACTGCCGCCGGACATTGAACTGGTTCTGATAGGTGACCGTATAGCCATTGAGACCATTTGCCGGGAAGAGAAGATCGATCCCGGCATTTTTATTATAGTACATTCGACGGAGGTGATAGGGATGGGTGATCATCCCGTGAAAGCCTTCTCGATGAAAAAGGATTCGAGCATGGCAAAGGGTTTCCGTATGCTGAGCGAGGGAAAGCTCGATGGATTTTGCAGTTCGGGAAACACCGGGGCAATGCTGGCCGGTGCCATGTTTACCATCAAATCCATCCCGGGAATCATCCGCCCCTGTATCCCGGCTGCCATTCCTCGCGGGGACAATGAATCTACACTTCTCCTGGATGTCGGCCTGAACCCCGACGCGCGTCCGGATGTTCTTTACCAGTATGCTATCATGGGCTCGCTGTTTGCGAGGAATGTTATGGGAATAGAAAATCCCAAGGTAGGATTACTCAATATCGGTGCTGAAGAAGAAAAGGGCAACCTTCTCACCAAGGCAACCTTTCAGGCTATGAAAGACACCACTGACTTTAACTTCATTGGCAACATAGAAGGGAACGAATTGTTCACCGACAGAGCCGATGTCGTTGTCTGTGACGGCTTTACCGGTAACGTAATGTTGAAACTCGCAGAATCATTATATTATCTTATCAGAAAACTCGAAGTCAGCAATCCGTTCTTCGAAAGCCTGAATTACGAACTATCGGGCGGTACACCCATCCTGGGGATCGGATCGCCTGTGCTGATTGGCCATGGCCGTTCAACCCCGACAGCCATTAAGAACATGTTGTTAAAGAACCGGGAAATCATTGAATCCGGTTTAATCAGGAAAATCAAACAAGCCTGTGAATAATGGGAAAAATTTATGCGGCGATAACAGGGATCGAGGCATACACTCCGCCTGACATTCTTACCAACGCCGATTTGGAAAAGATGGTTGACACCACCGATGAGTGGATCGTCACCCGCACCGGGATCAGGGAACGCCACATTCTCAAGGATCCCAACAAAGGCAGTTCAGATCTTGCCGTTCCGGCGGTAAAGAAACTCCTTGAAAAAACCGGTACACATCACGAGGACATCGATATGGTGATCTGTACCACAGCTACCCCGGATATGACCTTTCCTGCTACCGCCAACATTATCAGCGACAAGTGCGGGATCAAGAATGCCTTCAGCTTCGATCTGGCAGCCGCTTGCTCCGGTTTTATCTATATGCTTACGGTTGCATCGAAATTTATTGAGACCGGTACCTGCAAAAAAATTCTCTGCATCGGGGCCGATAAAATGTCGACCATCACCGATTACACCGACCGGAACACATGCCCCCTGTTCGGAGATGCTGCCGGCGTGGTGATGCTGGAACCCAGCACGGAATACGGGATCATTGATCATTTGCTCCGAACCGACGGCTCTGGCCGGAAGCACCTCTACCTGAAGGCCGGCGGATCGGCCAGACCGGCCAGTCATGAAACGGTCGAGGCACGTGAACACTACATTTACCAGGAAGGCCAGACGGTTTTCAAGATGGCAGTAACCAAAATGGCTGACATCTCAGTGGAAATGATGAACAAGCACCATCTGGCCCCGGATAAACTCTGGCTTGTTCCCCATCAGGCCAACCTCAGGATCATCGAAGCTGTCGGACGCCGCATGGGGCTCGATCCCAGCCGTGTAATGGTGAATATCCAGAAATACGGGAATACCACTACTGCCACCATCCCATTGGTCATATCAGAATATGAAAGCAGGCTTCATAAAGGCGATCAATTGATCCTGGCCGCATTCGGAGGAGGATTCACGTGGGGATCCCTGTATCTGACCTGGGCTTATGACCCTGTTTAAAACTTTGTTGATAGTCCGTTTTTTTTTACATTTACCTGATCAAAACAAAGATTTATGACAAAGGAGATTGAAACAACCCATGCAATTAACCTGATATCAGCAGGCAGCCTGGTTAACGGTGATATAGAATCCAATTCCGGATTCCGGATCGATGGACAGATCAGGGGGAAAATGAATATCAAAGGTAAAGTGGTCATCGGAGGTACCGGGCAGATCACAGGCGATATTCTCTGCCAGACGCTTGAAGTTTCAGGCTATGTTAATGGCAATATTCAGGCTACTGAACTGGTCAGCCTTAAATCATCGGCAAAAATCAACGGTGAGATCATCACCCGGAAACTTGCTATTGAACCAGGGGCAATCTTCACCGGAAATTGTAAAATGGATGGAGAAGGGGATGCAAAAAGGAAAGAGCCCATCCAGACTCCCCAATAATCTCGACAAAGAGAAACGGTCACTTCGGGAGTATGCCCGGTACTCAAGCCTGGGTTTTCAGATTGTTGCGGTCGTCCTGACCGCTTTTTTTATCGGACATATGCTTGATAAATGGATACCCACGGGATTTCCTTTGTTTACACTGATATTCTCGCTGGGCGGTTTGGCAACCATGCTATATTTACTGATTAAAGATCTGATGAAATGAAGAATGTTGAGACAATGTACTGGGTCAAGCTGGGGCTCCTGTCTGTCGTACTGGCCGCAGCCGCCTGGATTGTTTTTGGAGTGATCATGCCGGAATTTTATCCGAAGGGTTTGCCCTGGTTCCTTGGGCTGGTGATCCTGGTCACGGCCGGTGGGCAGGTGCTGCTCACCTGGGTCTTAAAAACGAATCCCGGGAAATTCAGCAGCTGGTTCATGATTTACAAGTCGGTGAAGCTGCTCATCATTATGGGCGTCATGCTGATTTTTATTCTTACTGACCGGGAAAACAGTATCTCCTTTCTGATATCGGTTTTTATTATTTACCTGGTTTATATGCTTTTTGAGGCCGCTTCACTGAATAAGGCATCCAGGAAAGAAGCGGAACGATAAATTTTATACTTTTGCTACTTCGTTTAAAACGAACAGGAATGAGAAGTTGGAACCTATTCCCCGGACTCATACTGGCAGGACTTCTTTCTTTCGGCCAGGCGTTGGGATTGAACTCAGGAGAACATAGCGATACCGTTGCTGCAGCTAAGGGGAAGGCCGCTTTCGATCCCGGAACTTTCATTATCGAACATGTCAGCGATTCCTACGAGTGGCACATCCTGAAAGTCGGCAAAACCCATGTCAGCATTCCCCTGCCCGTGATCCTGTATACCAGGGAAAAGGGATTGGTTTGTTTCATGTCATCCCGTTTTCATCACGGGGAGGCAGCTTATAAAGGATTCCGCATTGCAGAGGAGGGGAAGAATGAGGGTAAGATCGTTCAGGTAAAGGAGGATGGAAGCCTTGATGAGGAAGCCAGGCTTCCGATCGACCTCTCCATCACGAAGACAGTCTTTGCCTTGATTTTCAGTGCTATTCTTCTCCTTTTGATCTTCCTCCCAATAGCGAGGAAATACAAAAAGCAGGATGGTAACAAAGCACCTTCCGGATTTCAGAGTCTTATGGAACCGGTTATTCTATTTGTTCGCGATGAAGTGGCCATACCCTCTATCGGGGCTAAACGGTATGAAAAATTTATGCCTTATTTGCTGACCATCTTTTTCTTTATCCTGATTAATAATCTTCTGGGGCTCATCCCCATACCGCCGGGCGGTGCCAATGTTACCGGTAATATTGCCATAACCGGCATTCTGGCCCTGATCACTTTCGGCATCATGATGGTTACTTCCGATAAACATTACTGGATCGATGTGTTCAACACCCCGGGAGTGCCCTGGTGGCTGAAGATACCGGTACCGCTGATGCCTTTTATCGAGCTGTTCGGTATGATCATGAAACCGGTGGTATTGGCCATCCGGCTTTTCGCCAATATATTGGCCGGTCATTTCATCGGCCTGAGTTTCATCGTCCTGATTTTTGTTTTCGGACAGATGCACTGGCTTGCCGGATACGGAACCTCGGTGATCTGGGTATTGTTTGATGTAATCATGACAATGCTGGAAATCCTGGTTGCATTCCTTCAGGCCTATGTTTTTGCCATGCTCTCGGCCCTCTATTTTGGAATGGCCCACGAGGAGCATCATTAGTCACACTTTAACACTAAATACTAACAGTATGTTAAGTTTCATTCTCGTTATGCTGCAAGCAGCCACCAATGCCGCGATGGCACAGATGGGTGCTGGAATTGGAGCCGGACTGGCCGCGATTGGCGCCGGTATCGGTATCGGACAGATCGGGAACAAGGCTATGGAAGCCATAGCACGACAGCCCGAAGTTGTCGGAGACATCCGTACGAACATGATCCTGGCATCGATTCTTATCGAAGGAGCCTGTTTCTTTGCCATGATCGTCTGTCTGCTGATCGTATTCCAAAAGTAACCAGGTCGCAATCCCGCTTTGGCGGGGTTGCGGCTTTTTTAAAAGTAAAACTATGGGATTAGTTGCACCAGATTACGGTACCATTTTCTGGATGATTGTGGTCTTTGCCCTGGTTTTCTTCATCCTGAAGAAATTTGGCTGGGGACCCATCCTGAGAATGTTGAAAAAGCGGGAAGAATCGATCAATAAAGCTCTTCAGTCGGCTGAGCTTGCAAGGGAAGAGGTTAGCCAGCTCAAGGTCGGCCATGACCAGATGATGCAGGAAGCCAGGATGGAGCGCGAAAAGCTTATGGCCGAAGCCCGTGTCATCAAGGAACAGATGATAGAAAAAGCACGCGAAGAGGCAGCCCGCGAAACTGAAAAGCTTCTTGGTTTGTCGCACAGGCAGATTGAAAGCGAGAAGCTTGCTGCCATCAGTGAAATCAGGCAGCAAGTGGCTGTTTTATCGGTTGACATTGCGGAAAAGATCCTCCGGAAACAGCTGAAGGATCGCCGGGAGCAGGAAGGCCTGATCCGGGAGCAGCTTCGCGACCTCAAACTAAATTAAACTGATGAACAACAGCCGTATAGCTTCAAGGTATGCCCGGGCATTGTATACCCTGGTCAAGGAACAGGGTAAGATCGAACCGGTTAGGGATAACCTTGCCGGTCTGGTGGAGCTGTTGAATGAATCGGCTGAGTTCCGGACTCTTTTGGAGAGCCCGGTTTTGCAAGGATCGGAGAAATCAAAAATAGTGATCGCCCTTCTAAGCGGACGGGTTGACCCGGTAACGCTCGACTTCCTGAACATGCTGATTGATCACAAGCGTGAATTATATCTGGCATCGATTTACAGAATGTTCCAGCATATGTATAAAGCCGAACAGGGAGTTTTAGAGGCGGAGGTTGAATCGGCCGTTCCGATGGATGACACTCTTCTGGCCGATCTTAAATCGAGGCTGGAGAAATCCACGGGAAGCAGCATAGACTTCAAGACCACCGTCAACGATGAACTGATAGGCGGTTTTAAACTGACACTGGAAGATCAGCAACTGGATGCCAGTGTTCTTACACAGCTGAGAAAAATTAAACAGGAATTAAGAGAATCAAAGAATTAACAGATCATGGCAAGCATTAAACCGGCGGAGATATCGCAGATTTTACGTCAGCAGCTTGAGGGACTGAAGCTCGACGCCAGTCTCGAGGAGGTGGGAACCGTATTGGAGGTGGGCGATGGCATTGCCCGTATTTACGGACTTTCCAATGTTCAGAGCAATGAGTTGGTGGAGTTTTTTAACGGGGTGATGGGCATCGTACTCAATCTCGAAGAAGATAACGTTGGAGTCGTATTGCTTGGGCCATCCGCTGGAATCCGCGAAGGAAGCCAGGTGAGGAGGACCCGGAGGATCGCCTCAATTCCGGTAGGTGAAGGCTTGTTGGGCCGTGTGATCAATACGATCGGCCAGCCTCTCGACGGGAAAGGACCGATTACCGGAACCCTGATCGACCTTCCGCTCGAAAGGAAAGCTCCGGGTGTTATATTCCGTCAGCGGGTCAACCGGCCGATTCAAACGGGTATTAAAGCTATTGACGCCATGATCCCGATCGGACGGGGACAGCGTGAGCTGATCATCGGCGACCGTCAGACAGGTAAAACGGCCATTGCGGTTGATGCGATCATCAATCAGAAAGAGTTTTACGAACAAGGCAAGCCGGTATATTGCATCTATGTTGCTATCGGCCAGAAAGGCTCGACCGTCGCCCGGATCGCCAAGACCTTCGAGGAGTATGGAGCCATGCCTTATACGGTTATTGTTACGGCAACCGCCAGCGATCCGGCCGCATTGCAGTTTTATGCCCCGTTCGCCGGAGCCGCCATCGGTGAGTTTTTCCGTGATACGGGACGCGATGCCCTGATCATTTATGACGACCTTTCGAAACAGGCTGTTTCATACCGCGAAGTATCCCTGCTGCTCCGCAGGCCTCCGGGAAGGGAAGCTTATCCGGGTGATGTGTTTTATCTTCATTCGAGGCTCCTCGAACGTGCGGCTAAAATCATCGAAAGCGATGAAGTTGCCAGGCAAATGAATGACCTGCCCGAAGTCCTCCGCTCACAAGTCAAGGGGGGAGGTTCACTTACTGCTCTTCCGATCATAGAAACCCAGGCCGGCGATGTATCGGCCTATATTCCGACCAACGTGATCTCCATTACCGATGGTCAGATATTTCTCGAGTCGAGCTTGTTTAAC
Source organism: Bacteroidota bacterium (assembly GCA_043797975.1). Taxonomy (GTDB): domain Bacteria; phylum Bacteroidota; class Bacteroidia; order Bacteroidales; family UBA12481; genus UBA12481. The sequence continues at coordinate 148,664 of JAZDPC010000056.1, forward strand.
TCCGGCATCCGGCCAGCCATCAACGTGGGTATTTCTGTATCACGTGTCGGTGGTGATGCCCAGATCAAATCCATGAAAAGGGTGGCAGGCTCCCTTAAACTCGATCAGGCTCAATACCGCGAACTGGAAGCATTTTCCAAATTCGGTTCCGATCTGGATGCCGCTACCCTAGGCGTACTGGGTAAAGGAGCACGCAACGTTGAGATCCTGAAGCAGAACCTTCATGATCCCTACCCTGTTGAAAACCAAATCGCGATACTATTCTGCGGAACCCGCGGGCTGCTGAGCGATGTACCGGTTGGCAAGGTCAAAGAGTTTGAGCGGGAATTCATCGAATTCGTGAGAATGAAATATCCGGAGATTCTTGATACCTTCAGGAAAGGACAGTTCCCCGACGAAGCCGATGCAATACTGACCCGGACGGCAGAAGAATTAACGGGCAAATACAGGCAATAAAGCAATTACGGGCTAATGGCAAGCTTAAAGGAAATACGTCGGCGGATCACTTCGACCAAATCGACAAGGCAGATCACCAGCGCCATGAAAATGGTTGCGGCAGCCAAGCTGAAAAGGGCACAGGATGCGATCATCCAGATCAGGCCTTATGCCTTGCGCCTGCACGATATGATCGGCCAGGTAAGCGCTACGGTTGACGACCAGGAACTCAGCCCGCTGACGGTCAGTCGTGAACCCAACAAGGTTCTGCTCGTTGTTATCTCAGCGAACAGGGGCCTGTGCGGGGGGTTCAACGCCAATGTGGTGAAAAGGGTGATCGAGGAGGCTGCTGTCCGGTATTCACTGCAGCGGGGGAAGGGTGCCCTGCACATGCTTTTCATCGGTAGAAAAGGAGCAGAAATGCTGAAAACCAAAGGTTTCGGGAAATGGCCCCAGCAAAATGAACTGGTTGAGAAAGCTTCATTAAGCCGTTCAAACGACTTGGCAGAACAGCTGATCGAATGGTTCATTAAAGGAGAGTATGATCGTATTGATATCATTTACAATCAATTTAGAAATGCAGCCAATCAGGCTGTGACCACCGAACAGTTCCTGCCCGTTAAACCGGTTGATTCGGGCAGAACAAAACAGAAGCAGCCTAATTTCATTTTTGAACCGGGATTGGAATCTCTGGTCACACAGTTAATCCCCGAAGCTCTTAAGATACAGTTATACAAATCGTTGCTTGACTCCCTGGCCTCACAATACGGAGCCCAGATGACGGCTATGCACCAGGCCACAGACAATGCCACTGAAATGATCCGTGACCTGACCCTTGAATACAACCGGGTCCGCCAGGCTACCATTACCAGTGAACTGATCGAGATCGTAAGCGGGGCCGAAGCCCTAAAATCATAATTATCATCTGATGAGAAAATCCGGCTTACTGTTACTTCTGATATCCTTACAGCTACAATTGCCGGCTCAATATTCCATCCGGGTCAAGGTTGACTCCATGCCTACCCGGAAGGCCTATCTGTTTGAGTATATCGGAATGAAAAACAACATGCTGGATTCTGCCAGGGTGGCTCCTGACGGAACTTTTTCCTTTACGCTGCCGGCATCCGCTCATCCGGGACTCTACCGGATCGTTGTGGGACCCGAGCAGTTCTGGGATATCATATTCAACCGTGAGCAGATCATGATGCAGACCCATTTCAACGCCATTATTGACAGCCTCAAAATAACAGAATCAGTAGAGAATCAGCTGCTTAACCGGTACATGCGGTTTTTTATCGGGATGAACCGGAAAGCGGAAACACTCCAACGGCTTGCCGGACTTTATCCTGCCGGTGATCCCTTCCGCGATCAGGTCCTCAAGGAACTCCAGAAGGTACGGGCCTCGGATCCTGAACAGGTGCCCCGCGAGATCATCGATACGTATCCTGCCAGCTATGCCGCCAGGTTCCTGAAAATGGAGCTGAATCCGAGAGTGCCTGCCGGTGTTCCTGCTCAGAATGAGATGATCTATGTGCTGGATCATTTTTGGGATGACATCGATTTTCATGATACATCACTGATGTACAGTCCCGGATTGTCCAACAAAATCAGACTCTATTTCAGCCTGTTCCAGCGCGCCATCCCACCAAAAGAAATTGAGGAAGCCATGAAGAAAGGGCTTGACCGTGTAATGTCAGCTGCGGCAGTGAATGATATCCTGTTCGAGTTCATTCTCCAGGATATTGCCGATTGGGCGGAGCGTACGGAGTACGACGATTTTTTTTCCTATCTCACCGAGTTTTACCTGGCCCAGGCCTCCTGCACGGATGAAAAAAGGAAAGGTGAATTCAGTGATATTATTGCGTCGTACCAGAAGACCGCCCCCGGAAAGGTGGTACCCGAGATTGTGATCCCGCGCGACAAGGGCGGAGCCCTGATCCTGTCGGAGATCCCTTCAAAATTTATCCTGATACTGTTCTGGGCCAGCTGGTGCCCTCATTGCTCCGAAATCCTTCCCCAGATCAAGGCACTTTACGACAAGTACAAAAGATCTGATCTGGAAATTCTTGCCATCTCGCTGGACGATAAAGCGGAGGATTGGCAGAAAGCTGTCAGTGAAAATGGATATAACTGGATTAACCATTCTGAGTTGAAAGGTTGGGATTGTTCAATTGCCTATGACTACGGTATCCGGGCAACACCGACACTCATCCTGATAGACAAGACCAGAACGGTAGTCGGAAAACCGAGGAATGCCTCTCTCCTGGAACAGAGATTGAATGAGCTGGGCCTCAAGCCTTTAAAATAATTTCAGATGTTTTGGGCACGAATAGCACGATTAATCCTGCGCAACCGGATAGCCATTGTGGTGGTTGTGGGCCTGATCACACTCTTCATGCTTTGGGAAATGCGGGGCCTGAAAATCGATTACGGCTATTCCGGTATGCTGCCCGAAACCGACAGCGTCACAATCAAACTGGAGCAATTTAACCAGATGTTCGGCGAAGATGCCGGACTCTTCTTTTTTGGTTTTGAGGACCCCGATTTTTATACTCTCGACCGATTCAGGACCTTCAGCGAGCTTAATGATCAGCTTCGTCAGATCGAGGGAGTCAACAGCGTCCTTTCGGTTTATGATGCCATCAACCTGAAGAAAAATCCGGAAAACAAAACCTTTGACCTTTACAGGGTATTCCCCGATACCATAACGGACCAGAAGCAGCTGGATTCACTGGCTGCCTCATTCCGGTCGCTTCCAATCTACAGGGACCTGGTCTATTCCGATTCATCAAACATGTTCCTGATGGTGATGACGATGGACAAGAGTTGCATCAACACAAAAGACCGGGTGAGGATTGTGGACGAGATGAAGGCTCTGACGGAGGAATACGGGAAAAGCCAGAATTTGAAAATCCATTATTCCGGGCTACCCTATGTGAGGACTACACTAGCAGAGATCATCCAGAGGGAATTTATTAAATTCCTCATTCTGTCGGCAGTAGCAACGACATTAATCCTCTTTTTATTTTTCCGTTCATTAATAACCGTCTTTTTCTCGGTTGTGATCATGGCGATCGGTGTGGTTTGGGCGTTGGCCGGAATCGTGCTGATCGGATCCACGATAACGGTCCTGAATGCCATGATACCGGCTCTCCTGATTGTCATTGCGGTTCCCAATAATATTTACCTGCTGAACAAGTACCATGGAGAGTACGCAAAACACAAGAATAAGGTTAAAGCTCTCCATCGGGTGATTCAGAATGTAGGCGCGGAGATATTTATGACCAACCTGACCACTGCCGCCGGATTTGCCACCTTTATGACCATCAATAACGAGATGATCAGGAATTTCGGACTGATTTCATCGGTCAATATCATGGTTTTGTATTTTTTATGTCTGACCCTGATGCCGATCTTCTTCTCGTTTTTACCCCCGCCGAGGGAAAAGCATGTAAGGCATCTTGATAATCGCGTGATCAACCGGATTGTTGACCGGCTGGTGTCCCTGGTAAGATTTAAAAGGAAAGGGATATATCTTTCAGTATTACTTATTGTTGTGGTTTCTGCAATCGGGATAACCAGGATGAAATCGACAGGCTATATTCTGGATGATATTCCAAAGGAGAATCCTTTAAGCAAGGATCTGAAATTCTTTGAAAACTCGATACGGGGTGTTATGCCTCTCGAGGTTGCCATAGATACCAAAAAGCCCAACGGAGTATTATCGGGGAATTTTCTCCGGAAAGTGGAGGATTTTCAGGAATATGCCGAAGAGTTCCCCGAGCTGGGTCGTTCTTTTTGTATTGCAGACGGGATGAAAGTGGCCATGCAAGCGTATTACAACGGAGATAAAAAACATTATAAACTTCCAAGTCAGCAGGAGCGCGCTTTTATTTTGCCCTATCTCTCAGGGCAGATCGAAGCCAATCCGATCATTGCCTCTTTCATTGATTCCGCCAGTCAGAAAATGCGGATCAATATGCGTATTGCCGATGTCGGTAATGACCGGATGGAAGAAATCACCGGACTGCTCCAGGAGCACCTTGATTCCCTGTTTTCACCAGGGCAGTACAACACCATTCTGACCGGTTCCAGCATGCTGTACACACTGGGAACAAAGTATCTGATCAGGAACCTGGTACAGAGTCTGGCGATCGCCATATTCTTAATCGCGATCTTTATTGCCTGGATGTACCGCAACTCCAGGATGGTATTTGTTGCAGTGGCCGGGAACCTGATTCCCCTCCTGTTTACAGCCGGATTGATGGGATATGCCAATATTTCCGTCAAGCCTTCCACCTTGCTTGTTTTTAGTGTCACGTATGGAATTGCAGTAGATACTGCCATTCATTTTCTTTCGAAATACCGCCAGCATCTGGCATGCCCGGGAATTGACAAGGAGGCGGCTATTATTCAAACCCTCAGGGAAGTCGGCGTAAGCGTAATTTACACAGTTTCGGTTCTGTTTGTCGGATTTGGAATATTTGTCGCATCTGAATTTGGCGGAACGAAAACAATGGGATTTCTGATGAGTCTCACATTGCTTATCGCAGTGATTGCCAATTTGCTGTTAGTGCCATCGATCCTTCTGGGAAAGATCATGAAGGACAAGGCGGCACCGGCCATTAACCAATGAAAGATCCGGTATGAAAGATATCAGGCAATTGCAGCAACTGATCGATGACGAAATAGTCAGGCAGAACCGTGTGATGGAACCGAGGGAATTGTACGAACCCATTTTATATACTCTTTCGAACGGAGGTAAAAGGCTCCGGCCGGTTTTTGTCCTGATGGGATGCCAGCTGTTCTCGGATGACGTGGAGAAGGCTGTCCGGCCAGCCATCGGGATCGAGATGTTCCATAATTTCACACTCCTGCACGATGACATCATGGACAAGGCTTTCCTGAGAAGAAACCTGCCGACGGTACATATAAAATGGGATGTTAACAGGGCAATCCTGTCCGGAGATGCGCTTGCTATCTGTTCGAACATCTTTATTTCGTCCTGTGACAAGGAGGTCTTGCCGGATGTGCTTCGCGTTTATAATACAACAGCTCTTCAGGTATGCGAAGGACAGCAATTTGACCTGAATTTCGAGAGAATGGATACCGTAACCGTTGAGGAGTATCTGAACATGATACGCCTGAAAACTGCGGTTCTGATTGCCGGAAGTCTCGAGATCGGCGCCCTCATCGGCGGTGCCCCGGCTGGCTGGTCCAGACAGGTTTACCAACTCGGAAACAGTATTGGGATGGCTTTCCAGCTTCAGGATGACTATCTGGATATTTTTGGCCAGGCGGATACTTTCGGGAAGACCATTGGTGGGGATATCCTCGCTGATAAAAAGACATTCTTGCTGATAAAGGCTCTCGAAATCGGAAATTCCGAACAGGCTCAGACCCTGAAGAGGCTCTATTCCGACCAGGATATTTCTCCGGATGAAAAGATCGGTGCGGTATTGAAAATATTCAGGGAATTGAAGATTGATGTACTGACGAAAGATAAGGTTCATGAGTACTCGAACCATGCCCTGAATGTTTTGCGGGAGATCCCCGTGGAAGAGGAGAGAAAGAGAGAACTGGAGAGTTTTACCAGAAACTTAATGGACCGTGTGAGATAATAAAAACTAATTTTGTGATTCAAATAAAACCTGCAGCGATGGTTGAGAATAAAGGAAGAATTTTACAGGTAATCGGACCGGTTGTGGACGTTGAGTTCACCTCCGGAAACAATTCATTACCCGATATTTACGAAGCACTTGAGATTCCACTCAGTGACGGATCAAACCTGGTGGTTGAGGTGCAGCAGCATATCGGTGAAAATACCGTTAGAACCATAGCCATGGATTCCACGGATGGTTTATCGAGGGGCATGGAAGTTAAAACTACCGGCAGCCCAATCCGGATCCCTATCGGGGACCAGGTCAGGGGCCGCCTTCTGAATGTTACCGGCCAGCCTATCGACGGACTGGGAGCGTTGGACCGGACCGGGGGCTATCCGATTCACCGGGAACCGCCAAAATTTAAGGATCTGAGTACCGAAAACCAGGTTCTTTTCACCGGGATCAAGGTCATCGATCTGATTGAGCCCTATTCCAAGGGGGGGAAAATCGGATTGTTCGGGGGTGCCGGTGTCGGAAAAACCGTACTGATCCTTGAGTTGATCAATAATATTGCGAAAGCCTATTCGGGACTTTCCGTTTTTGCCGGGGTTGGTGAAAGGACCCGCGAGGGTAACGACCTGATGCGTGAAATGCTTGAATCCGGAGTTATAGATTACGGTCCCGAGTTTGTCGAAGACATGAAGAAGGGCGGATGGGATCTTTCCAAAGTGGATCATAAGCGATTAATTGACAGTAAACTGGCACTTGTGTACGGTCAGATGAATGAACCTCCGGGGGCACGTGCCCGCGTGGCATTATCGGGCCTTGCACTTGCAGAATATTTCCGTGATGGCGACGAGAAAACGGGTGGCCGTGATATCCTTTTCTTTATGGACAACATTTTCCGGTTTACCCAGGCAGGTTCCGAGGTATCGGCCCTTCTCGGGCGTATGCCTTCGGCTGTGGGTTACCAACCTACTCTTGCCACCGAGATGGGTGCCATGCAGGAACGTATCACCTCCACGAAGCGGGGCTCAATCACTTCTGTACAGGCAGTTTATGTGCCTGCTGATGACCTTACCGACCCGGCTCCGGCCACTACATTCTCCCACCTGGATGCCACCACGGTTCTCAGCCGAAAGATTACGGAAATCGGGATTTACCCAGCCGTGGCACCGCTGGAATCAACATCAAGGATCCTGACACCGGAGATCGTCGGGAAAGAACATTATGAAACAGCCCAGAAAGTCAAGGAGATCCTGCAGCGCTATAATGAACTGCTTGATATCATTGCCATCCTGGGTATGGACGAGCTGTCGGAAGAAGATAAACTTATCGTTAACCGCGCACGCCGGATCCAGCGGTTCCTGTCACAACCGTTCCACGTTGCGGAACAGTTCACCGGACGTCCCGGGGCTTTCGTACCCATCGAGGATACGATCAAGGGATTCAAGATGATCATGAACGGCGATGTGGATCAATATCCGGAAGCCGCCTTTAACCAGGTTGGACCTATTGAGGAGGCGATTGAAAAAGGTGAAAAAATACTGGCAGCCGCCCGTTAGCAATTAAAATCCGATTATCGTGTACCTCGAAATACTCACACCGGAATCACGCCTTTATTCAGGTGACGTCAAGCTGGTCAGCGTACCCGGATCAAAGGGTTCCTTTGAGATCCTGAACAACCATGCTCCCCTGATCTCGACGCTGGAAACCGGAAAGATCAAGGTGATCGAAACCAATGGACAGATCCTCTTTTTCCAGATCAAACAGGGAGTGGTTGAATGCCTTGAGAACAGGATTCATGCGCTGGTAACAACTGAATAAACAGAAACGTTGGAAGCCCGGTTCATTGTGCTATTGCCGGATAATCCCGGGAAGATCCTATCGGCCACTCCGCTTATCCGCGGTCTGAAAAAACAGGTTGAGGAATCCTATATCTATGTTATGGTACGATCTTCCTTTGCCTGGTTGATCCGGGGGAATCCCTATGTTGATGAGATCCTTACCTGGCAGGGAAAGCCGGATGAACAAATTGCCAATGTGCGGGACCTGTTGCCGGATTATTTCCTCAACCTGGATGAACTGAAAACATACCGCCGGTTGCAGCAGAAAACCCGGGTCCTGGAATTCAAAGTCCCCAAAGCCCGGAAAACCGAAACCGCCATCTACGCCGACAGGATCTTTAAAACTGTTTATCTGTTTGATGTTGAGGATGATAAGCAGGGAGTCGATTTTATCTATCCTCCCTTTAATCCGGACTGGCTTCCTGAAAAATTCCTGGGCGGATACGTTGTCCTCTCTCTTGAAGCTCCGTTTTCGGGGCAAAGGCTGACAGATGACCGTTTGGTCGAACTGGTATCATTGATTGAAAAGCCCCTGGTGGTAACAGGTCCTGCAGGAGAGCGTGAGCTTGCAGAGCGGATCGGCCAGCGTACCGGTTGTACAGTGTTTCCGGCCTGCGGTGATTTCCCGGATCCGGAAACTGCTTCATTGATCTCTGCATCAAAAGCAGTAATTGCCTATGATTCACAATGGCCCGGGATAGTGCGTAGCATGGGAAAACCTGTCTTGACGTTGGGGGACCCTGGCTCAGGTAATCTCGCTGAATCGGCCGTCTGGATCAGAAAATGGTTTGATTAAACCCGATGATAAAAGCACCCATCAACCGGGAATGTATTGAGATTATGGCCCCGGCCGGATCGTTTGAATCCCTGCGGGCTGCTATTGAAGGGGGTGCTGATGCCGTTTATTTCGGAGCGGAACATCTGAATATGCGTTCGGGATCGGCCCGGAACTTCGTAATATCCGACCTTCCGCTGATTGCCCGATACTGCAGGATGAAAGGTGTTAAAACCTACCTGGCGCTCAACACCATCATCTATGACAATGAGATAGCTTTTTCGAGGCATCTTATTGATGAGGCCGTCAGGGCTGGAATTTCAGCTGTAATTGTTTCAGACCAATCGGTCATTTCCTATGCCCAGGAAGCCGGGATACCCATACATCTTTCAACCCAGCTGAACCTATCGAATTTTGAAACGGTGAAGTTCTATGCCCGGTATGCCGATGTGATGGTGCTTGCCAGGGAACTGAACCTTGAACAGGTGGCTGATATTGCCCGGCAGATCGGGTTGCATCAGCTGAAGGGACCGTCAGGGAACCTGATCCGGCTTGAGATGTTCGTTCACGGTGCCCTCTGCATGGCGGTCTCCGGCAAGTGTTATCTCAGCCTGCATCAATACAATACATCGGCAAACCGCGGAAATTGCCTTCAGGCGTGCCGGCGGGCGTACCGGGTTGAGGATATCGAATCGGGTGATGAACTGGAGATCGACAACCGGTACATCATGTCGCCCAAGGATCTGTCGACCATCCATTTCATCGACCGTATTCTTGCTGCCGGGATCACGATTCTGAAAATCGAGGGGAGGGCACGTCCTGCGGAATACGTGAACACCGTTACGGTCTGTTACAGAGAAGCTGTTGAAAGCCTGGCAGACGGAACATTCGGGCCGGATAAGGTCCGTTTCTGGGAAGAACGTTTGGCAACCGTCTTCAACCGGGGATTCTGGGACGGATACTATCTGGGACAGCGTTTGGGGGAGTGGAGTTCCGTTTATGGGTCCAGGGCTACCCGCAAAAAAACCTATCTCGGGAAGGGTACGAATTATTATCCAAAAATCGGTGTGGCAGAGTTCCTGCTTGAGAACGGTGACCTGTCAACAGGTGACGAGGTGCTTATCACCGGTCCGACAACGGGACTTATCAGGCTAAAAATCAGCGAAATACATACGGATAATGGCGTTGTCGAAAAAGCCCTGAAAGGTGAGAAGGCAGCGATCAGGACCGGTCGGAAAATCCGGCTTTCCGACAGGCTCTATAAATGGGAACCGCGGGAACTACCGGCGCCAGGTGAACAGATAGCCGATCCCGAGGATGTGGGCGAATAAAGGATCCTTCACCCGGATCTCCTGCTGGATCCGGTAGTAAACATTAATCCTGTGATCTTTCGCCAGCTTGTGTTTTACTCCCAGGGTCAGCCGGTACTGGTCAAAAAAAGCCTGCTGTCCCTGCGGCATAAAATACCACCACTCCAGCGTTGCATAAGGCTCAGTCCTGTTCCTGTTCAGCAGTCGTGAGATCTCGCCTTCAACGCGGAAATAGTTCTTCGGCAGATACCAATCGTCGCTGTGGTAAAATTCGTCATACGTCGTCTGGAATTTTACTATAGCTCCCAGCTTCCATGGCCCTTTTAGTTTTTCAGCTCCGAGGGATACGCCAAACCGCTGTTTCAGCGTATAATCGCCTTCTTTTTCCCGGTTTGTGATCAGCCGGTAAAGCAAACCAATCCTGATCCTGTCGAATATTTCATAGTCAACTGTCAGGTCGGAGTTAAGCTTATCGAGCAGGCTGATGTTTTCGAAGAAACGGGCTTCTTCTTCAAGACCGACTCTCAGTTTGGGTGTAATATCGGCACGTATCCACACACTGCTCCAGAGCTGAAGGTCCTGATACTGGCCCATGACCGGAACGGAGGCGATCATCAGTAAAATAAAAAGATAAAATGCCCTCCGTTGTCTCATGATTTTGCTGCCGGGGTTGGAGTTTCTTTATCATCTGCCAGTACATCATCCGCGGCTTCATGGCGGTAAAACAGCCGGATACGGGCAGTGTCACGCATGAAGTTGATCCGGTCGATGCTGATCCGGTAAACATTCAATCCTGTACGTGCCCGGAGGTCATCCATAAGCTCTTTCCTTTTTGAAGGATGTATCAATTCGATCTTATCATACCGGATATCCATGAAGTCCTCTTTCTTCTGCATCCAGATCCTTTCCAGGTACCAGGTCACAAGGACGATTATCAGGTTGGTGAACAGGAGCTCGGCATAGCTGACTGATTTATCTGACAGAGCATTAATTACCGATATCCCGACCATCAGGAAGAGATAGGTCATTTCTTTGATGGGAATAGTGTCGGTACGATATCTTAAGATTCCGAAAATGGCAAAAAGGCCTAATGCAAATCCGAGTTGAAGGGAAACATTCGCCAATGCATAACATACGAGAAACACTACCGCACTGAAAATCATGTAAATAAAAAAGTAGTCTTTCCTTTTAGAGTGGGGATAATATAAAAAGCGAATCAGGATAATGGTTATGGTAAAGTTGAAGAAAAATCGCAAAACGAGTTCCCAAAAGTCACCCGGATTGATGAGTTTGATCCCCAGAAACCGGATGGCTTCTACTCCCTGATCAGCTGCCTGGATCCATTCTAATGAGAAATCCGGGTTGGCGAATGGCATGAAATTGCTAAGCATATGCTACTATTTTATCCAGTTTTGCTAAATATAAAATCTTTGCCTTGAATCGATTGTGTTTTATTTCGGGATACAACAGGTTGGTGCCGGTGCAATACTTGCTGATGCGGCACGGGTGTATCCTGGCTTCCCGCAACAGGTATCCGAAGCCCCGGGTGGATGAATTCCTGGTCGACTTGACTTCCAGGATAACCAACCCGGGAAGAGTGATTTTTTTAGAGTCCATGAACCAGGCTGGATTCAGGTCGATGGTAATTCTCTCCTGTAACACGTTGCTAACCAAAGTTATCCTTTTAAAGGAGGAGGACAGGATTGGCTGAAGGGTTTCCGGGGTGTAAATGGAATGGGCTTCAATGAAACCAGTGATGTCCGGGGAAAGATAGTTCCGGTCGGGACCGATGGAGATCCTTTTCTTGGTTGTTTTCCCGTGGTTGTCTTTGAATTTTATTTCGAGAAAGAATTTGTGCGACTCCTGGTATTCGCGAATCCTGATCTTGTACCGGTTGAGATGGCCATTATGATGCATGATATACATCTCGTGATCGGGAGTATCGAGGTAGAGAGATTCATAACCCTGCAGGCGTACCTTATTGATATCGAGTACGCGGAAATGTGGCCGTGCAGCTTCCAGGACCGCAGGCAACTGATCGGTCCGGCACACATATTTCTGGTCTGTCCGGGTCATTAATTTAACCGCATCGATCCCGGCAAGGGAGATCGGTTCAAAAGTGTCAATCAGTTGGCGGATCTTGTCAACCATCACTTTCCATGGAATTCGTACTCATATTTTTTCTGACCGATCAAAGTACCTTTTTTGTCATACGTCATACGTTCGGTACGTAGGGCTCCGGTATATTTATAAACATGTTTCTTCTTGATCGCGCCATTCGGTTCATACTGAATCTCAACTATTTTCTGGTCATTGGCATTGTATTCATAAGATTCATGCAACACTACAAAGCCTGAATTATCGTATTCGGTAATTTCCAGGAGGTTGCCATTCTTATCATACGAACACTTGCTCTCAAGCATTGGTTTGGCCTTCTTGTCAACGCTTGTTTCCCATTCGGAAACAGTCCTGATCCCATCCTTCACGGCCTCTTTTTTAGTGAGGGTTTGAGCGCTGAGTCCGAAGGGCAGCAGGCAGAAGGCCAGCGACATCAGCCATAGATTTCTCATAACAGCCTATTTATTGATTGTGATATCTTCCACGATTACCGACTGTCCGTCACTCAGGATCTGGACCGTCTTTTTAACCGCTAAATCCGGTGGCAAACCGGTTACAATGTTCTTGCTGTATGCAAAGACAGTATATGTACCGGGGCGCAGGTACTCAAACCGGTATGAGCCTTCATAACTGGTTCTTGTCCTGTCTGAAAAAACGCTGTCGGTACCATAGATGATGTAGACATCCTCATCCGGAGCATAATACTGTGCCCGAAGATTGGTCATTTCGGCATTGTAATCGTATGCATACACTTTTCCGGTGATGGTACAGGTTCCCCCGACACCTTCTTCTTTAACGCATCCGGCTAATAAGGTTATATAAACCAGCAGGATACCGATCCCGATTTTTTTCATCTGACATCCTTTTTTAGGGCGTAAGTACTAATTCATATTAAAGATACATTATTGGCCTATAATGTTAATAAGAGGGAAAACATTTCTCATGGCAGATAAAACATAATGTTTATTTTAGATAGCCTTTTGGAGGATTGGTTTGGTGAACCTATGGGATAATATCTGGAAATAAAATAATTATCAATCAATTAGTTACAACCTAAACTCTTGTTTTATGAGAAAACTGACCCGATTTTTGATGTTTATGGTCATGGGAATTGCTGTCTCGATTGCTGGCTATTCCCAGATCACGACCTCCGGAATGAACGGTAAAGTTACCGGTCCGGATGGAGTAACCTTACAGGGGGCAACGGTAGTTGCCACCCATGTACCCTCAGGAACTGTTTTCGGAGGAATCACCGATGCAAGCGGTTTTTTCCGTCTTCCGAACATGGACGTTGGTGGACCTTACACCGTTAAGGTGACTTATGTTGGCTATGAATCATGGACCAAGTCCAACCTGTACCTTACCTTAGGTCAGACCAGCCGGATTGACGCCCAGCTCAAGAATACCGCAGTTACGCTTGGAGAAGTAGCAGTTATTGGCGTTCGCTCCAAGGAAAACGTCTTCGACGGTAACCGTACTGGTGCGCAGACCGTTATCCCGCTGGAAAAAATTGAAATGATGCCGACCGTAAGCCGGGATCTGACTGATTTCACGCGTTTGACCCCCCAGGCTTCGGTTGATGACAACGGGGCTATCAATATCGCAGGAATCAATAACCGTTACAATTCTCTGATGATCGACGGCGGTATGCAGAACGATGTGTTCGGGCTGGCCGCTTCAGGAGTCAATGGCGGACAAACGGGGGGAACACCCATTTCGATGGATGCCATCGAGCAATTCCAGGTCAACCTCGCTCCTTATGATGTCCGGAGTAACGGTTTTGCCGGGGCTTCCATGAATGCCGTTACCCGCCGGGGTACCAACCAATTTACCGGATCGGTCTATGGTTATTATCGCAACCAGAACCTGTCGGGAAGAAAACCGATGGTGCTTATTGACACGGTAGGAAAGTCGAGAGAACAGATCGATTCACTCCGCACCAAGCTGGCCGATTTTACTGCTATTACAAGTGGTTTCAGACTTGGCGGCCCGATCATCAAGAACAAGCTTTTCTTCTTCCTGAACGCCGAAGTGCAGCGTGACCAGACCCCTCAGCCATTTGAATTCGGTTCTTACAATGGCGATGCTACCCAGGATGACCTGAATGCCCTTTCCACATACCTGCAAGATACTTACGGGTATGATCCCGGCGGATACATTGACAATACCCGGGAGCTCAAATCCAATAAACTCCTTGCCAGGCTGGACTGGAACATCAACGAGCAGCATAAACTCATGCTCCGTCATAGCTACACGGCTCACCAATCGCTCGGGCCATCGCGTTCAAGCAGCAGTGCCATCAACTACTATAACAACGGGGTTTATTTCCCGAGTACGACCAACTCGACTACCGCCGAATTGAAGTCGAACTTCGAGAACATGTCAAACAGCCTGATGCTGGTTTACACTAATGTTAACGATGACCGCGACCCGATGGGAGCTGATTTTCCGTTTGTAACCATCCGCGACGGAGCGGGTTCCATCAACCTGGGAACCGAAACCTACTCGGCAGCAAACGGCCTGATCCAGAATTCGGTGGACCTTACCGACAACCTGACAATCTACAAAGGGAAACACACCATCACGATCGGGACATCGAATGAATTTGCCCATGTTTACAACCTGTACATCCGTCAGAACTTCGGTCAGTATAACTTCAACAGTCTTGCTGATTTCTATAATAACAAGGCATATCAGTATACCCGTTATTATTCATTGGTGGATGACATTGCCGGTGACGGTTCCAAAGCCGCAGCCGATTTCAACATCCTCCAGCTTGGAGTTTACGCTCAGGATGAATTCAGGGCAACCGATAACTTCAAGCTGACCTTCGGCGTTCGTGCCGACATGCCGATCTTCCTGACAGATCAGTATGTAGACACTCTGTTCAATTCAAAAACCATTCCTTTGCTTGAAGCAGCCGGATGGGATCTGATGGGTGCAAAAGCAGGCGAGATGCCGAAGCCGCAGCTGATGTTCTCACCGCGTATCGGTTTCAACTGGGATCTATCGGGTGATGAAACCGCTCAGCTCCGCGGGGGTGTCGGCATCTTCACCAGCCGCCTGCCGCTCGTATGGCCGGGTGGTTCCTATACGAACTGCGGGGTCATCGTCGGCGGATTTACTTCAAACAAGGATTCAATCGGTTTCATTGGCGATGCCCATGCCCAATATACGGCCACTGACCTGGGAGCCACCGTCAAGGTTCCGTCAGGTCAGATGGACCTGTTTACCGAAAACTTCAAGTTCCCGCAGGTATTCAGGGCTAACCTCGGCTTCGACAAGAAACTGCCGTGGGGAATCATTGGGACCATTGAGGCCATGTTTACCAAAACCCTCAACAACGTGGTATATTATAATATGAACTATGCCAAGGATCCGGCTTTCCAGCTGACGGGTTCTGACAACAGGGACTACTATAACACGACAACAAAAATCGACAAGACCTATGACCGCATCATAGTCGGGACCAATACCAACAAAGGGTATTCCTACAACTTCACCGTTTCCCTGGAAAAACCCTTTACCAAAGGATTTTCGGCCAACGTAGCCTATACCTACGGCCACTCCATGGCTCTCAACGATGCCACCTCCTCACAGAACTCTTCACAGTGGAGGTATATGGAACATGTCAACGGCCTTAACAATCTGGATCTCAGCATATCAGACTTCGACCTCGGACACCGTTTTCTGGCTTATGTGAATTATCAGATCGAATATCTGAACCATGCCGCCACCACTTTCAGTATCTTCTACAACGGCCAATCCGGCATGCCTTACTCCTACATTTATGACGACAACAACAGCAAAGTCAACGGCGGCAATGGAGTAACCGGCTGGACCCGGGAAAACGAAGGTGCCATGATCTATATTCCGCAGGCTAAAGACGAAATCGTGTTTAAAGACCAAGCTACCTCTGATGCACAATGGGAAGCACTGAACGCTTTCATTGAAAGCGACAAGTATCTGAGCAAGCATCGCGGTGAATATGCTGCCCGTAACGGCGCACGCACCCCGTTTGAAAACATGATCGACCTGAAAATTGCCCAGGATTTCTTTGTCAGAGCCGGTGCCACCAAGCACAAGCTACAACTAACCCTGGATATTTTCAACCTGGCCAACATGCTGAATCCCAACTGGGGTCCGAAATACTATGCCTATGTCAATACGATGCAGCTGATTACCTTTGAAGGTTTTGCTGCTGACGGCACTACTCCGACTTTCTCATTTAAAACTCCAAAATCCGTTTACAGTGTCGATGACAGCGGTATCCGCGCATCCCGCTGGATGGCACAGGTCGGCGTACGTTATTCGTTTTAACTGATTGATTGTCAAGAAAAGCCCTGCCCACAAAGCGGGGCTTTTCTTTTAGTGACGAGTGATGAGTGATGAGTGACTTTTTGATTACTTTTCACTCCTCACTTTTTTAACAATGTCAAAGCCTCTGAGTCTTCTTTTCTTCGCGGTCTTCTTCGCCGCCTGCTCTCCCCTCTCCAAAACCGGCGGGAACAGTGACGATAACTATGTTGTTATGCTCTCAATGGACGGATTCCGGTGGGATTATCCTGACAGGTACCATACCCCTAACCTGGATAAGATTGCAAGTTTCGGGGTCAAGGCCGTATCCCTTCAGCCTTCCTATCCTTCCAAAACGTTTCCGAACCATTATTCCATTGCAACAGGACTTTATCCAGACCATCATGGTATCGTTCAGAACAGTTTTTATGATCCTGATCTTGACCGTGTTTTCCGGATGGGAGACCGGAGCGCCGTTCGGGATTCCATTTTCTGGGAGGGTGAGGCAATCTGGGAAACGGCAGAAAAGCAGGGGATTACAACCGCTTCCTATTTTTGGGTCGGATCGGAAAGCAATGAAGCGTATCGTCCGGAGTACAGAAAATTCTATGAGAGCGGATTTCCCTACAGCCAGCAGATCGATACCGTGATGCATTGGCTGAGACTCCCTTTGCCCGAGAGGCCGCGACTGATCATGTTTTATTTTGATGAACCGGATCTTACCAGCCACTCGTACGGGCCGGTGAGTGAAGAAACGCGCGTAGTGGTTGAAAGGCTGGATAGCCTGATCGGTATAATCACCCGCAAGCTCAGGCAGGTTGAGAGAAAGGAAAACATCAGGATTAACCTGATTATTGTTTCCGATCATGGGATGGGAGCCGTACCCTCCGGCAACAATGTTTTCCTGCAGGATATTCTGGACCTGAGCCGGATCAGGCGGATCAACGGGGGCAGCCCGGTAATCACTCTTGAACCTGAACCGGGATACGCGGATGAGGCATACAGGCTGCTCAACTCCACTGCACACGTAAAAGTATGGAAGCGCTCCGAATTGCCGGTGCACTATCATTATGGTACCCATAGCCGGATACCGGAACTGGTGGTGGAGGCGGACAGTGCCTACGGGCTGGAAATAAGGAGAAAGGAGGAAGGAGAAGGGAGAAAGGTTTCTTTCAGCAAGGGGACGCATGGATACGATCCGTGGAATACGGATATGCACGGAATTTTTTATGCCACGGGATCTGCGTTTAAGAAAAATTTTATTCAGCCGGTCTTTGAGAATGTTGCCATTTACAACTTGTTAGCGCATATACTGAAACTGACACCGGCCAAAACCGATGGTGATTTCGATACGATAAAAAGCGTGCTCAGGGATTACTAAAAATCGCGGTCGAGGTCAAAAACCTTTTCCATCATTACCCATTTTTCTCCGGGTTTTGCCCAGGGAACGGGAGCTTGATACTGCCAGATAAACTCAGACCACTCGGGCTGTCTTTCAAGCTTGCCCAACCTGGCCATCTGGGTTTCATAATCCCAGCCCTCAGGGGCCTCCAGGATCATGAACATCCTTGTGCCGACGAGGTAGATCTCCATATCCGTAATCCCCGCTTCTTTGATCCCACGCGGGATTTCAGGCCAGATGCCCTCCTTCGTGTGATAATATTTGTACTGTTTGATTTTTTCCGGATCATCACGGAGGTCGAGGGTCATGCAGTAACGTTTCATTTTGGTTGATGAGGTGGTAGTTGAAGGGGTTGAAATGGTTGAATTGGTTGAAGGAGTTGGTTTACAACCGGTGAGAGCCAAAAGCAGGATAACCGTGCATACAATTGATGTTTTCATAGTTTAACGAAGGGTTATTTTTTCGTTCCATTCGCCGGAGTCGGTGTGGATGTTAATCAGGTATAGTCCTTTGGGTTCCTCATATAAAGAGAAGGATTCGGACATAGAGCCCAAGAAGGAGCGAATTAAACGCTCGGTCACGATTTGTCCGTTCAGGTTCATAATGCGGATACGGATATCCCCCGGCATCGCCTGATCCAGATCAATGGAGAAACTCCCGTTTGACGGATTCGGGTAGATTTTCAATCCGGATGGTTTAACCAGGTCGGGAATACCGGCAATGCTCACGAACAGCTCGATATTATCAACGGCAGCCCCGCCTGCCTTTTCGTATCCGTTGTCATAAATGAAACCAATCTGGGTCTTCGCGGAAATGGCCTCCGGAGGAAGAATGACAGTCGTCGTCGTCCATACCCAGTCTGCCTGCCCCGATGGAGGAAACTGTTCCAGGATGGTCCAGGCTTTTTCGGGTGAGGTCCTGTAAGCTATGCAGAACTTGCTGGTATCATTGTTTTGCAGGAAGGCTGATGCAAACCGCAGGCTCAACTCGCTTCCGGTGTGGGAAGTAAGATCCATGACCGGTGAGGCGAGGCAGCCTGTAATATGAGTGCCGGCAGATCCGGAAAGGCTCTCGATACCGTAAAAATGATCGTCGTTTCTCGGAATGCCCAAATCCATTGATGTTCCGTAAAGCCAGCCGTTAGCTGCTTTGTTACCCGCCCATCCGGCAGTACTTTGATTGAAATCGACTGAATAGGGAAGGATAACAGGATCGATCAGAATGGCAGAAGCCCTGTTGGAAGGATCGGAATAGGTGTTGCCAAAGTACTCGGCAACCACGTAATAGGTGTAATCCGTATTTTTCTCAACCAGATCATCAGAATAGAAGGGTGAGGTACTCATCCCGTAATACTGGTTATTCCGGTATATCCTGTAATTGGTCAGGTATTGCGGGTAAAACGGGGCATTCCAATACAGGCAGATAGCCGAAGAAGCAGGAACAGCCTGCAGGGCAGTAACCGGGAGGATAGGCATGGATGCTGCCAGACCCGTTTCCCAAAGACCCCTGCCGAAAGTAGCAGCTCTGAGCCGTGACTTGTTGCGGTCGAGATGATCGTAATAGATTTCCAGGTCGGTTATTTCAGCTGCTGCGGGTAATCCGGCATTGAAAAAAACCCAGTCGGTCATATCAGCATCGCGGTAATAAACACCGGCATCGGTTCCAACATACAGGCCTTCATTACCGGACTTATCAAATGCTATGCTATTCATTGCAATGGAAGGCAGGCTGCCGCTGATATCGGTCCAGGTTTCTCCTTTGTCGGCAGATTTATAAACCTTTCTGCCCAATGTTATATACACGGTCAACGGATCGTACGGATGAGCCTCGATATCTGAAGCGATATTTTCTGTCGGGAGGTTTGAGGAGAGGTCTAGCCAAACAGGTACCGGCAGGGTGAAATCATCCGTGCGGAAAAATTTCCGGTCCTGGCGCGAGGCATAAAGCACTTTCAGATCAGCCGGCGATTGTTCGAGAGCGGTCATGAGGACATCATCCCTGCCTGCCAGATTGGAGGTGATCTTCTTCCAGGAAATATTCGTGTTCTTTAAATCGTGTGTGATCCAGATGTTCTTATATCCGGCTATCATTGTATTCCCGTCTTCCTCGTGAATGATGAACGGAGTGATCCAGGCACCCTTTTCGGTGATGCCATTGCTCCCTTCCCCGGCAACGCGCCTCTGGTACCCGTTAAACAGGAGCTGGTCGATATATCCGTAGTAAAGAGTAATATAACTATACTGATAATCTGCCGGGTCAAAGGCACACTCCATTCCGTCACCGCCTCCGGAGGTCCACCATTCGGTACCGATCCAGGTTGCACTTCCGTTATCCTGGAATCCGGTAACAATCTTTTGCGAATTGGTCAGGCTGACTCCGAGCCGGTAGATCTGGCCAATACCCAGGCCTTCCGTGATCTCTTTCCAGCTTGTTCCCTGGTTATCGGTATAGTAAATTCCTCCATCGTTGCCCGCGTAAAGCCTTTTATTGGCCGGATTGTAGTAAAAGGTATGCTGATCAGCGTGAATTTCCTGGGCACCGGAACCGGTCCAATGACCCGTGATTCTCCATGCCTTTCCTCCGTTGTCGGATCGCCACAGATTGACTCCGCCAACGTGAAGAACCTGTGCGTTCAAAGGATCAACATGGAAGCAGAGATCATACCAGGCCTGACTTCCAACATCACTCCCATCCTGTGCGTAACCAAGAATATTGGGGGTTGTCGACTGGGTTATGAAGGTTTTCCCGTCGTCCTGTGAAACGTAACAGCCGACAAAAGAATCGGCACCGCTGATCAGGTAAACCAGGTTTGGGGCGGCCGGGGTTACGCCGATCACGAGACGGCCTGTTTTAGGAAGTCCATTGCTATCCGGGACCTGAAGCCAGGTTTCGCCTGCATCTTCACTGCGGAAGAAAGCGGTAGTATTGGCAATGATGGAATAGGCGATATTGTGGTTACCCGGCTTGAATTTTACATCCTTATAATGTCCGGTGACTTCGGTCTGTTTGGTCCAGGTGGCGCCTCCATTGATGGTTTTAAAAATTCCGCCGCTGGTTGCGGCCAGGATCAGATCGGGATTCGTTTCGCTGCGGGCAAACATGCCGACTGTCACATTACCCATTCCCGTGTTGTACTGTTCCCAGCTCTGGCCGTCGTCGGTGCTCCGGATGACCCCGATACCCCGGGCATCGCCATGATCGCGGTCGCCGGTGCCAACCAGGATTTCATTTGTACGGGTAGGATGGATGAGTATGGCTGAAGCCCCAAGCGATGGAAGCTCTTCTGTCAACGGCTGCCAGTCCGCACCTCCGTTAGTCGTTTTCCAAACGCCGCCCGATGGGGCACATACGTATACAATGCTGGTATCAGCAGGGTTGCAGGCAATGGCATTTAACCGTCCCAATCCGGTATATCCGCCATAGTTCACGCGGGTTTTCGGACCGAGTTCAGTCCAGGGCATGTCGGAGCTTTTCAGCGATTCCGACTTCGGATGCTCCCGGATATATCTGGCATATTCCCGGCTGACGTAGCCCGGTTCAGGGAAAGTGCCATCAGGATTGATGCGGAACAACCAATAATTTTCCCATCTCTTGAAGGGTTTATAACCGTCACCCCGATGGGTAGTCCGGTTTTCCCAGTAAGTATAAAATGCTTTCTGGGTCTCAAAGAAATTTCCCTTTGGATCTTCCATCATTCCAATCCAGGCTGGATAGGCTGAATAATCCGTATCGGGAACGGTTTGGGCAGAGATCTGCAGAGATGCCGCCAGACCGGTAGCAGAGATGATAAGAAAAGCAATGAACCAGTGGTTAATTCTGATCTGCATTTTGGGCTTGATTACAGTGGTAAATAGAGATGCAAGTTACGGAACTCTGCTGAAAAAAAGATGCCGGACAGAACTTCTGCCCGGCATCTCATTCTATTTTGCCCGGATAGCTAGTGAAGTGTGATCTTTTCAATCCATTCACCTGCGGCCGACTGGACGATCAATTGGTACATACCTTTGGGCTGGCTGGTCAGATCAATTGATTCAGACACTGTTCCCGATGCATAGTCAAGCCTTTTTTCGAGTATTGCCTGTCCTGTGATGCTCACAACCCGGATGGTTACATTGCCTGGCTTGGCAAGTGCCATGTTCAGGTGGAACAGACCGTTGCCCGGGTTCGGATAAACAGTGATCTTCGACAGGTAATCAATAGGTTTTGCTGATGTTGAATTTACGAAAAGCTGAACATCGTCTATTGCGGCACCGTATGCATAGGTGTTCGAATTTGTATAATAGAATCCGATTTGCATGGTGGAAGTCAAAGCCCTTTCAGGCAGGTTAATCTCTGTTGTATCCCATTTCCAGGTTTGTGTACTTGGGGGCTTCATATCGACCAGTTTCACCCAGGCACTGTCAGGAGCCGGACGATAATTAATGTTGAATTTATCGTAGTTGATCCATTTTCTCATCGTATAGGCGAATTTCAGCGTAATAGTCTGGCCCGTGTAACTGCTCAGGTCAATGGCTGGAGTGGTCAGGTAGTCTTTCACGTTGACGCCTTCTCCGGCAGCGAAACTGCTGGCAGCAAAGAATTTCCCCTCGCGCCCCGGGACCTGGAGCTGTTCAGAAGTGCCATATTTCCAACCCTCGAGAGTGTATTTTGCCTGATATCCTCCTGTACTGTTATCGAATGACTGGCTGTACGGTAGAACGATTGGCGACACGATGGTTGCCGATGCTTCATTTGAATGGGGGCTCTCGATATTCCCGGTGTACATTGCTGTAATGGTATAAGTATAGGTAACATCCGGGACGATAGTCAAATCGGTATAGGAGCTTCCGTTGATAGAATTAAGCAGTTCGCCATTCCGGTAAATCCTGTATCCCGTTACAGTCTGCTGATAGAAAGGATTCTGCCAGTTCAGTTCAATGGCCCCATCCACATCTGTTGCGGTAAGCATAGTGGGCGGCAGGATAGCGTTGGATGAAGCCAGGGCAACTTCCCACATGCCCCTGCCATAGGTGGAGGCGCGCAAACGGGAACTGGTCCTGAGGCTCCGGTCATAATATATCTCGACTTCGGTAACTTCAACGTTTACCGGTAATCCGGTACCGTGCAGGACCCAGTCTGTCATCGATGCATCACGATAGTAAACACCGGCATCGGTTGAGATGTACATCCCGTCGTCGCTGGTTTTGTCACAGGCAATGCTGTTGATGTTGATATCCGGAAGGGTACCTGAAATATTTTCCCAGGTTCCTCCTTTGTTGAACGATTTATAGATCTTGTTGTTCAAGGCCATGTACACAACGTTTTCATCATACGGGTAACATTCAACATCCGCAGGAGTGCCCGATGAAGGCAACTGTGCCGTCAGGTTGGTCCAGATGACCGTTGAGTCCATCAGGTTTTCAGTCCGGAACAATTTACTGTCTGACCGGGCTGCAAAGAGCAGATTGATGTTTGCGGGCGAATGTTCCAGTACGCTCATGTCAGAACTATTGCTGCCCGCCAGGTTGTTTGATATTTTTGTAAAGGAAATTGTACCCAGATTCCGGATATTTCTTGACATCCAGACGTTTTTATATCCGGCAACCATCACATTTCCATCCCATTCACTGATCAGATATGGTGTGACCCAGGCACCTTTTTCAGTAATTCCGTTGACATTTTCAGCTGCAACCTGCCGGCCGCTGGCATCGTTTGTATAGCGGGTGATAGCACCGAAATAGCAGGCCGTATAATTCCATTTGGAGTCAAAGGGATCGATGACGCATTCCATGCCGTCACCGCCGCCGGAGGTAATCCAGTGGGTACCCAGATAAGTGGCGCATCCGTTATCCTGAAATCCGCATGAAACCTTATTCTTATTGTTAGGCGATACACCCAGCCTGTACATCTGGCCGATACCAAGGCCCTGGCTGATCTCTGTCCAGGTAGCGCCCTGGTTCTGGCTCCAGTAAATACCGCCGTCGTTGCCGTTATAAATCCTGTTGTTTACAGGATTAAGTGCAAAGGTGTGATGATCGGCATGAACCTCGCTGGTCCGGTCGCCCCACCAATGGCCTTCACAAACCCAGGTTTTTCCGCTATCGGATGATTTCCAAAGGTTAACGCCTCCTATATGAACAATGGTCGGAATCTGGGGATCGACATGGATGATCAGATCATACCAGGCCTGGCTTCCCTCATCATCGGCATCAAAGGACCAACCCAGGATATTGGGGGTTGTGGATTGAGTGGTGAAGGTTTGGCCAAAGTCCCTGGAAAGGAAGGTTCCCTGATATTCATCCGCACCGGCAAGCAGATAGACCAAACTGTCGTTTGCCGGTGTGGTACCGATCACCAGCCTGCCGCCGGTTACATATCCGACAGAAGGAGGCATCTGGATCCAGGTCTGACCGCCGTCGGTAGTCCGGTAGAAACGGTCGTCTGCAGTGGCATAAGCCACGCTGCTGCTCCGCGGGCGGAATTTAACGTCCCGGTAATTTGAACTGTTGGATGAGGTCTTTGTCCAATCCTGGCCGCCATTGGTTGTAACGAACATGCCACCGTTGCCGGCTGCCAGGATATGATCGGGATTGTTCGGGTCCTGGGCAAACATGCCGATCGTGTAGTTACCCATCCCGTTATTGTATGCGGTGAATGACTGTCCGCCGTCTGTACTGCGGAAAACTCCCAGGCCGGGTGCATTACCGCCGTCGCGGTCACCGGTCCCGATCAGGATATTATTGGGTTCGCTCTGATCAACCAGGATAGCTGAAACGCCAAGGGTAGGCATCGTATCGGTAGCCGTTGTCCAGGTAAGGCCACCGTCATGGGTAATCCAAAAACCTCCGGATGGAGCCCCGATGTAAACGGTCGAGGTATCGGTCGGATGAAAAGCAATAGCATTGATCCTGCCGTTGCCCATATATCCCCCGATACCTACCCGGGTTTTCGGGCCGAGTTCGATCCACTGGGGACCTCCGGTTTTCAGGTCTCTTACGGGATGAGCTGCTGCATATCGTGAGTATTCCTTGTAAACATGGTCAGGAGCCCGGAGTGTACCGTCGGGATCGAGCCGGCTTTGCCAGTAATATTCCCATCTTTTAAAGGGCTTGTATCCTGTTCCCCGGGTAGGCGTGCGGCCTTCCCAGTAAGTATAGAATGCTTTCTGAACTTCGAAGAAATTTGCATTCGGTTCCAACATCATCTCTCTCCAATAAGGATGTGTGGCATAATCCTTAGTATCCTGTCCTGTTGGGTTTTGAGCGCTGGTTGATTGGAATCCCAGCAAAAGCGCCATGCACAGAGTTAAAGCAAGCAAGAGTTTGTTTTTCATTCGAGTACTGTTTATTGATGTGAAACGGGCAAGCATAGTTTTGCAAGTTTACGAAATAAAGCTAAAAAAAGAAGTCCCGGACGACAGATGATCCGGGACTTTCTCAGTTTACCAGTAGCCCCGACAGGACTCGAACCTGTATCTATAGTTCCGGAAACTATCATTCTATCCCTTGAACTACGAGGCCTTGGCCAATATTTCAGTAGCCTCACCAGGACTCGAACCTGAATTTAAAGTTTAGGAAACTTCCGTTCTATCCCTTGAACTATGAGGCCGCAAATGCGGATGCAAAAATACGAAAAAATCCTTTTAGCCAAACTGCTGCTTTTTCAGTCGAACAAGGCCTGCAGGATCAGATGCGACCGGATCTCGCCGATGCCTTCCAGGTGATGCATGTAAAACCGAAGAATGCCGTCGAGCAGCTCCTGCCGCTGGTGCCTGTTCAGATTGATACTGGCTATTTCCGATACCGGTATCTGCATGAATGCTACCAATTGCGACGTCATATCCGGGGGAAGAGCCTGACCTTGCTGAGGCTTATCAGGCAGAAAAACTCCTGATAACAATTCGAGCCAGCGGCGATCCCCATCGGGCAGCCCTGGATTGAAACCGAAGTAGCGTGCCAGGCGGATCAGAAAATAAATATGGAAATTGGCCACGCTGTGGTCCGCAACATCCAGATATTGAATATGATAACTTAGAAAGTCGAACAGGTCCTCGTTCGGTGTCTCTTCACGCAGTGTTTTATTCAGGACCTCCGACAGGAAGAGGGCGACTGAGCTTTTAACCGGATCGCCCGTCATGTGCACAAAAGGGCTGTGGTTGCGGGCTTCCTTGATCTTCTGAAGATCCCGGCTGGATTTGTAGTAAACCTCCAGTTCCAGGATTGTCAGGGGCTGAAAGAGGTGGGTTTTCCGGTTTTTCGAGGAAGTGCGGGCTCCCGGGACCAGGATGCCCATACGGCCCCATCGCCGGGTATAGAGGTGAACAATCAGGCTGGTTTCCCCGAACTTGATCTGACTTAGAACAATCCCGAGGGTTTTTTCAATCATGATTATCTGACGATCAAAATCTTAGTTACAGCTTTCCCGGTCTGGTCAGAAGTTGAAGCAAAAACTAGATACACGCCGGTTGCTACAGGGCTGCCCGATCTGTTGTTGCCATCCCAGACCATCTGTCCGCCCAGGCTCTCTCCTTCATAAACCAAACCCCCGGCCAGATCGGTAATCCTGACCGCAGCATCAACCGGCAGCCCCTTCACGGTTATGGGCCCTGAATATCCCGGTCTGACAGGATTGGGGAATGCATACACGGGACCTTCATAGATATCTGCACGGGTTGCCGTTCCGCGGTAAGAAACCACGCCGGCTTCAGTACCGAAATGAACTTCGCCGGACTGATGATCAATAGCAATAGAGATGATATTGTTGGACAGAAGCGGTGAGTTGGACATGTTGAAAGACTGGATCATGTCGGTACCTTCGGGATTGGTGAGAAAGACGCCGGAATTGCGTGTTCCGAACCATTTCCGGTTAGCTCCGTCAACCGCGATCGCCGTCACAATCTCGGTTGACAGGAGGCCGTGATAATATCCGTCGCCCAGGTTGACGCTTGGCTGGATGGCATAAAAATCGTCTTCTTCATTGAAGACCAGGTAGGGGGCATAATAAACTACCACTCCGCTGCTGGTACCAATCCACAACTTGCTTCCATCCAGCTCGGCAGCCATGGAATATACATCGTTCATGATCGTTGACTTGGGGCTTAGAGCATTGACCGTTACTTTCATTTGCCGGTCATCCGTCAGGTCTTCGAGGCTGGTTCCGTTGTCAAAGGCAAAAAGCCCGAAACCCTTGGGCAATTGCACCCACTTGATGTCGCCGGAAGTGATCACGATCTGTCCGGTAAAAGCATCGCCCAGATATTGTCCATAAGCAAAATTCTGCCAGGTCCCATCCGGTGTCATTACGGAAACGGGATTCTGGACCCCGGAATTGGTTACCCACAGGTTGTTTTTGGAATCAAACACCAGGCCTCCCACACGGATATAGGGATATCCGGCAAAAATACTCTGCAAGGCCCCACCGGTATTGGTATCGTTAAAAACGCCCACATATTCCCCGTCACGGAACTCCAGCACGCCGGATCCCCAGGAAGCCCCAAATACATGATGCTCATCGGCCGGATCTACTGCCAGATCCACGATATCGCGAATATCACCCCATGCCGGCACAGTAGCGGGAGTAAAGGCGGTCCAGGTACCCTTGAGTTTTGCCGATACACCGCTGTTGTTCCAGATATTGTTCCAGGACGCATCGTAGCCGCCGGAGGCAATCCACAAATCACCACCCGCGACAGCCAGGTCAAAGGTCTTGCGGTCCCAGGGTCCCTCCGGCTTCTTCCGGATGAAGTCAGTATAATCTGTTGTGATAACCAGCCCGAAATCCCGGTCGGCGATCCAGTTCCTTCCCTGATTGTCGACCATCAGGTCACCCGGGTTGATGATGTCTTCTCCGTAATGATTGATATTCCGGTGAAGGATCCCGTCGGTGCCAATAAAATTGATCTGATAAGAACTGACCACCATCAGTTCATCGCCAATGAAGCGCATGCGCCTTATATCATTATAATAGCGGGGGAACCATTCCCATTCGTACCCGTCATAAGTGAAAATGGAATCGACATCACCGCTGTTGCTCAGGTGCGAAGCCCATAAGGTACCGTCGTAATAAGCCAGGTGGTTATAGGTATCACCACTGAACGGCTGACCGGGTACCAGGCTCCAGTTCCTGAAATTCTCAAGATCGGGATCATATTTCGAAGCCTTGTAAATCCCTGCCTCAGTAGCGGCAAAGATCGAATCATAATGAAAGATCATGGTTTCAAATACCTCGATATGAGATCCATCAGGCCCGATATAATACGTGGAGGCAACTTCGTTCCGGACAATATTGAGCCGGATAATTCCAAATCCACAGGAAAGGAGGGCTTCGTCACCTTCGACCTGGATGCTGTTGATCCGCTTGCTTCCGGTAATAGCTTTGCGCTTGATATCCGGAATATTAATGATCTGGTTATTCTTTAACAGATCGATATTGGAATTGGCATATGCGATGATCAGGGTGTTATGTTCCTCACTGAAAGCCAGGCAGGCGATTTCAACGTCGCTCAGGCCGTTAACTTTCGACCATTTGGAAATAGTCTCCGACTCCGGGTCATACGAAAAGAGACCGCTGCGGGTGGCACACCAAACAATGCCCCGGGCCTCCACCAGGCTGATAGCCTGTCCGAACGACAGCTGATCCTACCATTCCCCGACGCGTACCTGTGCCCTGACAGGCATGGCAAGGATCAAAATCAATGATAATATGAATAGTTTTCGCATCAATTTATAATAACCTATCATCCCCGGATTTATTGCCTGTCTTGCGCAGGAACTGCACCAGGGCTGCAACGGCCCGGCCGCGATGGGAGATCGAGTTTTTCTCGTCATGCGTCATTTCTGCAAAACTCTTGTCATAGCCGTCGGGGAGAAACACCGGATCGTACCCGAATCCCTTGTTACCACGGTTCTCAGTGAGGATTGTTCCTTCAACCGTTCCTTTAAAAAGGTATTCCCGGCCATCAAGGATGAGGGCGATCACCGTACGGAAACGCGCTGTCCGTTTCACTTTCCCATTCATAGCTTCGAGAAGCTTGATCACATTGTCGGCATAGGTGGCATTTTCCCCTGCATAACGCGCAGAGAAAACTCCGGGAGCTCCGTCAAGCGCATCAACTTCCAGACCCGTATCATCGGCGAAGCAGTCTGCGCCATATCGCTCATAAATATACCGGGCTTTCATCAAGGCATTCCCTTCCAGATCGGGTTCCGTCTCAGGGATTTCTCCGCTGAAGCCTATATCAGAAAGGCCATTGACCGTAAACCCGTCTCCTGTGATCTGGCGGATTTCGAAAAGCTTGTGGCGGTTATTCGTGACGAAAATCAGTTCCCCGCATCTCTTTTTTTTAATACTTTTGATAAGTCAAAACGTTGATCAGATAAGACAAATCATGGAAACACTTGATTGGAAATCGCTGCCGTTCGGTTACATTAAAACCGACTACAATGTACGCTGTTATTACCGTGATGGCAAGTGGGGAGAATTGGAAATTTCTTCTTCGGAAATTATCAACCTGCATATGGCTGCAACTTCATTGCACTATGGACAAGCTGCATTTGAAGGGTTAAAGGCCTTCATGGGACGTGACGGAAAAGTCAGGGTGTTCCGCTGGAAGGATAATGCCGCAAGGATGCGATCATCGGCAGAGGGTATCCTGATGGCCGAAGTGCCGGATGAATTATTTCATGAGACAATGATCAGGACTATCAGGATGAATCTTCGTTTTGTTCCGCCTTTCGGTTCGGGAGCCTCCCTGTATATCCGTCCTCTGCTGATCGGTTCAGGTGCAGAGGTAGGAGTGAAAGCTGCCAGGGAATATTTATTCATGATCTTCGTAACTCCGGTCGGACCCTATTTCAAGGAGGGATTCAAACCGTCAAGCATGATCATTACCCGTGAATTCGACCGGGCTGCACCTTTGGGTACAGGGCGGATCAAGGTGGGCGGGAACTATGCGGCAAGCCTCAAAGCCATGGACCTGGCGCACAAACAGGGATATTCCTCAGCCCTTTTCCTGGATGCACGCGAAAAGAAATATATCGATGAAGCCGGTCCGGCCAATTTCTTCGGAATTAAGAACAATACCTATATAACGCCTGATTCTTTCTCCATCCTGCCCAGCATTACCAATAAAAGTTTACAGAAGATTGCCCTCGATATGGGCATGAAGGTCGAGGTAAGACCCGTTCCCGTTGAGGAACTCGCTACATTCGAGGAAGTGGGAGCATGCGGCACAGCTGCCGTCATCAGCCCGGTTAAGGCTATCGTGGATAACGAGTCGGGTAAGACTTATCACATCGGTTCCAGTGACGAACCGGGACCCTGGTCGAGGAAACTGTACGAGCGGCTTATTGCCATCCAAACCGGTGAGGTACCCGATCCGTATGGGTGGATTGAAGTTGTAAAATAGAACTTTTTATACCCGGATTTACCCAAGCCGGCCATGTGCCGGCTTTTTTTATTGAAAATTTTCTCCCTGATTATCAATTCTTTATTCTATATTCTTACGTTTTTTTTCTATTTTTTTAGTACTATGTGATACAAGATACTAAAATATCAATATATCTTTGCAAAGACAACAACAAGGTTAAAGCAAGTATTCTGAACAATAAAACTATTAGGTTATGAAAAGAACTATTCAAATTAATCTGGCCGGAACCATCTTTAATATAGATGATGATGCCTATGAAATCCTCCACGACTACCTGGGTGCGGTGGAGCGTCAGTTTACGTCGGCCACCGACGGGAGGGAAGTGATTCACGATCTGGAACTCCGCATGGCCGAACTGTTTACAGAACGCTTAAAACCCCTCAGACAAGTTGTTTCGATTGATGATGTACAGGAAGTGCTGGCAATTCTGGGTAAACCCGAAGATATCGGCGGACGGCAGGATGCCGGTTATCAAAAATCAACAAGATTTTCAAGTTATTCAGGAGGACGCAGAAGTCGCCGCATGTACAGGGATTCAGAAGACAAGCAGCTTGGAGGGGTTTGCTCCGGAATGGCCTATTATTTCAATACCGATCCGTTGCTGATCCGCATCCTGATGGTAATTGCCCTTTTCATGGGATTCGGCTTCCTGCTCTATATCATCCTCTGGATTGTTATTCCGGTGGCTCTGACCCCGGATCAGATCAGCGAAATGAAAACCGGATCAAATTATTTCTGAGAGGAGACCAGCCATGAAAAAAGTACTGACAACCATTGGACTGATATTAACGGTCGTACTACTGATCATCCTGATGATAGCCTGCCAGGGCGGGATTGTTGGGAACGGCAGAGTTGTGACCCGGACTGAGGATATCGGGAAATTCACCCGCCTGGTGATCAGCGGTAATTTCAATGTATTTCTGACCCAATCAGACAAACCTTCCCTTAAACTGGAAATGGATGAAAACCTAATGGATATTGTTAGGATTTCCGAAGAGGGCAATACGCTCAGGATCGATACCAAGATCAATATCCTTCAGGCTCGCGAAAAGAATCTTTATATCAGTGTAAAAGATCTGGAAAAACTCGACCTGAGCGGCGCAGTAAAGCTGACCAACGACTCGGTTCTTGAGGTTGAATCCCTGGGCATCCTTGCTGCCGGGGCTGTCAGGCTTGATATGTTAATTCAAGCCAGGCAGCTCAAGCTGGATCTGACCGGAGCCTCCGAATGCGATTTCCGCGGAAAGGTGGACGAATTGAGGATGCAATTGTCGGGTGCCGGTGATTTTGATGCATTTGACCTGGTAGCCCAGGATGTGGAGATAGACATGAGCGGAGCAGGGAGTGCCAGGGTGTATGCCACCGAGCAGCTTGATGTGTCGATATCGGGAGCCGGATCCGTGAAATACCGTGGAGATCCTGATGTGCATAAACAGATATCAGGACTCGGTTCATTAAGAAGAGACTATTAATCTATATATCATGGAAATAGAAAAAATTGAAAATGCCAAAGCTCAAATGAGGAAGGGAGTCCTGGAGTATTGCATCCTGACGGTTCTGAACCAGCAGGACTGTTACGCCACGGATATCCTCCGGAGGCTGAAGGAAGCCAGGCTGATCGTCGTGGAGGGAACCCTTTATCCTCTTCTTACCCGCCAGAAAAATGCGGGATTGCTGAGCTACCGTTGGGAAGAATCACCACAGGGACCTCCCAGGAAATACTATAAGCTGACCGATAAAGGCCGGGAGTTTTTGAAAGAACTCGATTCTTCGTGGGATGACCTGGTCAAGGCCGTCGGATTAATTCATGAACAAGCCTGATCCAATCGAAATGAAAAAGACAATTAAAATCAACCTGGGTGGAGTGGTCTTCCACATTGATGAAGATGCTTACGACCTGCTGAGGAATTATCTTGATCAGCTCGATGCACGGTTCAAAGCCGAACCTGGCGGATCAGAGATCCTTACTGATATTGAAACCCGCATGGCGGAGTTATTTCAGTCAAAAATCACCCCCGAAAAAGAAGTGCTCACTCTGGCTGATGCCCGAGAGGTTATTGATATCATGGGTGAACCCGAGGAGATAGTCGATGAAACTCCCGGGGAGGAAGAGATTCCCTTTACCCGGCAAACCGGCCGGAGAGGCCGCCGGATGTACCGGGATCCCGATAATCAGATCATCGGAGGGGTTTGCTCGGGTCTGGGGGCTTATCTGAATATCGATCCGGTTTTTGTCCGCATACTCTTCGTGATCTTTACCCTCGCTTACGGGATAGGTCTTCTTATCTATATCCTGATGTGGATCGTTATCCCGGAAGCACGCACCGCGGCGGAAAAACTTGAGATGTTCGGCGAGCAGGTGAACGTATATAACATCGAGAAGAAAGTCCGCCAGGAATACCGGCAGACGACCGATTCAAAAGGTGAACGGATCCCTGGGAGACGGAGCAACATTATAGGACGGATTTTTCAGGTAATAGGGAGAATCATCCTGGTGTTTTTCAAGATCATCGGATTCATTATTATCGGTTCACTGGCCATTGCCGGACTGGCAATACTGGCGTCGCTCATTGGCTTCGCAATCGGAGGTCACACCTGGTTCTTTGATCCCAGCTGGAACGACAACATGTTCAGGCTCCGAGACGCATTCGGGCTCTTCGTTTCACCGGTTGGCGGAACGATCGGCTTTATCTCCCTGATCCTGCTTGTCGCCATTCCGGTTTTAAGCCTGATATATTGGCTGGCGAAGATCATCTTCCGATTCAAGGCCAATGACAGAGCCGTCGGGATGAGTTCGTTCGGTGTCTGGGTTATTGCACTCATCGTCCTTCTGGTTATCGGGGTCAACGAGGGGATGCAGTATTCCAACCGCGGTTCAACCGAAACGGAAACAGAGCTCACCATGCCTCAGAACAAGACGCTTCTTGTAAAATGCTTTCCCGAGACCAACTATGGCTTCGAGGCCATAACAAAATTCGACCGGCATAGTGAATATCGCCTGGCCGGGAGCAAGGATTCATTGAGCCTAATAATCCGCCCCAAGATTTTTATTGAATATACCAGCGACTCTATTCCCGAAATTCACATTGTTAAACGGGCTCATGGAACAAGTTACTCCGTGGCCTGTCAACATGCCGAGGAAATCCGGTACAATTACCAGGTTAGCGATACCGTGCTGACCCTGGAACCTGCAATCCGGCTTTCTCAGAAAAACCGTTTCCATGTTCAGGAAGTTGAGGTTACCATCGGCCTGCCCGAGGGAACCAAAATCTATCTGGATGAGAATATAAAGGATCTCCTCCATGGTATCCGTAATACCGAGGATACCTGGTCGGCCGATATGGTCGGAAAAGAGTGGGTCATGACCCCCGAAGGGCTTTCCCGTGTTTTACAAAATCAGCCTGCCGGCGGGATTTAACCCCCGGGCGGCTGGTTTTATTGTTCCTGTCCGGCCGGTGATGGTTTCCCATCCCGGCCGGCTTGAACATTTTTAGTATTTTTGGGGCCATGGGAAACAGTTATTTTTCTTCACGGCACCCGTTTGTACAGCTTGTTTTCGCTGCACTCATCATACTTGTTACGTTCCTGGCCGTTACCCTCCTTACCCTGATTCCCGGATTGTTTATTTTCAGAGTTCCCCTCTCCGATTGGGCGAGTGCGCTTGATGTCAGTAATCCTGCTAATGTTCCTTTCCTGAAATACCTGCAGATCACCCAGGTATTGGCTTTGTTTATCCTTCCTCCGATGATCATCGGCTGGATTGATTGCCGCAATCCGTTTAAATTTCTGCAGATCGACCGGATTCCCGGTTCCCGCCTGACGTTACTGTCTATTGCCATCCTGATATTGATCGTACCACTGATCACTTTTCTGGGCTGGCTGAACGAAAGCATGCAGCTGCCCCGTTTTCTGGGCTGGCTCGAGGATTGGATGCTGCGATCGGAGGCACAGATGGGAGACCTGACTAAAGCATTCCTGGAAGTGAACAACTTTGGAGGATACCTGATCAATGTCCTGATGGTGGTCTTCCTGGCGGCTTTCGGTGAGGAATTCTTTTTCAGGGGAATTGTCCAGAAATTACTCCATCGGTGGATCCGGAATCCTCATTGGGCAATCATCGTTGCCGCCATCATTTTTTCGGCTTTTCACCAACAGTATTACGGATTTCTTCCCCGGTTCGTCCTCGGCCTTCTGTTTGGATACCTGTTTTACTGGTCAGGGAACCTTTGGTACGCCATCATACCTCATTTCATCAACAATCTGATCCCGGTAACCCTCAGTTACGCAGCCCCTGCAATGTTTGCTTCAGGCGAACTTGAGCCGGTCATTACCGGGCAAAACGATTGGATCTGGATCGTTCCGGCCACCCTTGCGGCTATCGGGGCAGTTTATTACTTTTACAGGAAAGCAAGAGTCGTGACGCCAAGAAGTGATGAGTGACGAGTGATAAGTGACGAGTAATCCCGGGCGGAAGCCCGGGGGACATCATAAATTGTTAACCATGAAATACTTAGCATCCCTTACCCTGCTCCTGTCCTTGGCAGCACTCCATCTGTCTGCCCAGGAGCAAGACTCCTCCAACCTGCTGAAAGTGAGTGATGATATGCCTGAATTTACTTTGAAAACTCTCGATGGGAATACCGTCAGCTCCGATGACCTGTACGGGAAAGTTGTGCTGATCAATTTCTTCGCCACATGGTGCCCTCCGTGCAACCTGGAATTGCCTCTTCTTGAAAAGGATATATGGGCTAAATACAAGGATGATGAAAACTTTGTGCTGCTGGTGATCGACCGCGAAGAACCGGCTGATAAGGTTGCTCCGTTCGTTAAAAAGAAAAAATTCACCATGCCATTTTATCTTGATCCCAAACGCGAGGTTTATGGCCTGTTTGCAACGAAATTCATTCCGCGCAACTATCTCTTCGACAAAGAAGGACGGCTGATGCTCTGTTCCAAAGGCTTCAGCAAGGAGGATTTCGATGTGCTCCTGAAGGAGCTGGGCGCTTTATTGAAGAAGTAATTATAGCCACTTCTTCCTTCTAACTTCCTACTTACTTGAGCCTTGAGCCTTCTTTAAGGTTTTCTCCTGATCTCAGTACGTACACAATCCCGTATTCCTCTGCCTGCTGTCGCCTTTCAGCTTCCGGCAGGCGGCGGAAGTGCGCTTCGATTTCGTCCCAGACAACAGACAGGATTGAATCCACTTCTTTTCTCACCTGAGCGATGTTCTCATCAGCCCGGCGGGTGGATTTGATAGCGGTGATCTGGGCGTAATAACTGTCGCGGAAAGGATCGAGCCAGACACGTACCCGGCTGATATTAGGCATCATGACGGGTATCCCTCCGGTTTTGATCCGGTTGGCTTCCCCTTCGATGATCCGCTTGCCCCAGTCGAGCACCTCCCGTTCGCTGCGCAGATCGGGCACCCGGTTACCGTACTCTTCAAGCCCGTAAAACTGGCGAGCCGATTCAGGGATCTCATCCCGCTGGATCGCCAGGTTCAGGACCTGGATAAAGTGAGAGAGGTAGAGGCGCGTTTTCAACACTTTGGGCTGGAATTCCCTGTTCAAAGCAACACGTGTACTCCGGGCCTGGTTCTGCTGATGCTTGGCGCCTTCCAGTTTGGCAACGATATTCCGCATCGGATGGAGATGACTGGCAGAATAGGCAAGCTGGTCGGGATCGGTGATCTCAGCCATCCGGGTTGCGGCATGCAGGGCTTTCAGCCTTGCAACATCGGTAGTGGGGAGTCGTCGGTAGGGCATCGTAAAATATCAGTATTAAAATAGGAAAAATGTATCTTCGTTCACACTTTTATTTTAAACCGATGTTTGACGCAAGTTTATATAGCAAACGCAGGGCACAACTCCGGCGGGATACGGGAAAAGGGATCGTCCTTCTTCCCGGAAACGTGGATGCTGCATTCAATTATCCGGCAAACCAGTACCATTTCAGGCAGGACAGCACTTTCCTCTATTTTTTCGGGCTGGATCATGCCGGTCTGGCTGGTGTCATTGACCTGGATTCAGGTGAGGACTGGATCTTCGGCAATGATGTGGACATGGACGATATCATCTGGATGGGGGTCCTGCCATCCATTAAAGAATTGGCTGGGCAGGTTGGGATTACCCATACGGGACCTTATTCCGGACTGGAAAAGTTGATCGGGAAAGCGCTGGATCAGGGCCGGCCTGTCCATTTTTTACCGCCTTACCGCGGAGAGACAAGCCTCGAACTGGAACGGCTGCTGAAGATCCCAGCTGCAGCGCTGAAGGCAAAATCTTCTTTAAACCTGATCAAAGCAGTGGTGGCTCAGCGTTCCGTCAAGGATCAGTATGAGATCGCCGAGATAGAAAAGGCGGTTGATACGGCTTATCTGATGCATACGACTGCCATGAAAATGGCCATGCCGGGAGTATGGGAACAGGAAATTGCAGGTACCATTGAAGGAATCGCCCTGGCTCATGGTGGACCTGTCTCATTCCCGGTCATCCTGAGCATGAACGGCCAGACACTGCATAATCACGATCATAGCCAGATACTGCAAAAAGGACGACTGATGGTGGTCGATGCCGGATGTGAAACCGGCATGCACTATGCATCCGATCTTACCCGGACTGCCCCGGTCGGGGGTACCTTCGATGCCCGCCAGAAACCGGTTTATGAAGCCGTCCTGGCAGCAAACATGAAAGCCATCGAAACAATCCGTCCGGGAGTCCTCTACAGGGATATTCACCTGATGGCATGCCAAACACTGGCAGAAGGGCTGAAGGCCATCGGGCTGATGAAGGGAGATATAAAAGAGGCCGTGGCTGCGGGTGCCCACGCCCTTTTCCTCCCGCACGGACTTGGCCACATGATGGGCCTCGATGTGCATGATATGGAAAACCTTGGTCAGATTAATGTGGGATACGATGATGAGATCCGGCCATCCGATCAGTTCGGGCTCGCATTCCTGCGCATGGCCCGTAAGCTTGAGCCCGGCTTTGTCATTACCGACGAACCCGGATGCTACTTCATCCCGGCCCTTATCGACCAATGGAAAGCCGACAAGCTCTTTACCAGCTTCATCAATTATCAGGAAGTTGAGAAATATAAAGATTTCGGCGGCATCCGCATCGAGGATGATATCCTGGTCACCGCGGACGGCTGCCGGGTTCTCGGAAAGCCGATGCCGAAGAGCGTCAGGGACGTGGAAACATTGCTTAATGAGCAGACCAAACTATAACCGCTATCCATCAACAGAACTCAACAGTATCCCGATCTGGTCGGGCTGGTCAACTATTGCTGCCCAGATCCTGTCTGACAGGAAAATCCGGGAGAAAACCAGAAAACTTATTGTTATAGAGTGTTATACGGGCATCCTGTATGACGATCTGCTGACCGGCATTTCTTTTCTTAAACCCGATTTATTGCTCGATTCGCGCGAAGCCTTTAAACCGGGATCCGAAATCCTGAATCTGACCCATCCCGATGTTACAGATGACCGGATCTTCGGCCGGATGACAAAGCTTGGTTTGGAGAATTTCCTGGATCAGGGAAAGATATCGGATTTCAAATGTCGGATTTCGGATCCCGGATCAGGAACGGTTGTGGTTTTTGGACCCGGAGCTTCGATCATTGCAGGAAGAGGCGATTTGCTTGTATATGCCGACATGGCCCGCTGGGAGATCCAAATACGGATGAGGAGCCAAAGAGTTCAGGGCCTGGGAGTGGATGATCATGTTCTGGAATTCAGTTATCAGTATAAACGGGGCCTCTTTGTCGACTGGAGGGTTTGCGACAAGGTCAAGAAGGAGTTGTTTGGTTCCATGGATTATATTCTCGATACCAACCAGGAAGGTGAGCCGAAAATGTTAACAGGCAGAGATTATCTGGCTGGTTTACAAACAGTATCAATCAGGCCTTTCCGGATTGTTCCCTATTTCGATCCGGCCCCCTGGGGCGGAAAGTGGATGAAATCGGTTTGCGGACTGGACCCTGAACCCGATAATTACGGATGGTGCTTCGATTGCGTTCCGGAGGAAAACAGCCTGCTCTTCAGCGTTAACGGGAACCTGTTCGAAACTCCCTCGATCAACCTGGTATTTTTTGAAAGCCTTAACCTGCTGGGACGTTCGGTTATGGAACGGTTCGGACAGGAATTTCCCATCCGGTTCGATTTTCTCGACACCATGGGCGGCGGGAACCTGAGCCTTCAGGTACATCCATCAACGGATTATATCCGGGAGCAGTTTGGGATGTATTACACCCAGGATGAAAGCTATTATCTGCTGGATGCCGGAGACGATGCCACTGTTTACCTGGGAATCCGCGACGGGGCCGATCCTGATCAGATGATCGGGGCACTCGAATCCGCAAACATCGGGGAAGAGCCTTTTGATGCAGCTCAGTTTGTCAATATCTGGCCCGCCAGAAAACATGATCATTTTCTGATCCCGGCAGGGACGGTCCACTGTTCGGGCAGAAATGCCATGGTGCTGGAGATCAGCGCAACACCCTATATTTTCACTTTCAAGCTCTGGGATTGGGCCCGGCTGGGCCTCGACGGACAGCCCCGGCCGATCAATATCCAACATGGTTCCAAAGTGATCAACTGGGATTGGAGAACGGAAGCCACGCGCAGGGAGCTAGTGAACCGGATCCAACCGGTTTTAGCGGGTAACGGCTGGCGGGAGGAATATACAGGCCTGCATGAAACGGAGTTTATCGAAACCCGCCGCCACTGGTTTACCAAACCGGTACTTCACGATACCCGCGGGACGGTCAATGTGCTCAACCTTGTAGAAGGCCGCGAAGCCATCGTCACCTCACCCACCGGAAAATTCGGGCCCTTTGTGGTCCATTATGCAGAAACATTTATTGTACCGGCTGCCGTTGGGGAGTATATCATCGCACCGTATGGGGAAAGTGAAGGGAAGGAGATCGGAACGATTAAGGCGTACGTGCGATAGGAGCTTTCTGATCAGCCGACAGGTAATCCAGCGGCAGCAGCACCCTGATCCTGGCTGAATTATTCAGATCGGTTTTAATGAATTCCCCGGTCGGTACTCCATAATTTCCTTCCCGGTCAAATTCGATCACACTATCGGGAAGTTGTATGCTGAAGGTCCAGTCGTCCTTCAAATCTTTGGTCTTTCCCAAATCCCTGAAAATGATAATGCTCGGAGCGACAGTCAAAGTTTTAATCCCTGATCCGGGAGTTTCCCTTATTTTTTCAAGTCCGATTCTGTACTCATCATCCGGGAAATAATTGAGAAACTCAATCACACTGCTTTCGGGATTCCAGAAGAAAACGCTGTCCATCATTGCATACCTGACTTTCGCCATTGCAAGACCGATCTTTTCCTCTTTTTGTATTTCATCAATTTCTTTATATACCTTCCTGACAGTGTACCGGTTTTCAATGAGTTTGTCATTATACAGGCAGGCTAAAAAATGCTTAAGGCTGCCGGTGAACTCGGCTTCCCGGGTGTTCCTCCACTTGAAGGCATTTAAGAGCGCGCTTGGTGCGAGATCTTCATACAGTGCACTTCCTGAAAATGCATAATAGGAACCCACAACCGTGGAAATGCCCGAACGGTTATTTTCTACAAACCTGAAGTAGTCAAGAAAAAAGGTAATCCGGTAACCCAGGTGACGGTTCACGATTATTAAAGGCTTTTTAGCAAAAGCAGTTATTTCATGTCCGTCATAATAAAACTTCAGATCATCCGGATTCTTGAGGATGCAATTGACTTCGCCGGGATCTCCCAGGAAATATCTTTTAAACAAATCGTATCCCCAACGAAAGTCGACCCTTCCACCCGTTTTGACCACTTCGTCGATATTGTAGTTAGAAATTGCAGCAGCCAGGTTCATCACTTTCTGCTTCCCGGCTTCAATGGTTATCGGAACGGAATAGGTTTGATACGAAACATGCCTGAACATCAGGGTATAATCTCCAGGTGGGAGACGATCGAGCACATATTCACCCTTGGCGTTGGTTGTGGTACCGATTGTGGTAAAAGGAAAGAACACCGATAAGTTGGCTACCGGATAACCCGATACGGAATCGGTGACAATTCCCGAGATGGAACCTGACTGGGGACAGGCGATGTTTGAGGAAAGCAACAGGAGTAAGCCGAAGAGGAAGCCGTTTCTACACATTATTCTGTTGAAATGATGGAATTAAATGGTCATCCGGTAAAGAAGCCGGTAATACGGGTAGGTTTTTGTGTCATACAGGAAATACACGGTATTATCATAAACCCTGATATTGGAAATATTCGGGAAATCCGGTATTTCGATCATCCTATGGATCTCTCCGGTCTCCAGGTTCACTTCACGGAGCGATTGCCTGTTGTTCGATCTCAGACGGAAGAAGGCGTAGGCTTTGCCCGACTTTTCATCGAAGAGAATGGTCTGGGTAAAATTCCGGATATCGACATCCTGAGACTCCAGGATCAACCAATCCCTGATTGTTCGGTTTTGAAAGGTGATAGGTATGGTTCGTATGGATTTCAGGTTGGAATCAAAAACCTCAAAATTGCCGCTGAAGAAATCAAGAATGAACAGTTCGTTTCCTTTCCTGAACAATGGGGCGCTAACACATTTTAGTCCTACATATCGATCCCCACCCTTTTTATCGTTAACATATTTCATGTATTCTCCGTCTCGGGCTCCCCGCCCGAAATACAGGGTGTAATTCTCCGTTTGATTTGACACCTGGAAGATCAGCCGCCCCATCATTTCACATTTGATAGGTAAAAGCCGGCCTATAAAATCAGGATAGTTTGTGTTATATCCGAAAGAAAGCCTGTCATTCGTACAAAGCACTTCATGTGCGCAGGATTTGTCGAGAAACTGCACCTGGCCTGTAAAATCCCGTGTCAGGTATTCATATTGCGGCATCATCATTTCAGGAAACTTGATTTGTTTCCCGGCTTGTTTGACCGCTAAATGATTAAGGGTATCCCCGTTCAGGGTTGACAGGTAAATCCGAAGATCTTTGGGATTTTTATAAGGACTGGCCAGGAGGAAAATCCGGTTCCCGGAGATTTCGTAATCCAGGATATTCAGCGTATCGCCCCGGATCACTCTGGAGATTTTATCCGCCCGGATGGTGACCTCTTCAATTTCCTCAATTTCAGGCTCAAGCAGGATCCGGATATTCTTCTCCCTGGTTTTTTCAACCTGATAACTGCCGATGGCGTATCCCACGTGGCTGAAATAGAGAACCGCCGGAATCCGGTTCAGGCTCAGGGCAAACTCGCCGGCCTGGTTAGTGGTTCCACCTCTTAAGGTGCCCACAATGCTGATATTGACATCGGCAAGTGGCTGGCCTGTCACTGCATCGGTCACGGTTCCGGATACGGTACCGGTTTGAGCAATAAGGTAATCATGACTGATAAGAACGAGAAGAGTAGTCAGAAGAAAACGAAATGGTTTTATCATGCTAAATTCAATAATTAAGGCAAAAGGCAGAAGGTAAAAGGCAAAAGTAAGTAAGAAGTTAGAAGGAAAAAGGAAGAAGGAGTTATCACTAATCCCAGCCTGAAGGCCGGAGTTAAAGATGTCTCCCTAAGCCCGTATGCCCGCAAGCCCGCAAGCCCCTAAGCCCTCATGCCCCGGTGTCCTTACTCTCCTTTCAGGTTTGCAAGTAAAAACTCCCGGTTCAACCGGGCAATATGGTCCAGCGAAACGTTCTTCGGGCATTCGACTTCGCAAGCGCCTGTGTTGGTGCAGCTTCCGAATCCCAGTTCATCCATTGTTGCGACCATGGCTTTGGCCCGGCGAACGGCTTCGGGGCGTCCCTGGGGGAGGAGCGCGAGCTGCGAGACCTTGGCGGCGACGAACAGCATAGCCGATGAATTCTTACAGGTGGCCACGCAGGCGCCGCAGCCAATGCAGGCTGCGG
Source organism: Bacteroidota bacterium (assembly GCA_043797975.1). GTDB lineage: Bacteria > Bacteroidota > Bacteroidia > Bacteroidales > UBA12481 > UBA12481. Next base: position 190,755 of record JAZDPC010000056.1, read on the forward strand.
CATCCATCGATTCGTCAGCCTTTTTCTTCGGGATCAGGATGGCATTTGCATCCTGGGTGCTGCCTGTGTTAACCGAGATAAAACCGCCGGCCTGCAGGATCTTGTCAAATGCCTGCCGGTCGACCATCAGGTCCTTGATGACCGGAAAGCCGCCGGCTCTCCAGGGTTCTATCACAATAGTATCACCATCCCTGAATTTCCGCATGTGCAGCTGGCAGGTGGTGATGCTCTCATCCGGACCGTGAGCCCGGCCGTTGATGAACAGGCTGCACATGCCGCAGATCCCCTCGCGGCAATCATGATCGAATGCCACGGGTTCCTTGTTCTCGCGGACTATCTGTTCGTTCAGCACATCCAGCATCTCAAGGAAGGAGCTGTCGGGTGATATTTTTGTAATGGAATAGGTCTCAAACCGTCCTTTTGCCTTGCGGTTTTCCTGCCGCCAAACTTTGAGTGTCAGATCCATTGTTTTTATTCTTTATAGTTCCGGGTTTTTACTTCGATAAACTCATAATCAAGCGGTTCCTTGTGAAGTTCGGCCTCCTTGTCAGGACCCTTGTACTCCCAGGCGCTCACGTATTTGAATTTCTCATCGTCACGTTTGGCTTCACCGTCCGACATCTGATGCTCAACCCTGAAATGGCCGCCGCAGGATTCTTCACGCTGCAGGGCATCCAATGCGATCAGCTCGCCCAGTTCCAGGAAATCGGCAACACGGTTGGCTTTCTCGAGTTCGACATTCATATCATCAGTTTTACCCGGAATTAGAAGATCCTGCCAGAAGGTTTCACGAATTTCCCGGATCTTTTTGATCCCGTTTTCGAGTTCTTCTTTTTTCCGTCCCATCCCAACGTTTTCCCACATAGCCTGACCGAGATCCTTATGCAGGGAATCGACGGTTCGCTTTCCCCTGATGTTCATCAGCTTATTGAGATCGGCGCGCACTCCGTCAAGCGTTTCTTTGAACTCCGGTATTTTTGCCGGATCCATGCGGGGAACCGTAAGCTGTCCGGCCAGGAAGTTCTGGATGGTATAGGGGAGAACAAAATAGCCGTCGGCCAGTCCCTGCATCAGGGCCGAGGCACCGAGCCGGTTGGCCCCGTGGTCGGAGAAGTTGGCCTCCCCGATGGCAAACAGTCCGGGGATGGTTGTTTGCAGCTCATAATCCACCCACAGTCCGCCCATGGTATAATGGATGGCCGGGTAGATCATCATCGGGGTTTTATACGGATTTTCATCCACGATTTTCTCATACATCTGGAAGAGGTTGCCATAGCGTTCTTCGATCACTTTTTTACCGAGCCGCTTGATGGAATCTTTGAAATCGAGATAAACAGCTTGGCCGGATCCCACTCCGTAGCCCGCATCACACCGTTCCTTGGCGGCACGCGAGGCCACGTCGCGCGGTACCAGGTTCCCGAAAGCCGGATACCGGCGTTCGAGATAGTAGTCGCGTTTTTCTTCAGGCAGATCGGTGGGTTTCAGTTTGCCGGCCCTGATCTTTTCGGCATCCTCTTTTTCTTTTGGCACCCAGATGCGCCCGTCATTCCTGAGGCTTTCGCTCATCAGCGTCAGCTTGCTTTGCGCTGCACCATGAACGGGTATGCAGGTGGGATGGATCTGGACAAAGGCCGGATTGGCAAAGAGGGCACCTTTCTTGTAAGCTTTCCAGATTGCGCTTCCGTTCGAACCCATGGCGTTGGTGGAGAGAAAGTAGACGTTTCCGTATCCGCCGGTAGCCAGCACCACTGCATGGCCGAAATGGGCTTCCAGCTGGCCGGTCTCAAGGTCACGGGTTACGATTCCCCGGGCGATACCGTCAACCAGCACGATATCCATCATTTCGGTACGGGTGTAAAGCCTGACATTCCCGGCAGCGATCTGACGGTTCAGGGCTCCGTAAGCACCGAGCAGCAGTTGCTGTCCGGTCTGGCCTCGGGCATAAAAGGTGCGTGACACAAGGGCTCCTCCGAATGAACGGTTATCCAGGTATCCTCCGTAATCACGGGCAAACGGAACCCCCTGGCCGACGCATTGGTCGATGATACTGTTGCTCACCTCGGCCAGCCTGTAAACGTTGGCTTCCCGGGAACGGTAATCCCCCCCTTTGATAGTATCGTAGAACAGGCGGTAAATGCTGTCTCCGTCGTTCTGATAATTCTTGGCGGCATTGATACCTCCCTGGGCGGCAATCGAATGGGCCCGGCGTGCGCTGTCCTGGTAACAGAAGTTTTTTACCTTGAATCCGAGTTCCCCAAGCGAAGCGGCGGCCGATGCACCGGCCAGGCCGGTACCCACAACAATAATATCGAACTTCCGCTTGTTGGCCGGATTCACCAGATGCTGGGTAGCTTTATAAGTGGACCATTTTTCGGCTAACGGTCCGGCGGGTATCTTTGCGTTGAGTTTCATTCTGGAGAGGTTGAAATGGTTGAATTGGTTGAAATGGTTGAGGAGGTTTAGGTTTTAAGTCCCCCTCCCTGGTTTCAGGGAGGGGTAAGGGGTGGGTACTTTTCATCGGTTTAGTTGATCATTGATGCAATTTTGACCCAGATCGGGATCAGGCCAAAGCCGCCTGCGACGAGGATGGTATAGATGAGTCCCAGAATATCGAGTCTTTTGCGCCATTTGGTATTGCTCCAGCCGAGTGTCTGGAAGGCTGCCCAGAATGCATGAGTCAGGTGAAGCCCCAGGGCAAGAGCTCCCAGGATATAGACCAGGTCGATCCACCACCAGTCGATAAAGAAGGTGGTAACCAGCAGGTACGCATTCTCAACCCCATCGGTGGCACCCTGATCCAGCAGCTCACTGCCGGTGAACTTCATCTTCCAGAAAAAATTGGAAATATGAATCACCAGGAAAATGAGAACTACGGAACCGAGGACAAACATGTTACGGGAAGCCCACGTACTGCTTTTCCACAGGTTCTGCTTATCATAGCCAACAGGCCGCGCCCATTGATTCAGAAGAGTCAGGATCCCTGCATAGATGATATGCAGGATAAACCCGATAGCCAGCACCGGTTCAACGATCCTGATGATCGGATTGGTCCCCATCCAATGGGCTGCTTTGTTGTAGAGTTCTCCTGTCGAATCAAAAAGGATCAGGGAATTCATGGTCAGGTGCACCAGCAGAAAAGTTATCAGGAACAATCCTGTAATACTCATAAGAAACTTCTTGCCAATGGAAGAGTTCAGGAAGGTTGACATGGCGAAAGGTTTTAGTCGAATGCATGAAAATAGGCAATCAGGATAACTTACACAATATCAGATATCAGGTTTGCTTACTTTTGTTATATGAAAACAGGATTTGTAACATCGGGGCGGTATCCGGTCCGCTACAGGGATCAGGGAAGCGGCATGCCGTTGCTCTTCCTGCACGGATACCTTGAATCATTGAATATCTGGAGCGATTTTACACGTGCCTTCGCAGGTTCTTTCCGGGTGATCTCAATGGATCTGCCTGGCCATGGACAGTCTGGGGTGCCGGGTACTGTTTCGACTATGGATGAGATGGCAGGGGCGGCTGTCAGGCTCCTGGATAAACTGGGTGTCGGGATATGCTTTGTTATAGGCCATTCCATGGGCGGGTACGCAACACTCGCAATGCTTGAGAGGCATCCCGGAAGGCTCAACGGATTTTGCCTGTTTCATAGTCACGCACGGGCCGATACTTCTGTTGTGATTGAAAAGCGCAGCCGGGAGATCCGGATAGTGGAGGAGGGGCACAGCCTATTGCTTGCGCAGCAAAATGTCCCGAATATGTTTGCTGAAGATAACCTGCCGCTCTTTCAGAAAGAATTACGGTATACCCAGCGGATCGTCCGGAAGACACCCGATGCCGGCATCATTGCCGCGATCCGGGGCATGATGACCCGCCCCGACCGATCAGCCATCTTGGCAAATGCAACGGTTCCCTGCCTGCATATCATCGGCAAAAAGGATAAATACATACCGTTTGAAGAGGTTGCGCTGAATACCATTCTGCCTGCCGGTTCCGAACGGTTGATCCTTGAACACACCGGCCACATGGGATTCTTTGAGGAGAAAGCCCGCGCATATGCAGAAATGCTGAGATTCCTGAAGAAAATCTGATGTCTGTCTGATTAACGGTGCTCACCGAATAGCCTTGCCCTGTCGCGCGGTGCGGCCTCTTTTATCCATTCCCCGGGGACGACTTTCCAGTTAGTCCCCGCTACCGGTTCAACCGTTCCTTGTCCGCGGATCCATTCCATCAGTAAGTATCTAAAATCCACCTCTTCTCTTCCTCCTTCCTCCTTTCTCCTTTCTCCTTTGTCAATTCCGGCTCCAAGTGACAGATGGTTCCCCCCTCCGCTTGCCCGGTAGGAATTGAGAGCAACGGTATACAAACCATCCGGCATAAAGGAACGGCCATCCGACATGCCGGTGATCCTGACCATCGATCCTGCCGGCTGGGTCAGATCAACAACGTAGTCGATCCCCATTGCCGAATCAAAATTGTAAGAAGCGCTGCGAAACCGCCAGGTGCCGTCGGGCTGCTCCTGCATGTTCAGCATCAGATCGCCTGGACCGGTCATCTGTTTCATCCAGAGGGAATAGGAATAGTTGAGATAACCAAGGATCTCGTTCCCGGTCATGCTGATGGTATAAAGCTGATTTTCAAACCGGTATAATTTAAACAGATCTTTTACCTTAAGCTCACCCGCCGGCAGGACAGCCCTGAAAGAGAGCGGCGCGGTAAATGAAATATCCGCTCCGGTAAGCTCCAGTTGAGCCCGGTGAATCAAATCCGTAAAACCTGATGGACCGAAATAGGAGTCCTCCGTGCTCACCATTTTCGTAATAATACCAACCGGCTGATCCACATAATGCTGAACGGTATCAATATATCCCGCAAATTGGGTCATGAAGTCCGGATCGGGGGAGAAAGTTGACATGTTCACGTGTTCACCGACACGCACACTCCGTTTGCCCGCATGTCCGTAAGCCCGTATGCCCGTGAGATGGAGCGTAGCGACAGCGAACTCCTCTGCACGGCTCTCAGAACCTACCAGCAGTACCGAGTCCCCTTTCGGACCGGCCACCTTGAGGTTCCAGTGCCGGTGATCATGTCCGGTGAAAATGACATCAAATCCGGCGACCTGCTCGGCCACCAGGCGAGAGGCATTCTCATTAAGCGGCCTGGATGCCGACTGGTTTCCATAAGTAGGATCCACCCCCGCGTGAAACAGCCCGATGATCAGATCGGGATTCTCTTTTGTTTTAACCTCTGTGACCCAATAGCGTGCCGTTTCTATCATATCACGGAACTCCATTCCCGACCAGAGAGCCTGGGGCAGCCATTCGGGTATCCTGGGAGTAACCAGCCCGATTACTGCTATTTTGAGTCCCGGCCGTTTGAGAATCGTATAGGGCTGAAAATATGATTTATCGTTCGACAGGCTTATTGCATTGGCGGACAGCCAGGGAAAACGGGCATCGTCGACCAGATTGTCATATACGGAATGGCCGGCCTCAATATCGTGGTTACCGATGGTTGCGGCATCATATTTCAAATAATTCAGGATCCGGGCCGCAATATGGGGGCCGATAGTATCCACGTAGCTGGAGTAATAGGAGGCAGGATCACCCTGGATCAGGTCACCGTTGTCGAGCAGGATCAGTTCCTGGCCGGGGATTGCCCGTTGCTCCCTGATCCAGTTGCTTAACTGGGCGAGTGAACCCGGGACTTGTTTCCCCGTGTACCAGTCGGCCGGGAAATAGGCACCGTGAATATCGGTGGTGACAGCAATTTTTAGGGTAACGGGGCTTTGGGCAGCGAGAGTGGAGAACCAAAAACACAGGGATAGGGAAATAGTTGATTTTCTCATGATTTCGTTGTTGTTGGTATCCACCCCAACCCCTCCCTAGGACCAGGGAGGGGGGCAGGGGGTGGGTACTTCAATGATCTACTTCATCAGCTTCACGGCCTGAATCAGGGTATTGTCGATAGCCTGAACAATGGGGTAGAAACCGTCATTGTCAAGAAAATTCCTTGCAATGTAGGCTTTGAGCTGGGTTTGAATAATCAGTTTGGATTCCTTCCACTCGGTTGGCGTAGGGGTATATCCGTTTGCCAGGACATGACTTTTGAATTTGTCCAGAACATTTTGTGAATCAAGGTAATCAGATAGTTCATCCACTTTATTGAAAACTGATAATTCATCCCTGTGGAGATCGGAGTATGCAAGCGCATACGTATAGATGAGGTTGGCCTGATTGATTTTCACAAAGAAAGGGGTGATCCCTGCCGTATCATAGGGGATGAAGTAATCAGGCATGATCCCGCCGCCACCATATACCATACGGCCTTTCGGGGTGGTGAACTTCAGACTTTCGCTGAAATGGATGCTGTCGGCCGACATGAACTCGCCTTTGCGGTACCGGCGTGCGATATCGAGGTAATAATCATCAATGCCATTAGTGTAAGGTTTCTGGATCGAGCGTCCGGTGGGCGTGTAATAGCGTGCCGTAGTCAGTCTTAGGGCCGATCCGTCGTTCAGCATAGCCTGCTCCTGAACCAGTCCTTTTCCGAAAGAGCGACGGCCGATAATAAGACCGCGGTCATTATCCTGTATGGCGCCGGCCACAATCTCCGATGCCGATGCCGAACCTTCATCGATCAGGATAGCCAGGCCAAGTTCTTCACCCATATCTTCCTGGGTAGCCCTATATTCCTCACGTGCACGTGCACGTCCCTGAGTGTAGACGATCAGATCGCCTTTTTTCAGGAAATCGTCGGCAATCCGGATAGCCGGCTCCATAATCCCGCCCGAGTTACCGCGCAAATCAATGATCAGTTTGGTGCAACCATGCCGTTTGAGTTTGGCAAGTCCTTCCTGGAACTCACTATAGGTGGTCTGTGAAAAGGTGTTGATCTTGATAAACCCGATATTGTCCGTTATCATATAGGCAACATCCACGCTGGTTACCGGTATTACTCCCCGTTTCAGCGAATATACCATGCGTTGCTTTGTCCGTTTCCTGTAAATGCCGACTTTGACCTCGGAACCCCTTGGTCCGCGTAGCTTCTCAACGATGCTGTCCTCAGGCATTTTTACTCCTGCTACCGGTATCCCATCGACACTGATGATCCTGTCGCCCGGCATGATCCCGGCCTTGGCAGAGGGTCCTCCCTTTATCAGCTGGATGACCAGGATAGTATCATTTTGCATGTTGAACTGAACACCGATACCGTCGAAATTACCCCGGAGAGTTTCGTTTACGCTTTTTACTTCGCGGTTTGGAATATAGATGCTATGGGGGTCCAGTTTCTCAAGGATCACCGGGATCATCTCTTCCGTGATGGAATCAATCCTGACAGTGTCCACATAATTCTGGCCGATATAATTCAGTACCGAATTCAGCTTGTTGTCGCCGGCGAAGATTTTCACCGGCATCTCGCTGCCGGGATTATTCCTGAACAGATTCCCGATCACCATGCCTGCAACCAGGCAGAGGGCAAGCACCAGGGGTAGCCAAATGGCTATTCGGGAATTTCTTCCGGACATGATTTTTGTTTAATCTGTTATTCAACAGAAAGATAGATGGTTTCAATCCCGGCCCGCTTCAGCAGATCAATTCCATCAGCCAGACGGTAATCCTCGCCATATACGACACGCACAATACCGGCCTGGATGATCAGTTTGGCGCATTCCAGGCAGGGAGATGCAGTGATGTAAAGAGTGGCTCCCTGCGAATTATTGTTGCTGCGGGCAACTTTTGTAATTGCATTAGCCTCGGCATGAAGCACATACGGTTTGGAATGATCATTCTCGTCCTCGCAGATATTCTCAAAACCGGTAGGCGTGCCATTATATCCATCGGATATGATCATCCGGTCATTTACCAGGAGAGCGCCCACTTTACGGCGGATGCAATAGGAATTCTCAGCCCATATCCGGGCCATCCGCAAATACCGGCGGTCAATGGCCTCCTGCTTGGAGATGTTTTGATTGCCCTGGTTTTCCATTAGTGACGAGTGACGAGTGACAAGTTATTGGATTCCGTAAGCCCGCAAGCCCGTATGCCCGTGTGTCTTACTTCTTGGTTTCCTTTTTTGCAGCAGTAACGGTTTCTTTTTTCTTCGGCCGGCTCACGCCGTATGAATTCATGAACAGCTTTCCGCGCTTGGTTTTTTTATCGCCTTTTCCCATTGTTACGAAGTTTTATTTGTCCGGCAAATGTAGTAAATAATCGTGATGCGTGATGCGTGACGCGTGATTCGAAAATGCATACCCACACTCGTTTGCTCTAAAGAAGGTCCTGCGTCAGCATATACTGCTCCACCATATAGCTGGCATCATTGAGCATCTGGCTGTCTTTCGGGACACCGTTTTCCCTGGCTTTCTGCTCGATCTGCCGTTCCCATTCGGGTGTGTTATGTATGGCCTGTATATATTCCTTTACCATTTTGTCATATTCCTTTTGCCAGGCAGGCTGCATTTCCTGGTTCATCACCCGGTCGATGAAGCCCCAGCCGATATCCTGAATGTTGGCCGGATTGACCACCAGGATGATCAGGTCGGCGAAATCCAGTCCTTCGTGCAAAGGAACCTCGTCTGCCTTGCGGAGAGTAATATAGCTATCCGGATAAATCGTACTGTTATAGTACCAGAACTGTAAGTCCTTAAATATCAAATTCATAAGCCCGATGTTGTACATTTGCCAGAAATAACTGTCACCAATGATCAGTGCAGAGGGGAGGTCAAAACCCGAAGGATCGCCCTTGACGACATCGGGATAACATAAAGGATCATCCGTTAACGGAAAGATAAGGTTCAGCAGTTTTTCGAGGTCGTCATCCGGACTGAGGATTTGGTTGGTCAGATGAAAGTTTTCAAGCCTGATATCGGGCAATGGGCGCTGGATCATTGCGGAAATGAATCCGGACAGGGTATCCGTCGCCAACCGGGCTCCGTATTGGCTCCAGTGGGTTCCGTTTTTAGGGAAGAGCGGGCATGGAACCGTATCTTTCATGATTTTAAACAGCCGGTTGAGATCGAGTACCGGTATCCTGGCTTTCAAAAAGGAGGCTGACAGCTCCGAATAATTGGTCTTCCCGATGGAGTCGCGTAAACGGGTGGGGATAAATTCTGGGAAGTAATCCGCCTTGCCGGGCGCGATAAACACCATCAGCTCCTTGCCCTTCCTGGTGAAATACTTGCGCACCTGCCGCAGCCACCGGGTTTTCAGCATCACCTGTTCATCACCGATATAGTTCCGGCCGAAATAGGATTCGATAAACCATTCTTCATAAAGGTATCCGTCCCGGCCCAGCACAACGCCCTTGGCATGGGGCTGGCGAAACAACGAATATTCTGCCTGATTATATAACCTGGTACAAAAAGTCCGGAATCCGTATTGCTCTTCCACATACCTGTTCAAGGAAACCTGATATTCTGAATGGTACCACAAAGGCCAGGTTAATTCCGGCAATTTTTGCCCGTACCAGGATCCTTCCAGCTTCTTTTCAGGGACCAGGCGGGTCAGCATCTGAAAAGTGGGAAGACTGATCAGGACAATGAACAACAGGCTCAGGATCATATAATGTTTCTTCTCCGGCATATCAGAATCGGAAATAGATAAACGGGCTGAATCCCTGGCCCGTCAGGGTTGAAATACAGGCAACCAGCATCAGTGCATACAGGATGGTCACACCTATATGCTCCCGGAGAGTATATTCCCCGGAATAGAAAAAGTCCTGCAGCCGGAGGCCTGCTTTGGAAAGGGTGATGAAGGAAAACAGGAAGCCCACGGCCAGGATAGTATAAAAATGGAGATTCGCAGGTGCGATATCGGGTATATAACTGAAATCGAACAGGACTTTCAGGAAAGCCCACGCATCGGGTAGCGCGTCGATCCGGAAGAAGACACGGGATATTACAATTACGATGAACGTGAAAATCATGGGCAGGATGCGACCGATCCTCGCATAGATTTTCGACAGGAATAGCCGTTCCATGACCATGAAGAAACCATGGAAAGCACCGTAAATCACGAAGTTCCATGAAGCTCCGTGCCAGAAGCCCGATATCAGGAATACAAACCATAGATTAAACCAGAACCTTCGTTTGGTTTTGACCCGGTTACCTCCCAGGGGATAATACAGATAGTTACGCATGAACGTACTGAAGGTCATGTGCCAGCGGCGCCAGAACTCGGTAACCGATCCGGAGATATAAGGATTATTAAAGTTTTCAGGGAATTTGAAACCCGCCATCCTGCCCAATCCGATGGCCATATCGGAATATCCGGCAAAGTCAAAATAGAGCTGCATGGTATAGGCAAGAATAGCCATCCAGGCCGTGAAAGTATCCAGTCCCGCCGGACTCATTGCCATAATCCGGTTAACCTCGATGGCCAGGACGTCGGCTATCAGGATCTTTTTTGACAGCCCCATGATGAAACGGTAAAAACCATACAGGACCTGGTCCCACGATTCCTTCCTGCCCTCGATCTGCCCCGCAATGTCCTGGTACCGGATAATCGGACCGGCCAGGAGCTGCGGGAACATCATGATATACAGAATATAATCAAACGGATTCTTCAGCGGTTCGTGAATCTTGCGATAAACATCCACGGAATAGGTGATCGACTGAAAGGTAAAGAATGATATACCGATTGGAAGAACGATCCTTTCCCAGGTCAGGGCCGGAGATCCGCAAAGTTCACGGATAAAGCTGACGTTTTCGAGGAAGAAGTTGGCATATTTGAAATAAAGAAGAAGACCGAGGTTCATCGCTACCGACAGCCCAACCAACAATTTTCTGTTGAATGGCTGGTCGGAAGCCTGTAATTGTCTGACGATAAAATAATTGGCCAGGCAGGCCCCAAAGAGAAAGGGGAGGTAATCCGGCGATCCCCAGGCGTAGAACAGCAGGCTGAAAGCCAGGATGACGTAATTCCGCCAGCTTTTCGGCAGAGCGTAATAGGCCAGCAGGAATGCAGGCAGAAAGCAGAAAATGAAAATGATGCTGCTGAAAACCATATCCAAACATAATGATCGGAATCCAACAAAAAAAGGGCCCAAGTAATAGGCCCTCTTTATTCTTTAATCTTTGTTCTTTCTTCTTGGCGAAGCTCGTACCCAGAGCCGGGATCGAACCGGCACAGCATTGCTGCCACTGGTGTTTGAGACCAGCGCGTCTACCAATTCCGCCATCTGGGCAAACCGGGAGGCTGCAAATATAAATAAAAACCCCGGTCTGTGAAACCGGGGTTTTCAGGATTTTAGGTTAGCTGCACTATTTCACAACCAGCTTGATTACCTGGCTGTTGATTTTCAGGAAATACATGCCTCTGGCATGGCCTGTCAGATCGATGGTTTCGTTCAGCTGAACGGCTGAGCGGACCATTTTTTCATAGACCACCTGGCCCTGAAGGTTCACAACCCGGATATCCAGCTCCGTGACTTTCGGGGAGGTGATATTCAGGTTAAAGACTCCATCGCAGGGATTCGGGAAAACAGTAACCGATGCGGTCAGGGCAACCGGGTCGACACTCATGCTCACGCCGTTGTTGAAAACATTGTTCAGCATATTGTAGTAACTGATCCGGTAAACCCGGTTCGCGCCTTTTGCGAGTGATTCGGATGTGGTTCCGTTGATGCGGTATAAATATTCAATCTGCTGGAAAATGGGCATCGCCGGAAGCGTGAGGGTATAGATACCGTCACCGTCAGCATCGGTCATATGGGCTGAAGATCCCCAGCTATTGAATGTGCCGGATACATCGACAAAATCGCTTCCCGGATTAAAAGTCCCGTTGGCAATCGGCTGGGTCATATCTACATTGAATACAACATCAGCAGTGGCCGGTGCGCCGGTCTGGTTGATGTTCATCCGTATCATCGGCATGTCGGTATCCTGTGGAGCCCACGTATCACCGGTAATATTGCGATATACAGATTTGCCCACAGCGGTTTTATGGGTAACGTCGCCGCCGAGGGTGAACCGGTAAATTTTATTCGATGGACCAAGCCCGCCTCCGTGAAATCCCTGAACGGCAGCAATGTACTGACCGGGTTCCAGGAATTCCGATTCTCCGTCCTTATCCATCGGAATGGTGATAAAGGTATTCAGGTTTTCAGCGGTGACTTCCGTAAAGGCAGCCGTAAGCCGTTCGATCCAGTTGGCAGCTTCTTCGTTCCATTCGTAGATGAAATATTGGAAAGTATATCCGATCTGCGTACTGGCCCGCGGATCTTCTCTTCTTTGCATGACAAATGCCGTCATGGAGTTAACCTCGCAGGGTTTGCTGATATCGTAAACGCACCCCAGCATGTCCCCGTCATTGTTCCCCCAGGACGCTGTGCTGGAATTCATTTCGAGCTCCCAGTCGGAGTAGGAATAGATGCTGTCGGTAATGTAATAAGTGTCTGACCTGACATTGTTTTCAGGTCTTCCGTCCGTCTGATCCTGTTGGGCGGTGATAACCATTTTATAATCGCCATACCCGCTCGGATTGAAAGGTGTGGTGACATCAAAGGAGTCACGATCCACAGCCCAGATGTCGCGTGCTTCCGAAGTCTGATTATAAACCGATATGCCATTTTTAAACACTTCCGCATTCACCTTGCAACCTTCCTGGTCATTAAAACCCACATTGGCCAAGGCACCCCGGAAGGTATACCCGCCGAAATTATTTTCACCACCGGTCAGGAAATTAGGTACCATGAATGCGAACCCTTGATCCTGATCATCAGCCGTAAGGTCGGTAAGGTAGTACCAGGCGTCTTCCAGCTCAAGCTCATTCCCGTATCCTTCAAACAGCTTGATATCATCAATGCACCAGAAATAATGGGTGTCGGTGTTCCAGACGATCCGGATCAGTACACTGGGCATCCCGGCGGCCACTACGCTGATATTGAATTCCGGATAAGGTTTGTTGCAGAACTTGTTACCCGGTACTCCATATCTCATGTCGAAGATGGCCCAATGAACCCCTTCGTCGTTGCTGATCAATACCTTAACGTCAGGCAATGCGCAACAGGCCCTGAAATACTGGGACATTGACATGATAATTGAAGCGTAAGCGGAGCAATCGACGGGAGGCATCTGAAACCAGGCAAATCCTGCGTTTGAAGTGCCTACGCCGTCCCTGAAATTGTATTCATCCATCGGAAGAACAAAGTATCCGTCCTCAGGGGTCTTGGAATAGGGGTGCCCCGGAAGGAAAGTAAGATTGCCTTTGATGCTGTCGTCACCGGCACGCCAGGTCCAGTAATTACCCAGATCGGTTTCATCCACGTTGAGCCAGCCTGCAGGCAGCGTCCAGCCTCGTTCGGCTGTAGGATCGGCAAAATCGAATGTTTCACTGAGAATCACATCCCCTTCGGCTTTCAACCTCGAATCCGGAGGGAAAACCATCAATTTCTGCTCACTGGAGTATGGCTGGATGGGTCCTGCCTTTGTGAACTTCTGCCCATAGGAGAGGCTGAAAAGCGCACACAAAATGAATGCAAGTGTAAGTTTTTTCATTAGCAACAGTTATTCTGAATTGGGTTAAAAAAGTTATAGCAGGTGCCGATCCTTATTCCACTATCAGTTTCGTGACATTATTATTAACGGCAAGGAAATATAAACCTTTGGAAAACCCTGCCAGAGCAATATGCTGAGTCTGGTTCAGAACCAATTTCAATTGGTTGCGGTAAACAACGCGCCCGTCAAGGGTGGTCAGGGTCATTACTATATCCTCGGGCTGTTTGTTTGCGATAACGACTGATACATTATCCTGTGCCGGATTCGGGAATACCGATATGCTGGCAGTCAGGCCGGTACCGGATACCCCCGATATACTGATCCCATTATTAAATACATCGTTGACGATGGTATAATAGCGGACCATGACTTCACGGTTGGCACCCCCGTTGGGAAACTCTTCCAAAGCCGCATTGCCGTTGATCCTGTATTTATATTCGATTTCCCTGAAAACCGGAACTCCGGCAATGGTAATGGAGTAAATACCGTCACCGTCGGCGTCGGTCAGGTGGTCGGAACCGGTCCAGTTGTTGAATGTGCCGGTAACATCCACGAAGTCGGTGGCCGGATTCATGGAGCCCTTCTCAATCTGCTTATTCATATTGACGTTGAATATGACGGAAGCGGTAGCGGGGCCTCCGGTTTCATTGAAATTCATCCGGATCATGTTCAGTTTGCCTCCACAGCCGCCCCATTCGCCCGATTCAATCCAGCATTGCAAAGGTTTACCATCCGGACAATAGTAGGTTTTATCATAGCCGATCGAGAAACGGAAAACACCGTTATTGGCATGCAGACCGCCCCAGTGCCAGGTTTGGATGGCAGCAATATATTCGCCGGGCTCAAGGAATTCCGATTCACCGTCTTTATCCAGGCTCAGGGTGAGCCATTCATCCAGGTCGGATTGGACGATCTGGTGAACACCGGATGAGAGCAGTGGGACATAACCTTCATCCCCGGCATTCTTATAGATCCAATACTGGCATTCCATCCCCGGCCTGGTACCGGCACCGGGACGGTCGAGCCGCTGGGTGATGAGCGAGCTGAGGCTGCTGATTTCAACAGGTTTGGTTACCTGGTACAGGACACCCAGCATATCGCCATCGCTGTTCCCACCGGCGGCCCACCCGGCAGTACTCTGGTTGTCTTCGGCGGTGTCATCGCACCGTGAATAGATACTATCGGTAGCAGTCAGGTTGTAAACCCGGCTGTTGTTTGCCGGAACCTGTTCGGCATTGTCAGATACGGCATTGTATATCATGTGATAATCTCCGTATCCATCGGGCTGGAATGGCTGGTCGAGCATCTCGATGGTATCCCTTTCAAGGGTCCAGATGTCGGTTGTGGCCGAGGTAGCTGTAAAAACCTGACTTCCGTTCTTATTTACATTAACCTGCAAGGCTACTCCTTCCTGGTCATTAATACCCTGGTTCAGGAAAGCGGCTTTGAAGGTATGCTTGCCGAATTCGGTTCCCTCGATGAATTTATAAGGAAGATATGGCATGAAACCCTCTTCATTTTCGGGGTCCCCGTTGAACATATAGGACCAGTTTCCTTCAAGAACCAGCTCGTTGTGATAGGCTTCCGTCAACCGCAGGTCATCGATAGCCCAGAAATAAAGGTAGGATTTACTGAATACGAACCGGAGCAAAACCCGGTTCATCCCAGCTGCCACATCGGAAACATTGATTTCCACATCATTGCGCGAAACCCAGTCGTTAACGCGTGTACCGAACCGGCAGTCATAGTCGGCCCAGTGCACGCCTTCATCATTAGAAACCTGCAACGAAACAACATAAGTGCCATCGCAGCAGGCTCTGAACTGCTGGTAAAACTTGACAACAACCGACGACTTGGAGGAACAGTCGATTGAAGCGGTTTGAAACCAGGCATCCGCCGTGTTCGCAGTCACCACGTTGTCCCGGTAGTTGTATGCATCGATCGGAATGATCAACCAGCCGTCTTCCGGGGTGTAAGAGTTGATGCCGGGGAGTTTGGTAAAATAACCGTGGATACTGTCTTTCGACCAGATCCAAATGTTGCCCAGGTCGGTATTATCCTGGGAGGTCCATCCTGCCGGCCATGACCAGCCACGGGGATTGGTAGGATCTTCGAAATCGAAGGTTGTTGACCAGAAAACATCCCCGTCGCCTTTTAAGCTTTTTGAAAGCTCTCCGGTGACGGGTGCCTGCTTGTCTAAAGCAGCAGCTTGATTAACAACGGTTTGGGAAAAAATAACCACAGGGAAAGACAAAAGCAACAGCAGAAGTGTAAGCCTTTTCATAGCTGTAATGATTAGATTAGATTTAGTCTGTCGGGTTATGTGCGGATAAATTAAAGCTTTTCCGCGGAGATATTGTACACAAATGCTATAAAAATTACAATAATTGAGCGTGATGCGTCAAAAAACGAAAAAAGCCCCGGGATTCCCGGGGCTTTTATTTTCGAAACAGTCCGAACTAATCAATCACAACCTTTGTGACCGTGTCATTGACTTTAAGCAGGTACAAACCCTTGGCAAATCCGGAGAGATCCACCGGAAGGGTATAGTAGATAACCGACTGCAGGCGGGTGCGGTACACCACCTGGCCGTGCAGGCTGGTGATTACCACGTCCGTATCTGTTGGTTTAGCGTTCACAATGCTGATATTCAGGTTGTCCGATGCCGGATTCGGGTAAACGCTAACGGAGGAGGACAGGGTATTGACATCAACACCCAGGCTGACGCCGTTATTGAAAACATCGGCCAGCATATTGTAGTAAGTGATCCTGTAATCCCGGTTCTTTCCGGTCGTCGGGAATTCAGGGGTGGTGCCGTTGATGCGATACTTGTACTGGATGCTTTGAAAGATGGTCATTGCCGGAACGGTCAGGGAATAGATTTTATCACCGTCAGCATCGGTCAATTGGGTTGATCCCCAGCTGTTGAAAGTACCCGATACATCCACAAAATCGGTTCCCGGACTGAATATTCCGTTGGCAATCGGCAAGGTCATATCGACATTAAACACCACATCTGCGGTTCTTGGAGCCCCGGTGCTATTAATATTCAGGCGGATCATCTCAAGTTCATCGCTTGTTGACCAGGACTCGTCGCTGACACGCCGGAAAAGGGTCTTGCCATAGGAATAGCGATGGCTCTGGTCGGCGCCAATGGTAAATCGGAAGATCCTGTTAGAAGCACCGGCTCCGCCTCCATGGAATGTCTGGATGGCAGCAATATAGTATCCGGGTTCCATAAACTCAGATTCTCCGTCTTTCTGCAAGGGCAAGGTAACCCAGGAATCAATCATGGCTGGTGTTACTTCTGTGTATTCTGAGGTGATCTTATCGATCCAAACACCTTCCGTTGCATCCCATTTATACAGCCAGTACTGAAAATTATAACCGACCTGGGTGCTGGCTACTCTATTCTTTGGCCTTTGCATGATCGCGCAGGATATCGAGTTGGCCTCGCAGGGTTGTTTGATATCGTAAGCGATCCCCATCCAGTCCCCGTCATTGTTGCCCCAGGCGGCTGTGCTGGCATGCTCCTCCCAGATATAGTCACAGATGGAATAGATGCTGTCCGTTACATAAAATGTGTCGGTGTATTGGTTGTTTGCAAGTCTTCCATCGGCCTGATCGGCCTGGGCAGTAAGGACCATTTTATAATCCCCGTATCCTGTAGGATTGTAGATCGTACTGATATCAAAAGTGTCCCTTTCGATGGTCCAGATATCTCGTGCCGCGGAAGTCTGATTATAGACGGAGGTTCCGTTTTTAAATATTTCCACATTCACCTTGCATCCTTCCTGGTCAGCCATTCCCACGTTCATGAGAGCACCGCGGAAGTAATAACCGCCAAAGTTGTCAGCTCCAATCTGGGAGTTGGGAATCATATAGCAGTAACTTTCATTGGTATCTTCGTAGCTAAGATCGACCATATATTGCCAGCTGTTTTCCAGTTGAATATCGTTATCATAACTTTCCATCAGCTCGATATCGTCAATGCACCAGAAATAACGTTCCATACTGTTCCAGAGAAACCGGATCCAGACTTCCGGCATACCTGCCGCAACCTCGGAAATATTCACTTCCGGGTAAGGATTTTTGCAGAAAATACTGATTGGAGTTTCGTATAACACGCTATAGTTAGCCCAATGGGCACCCAGGTCGTTTGAAACCTGAACCCTGCAATCAGGGGTATAATAGCAGCGGAAAAATTGCCTGAAGTTTAAAAGTACCCCCGGATGACTTGAGCAATCGATCGGAGGAAGCTGAAACCAGGCTGTCACGCCATTGGATGTTGAGACACCGTCCTTGTAATTGTACTCATCCATGGGAAGGACAATATAGCCGTCTTCTGGACTTTTGGAATAAGCATGGCCGGGTTCAAAGGTCAGCAAGCCCTTGATACTGTCTGTACCGGCCCGCCAAACCCATGGGCAGCCAAAATCAGTTTCCTCAACAATCTGCCAGCCGGCAGGCAGTGACCAGCCCCGTTCAGAATTGTCTGCCCAGTCGAAGGTTTCACTAAAGAAGACATCTCCACCGGCTTTAAGGCCCGATTCCCCGGGCTCCGGTACCGGAGTCATGAGCTCCGAGCCATAAGGTTGTGCTTTTATGCGATTTGTGCTGATCCTTTGTCCATAGGCCAGTGCAAACGCGAAAAGTAGTACAGCTAAAAGAGTAAATTTTTTCATAAGCAGGAGTATTTAAGATTGTTTTAACAGGTTCCATCAGGATTTATGGTGAAAAATAAGACATTTCCGTGAAGATTGAATACATAGATGCCCTATTTTATTTAATAGATGGGTTATTTGAGACAATAAACGAAAAAAGCCCCAAACTTGCCGGGGCTTCTTCTTTTCGAAACAGTCAGGATCAGTCAACGATTATCTTGGTAACCGTGTCGTTGACTTTAACCAGGTATAAACCCCTGGCCAATCCGGAAAGATCAACCGGGAGTGTATAGTCGATAACCGACCGGAGGCGGGTGCGGTAAACAACCTGACCGTGCAGGCTTGTGATTACCACGTCCGTATCAGTTGGTTTAGCGTTCAGAATGCTGATATTCACATTACCGGATGCCGGGTTCGGGTAAATTGTAACTCTTGAGGCGAGCGGATCGACCGGTACACTTAGAACACTCTTGCCGTTATTGTAAACATCATCCAGGATGGTATAAAAGCGTACCATGGCCTTGCGATTGGCTCCGTTCGGGAATTCTGCGATGGCAGCGTTTCCGTTGATGCGGTATTTGTATTCGATTTCCCGGAAAGTAGGCACATCGGTTAGTGTGAGAGTATAGACACCATCGCCATCGGCATCGGTCATATGTGCTGAACCGCCCCAGTTGTTGAACGAGCCGGTTACATCAACGAAATCAGTGTCCGGATTCATCGAGCCTTTGGCAATCTGTACGTTCATGTCGACATTAAAGATTACGGAACCCAATGCAGGAGCGCCGGTTTCATTGAAATTCATCCGGATCATGTTCAGTCGGCCAGGATTGCCCCAGCTTTCTGATTCGATCCAAAGCATAACCGATTTGCTGGCAGTGTAGTAGGTCATGTCATATCCGATAGAGAAACGGTAGACCCCGTTATCGGCATGCAGGCCTCCGCCGTGCCAGGTTTGGATGCCGGCAATGTAATTGCCGGGTTGCAGGAATTCCGATTCGCCGTCTTTTTCGAGGTTGAGGGTTATCCAATTTTCAAGGTGTTTTTCCTCGATAGTGAGGACACTTGAGGAAATGACAGGAGCCCAGCCATCTTCACCCATATCCTTGTAAATCCAGTACTGGCATTCCATCCCGGGCCGTGTTCCGGCGCCCGGTGCATCCAGGCGGCGGGTGATCAGTACGGAGAGTGAGTTAACTTCCATAGGCTGGGTAAGCGTATAGATGACGCCCAGGATATCTCCGTCGCTGTTGCCTCCACCAGCCCAGCCGGCTGTACTCTGGTTGTCTTCTTTCACATCGTCGCAGCGGGAATAGATGCTGTCATCCACGGTGAGCCAGTATTCTGCCTGGTTGTTGGCCGGAACCTGCTCGCTGTTGTTTGAGATTGCCGTATAGGTAAAGTGATAATCACCGTATCCGTCGGGCTGGAAGGGTGATTCGGTGAAATCGACCGTGTCGCGTTCCAGCGTCCAGATATCAGAATGAGCTGAGGTGGCTGAAAAGACACCTTCGCCGTTTTTAGTAATGTCAACCTTAAGGGCAACTGCCTCCTGGTCATCAATACCGTTGTTGTAAAAAGCGCCCCAGAAAGTGTGTGTACCAAATGCGGTACCATTGATCAGTTTCAAGGGAAGATAAGGCATAAAGCCCTCTTCATCATCCTCGATGGTGTTGTTCATATAGGAACGGTCATCTTCGAGCACCAGCTCATTGTGGTACCCTTCGGAAAGTGTGAGGTCATCGATAGCCCAGAAATAGTGTGTGCTTTCGGAGTAAACGAAACGGAGCAACACGCTGGGCAGGCCGGCGGCCACCTCGGTAATGTTCAGCTCGGCTTCATTGCGCAGGCACCAGTCGTTTACGTTAGTTCCATACTTGCAGTTATAATCAGCCCAATGAACTCCGTCATCATTGGTCACCTGGAGCTTGAGTATGTAACTACCACTGCAGCAGGTACGGAAATTCTGATAGAACTTGACAATCACCGAGCTTTTGCTTGAGCAGTCGATGGGAGGGAGCTGGAACCAGGCATTCATACCCTGGCTGGTGCTCACGTTATCCCTGTAATTGTATCCATCAGAGAAAAGCTGTATCCATCCATCCTCCGGGGTATGTGAAGCCAATCCGGCCAGATGGGTGAATCTGGCAGACAGGCTGTCGTCATTCCATGCCCATACATTGCCGAGGTCATTCTCATCCCTGTTGAGCCAGCCGGCAGGCCAGCTCCATCCGACCGGATTGGTTTCATCCCTGAAATCGAATGTCGTGGACCAGAAAATCTCTCCGTCAGCTTTAACGGAACTGGCCGGGTTGCTTTTATCGATATATTGATTGTCGATCAAAGCGGGCTTCGGAGTGGAGAACTGAGCCGTAGCCAGCACCGGGAGCAACATAGTAAGCAGAATCAGTGTAAATCTTTTCATAAGGCCTCCTGGTTTTTTAAATGGTAATAATAATAAAGTCGTATACTCAACGAGTTGAAAATACCGAAAAATGCGAAAACCAAGAAAATAAACGGGGGGTTTACGACTCTAAGTGCGTAAAATCTTTGTAATTGAGCGTTTTTTTTTGTAAGTGGGCGAACTTAGGTGGTTCGGGCATGCCCTTTCATACGCATGATGAACTCTTTTTTCTTGCGTTCGCTTACATCGACCTGTGAGCCATCCTCAAAAACGATATAACCTCCGCGCCCCGAAATGTATTTTTTTACAAATTCCAGGTTGATGAGGTGTTTGCTGTGAACGCGGACAAAAGACAGATCAGAAAGAAGTCTTTCGAAATTGTTGAGGGTTTTTGAAGTAATGACCCGTTGTCCCGATTTGATATAAAAGGTGGTATAACTACCGTTGGCTTCGCAGCGGATGATATCGGCGATTTTATAAACGTCAAATCCGTCCATCGAGGAGAGGATGATCCGTTCGTTCCGGTTGTTCAGGCTGTCTTTCAGAACCGACACCCTGTCTTCATAATTTTCTTCTTTCCGGATTTTTTCGAACCGTTCAACCGATTGCTGTAGTTTTTCAGCGCTGATGGGCTTCAGAAGATAATCGAGGGCGGAGAAATCAAAGGCTTTCAGGGCATATTGATCATAGGCTGTGGTAAAGATTACTTCGAAGCCCGTATACCCGACTTCTTCAAGAACTTCGAAACCCTGGCCATCGGGAAGTGCGATATCGAGAAAGACCAGTTCCGGTTTAAGGTTATCAATCAGTTCGATGGCACTGGCTACTGTTTGGGCGGAACCGATGACCTGGACATCCGGGCAGTATTTCTGAAGAAGGATGGTGAGCGCTTCGAGGCTGTTATCCTCATCATCTACAATGACGGCTTGAATAAGAGAGGACATATCGGAATCGGGTTAAGTTTATGTTAAAAGTACGAGGATTTTCGGAAAATCTAACAAAGGGGGGACCTTTTTTAGCTAACCTTCATCAGTTCACGGATGGCGCTGGCAATGCTGTCAGGATCAAATCCGCACTCCTTATACAGTTGGCGCTGTGTGCCCTGTTCAATGAAGCGGTCGGGAATACCAAGCATACGCAGTTCGGAGCGGTAACCGTGCTGCACCATGAATTCTGCCACAGCGCTGCCGAATCCCCCCACTATTGTATTATCCTCAACCGTCAGGATCCTTTCGAAATTTCTGAATATTTCATGCAGGAGTTCTTCATCCAGTGGCTTGACAAAGCGCAGGTCATAATGGGCCGGGTGCAGTCCTTCCTTATCAACGGCCCGGACCGCTTTTACCACCAGATTACCCGGGTGGCCGATACTCAGGATGGCCAGACCGGTGCCTTCCGAGATCAATCTGCCCTTACCTACAGGAATGGCTTTAAACGGACGTCTCCAGTCGGACATCACTCCCTGTCCTCTCGGGTAACGGATAACAAAAGCACCGTGGTTCTCAAGCTGGGCGGTGTACATCAGGTTCCTGAGCTCCTCTTCATTCATCGGGGCCGATACGATCAGATTGGGTATCAGGCGCATATAGGATAGATCAAAGGAGCCATGATGAGTGGGCCCATCGGTTCCGACCAGTCCTCCGCGATCAAGGCAAAAGACCACCTGCAACTTTTGAAGAGCGACGTCATGGATCACCTGATCGTACGCCCGCTGCATGAAAGAAGAATAAATATTGCAGAATGGGATCATTCCCTGAGCGGCAAGGCCGGCCGAGAAGGTAACGGCGTGCTGCTCGGCAATACCGACATCGAAGGTCCGGTCGGGCATTTTCTCCATCATGTAGGTGAGGGAGCAGCCTGTCGGCATGGCCGGGGTGATTCCCATGATCCTGTCGTTCTGTTCGGCCAGTTCCAGCAGGGTAAGACCGAATACGTCCTGGTATTTCGGCGGAAATCCGTCAACCTCTTCCTCCAGGATCTCCCCGGTGACCTTATCGAACCTGCCAGGAGCATGGAATGTGGTCTGGTGCAGTTCAGCCTGTTCGAATCCCTTGCCCTTTTGCGTAAGGACATGCAGGACTTTTGGCCCTTCAATGCTCTGCATGTCTTTCAGGATTTTAACCAGGTGGATCACGTCATGTCCGTCGACCGGACCGAAGTATCTGAATTTCAATGATTCGAACAGGTTACTCTGCTTGAGGATAGTATGTTTGACAGCATCCTCAAGAGTCTGTGCCATGCGGCGGGCATCGGGACCGATCCTGCTGATCACTCCGAGGATTTTCCAGGAGTCATTCTTGAACCGGTTCCAGGAGCGGGATGTGGTAATGTCCATCAGGTAATCCTTAAGTGCGCCATGATTGGGATCGATGGCCATGTTGTTGTCATTCAGGATTAGCAGGAGGTTCGAACGTTCAATTCCCGCATTGTTCAATCCTTCGAATGCCATACCCCCCGTAAGGGCACCGTCTCCGATGATTGCAACTGTTTTCCTCTGGCGTTCGCCCTTACGGTCAGCGGCTACCGCCATTCCGAGGGCTGCAGAAATGGAGGTTGATGCATGGCCGGTACCGAATGAATCATATTCGCTCTCCGCCATTTTAGGGAATCCGCTGATCCCGCCAAATTTCCGGTTTGTTTTAAATGCATCCCTCCTTCCGGTCAGGATCTTATGCCCGTAAGCCTGATGGCCGACGTCCCAGATGATCTGGTCATAAGGAGTGTTATAGGTGTAGTGGAGGGCAACCGTAAGTTCCACAACGCCGAGGCTGGCACCTAAATGTCCGGGATTGCAGGATACCTCGTCGATGATGAATTCCCTTAGTTCCGCGCAAACGTGCAACAGATCGGCTTCCTTTAGTTTTTTCAGGTCAGCCGGGCTGTTGATCGTTGTCAGAAGTGGGAATTTACTCTCATCCATGCCCAATGTATTCGGCAAACACCGTCAGATCGTCATTATATCCTTTTCCTTCGCGGACAACCGGTCTTCGATCAGGCGGATATACTTATCAGTCGTGTCCTGGACTTGTTGTTCAGCGTCCCTTTCGTCATCTTCCGACAGTCCGTCCTTAATCAGTTTTTTCAGCTGGTCGTTACCTTCGCGCCGGATATTGCGGATACCTACCTTACCGGTTTCACCTTCGGTTTTTACCCGTCTGACCAGATCCCGGCGCCGATCCTCGGTCAGCATAGGGATATTGATCCGGATGATCTCCCCGTTGTTCATCGGGGTAAGACCGATATTGGCAGCCAGGATAGCTTTTTCGATGGGGTCGATCATGTTTTTTTCCCAGGGCTGAATGGCCAGGGTCCGCGAATCCGGAACGTTCACGTTGGAAATCTGGGTGAGCGGTGTCGGAGTACCATAATAGTTGACCACGATTCCGTCGAGCATATGCACATTGGCTCGTCCGGCGCGGATCTTCGAAAGTTCGCTTTCCAGATGTTTCAGCGTCCGCTGCATTTTATCCTCAGTATCCATGAGGATCAGTTCAACTTCTTCGTTCATAGTCCTGCTCTTTAACTTTCAGGAGTGCAAAAATATTGTTTTTGATGGCTAATTATGGATGAGAGTTCCGATTTTTTCTCCCGATAATAACCGTTTCAGATTACCACGGGTGTTCATGTCGAAGACGATGATCGGAAGGTTATTCTCCTTGCAGAGAGTAAAGGCCGTCTGATCCATGATTTTCAGGTTTTGATCAATGGCTTCATCGAAAGTCAGGGAATCAAACCGTGTGGCAGTCCGATCTTTTTCAGGGTCAGCCGTATAAACGCCATCAACGCGTGTCCCTTTCAGTAGTACCTCGCAGCCGGTTTCGGATCCCCGGAGTGCTGCCGTTGTATCCGTGGTAAAATAGGGATTGCCGGTCCCGCCCGAGTAAATGCAGATCTCTCCGCCTGCCAGGGCTTTGCTCACCTTGTCTCGGTTCCAGTATTCGGCGACCGGCTCCATCCGGATGGAAGAAAAGAGGCGGGAAGGAACCTTCATTTTGATAAAGGCGGACTGCAGAGCCAGCCCGTTGATGACGGTCGCCAGCATGCCCATGTAATCGCCCTTGACGCGGTCATAGCCTTCCCGGGCACCGGAGAGGCCCCGGAATATATTGCCGCCACCAATGACAAGACCGGTTTCGACTCCCATTTCCCGGATTTCGGCTACCTGGGAGGCAAAGCTTTCCAGCTGTGCCGCATCAATGCCATGATTTGCTTTGCCCAGGAGTGATTCACCCGAGAGTTTCAGTAAGATTCTTTTGTATAGGATCATGATTTTCAATATAGAAACCGAAAGATAACAAAAAATCCCGGTGGAAGCCGGGATTTTGAAGTATCGGAAGTGAATCCGCAGTTCTCCTGATCAGTCGTTAAGGGTGTACCTGGCAAAATCAACCACCGTCAGATCCTTGTCAACATGGGTCAGGTAATCGGCAACCGTGATTTTATGATCCTTGATGAAATCCTGGCTTAACAGGGTGTTCTCTTTAAAATATTTGGTCAGTTTACCCTGAGCGATTTTATCCAGTATGGCTTCCGGTTTGCCTTCTTCCTGAGCCTGAGCCCTGCCGATCTCAAGTTCCTTGTCAATGATGCTTTGCGGAACGCGTTCTTTGTTAACGGCAACAGGGGCCATGGCGGCTACCTGCATGGCAACGTCCCTGGCAACCTGGATATCGGCAACCTTTTTATTCAGGCTGATGAGAGTGGCCAGGCGGTTACCCGGGTGGATATAAGGAACAACCATCGGTGATTCCAGGAACTTATATTGCGAAAGTTCAACTTTTTCGCCGGTAACGCCGGTGAGGTTGGTGACTTCGTTTTCAATGGTATGACCTTCAATGACAACCTGTTTCAGTGCATCCAGGCTGGCAGCTTTTGATGCAAGGGCCGCATGGGCGATCTGATGGGCTTTTTTAATGAAATCTTCGTTTTTAGCCACGAAATCGGTTTCGCAGTTGAGCACGATCAGTACGCCAAAAGTGTCGCTGTCATTGGTTATGGCAATGACAGCACCCTCAGTGGCTTCACGGTCGGCGCGCTTTAAGGCAATTTTCTGTCCTTTTTTACGGAGTATATCGATAGCCTGATCAAAATCACCGTTGGTTTCGGTAAGGGCCTGTTTGCAGTCCATCATACCGGCACCGGTCATTTGACGCAGTTTAGCTACGTCTGAAGCTTTAATATCAGCCATGATGTTGATTTTTAGAATTATTCTGAAACTTCGGAAGCGCTTTCTTCAGCCGGAGCTTTGGAAATGCGTTTGCGGGCCGTTTTTTTCACAGGAGCCTGTTCATCTTCTTCACCGATATCGGATTTCTTCGGCTTGACAGTGGCTTCCTTATCTTTTTCTGCTTTCCGCTCATTCAGCCCTTCTTCAATGGCTTTGCAGATGACGTCGGTGATCAGGAAGATGGATTTGGATGCATCATCGTTTGCCGGGATGACAAAGTCGATTTTTTCAGGATCGGAGTTGGTATCAACCATACCGAATACCGGGATATTGAGTTTCCGGGCTTCGTTAACGGCAATGTGTTCCTTGGATACGTCGATGACAAACAGGGCTGCGGGCAGACGGGTCAGATCCTTGATGCTGCCGAGCAGCTTTTCAAGTTTGGCGCGCTGACGACCTACCTGGAGGCGTTCGCGTTTCGACAGGTGATCATAGGTACCGTCAACAAGCATTTTGTCGATGGAAAGCATCTTTTTGACAGCTTTCCTGACGGTGGGGAAGTTGGTGAGCATTCCGCCCGACCAGCGTTCTGTGATAAAGGGCATACCGGTTTTTGCAACCCGTTCTGCCACAATTTCTTTGGCCTGTTTTTTCGTGGCTACGAAAAGGACTTTGCGGCCTGATTTGGCGATACGTTTCATCGCTTCGGCAGCTTCGTCAACCTTATGAGCCGTTTTGTGAAGGTCAATAATGTGGATCCCGTTCTTCTCCATGAAGATATAGGGAGCCATGTTGGGATTCCATTTCCGTTTCAGATGGCCGAAATGAACACCGGCATCGAGAAGTTCTTCAAAAGTTGTTCTGGGCATTGTTATGTTCTTAGTTTACATTCTGATTAAGCAACCTGCCGGTAGTTCCGCGAGCGTTGGCGGACGGAAGTCCTGCAAGTTTAGATACTAAACTAAACTCTGATACAGAGAATATTAACGTTTTGAGAATTGGAAACGTCGTCTTGCACCCGGCTGTCCCGGTTTCTTGCGTTCGACAACTCTCGGGTCACGTGTCAGAAAACCATTGGCACGCAGGGCCTTTTTGCATTCAGGATCGATCTGGACGAGGGCACGGGCGATGGCCAGGCGGAGAGCTTCGGCTTGTCCTTTGATCCCGCCGCCGTCGAGGTTGGCACGGATATCATATTTACCGGCAACTTCAAGCGTGTTAAGCGGTTGGGTGACAATAAACTGAAGCTGGTGCATTGGAAAATAGTCTGCCAGGTCCTTTTTATTGATGGTGATCTGCCCTTTGCCTTCGTTTACAATCACGCGGGCAATTGCCGATTTCCTTCTTCCGATTGCGTTGATCATTTCCATGAATTCTGTATCCTGTTATTTTATTTCGATTGTCTTTGGTTTCTGTGCTTCGTGCGGATGTTCGCTTCCGGCATATACATGCAGGTTCCTGAACAGTTCAGCTCCCAGACGGGTTTTGGGGAGCATGCCACGAACAGCGGTTTCAACCAGGCTGATAGGATTCTTGGCCAGCATGACTGCAGGAGTGAGCTCTTTCTGACCGCCCGGGTAACCCGAATGGGTAAAATGAACGCGGTCATTCATCTTGTTGCCGGTAAGGCGGACCTTTTCGGCATTGATCACAATAACATAGTCCCCGCAGTCAACATGAGGTGTATAGCTGGGTTTGCGCTTGCCGCGCAGTATGCTTGCCACCTCGGTTGATAAACGCCCCAATACGGCATTGGTTGCATCGATCACCACCCATTCCTTAACGACCGTTGCCTTGTTGGCTGAGATGGTCTTGTAGCTTAACGTATTCACAGTAATCCGTCTGTTTAATTAATATGCTGATCCTTCATCCGGTAGCTTAGGCCCGAACGAATTGGAGTGCAAAAATACAAATATATTTTTACTCACCAAGTTTATCAACCAGTATTTTGTTGAAAACTCAGTGACCGGCAGCAGGGATGCCACCCGGCGCCGGTGTTAGATCCGTCCGGCTGCTGCAGCTATCTGGCGGGTGATTTCAAGAGCCGAGAATCCTTCTTCGAGACCCGAAAGGGGTTGCTGGCCTTTCCCGAGTGAATGGATAAAATTGATGCATTGCCTGGCACTCTCTTCATTCTTCCCGATTTGCTCCGGTTGTATGCCAGCCGTATCACCGCTCAATGGCCAGATCCGGTTCCGGTTCCATTTTTCCCCCTTTAAACCGGTCATCTCGCTTGACCCGCTCACCAGGTCAATTTTAACGATTCCCGTCTCCTGGATGATCTCAATCTTCCGCACAGGCTCCGGCATGCCCTGCCTGATCACCAGGCTGATCATCGATCCGTTGTGAAACTCCGTGCGGGTGTCAATCTGGAATAACTGGCCTGATTCAAGAATTGATACATGCGTCCTTACCTTTCGCGCCTGACTCCTGGTAAGCCCAAGCACCAGGTCGAGATCAGCGAGTATCTCATTAAATATCTGCCTGTTGTTATTTTCTGATGGAAAACGGGTGAGATGATGTTTAACCATGATATGCTGAGGATGTTTTATCCAGGGCAGGCTACTCCGGAACACGGGCCTGTGCCTTTCGTTATGACCTACCTGAACTTGTACACGCGCTTCCCGGGATAGTTTCAGAAGGTTCTCTGCCTGATCCACAAAGTCGGATACAGGGAAACCCAGGGAAAGATGTCTCGACCGCCGGATAACGGTAATGGCTTCATCCATTCCGCCATTGATCATCTCGGGAATCCAGACCAGATCGGAATGATCAATCAGCCTGCAGGTATCATCAGGAGAAACCTCAGCAGGATTGAGCCAGCCTTCGATCCGGGAGCCGCTGGCTTTCGCCATTCCGGTCAGAACGTCAGACCATTCGCGACCGGTAGCCAATATTCCGACCGAATACATCGTTTTTTATGCAAATAAACTTCATTTCCCGACTAATGCAGGCTCAAAACCGGACAACTTATCAGAATGTACCTGTGGAAAACCTAAATTTGACGAAGAAAGTAAGCTATGAATCCAGATTTTCGGAAACACCTCACCTTTAAAAATGCTTATCTGCTGATCCTGCTGATCCTGCTGGGCACTCTTCCGCTGTCGAAATATGTAGCGAGTGCTTCGCAGATCGTGCTCGTTGCCCTGTGGCTGATCGAGGGGCGGTTTCAGGAAAAGTGGGACCGGTTCCGGAGCCGTCCCGCCCTATGGATTTTCCTGATCCTGTTTTTTATTCACCTGGCGGGAATGCTTTGGACCAGTGACGTTCCCTTCGGTTTTCACGACCTGAAACTCAAGCTTCCCCTCCTCTTGCTGCCCATAGTATTGGGCACTATGGAGCCGTTGAAGCCCAAAGAGATGTATGTGCTGCTGGCGGGATTTGTCCTGGCCGTGATTATCGGAACACTCTTCAGCCTCAGCATCATGCTGGGATTCGGACCATCGGATTATACCTCCGACCGTGAAACCAGCCTGTTCATCTCACACATCCGCTTCGCGCTGATGATCGACATCTCAATCTTCATTCTGTTCTTTTATCTCTTCACTCTTAAACCAAAAAGATCTTTCTTCTTTCTTCTTTCTTCTTTCGCCTTATACCTCATCGTCTTTCTGTTACTCTTTAAGTCCCTCACCGGTCTCGTCGTCCTCATACTGGGCGGTATGCTCCTGGCCATCCGCTGGTCATTCAGGCAAAAGGAACTGATGGCCCGGTGGTTCGTAATCGTCGGAGTGGTAACGCTTCCCGTATTGGTGGCTTTCTACTTGTCACACCAGTGGAACCGGTTTCATATCGTCAGGGACAACATAGAAAATCTGGAAAAAACCACCGTAAACGGGAACTTTTACTGGCACGATCTCGGCAACCCGATGACGGAGAACGGATGGCGGGTTGGATTGTACCAATGCGAGCCTGAATTGCGTGACGCCTGGAACAAGGTTAGCACCATTGGTTATGACGGCCTCGACCAGAAAAATCAGGAATTGAAATATACCCTGATACGTTACCTTACCTCTCTCGGATTACGCAAGGATGCTTATGGGGTTTCCCAGCTGACGCGGCAGGACATCAATCTGATTGAGAAAGGATTTGCCAATTCCCTCTACCGCGAGCCCAAACGCCTGCGGGTCAGGATTTATGAGACTATCTGGGAGATCGATCAATATCGTAACGGGGCCAATCCAAGCGGCCATTCGATCATACAGCGGATCGAATATCTAAAAACAGGCTGGGCAATCTTTCTTGATCATCCCCTTGCCGGGGTAGGGACCGGCGATACCCAACAGGCTTTCGATCAGAAATATGAAGAGCTGAAATCTCCCCTCGACGAAGCCTGGCGCTACAGGGCTCATAACCAGTTCCTCTCTTTCCTGATTGCATTCGGATTGACAGGTTTTATCCTGATACTTGCAGCCCTGATCCTTCCCGCAATAGTTGAGAAGCGCTTCGGATCCTATTTTGTCCTGATGTTTTTCATCACCGCGATGCTCTCCTTCCTTAACGAGGATACTCTCGAAACCCAGGCGGGAGTTGCATTCTTCGCGTTATTTTATACGCTGTTTGTGTTTGGAACGGAGAAAGAGAAGTGACAAGTGACGAGTGACATGAAAATGTGCTGATTGTACAATGTGCCAATGTGCCAATTGTAAGCTCTCCCGGACTGAAGTCCGGGATTAGTCATTATTTTTCTTTTCACTTCTTTCTTCTTTCTTTTTACTAATTTTTGCCTTCTGCCTTATGAGTGATTTTGACCATAAAATGCTTGCCCGTTCAATTGCTCTGGCCCGGGATAATGTCCGGAACGGTGGCGGGCCTTTCGGTGCCGTAATCACCAGGGATGGAGTGATTGTGGGCGAGGCCGTAAACCAGGTGATTGTCACTCCCGATCCAACGGCTCATGCCGAAGTCCAGGCCATCAGGCTGGCTGCTAGTAAACTGGGCACTTTCGATCTTTCCGGTTGCACGCTGTATAGCTCCTGTGAACCCTGCCCGATGTGCCTTGGTGCTGTTTATTGGTCACGGATCAGCCGTGTGGTGTTTGCTTCCGACCGCTCGGATGCTGCCAAGGCGGGATTCCGCGATGCAACCCTGTACCACGAAATGGCATTGGATCCCGCCCGGCGAACGATCCCGTTCGACCGGATTAACCTGCCTGACAGCGGGAAGGAGTTTGACGACTGGTTACATTCGAATAACAGGATCAGTTATTAGCTAAGGTCAACAAAAGAACGTTTTTATCCCGATGCATCAACACGGTTTAATCCTTCCAACCGAATTCTATACCCGGGATGTATTGGATATCGCACCCGACATCCTGGGTAAGATCCTGGTCAGAACCCTGCCGGATGGTACCGAAATAAGGTTGCCCCTAACTGAGATTGAGATTTACCGCGGCATGGAGGACAAGGCCTGCCATGCAAGCAAAGGAATGACCCTACGTAACCGGGTGATGTTCGGGGAAGGTGGTCATATTTATATGTATCTGGTGTACGGAATGCATTGGATGTTCAATATCGTTACGGGACCGGCCGGTTCCCCCGAAGCTCTCCTCATCCGTGGCGCCGGCGAATTTTTTGGTCCCGGAAAGGTTACACAGCTTTTACAGATGGATGGTTCTTTTTACGGGGAATCCATTGCCGAATCGGCCCGGATCCGGATTGAGAACGCGCCGTCTTTAGCCCATTATTCCACTGGCCCCCGGGTAGGAATAAAATACGCGGGAGAACCATGGATCAGTAAGCCGTGGAGACTGACGGTAACAAGTGACTAGTGACTAGTGACTAGTGACTGGTCACTTGAGCCCTGAGCCTTGAGCCTTGAGCCTTTTGAAAGCAGGAATCCTTCGTCCAGGATGAGGTAAACGCTCCACGAATGATCTATCCTTCCCGTGTCGAAATGGTAATAGGGTTCCAGGCGGAAGGCGAACCGGAGGTAATCGGTCAGGTCGCACCGGAATTGATATTTCAGAACCAGCATTTCCCGGCCGGCCTGATAATAGGATGGGTATTTGTCGCTCACCGATTGGAAAATCGGGTTTCCGTGAGGCGCGTTAAAGTCGGTCGACTTCCAGTACCCGGCTTCAAAATTTCCGATTTTTGTCTCAAAGCCTACCCGGGTATAACTGCCATGTCCGAAGGGGATAGTAACGTAATCGTTTGGATTGATCTCGATAGACTCAACGATGTTCTGGATGGCATAGAGAGAGTTGAAGAACGGATCCGTAACCTGAAGATCAAGCCTCAGGCCGTGGACCAGATTTAACCGGGTGCCTTCCGGGCCGTAATAGGTATCGATTTCACCTCCGGTATGCCGGAACATCGAGCTGAAAGGAACCGTCAGCCTGAGCCCCTGCCAGTCGAACAGACGGAAATCAGAATTAGATGCAATCGTGAATATCTCGGGGAATGGATCTTCTTTCTTGATGAACTGCTCCCAGTTGAGCCAGATATCAGTGCGGCACGAAGGATAATTAAACAGCAACTGGATTCCATTTTCATAGTTATTGATCAGGTAATTCTCAAAATCCTGCACCGGCTCGATCAGCCCGTGGTTTGATGTGCCGTTGAGGGTGCCGAAGACCATGCTGAAATGTTCCGATACGTCGTGCTGAATGCTTATCACCGGCAGGATCCGGTCGAAGTTGTCACGGCCGTAATATTTCAGCAGATGAGCCCCGCCGCGGATGGTGGTTTTGGCATCAGGATGGTATTCCAGTACAGGTTCAGCGAATATGCCCGACAAGGAGTAGCCTTGAATAAAACTGTTTTTGTATTCGTTGTTTTTAAAAAAAGCAGTGCTCCTGATGCTTAGGGAGAGTGATCCCGGTTCCGGGGCCTGATGTTGGAAATTCTGAAAAGCAGAATATTCGGGCCAGGGATAACGGATGACCGGTGACTGTAAACTATCACTCGTCCCTCGCCTGTCGTCCGTCGTCTGTCCTGACACAGGCATCGCCGTTGCTATAAATATCAGGATTATGTGGATCAGGAATTTCACTTGCTTAAAAAGTCCCCGTGAAAGTACAAAATTTCAGGTTGCAGGTGATTGTGTTACATTTGCGGCATGAGGATCGGAGATATCATTTTACCGGACTGGCCTTTGGTACTGGCACCTATGGAGGATGTCACGGATCTGCCTTTCCGGATGATATGCAAGCGTTTCGGGGCTGATCTGATGTTTTCGGAGTTTGTCTCTTCCGATGCGCTGATCAGGAACGTGAACAAGACAATACAAAAGCTTGAGATAAATCCGGAGGAACATCCCTACGGCATTCAGCTATATGGAAAAGAGATCGGTCCGGTCGTGGAATCAGCCAGGATTGCGGAAGAGTACCAGCCCGACCTGATTGATCTCAATTTCGGATGCCCGGTGAAGAAGGTAGCGATGAAAGGAGCAGGAGCAGGACTTCTGAAAGATATCCCACTGATGATCCGTATGACGGAGGAAGTGGTTAAGGCCACCAAACTGCCGGTCACTGTTAAAACGCGGCTGGGCTGGGATGACAAGAGCAAGATCATCGTAGAGTTGGCCGAGCGGCTTCAGGATACGGGCATATCAGCCCTCACTATTCATGGCCGGACCCGTGCGCAGATGTATACCGGCGAAGCGGACTGGACCCTGATCGGGGAAGTGAAGAACAATCCCCGGATGCATATTCCCATTATAGGGAACGGGGATATTGATTCAGCCGTAAAAGCGAAGGAAGCGTTTGACCGGTACGGTGTGGATGCTGTCATGATCGGTAGGGCTGCCATCGCCCGCCCCGCCATCTTCAGGGAAGCCCGCCACTACCTGGATACCGGAGAACTATTGCCACCCCTGACGGTCCGTGAACAGGCCGCCCACCTGCGTGAACATATCGCCATGGTAGCTACCGGCCGTGAAGAAGGACGCGCCGTCCGTTCGATGCGCCGGTTTTTTGCCGTCTGTTTCAAGGGACTGCCCGGCTATAAAGAAACTCGGATTAAACTGTTAAGGGCTGAAACCTTTGAGGAGGTGGATGGCATTATCGATACTATTATTGCACGCTGGGGAAGCTTACCCGCTTATTCCTCAGGCGATTCCGCAACAAAATAGCGTTTCTTCATTACCCGGAGCGGGATCCAGGCAGCCATCAGGCCGATCACTCCGACCATACCGGTTACCATCAGGAAATCAGTAAAAACCATCTTCACCGGATAGATATCCACCACAAAAGAACCGGAGGATGGGAACCGGATGATCCCCAGACGCTGCTGCAGCACACAGAACAATGCCCCAAGGGCCAGGCCGGCGACCAACCCGATACCGGTCACGAGTAATCCTTCCCACATGAAAACCTGGCGCACGGAAGTTTTTCGCGCCCCCATGCCCTGAAGGATCTGCATGTCGGGTTTCTTTTCCAGCATCAGCAACGTGAGGGAGGAAATCGTATTGAATGAAGCAATGATCAGAATAAATCCCAGGATCAGAAAGATCGCCCACTTCTCAGCCGACATAACCCGGTAAAATTCAGCATGCTGCTCCAACCGGTCGGAAATAGTGAATCCGCTGCCGAACAGGATCCTCAGATCTTTTTTAACCAGACTGATCTTGCTGTCTTCCCGGAGGCTGATCTCCAGGGCACTGACCTCATCGGGCCCATACCCGAACAAATCCTGCGCAAAATCAACAGGTACTATGAAATATTTGGAATCATAATCCGCCTGAACTCCAAAAACGGCCGTAGGGAAGAGATAACGATGGTTGATGGCACGGAGGGGATCAAGGATCAGCTTTTCCGTCCGTCTGGGGACATAAATATGGATCGGATTGATGAAGTTGAGCCCCACACTGAGCTGGCCCGCCAACTCCTGGCCGATAGTCCCCAACGGGGCATCGCCCCCATGCAACCTGAATTTCCCGTCGATAATCATGGTATCGATCCCGGATATCCTGACAAATTCGGGGCCGACACCCTTGACGGTGGCAACAGCCTGCCGGTCACGGTACTTCAGCAGCGCATTCTCCTCAAGCACCTGGCAATAATGAGCAACCCCAGGAACCTGCCCCAACCGTGCAAGTTGGGCTGAATCGGCAGAAAAGGTCTTTCCCTCAACGGCAGTGATCTTAATATCGGGATCAAAAGAACCAAACAGCGACCGGATCAGGTGATCCAGGCCATTGAATACCGACAGAACGATGATCAGGGCCATCGTTCCCAGGGAGATACCGGCGATGGAGATCCTCGATATCCAGTTAATGATGTGCCTTGAACGCCGGGCTTTGAGATACCGGAACGCTATGAAGAACGGATAATTCATTTTTTCAGCAGCTCATCGATCCGCTCTGCATAATCGAGCGAATCATCGATGTAAAAACGGAGTTCCGGAATGTGCCGGACTTGCTTGGCAATCTTTTTACCCAGCTCGAACCGTATCGATTTGGCATGCTCCTCCAGTATTTTCTCAACTTCAGCCGCTCTGGCCGAGGGGAAAACACTGATGTAAACCTTGGCCATGCCCAGGTCGGGAGACATTCGGACAACCGTCACAGAAATCATGCTGCCGGGCGCCAGCGACCGGCCTTCTCCACGGAGGTATTCGGCAAGCTCTTTCTGTATCAGCCGGGCAATTTTAAGCAAACGCATGGATTCCATAACTGCTCCTCCTTTCGGTTCATTGAATAGCAAAAGTAATCAAAGCCAACTAAAAGGAGGAATTTCTATCTTTGCCCCGGTTCATAAAGATCCAGAAAGATTATTCCAGTTTGTTATTAATATCAGCATGAAAGAAACGGTACTTAGCGGGATCCGGTCGACCGGAAACCTTCACCTTGGAAACTATTTTGGCGCTCTCCGGAACTTCGTCAGGATGCAGCATGAGTATAACTGTTACTTTTTCGTGGCTGACTGGCATTCGCTCACCACACATCCGCATCCGGATGACCTCCATGAAAATGTGAAAACCGTTTTATCGGAATACCTGGCCTGCGGGATTGATCCCGAAGTGTCAACCCTATACGTCCAGAGCGATATACCGGAGATTGCCGAGTTGTATCTGCTGATGAATATGAACGCCTATGTGGGTGAACTTCAGCGTACCACTACCTTTAAGGAAAAGATCCGGAAACAGCCCGACAACATCAATGCCGGTCTGCTCACCTATCCTGTCCTGATGGGGACTGACATTATCATTCACAAAGCCAATAAGGTCCCGGTAGGAAAAGATCAGGAGCAGAATATTGAGATGGCCCGAAGATTTGCCCGCCGGTTCAATACGATTTACGGGACTGAATACTTTCCGGAACCGGAAGGGTTCAGTTACAGCAAAGAACTTATCAAAATCCCGGGATTGGACGGATCAGGTAAAATGGGAAAATCAGAAGGCAATGCGATCAATCTTGCTGATGATGAAAAAACAATCCGCAAAAAGGTGATGAGCGCAGTTACAGACAGCGGCCCGACCAGGAAGCATCAGAAGCCACCGGAACCGATCCATAACCTGTTTACCCTGATGGAAGTAGTGAGCACACCCGATACGGTTGAGCATTACAAACATCTGTACTCCGAATGCGGGATCCGTTACGGTGACATGAAAAAGCAGCTTGCCGAAGATATCCTCAAGGTAACCCTGCCCATCCGGGCACGGATTCTGGAAATCAACAGCGATTCATCCTATCTGCACAAAGTTGTTAAGCTCGGAGCCGAAAAGGCCCGCGAGAGCGCGGCAAAGACGCTCCGCGAGGTTCGCGAAATCATTGGATTCAAATCCTTTTAAGGCAGAAGGGCAGGAGGGCAAGAAGGCAGAAAGTAAAGGGAAAAGAGATAGGTTGGGAAGAAATAAGTTTAAGTATTTAATATTTATTTACTTTCCTTCCTGCCCTCCTGCCCTTCTGCCCTCCTGTCTTGGATAGTCCAGGTTATAATGTAATCCCCTGCTCTCTTTTCTCTGCCGTGCATGTTTGACGATCAGATAGGCAACCTTGATCGAGTTGCGGAGTTCACACAGTTTTACGGATACGGTCGAACGGGCATAGAGATCCTCGGTTTCCCGGTACAGAATATAGATCCGGTCGGCGGCCCGCCTGAGCCGGGCATTGGTCCTGACGATCCCCACATAGTTGGTCATGATGGCCTGCAACTCCCGCGTGCTCTGCGTGATCAGCACCATTTCCTCAGGGATCTTCGTGCCTTCATCGTTCCATTTCGGAATGCCTGTCATGTGCCTGATGCCACCAATCCGTGAGGCAGAGTCCACTGCAGCCCGGTGGGCGAAAACTATCGCTTCAGGCAATGAGTTGGAAGCCAAACGGTTGGCTCCGTGCAGGCCGGTACAGGATACTTCACCGGCAGCATAGAGGTTACGGATCGTGGTACGACTGTTCTCATCCACCCGGATACCGCCACAAAAATAATGGGCCGCAGGAACCACCGGGATCGGCTGTTTGGTAAAATCAATCCCGATGGTAAGGCATTTACTATAGATGGTGGGAAAATGGCTCTTCATCTTTTTTCCATCCAGATGAGTGCAATCGAGGAGGACATAATCCTCCCCCCGGTTCTTCAGCTCGGTATCGATAGCGCGGGCTACAATATCGCGGGAAGCCAGCGAGCCTCTCGGATCATATTTTTGCATGAACTCAACGCCATCCTGTGTTTTGAGGATACCGCCCGCGCCTCTCACTGCTTCACTGATCAGGAACGACGGGCGCTCACCCGGGTTATACAGGCTGGTGGGGTGGAACTGGTAGAATTCGGTGTTCTCTACATATGCCTTGGCCCTGTAAGCCATTGCAATACCGTCACCTGTTGCGATCGGCGGATTGGTTGTGGTTTGATAGATATACCCGATCCCTCCTGTGGCCAGAAGCGTTACCTTGGAAATAATGGTCTCAACCTCGTTGGTCAGGATATTCAGGGTATAGACCCCATAACACTCGATCTCCGGATTTCCTCTGAAAACGGGAGTCCCCAGGTGATGCTGGGTGATCAGGTCGAGGGCAAAGGATTTTTCAAGGATCGTGATGTTCGGGTGATTTCTGACTTTTTCCGACAGTGCCCGCATAATTTCAGCACCGGTATTGTCTTTATGATGCAGGATCCTGTACTCCGAATGACCCCCTTCACGGTTCAGGTTAAATTTTCCATCCATGTCGCGGTCGAAATTGGCACCCCAGTTGATGAGATTATTGACCTGCTCGGGAGCCTCCTCCACAACCATCCTCACAATCTTCTCCTTGCACAGGCCATCACCGGCAATCAGCGTGTCCTGCACGTGTTTCTCCACATTATCCGGAGCGTAGGTCACCGATGCGATCCCTCCCTGTGCATACCAGGTATTCGTCTCTTCCAAAACGGTTTTCGTGATCAGAATCACTTTTCCATGATCAGCCACCTGAAGGGCAAATGACATCCCTGCCAAACCGCTCCCCACTACCAAAAAATCAGTTTTGTATTCCATACGGATGAAAAATCGGGTAAAATTAAGGATTTCCCCTATTTTTGAGGCCGATATACCGATATATACTATGAATCAGGAAGAAGTATTCAAAAAACTCGTTTCACACTGCAAAGAGTACGGCTTTGTTTTTCAATCTTCTGACTTATATGACGGGCTGAGCGCCGTATATGATTACGGCCAGTATGGCGTTGAGCTTAAGAACAATATCAAGAAATACTGGTGGGACTCGATGGTCCTGCTGCATGAAAATATCGTGGGTATCGATTCGGCAATCTTCATGCATCCTGCCATCTGGAAAGCTTCCAGTCACGTTGATGCCTTCAATGATCCTCTTATCGACAACAAGGATTCCAAAAAGAGATATCGTGCCGATATGCTGATCGAAGACGAGATGGCCAGGATGGAGGGGAAGATCGACAAGGAGATAGAGAAATCGCGGAAAAGGTTCGGGGCATCTTTTGATGAAGCCCTGTATCGCCAGACCAATCCCCGCGTTCTCGAAGTACAGTCGAAATATGACGCACTTCATGCCCGGTTCAATAAAGCATTGAACGACAATGATCTGGATGAACTGAGACAGATCATCCTCGATTATGAGATCGTTTGCCCGATTTCAGGTACCCACAACTGGACGGAAGTCAGGCAGTTTAACCTGATGTTCGCAACCGAGATGGGCTCTACTTCCGACGGGGCCATGAAAGTATATCTGAGGCCTGAAACCGCCCAGGGGATTTTTGTCAACTACCTGAACGTGCAGAAGAGCGGCCGGATGAAGATACCCTTTGGGATCGCCCAGATAGGCAAGGCTTTCCGAAACGAGATCGTGGCGCGGCAGTTTATTTTCAGAATGCGTGAGTTCGAGCAGATGGAGATGCAGTTCTTTGTGAAGCCGGGGGAAGAGCTTAAATGGTTTGAATACTGGAAGGATATCCGGATTAAATGGCACATGGCAATGGGATTCAATCCCGGGGATTATCGCTTCCATGATCATGAGAAGCTGGCTCACTATGCCAACGCCGCAACCGATATAGAATACCGGTTCCCGTTTGGTTTCAAGGAGGTGGAGGGGATCCATTCCCGTACCGATTTCGATCTCAGCCGGCATCAGGAATTCTCGGGCCGCAAGATCCAGTATTTCGATCCGGAGACCAATGAATCCTATATTCCTTATGTGGTAGAGACTTCCATTGGGCTCGACCGTACCTTTCTGCAGGTAATCGCGGCAGCCTATCATGAAGAGGAGGCACCGACGGCAGAAGGGGGCACTGATTTGCGTGTCGTGCTGAAACTCCCGCCTGCACTGGCCCCTGTGAAGATGGCCGTTTTCCCGCTGGTTAAAAAGGACGGTCTGCCGGAGATAGCCAGGAAGATCATTGATGAACTGAAATTCGACTTTTACAGCCAATATGACGAGAAAGACTCCATCGGGAAACGGTACCGCCGGCACGATGCCATCGGCACCCCCTGGTGCGTCACCGTCGATCACCAGACCATCCGGGACAATACCGTCACCATCCGCAACCGTGATACCATGGAGCAGGAGCGTGTACCGATTGCCGGACTGAAGGAGATCATTGGCAGTAAGGTAGATATAAGGCAATTGTTAAAATAATTCGCTGCGCGAACGAATAATCCTCGCTGTGCTCGGATGAATGAATGCTTCGCATTGAACTAATTCAGGCCGAAGGCCTTATTCGCGAGGCACAGCCGAGCTATTCGTGAGCGTTAGCGAACCATTCACGAGGCGTAGCCGAGTTTTTCGCAACCGAAGGGAGCCATTCGTGAGCAAAGCGAATTTAATAAGTCGTAACTATGAAATCTATCCTGCGTTCCGTTTGGCCCGAACTGATGATGATAGCCATCATGGCAGTGCTGGCACTGGCTTACATGAGCCCGGTATTTGAAGGTAAAACCTTATATCAGAATGATATAGTGCAGGCCAAGCACATGTCGTCCGAGGTGGATAAGTTCCAGAAGGAGACCGGCGAGTATTCAGCCTGGACCAA
This sequence comes from Bacteroidota bacterium, assembly GCA_043797975.1. Classification (GTDB taxonomy): domain Bacteria; phylum Bacteroidota; class Bacteroidia; order Bacteroidales; family UBA12481; genus UBA12481. The sequence continues at coordinate 230,916 of JAZDPC010000056.1, forward strand.
TTCAGCTTTCGGCGGTATGCCCTCCTATCAGATCAAGGGCGCACCTTCCAGGAACGTGTTCCAATGGCTATTCCATGCATTCAAGCTGTTCCTGCCGGGTTATACGGTAGCTATTCTGTTTATATGCATGGTGGGATTCTACTTCCTGCTCAGGACCATCAAGCTCGATAAATGGCTCGCGCTCGCCGGTGCCATTGCATTTGGTTTTGGAGCGCATAATCTCCAGCTGATCGGGGCTGGGCACGTGAGCAAGATCTACGCGATCGCCTACATGGCTCCGGTAATAGCAGGCGTGCTGCTGGTATTTAAACGCAAATACCTCGCGGGCGGACTGATTACGGCTATCGGTTTTGGCATTCAATTGGTTACCAACCATGTACAGGTATCTTACTATACCGGCATGATCCTGTTGGTCTATTGTTGCGTGGAACTGGTCTATGCCATAAAGGATAAATATTTCGACCATCTTGTAAAAGCGGGAGTGACCTTGATTGTCGCAGTTTTAATTGCGGTCCTGCCCAACATGACCAACCTGCTCACCACGATGGAGTATTCGAAGGAAACTACACGGGGTAAATCGGAACTGGTGAAGGAAGGAACACAGACCAAAGGACTTGATCTGGAATATATAACCCAATGGAGCTATGGTATCGGGGAGACGATGAACCTGTTTATCCCGAACCTTTACGGGGGTGGGGGCTCTGAACTGAAAACCAGTTCAGCAACCCATAAGGTATTGCAAAGCAACAATATATCTGATAACAATTCCTGGCGTTATGTCCAGAGTCAGACGTACTGGGGCTCCCAGCCTTTTACCGCCGGGCCGCATTATATCGGGGCCATCACCATTTTCCTGGCCATTCTGGGGTTGATTATCATCCGGGGAAAAGAAAAATGGTGGCTGGCAATTATGATCGTAATATCGATCTTTCTTGCCTGGGGTAAGAATTTCATGGGATTCACGGAGTTCTTTGTCAACAATGTACCCCTCTTCTCAAAATTCCGTGATGCAACCAACTCTCTGATCATTGCGCAGATAGCCATACCGATCCTGGGATTCCTGGCGGTGCGCGACTGGTTTACCTGGGAGGCGGAGCCAAAAGTGAAACTTAAAAAGCTCTATATCGGTACGGGCATAGCCGGCGGTATTGCCCTCTTGTTTGCCATAGTACCGACACTGGCGGGTTCCTTCACGGGTGCAGCCGACGCAGGATTGCCCGAGTGGCTGCGCGAACCCCTTCGCACCGACCGGATTGCCCTTGCCCGCCATGATGCGATCCGTACCATGATCTTTGTCGTGCTGGCCGCTGGCGTTCTCTGGTACTCCCTCCGGGCAACCGTGAAGAAGGAATATCTCTATATCGGCCTGGCAGTGCTGATTCTGGCCGACATGTGGATGGTTGACAAACGGTATCTGAATAAAGATAATTTCTCCAGCAAGTCGCAGTATGCCCAGGCCTTGAAACCCTGGCCGGCCGATGAAGCCATCCTGAAAAACAAGGATCTCAGCTACCGGGTGTTCGATGTTACCGCATCGCCTTTCAGGAGTGGACACGCATCGGGTTTTCATAAGTCGATCGGTGGATATCACGGAGCCAAGCTGGGAAGATATGATGAGCTGTCGGAAAAATATATGATACCGTATGTCGGCAAGCTTCAGGGAATGATGAATACCGAAAAACCCTCACTGGAAGCGTTTCAGCAGGCAGTTGCAGCGATGCCCGTATTACACATGATGAATACGCAATTCCTGATACTGAGGCCCAATCTGCCATTACGGAATCCTGATGCATGTGGTAATGTCTGGTATGTCGACCGGATCAAGTGGGCATCCAATGCGAATGAAGAGCTTGATGCTATCGGCTCCATACAGCTGACAAATGAGGCCGTTATTGACCAGCGGTTCAAGGATCAGGTTAAAGACCTGCCGGCCCAAATGACGGAGAGTGCACAACCTGATGCGATCAAACTGGTTGAATATAAGCCCAATTACCTCAAGTACGAAGCAGAAGCCTCACAGAACCGGCTGGCCGTTTTCTCGGAAATCTATTATCCCCATGGCTGGCAAGCTTATGTTGACGGACAGAAAACCGCCCATATCCGTGCCGATTATACCCTCCGTGCGATGGTAATACCTGCCGGGAAACATACGATCGAATTCCGGTTCGATCCGCAATCGCTGAAAACCGGCCAGACCATCAGTCTGATCGGGACGATTCTGGTTTTGTTGCTGATAGTGGGAGTCGTTATTCTTTCACGCACCTCACATAGGCGGCTTCCACCGGAAAATAACCGATGATCATTAAGGGGAAATAGGGATTATATTCCCACAGCGGTTTGCTGAAAGAGGTTTTTAGACTCCAGGTGTCACGGGTAAATTGAATGCCCGTGCAGGTGCGAAGCGAATCGGTGCCGGTGCAATAACCGGTCCAGTAACGGACTAAAGTTTGGTCTTCGGAGTATTCTCCTCTCAGTGGATAATCAGGATCCCCGTATTCATAGTAGCCATGCATCTCGAGGCCCAGGTTTTCAACCGATCCGGGGCCGAAATAGTACATGATATCAAAAGGCTGCTTGTACGATTTGAACAGAGCCGACCATTCTTCCGGCAAAGGCAGCCGCCAGCCGGGCGGGCAGATATCGTCGGTGACCCTGGAATAACGAAAATAGTGAGCCTCCTCCCAGGTGTAAAGGGCTCCGTAATCCTTATAAGCCTGGCTGTTGTTGAAATAAATGAATTCAACAATGGAATCCCTTGATGGAGCGGTTTTCCAGTCAATCGGTGTCCCGAAACGAAGATTGTCAGCCATCCACCAGGTTTCATCAATTTTGATAACCGGATAACGGTTGCCGTCCCGTGGATCGGTCAGGGTATCCGGGTCCTGGTTGAAGCTCAGGATGAAAACGGAGTCCGTGATGCTGGCTGTGGCGTTATCCTCATCAGCCACCTCAAGCCTGTATGTCTGATAGCCGGGTGTGCTGAAGCGGGCGGCATGACTGGTGCGGGTCGAATATTCCGTATCCCAGGTCCCGTCATTGTCACAATCCCACCGGTAACGAAGGACATAAGCCGAACTCTCCTTGTCCGAGCATTCGGAGGCGTCAAGCATGAAAATCGTAGTGGTATCACCTATACCCGGATTGGAATTGACCCTGGCAACCGGGGGAGTGTTGTCCGGTTCACAGGATGCCAGGAGCCCGAGTAGGATTAGGCTCAGGAGTTTGATAACCATCCCCGGACTGAAGTCCGGGATTAGTGATGTTTTCTGATTCCCGTAAGCCCGTAAGCCCGTATGCCCGTATGCCCCCATTTCCTTAATAATATCTGAATTTCAAGTGTTTGGTATATTTGCCGTTCATTATTGAATCCCGGCTCCTCGCATCAATGGGAAGATCAAAGGCAACGAGTGTCTGGGAAGTGAACAAACCAATCGCGTTAATCATGTTGGTCACCGGGAAACCGATCTGGTCGGATGGGGCAATGGCGATCATCTGACGATAATCATAGAGATCTTCGGGGATGCCGACGATTACAACCTGAAAACCTGTTACATGCCGGTACCTGACCAGCGGGTCGTTTTTCACCTGTCCCGCGATTCGTTTCATCATATCCTGGCCGAAGACCGATTCAATAGCCCTGTTTTCCTGAACAGCGCTATGATACTCCCGCCAGCTCAGGGTCCTGCTAATGGACGTATCCTGATATACATCTGAGTAATACATCCTGAAATACAACTCTGAATAGGGCGCCGGATTGCTCCACTCGAATTGCAGCGGATCCTGAAAAAGGTTAGAGGTGAACGACAGCCTGGGAGATTGCAACTGCGCCTGCGGGTAAGCCTTGGTACTTGCACAGATCAGCGGGATCCCCGGAATTTCAACAGAAAGGTGGTACTCCAGATTTGATAATGTGCCGGAAAACAGGGTTTCAGTATCGGGTGTACGGATCACGATAAATTGCCAGTTGGGATCTTCGACAAATATGCCGGGAATTTTAGGGCTGAGCCTGGTTTTAACCAGTTCGGCCTTAGCCACCCGTAGATCCCCGTTCCATTTCTCCAGCCACACCCGGGCATCGGGATAATAGATTGAATCCTCAATCCTGGCATAATCGAGGGCTGATCCTCTGCCCCGGAATGAATGCGTCACCCTGACTGCAAGGGTATCGCGGTTTACCTCCAATACACTGTAAACAACAGGATAGGTCTGGAAATCAGGAGATAACGGATCGAGCTCGTTATTACAGGAGGAGAAAACTAAACCCATTGTACAGACAATAAGGCATAGGGCAGGAGGGCAGGAGGGCAGGAAGGAAAGTAAAAGGGTTTTAAGCTGAAAGTGCTTAAAAGGCTTTTTCATGGGTTAGTTAAAATCGTTTATTCCAAAGGTAGTATAACCCGAATCTAATTGCAATAAGAAAATGCCTGAGCACTGTGGGAATCAGGCCATAGTTCCGCCGCATGATGTCAAATCGTTCACGCAGGCTCGCCGGTATATTCTGCTTCGAATGGCCGCCATCGAGAAAGGAGCAGAGGATCTGGTGGGTGTTGACGATGGGTTGAAATGGTTGAAATGGTTGAAGAGGTTGAGGAGGTTGAGGAGGTTGAGATGTGGAGGTGTTGAGATGTGAAGATGTGAACTGGCTTTTCCTTTCTCCTTTCTCCTTTCTCCTTTCTCCCTTACCACTGGCTTTTCGAAGAGCACGAATCACCCAATCGAAATCCGCAGAGTGTTTGTATTTCAGATCGAAAGGCTCTGCAATCGACCGGCTCACCAGAATTGCCTGATGGCATACCAGCATGCCCTTCCGGAAGCTTTTCCAGTTCAGAACCTCCGGCGGCCGTAGCCGGCGAATTCCGACTTCATGATAATGGGAGTCTACAACCATTGTATCGCCATAATAAATCAGATTTTGGATGTTGGATTTCGGATTCTGGATATTAGGACTCAGGTCATTAATCTTAGGTCTTGTGTCTTGATCATCAGATCTTTGTTCTTCATTCTTTAATCTTTGATCTTTAAAGATCTGCTCCAATGTGTCTTCCCGGTAGGCAAGGTCCCCCGAATTCAGGAACCAGACAAAGTCGCCGGTGGCAGCGGCCAGTCCCTTGTTCATGGCATCATACAGTCCGCCGTCGGGCTCACTGACCCAATATGCGATCTTCCTCTCATATTTCCGTATGATATCAACGGTTCCATCCTTTGAACCGCCGTCGATAATGATATATTCAATATCGGGCCAGGTTTGGTTCAGGACGCTTTGGATCGTCTGTTCGAGAAGGTTCACGCTGTTGAAAACCACCGTGATGACAGATACTAAAGGCTTCCCGGCCACTTGTTCCGGCGCCTGGCCGTTCAGCCGGTATCCGCCCTTCATTACCTGTTCCATTTGTATCGGTTTGGAGCGGAAATTACTTATTTTCGCACAAAAGAGCGAAATGTTTTACGGCTTATTATGCGTCCAGCGGTCTCTCGAGTCACTCTACCAGGCTTTTATCAGCCTGATCCGTGTACTTCTCCGCTTCCGTTTCCGTAATGGTCTCAGGCGAATAGAACCAGTTGGAGATGAGTTGTTTATTCTGGCTAACGGACCTTCACTGAAACAGGATCTGGAAGAGTTCCCCGGTCTTTTCCTGAACCGCCAACTTCTCTGCGTGAACCAGTTCGTTCTGAGTGATGAATTTGAGCGCCTTCGGCCGCAATATTATATTTTTCTCGATATCGGATTCTTCAGGGATAAAACCATTCCCCGCGTGGCTGAAGTCACCCACAAAGTAATTGATGCTTTTATTGCCAAAACAACCTGGCCGCTGACTATCATGATTCCCGCGGAGGGCCGCAATAGCCGGTTCTGTCGTGAATTGACGGCATCGGGTATCCCGGTCACCTTTGCCTGTTTTAACCGAACGCGCGTGGATGGATGGCAACCCGTAAGACATTGCCTTTACCGGAGCCAGGCAGGCATGCCGCCACCTCAAAATGTCCTCATCGGTGCACTGATGGCAGCCATAACTATCGGATATAAAAGAATCGTGGTCGTGGGTGCCGATCATAGCTGGCATCAGGGCCTAGAACTTGGGATGGATGGTATCCTTAAATCAGCTGAGAATCATTTTTACGATAAGCAACCCTGGAAAGTGGCATACCAACATCCCGAAAGGAAACAACTAACAACAGTCCCAGATTTTTTCCATGAACTCTATCGGACATTCCTAAGTCATCAACTGATACGGGAATTTGCCGATTCAAGGGGGGTTACTGTCATCAATGCCAGCCGGGTGACCTTCATTGACGCTTTCGAGCGGCGAAAGCTTTCCGGTTATCCCTGGGAAGACTGCTGAGCAAGGTAAATGCCGGCCAGGTCGAAATCCACCTGGTCATCGATATCAATCGAATCCTTCCGGTTCATCACGCATGCATAGGTTCCCGTTTTCAGGAACAGTGTCCGTTCTTCCATCATCCGGCTGATCCGGCAAAAATAGAGGGCACCGTTCAGCCTGTAATACGACGGAAGTGCCTGCGACGGTGTTTTCTGGATTTGCTCAGTGATGAATCCTTCCAGTGAAAGGCTCTCGGGCAGGATATTGCTCCATAAAGGAGAATGTTCTGTTTTACAGACTGATATCACAGCATCGGCCTTTTTCCCCTCGAGCAGTTTTACCGCTTCTTTAATATTTTCTGATGTCCTGAGCGGCGATGTGGGCTGCAGGCAGGCCAGGTGCGTGATTTCCGGATTCGTATCGGCTGATAGTTCCTTTACGGCATGGATCAGCACATCGATCGTAGGGGTGTTGTCCTGGGCTAGCTCCTCGGGACGCATGAACGGGACTTCAGCTCCAAACTGGGCAGCCACAACAGCAATCTCCCAGTTATCTGTGCTTACCACCACGCGCCTGAAAACCCCCGATTCAATGGCTGCTTCAATGGTCCAGGCAACCAACGGCTTGCCGGCGATCATCATAAGGTTTTTGCCCGGCAGGCGCTTGCTGCCCCCGCGGGCCGGAATGATGGCTATATATCCTGATGTGTTATTCATGGAAAAGAGTGGCATAATCACGGTTGGCACGTTCATAATCTTCATGTTTCCCGATATCCATCCAGTATTCCCGGACCGGGAAGGAGAGTGTGGGCATCCCTCTTTCGACTGCCATTTCGAACAGGCGGGTCATGTCGAGAGGAAGGCCCCTGGGGATCAGGTCCAAAATCTGAGGTTCAAGAACATAGATGCCGGCATTGACATAGAATTTCTGTACCGGTTTTTCCTCGATGGAAATAATGGTGTCCTTATTGAGCCTTACAACCCCATAGGGAACTTCCATTCCATACTCACGGATGCACATGGTGGCTGCAGCCTCGTTACGGACATGAAAATCCATCAGGCTTTCAAAATCAATGAGCGTGAGGATATCCGCATTCATCACAAAGACAGGCTCCTGGGGCCATACCGGGAGCAATCCCAGCGCCCCGGCGGTTCCCATCCGCTCTTTCTCTTCAATGTAGGAGATCTCTACTTCAAAGCGGCTCCCGTCGTTAAAATGTTTACGGATCTGTTCCCCTTTGTAGTTCAGGGCAATGACAAACCGCGAGTATCCCTGTTTTCTGAACAGGCTGATAACAGTTTCCAGGATCGGCTTGCCGCCGACCGGCAACAAGGGCTTCGGCGTTTCGGCCGTGAGAGGCCGGAGCCGCACACCCATTCCGCCAGCCATCAGCACAATCGTGTTCGGATGTTTTTCCTTGCGGATCAGGTGGTCGATCTCGGCCAGCCTGATCACCCGCTGATATTCATCCACAACCGGGATCTGGTAAATCCGGTGGCTGACAGCCAGTTCGATGATCTTCTCCTTCGGATCCGTATCTGCCACGGTCACCGGGTTCCGGTGATAGATGGTATCAATGGAATCGGAGAGCTCCATCCCCGCAAGGATCCCGCGCCGGATATCACCGTCGGACAATGTCCCGATCAGTCTATCCTGGTCATCCACCACCAGCGCGATCTTCATCGCACCCTTGTCGATCACCTGCAAGGCATCGCGGATGGTTGTTGTCGGGGGAAGTTTTATTTCGTTGACTTGGTACATAAATAGAAAGGTTCGCTGACGCTCACGAATAATTCGCTATCGCTCATGAATAATCCTCGCTTGCGCTCGGATGAATAGCTCACTTCGTTCGCGAATTTGTTGAATAATTCGTGAGCAAAGCGAATTATTCGGCGCGAAGCGCTCATTCGTGAGGCGAAGCCGAACTATTCGCGAGCCTGCGAGCTTTATTGTCATAGAACTTCTTCGGTATCAGTTGTTTAAAATCAGTATTTCGTAGCACTTCGAGTACTTTGTCTGCGGCGCCGCCGGTTCCGTAAGGATTTTTTACAGTTTTCAGCAACTCCCGGAAATCATGTGAATAGATCTTTTTCAATCCTTTCAGGATAGCCGGTTCGGTGCATTCGCAGTCGATGACAGAGGCCGCACGGATGCGGCCGTCCTGGCGCCGCCCGATATTCAGCGTACCGATCCGGAAACCCGGGGCTTCAATGATCCCGCTTGAGGAGTTTCCCACAACGGCGTCCACATGTTTCATGGCCGACAGGTAGTTCAGCTGGCCCATCGACTTGATCAGGATTGCCTTGTCACCGGACCCGATTACGAATTCCTGGATTTTTTCCACGATAGCGCGGTGGCCGGTATCGGCATTTGGCAGGGTGAAAATGAAGCAGGTTTCCTTCAGCTTTCCGAGAGCTCTGAGTAGTTCATCAGCCTGGGCGCCTGCGTTGTCGGGTTCCAGGGTTTCCGGATGATAGGTGATCAGGAGATTCCGGGCCCCCAGTTTAAAATCAATGACTTTCTCGAATTCCTCGCGCCCGAGGAAGGTCATTTTCCGGATGTTATCCATTCCCATGCCACCGACCATGAACACCCGGTGGGGTTCTTCACCCATCCGGATCACCCGGTTTCGGTACTCTTTGGTTGCGGTGAAATGGAGATGTGACATTTTTGTCACAGCGTGCCTGATCGAATCATCGATAGCACCCTGGCTAAGCTCACCACCGTGCAGGTGGGCAACGGGAACATTTGCGATCAGGGCTGCGGCAGCCGCACCGAGGATCTCGAACCGGTCGCCTAACAAAATGACCAGATCGGGTTGCAGGGTATGGAAGGCAGATGCGAATCCTTCCAGGGCCAGGGCCAGCGAATGGGTGATATCCATCACTTTGTCCCCGTTCAGTTCGAGGTCAAAGCTCCTGTCGATCCGGAAACCGTCATCGCGGATCATATCGATGGTCGAGCCAAACTCGGCCGATAAGTGGGTTCCTGTAACTATTAGCTGAAGCTGGAATTCAGGTTCGGTCTGGATCCCTTTCATAAGCCAGAAAAGCAGGCCATATTCGGCCCGGCTTGTTGTGACAACGCAGATTTTTTGCATCAGATCAATTCATCTTTCCGGTAGTCCCGGGTTGCAAAGGTACCTATTATGTCGTCCCACCGTAGCGGACAGATACCTGTTCCCGGCCTCTTGACCGCAAGGTTTTCTTCTGTAAACTGTTCCCCTTTGGAAATATTGCAGGCAGCCACGATACTTTTCCGGGCTGCGGCCATGTTTTTCCGTTCACCGGCCGAGGGTACCTTTTGCCCGTTGCCCAGTGCTTCACAAATGTTCCTGATGGCCCTGACCATTGCACCCAGTTCAGCGGGCTCCAGGCTGGCTTTGTGATCAGGTCCTTCAAGGTTCCTGTCGAGGGTAAAATGCTTCTCGATCACCTCAGCCCCTAAAGCAATGGCCGCAACCGGTACCTCAGTGCCGTCGGTGTGATCGGAATAGCCAACCTTAACTCTGAACTTTTGGGCGATGGTTTGCATTGCCAGAAGGTTAACATCGTAATACGGTGTGGGATAATCGGTATTGGCATGAAGCACAGTAACTTTTTCGAGTGGTAATCCTGCATCAGTCACTACTGCCAGAGCTTTTTCAATTTCCATCAGGTCAGCCATGCCGGTGGAGAGGATCAAGGGTTTTCCAAACCTTGCCAATTGCCTGAGCAAAGGCAGGTTGGTGAGGTCGCCCGATCCTACCTTGAACATGTCAACACCCAGGCGGTTGAGCATTTCCGCGCTGTCCGGATCAAATGGTGTCGACAGGAAAGTGATGTTTTTTTGCCGGCAGTAGTCCATCAGAACAATATGGGCCTGTTCGTCCAGTTCCAGCTTCTTCAACATGGCATACTGTCCCCCGTAAGCACCGGTGTTGGTTTCCTGATAGGCTGCCCTGGGTGCATCCGGAGTGACCAGCTTATCGGTCCTGAAAGATTGGAATTTGATTACATCCGCACCTGCGGCCACGGCAGCATCCACCATTTCAAGTGCCCGCTGGAGACTGCCATTGTGGTTGACGCCGGCTTCGGCGATGATGAGTACTTTCCTGTTCATCGTTTGAGCTGTAACGGATTCCCGGTATAGGTTCCGGGTTGTTCGAGAGAGTGGAGCACCACCGATCCGGCTGAGATCACCGTATCGTCGGGTATCGATATGTTGTTCGACAAAACAGTGCGGCTGCCGATGAACGTATGATTACCGACGGTGCACTGCCCGTTCACGATGGCATAGGTGGAAATGTGACAATGATCACCGGTTACTGCTTCATGCTCGATCAATGCACCGGTATTGATGATGCAGTTCATTCCCACCCTGGCTTCCGTATTGATCACCGCATGATGCATTACTATTGTTCCCGGACCGACCAGTGCGGTTGGTGAAACATAAGCATGGGGGGAAATGATAACCGGGAAATGACCTCCCAGCAACCGGATCTTCTCAAACATCCTGATCCGTGGTGCGGATTGTACTATCTGCCCGATCGTGATCAGGAAATTACCATATGTTTTCACCAGCTCCGGAAGGTCATCGTCAGTTCCGATAACCGGGTAGCCCAGTATCTGGGAACCGATGCCCGGCGCCTGGTATCCGGGATTTTCGATTATTCCCACGATTTCGAACCGCCCTTCCTCCTGGATCACGTCAATACACGATTTAGTATGGCCGCCGCCGCCGATGAGTACCAGTTTTTCTCTCACGTCTTATCGGGTTTTATGCAAAGATAATCTGATTTTCAACCACTCGAGCAGCTTCTTCCAGCGCCCGTTCAGATCGGGAGAAACCTTCAGAAGGAGGGTTAAACCGATAAAGACAACAGATATTGCTGAGCTTCTGATTATAATATCAGCTGTCAATGTCAAATACTTGTATTCTTCCCGGTTGAGATCTGGTATCAGGACAGCCGGCAGATAGGCAACAACTGCGATCACAACTGCAAGCAGATGCTTCCAGGTGTAAGGCTGCATGCCGTACCGGGCCCAGAGGAAGATATGACGCATCAATCCATACACGAAGGCCGAGATTGCCGAAGCCAGAGCTGCGCCGGTTATCCCGAACATCGGAATGAATATCAGGTTAGTGCCAATGACCAGGGCTCCGAAAAGCACTACAAACAGGGCTAAAGTCCGGTAGTATTTGCTGGTGGTCATGATTGCCCCGCTGATGCCGGAAGCCATGATAAACAGGTTCGCCAACCCGATCCAGAAAATCACATACCGGCCTGAAGAATAGCTGTCGGGGAGGATATGATAGACGTTAGTGACATTACCCCAGATCCCGACAAAGATGAGCAGGCCGAATATCAGCTGATAGAGGCTGGTGTCGCGATACAAACGATTGATCCCCGCATGGTCATTGTCCTTCCATTGCTCGGCTACAACCACGGATGATATTTTGCTGACCGCCCGGATCGGTATGGATACCAGGGTACCGAAAAAGAAGGCACGTCCGTACACTCCAGTCTCGTCCAGACCCAGAAAGGAATTGATCATGATCCGGTCGATGTACTGGATGAGAATATTGCTGAAAGCGATGATGATTCCATAAGAGGCAACGCTAATGAGCTGTTTGGAGAGGCCTTTGGTCAGATGACTTAAATCGGGACGAATGGTGAACTCCCCGTCACGAAGAAGTGCAATGGCTATGATGATCCCCGGTAAGGACAGTGCAACCGTATAGAACAGGACGAATCCATCGAAATGGAACAGCCCGGCCACAAATGCCAGTATCACAATCAGAATAAAAATCCGTTGCAGAAACTCCTTCAGGAATATGCCCTTGACAGCGTTCATCAGCATAGCGTAATAAATATCAACTACCAGGTATATGGCTGTGAATGCCGTGAGGGGGATGATATAATCGACATATCGGATGAACAGATCGGATTTGCCTTCACTGTCTGCAATGATCCAGGGACGGAGGACGAAGAAGAGGATCAGGGAGAGAAGAAATCCCGTGAGTGTTACCCAGAACAGAATCCCTGAGAATCCATGATGCCTTGTGGATCGATCCCGGAACTTTGGGAAAAGATTGTTGGTGACATTGTTCAGCCCGAGCGTTGCGATCGTGGCAAAGACGAGTGACCAGGATACCAGCAGGTCAAGAACGCCATTCTCCGCCTTGGTCAGGATATTCGGCAGGAGAAGGCCGGCCGTGACAAAACCGACAGCCGTGCCGATATAGGAATAGGCGGAACCCTTAATGCCTTGTTTTTCAACAATACCCACGCACGGATGATTTTGGTTTAAACTTACTCAAATCTTTGTAATTTAGTCGCTGGATTAAAGCACAATGAAGAGCAAGCTGCAGAAGGTTCCCACGGTAAGGCTCCGGAATTCCTATGTCACCACAGTGGTCAGCATCGCCATGGTGCTTTTCCTGCTGAGCCTGCTTGGATTGCTAATTCTGAATGCCCGCCGGATCAGTGATTTTGTAAAGGAGAATATCGGATTTTCTGTTATCCTGAAAGATAATGTCCGCGAAGCAGACCGTGTTCAGCTTTTAAAATACTTCGATGCCAATCCGGCTATCAAAGGAACAACTTATGTATCGGCCGAACAGGCTGCGGATGAATTGCAGAAAGAGCTGGGGGAGAATTTCGTCGAATTCCTGGGGGTCAATCCCCTGAAGCCTTCTGTCGACATCAAGTTCCGGGCTGCATATGCCAATCCCGACAGCATATCGAAACTGGAAAAGGAATTTCTGGCCTATCCGCAGGTGGAGGAAGTCTATTACCAGGAGTCAATGGTTAACCTGGTCAATGACAATCTAAAGAAGATCAGCGTTGTGATTCTGGCTTTCAGCTTGCTGCTTCTGATCATTTCAGTAGCCTTGTTCAACAACACCATCCGGCTGCTGGTCTATAGCAAGCGGTTTATTATCAAGACTATGCAATTGGTTGGTGCCAACCGGAAATATATTTTACAACCTTTTATCCTGAGGGGTATCCTGAACGGGCTGTTTGGCTCCATTCTCGCCATCGTCCTGTTCCTCACCGTTTTGTACATTGCGAAAAAGCAGATGCCGGAGGTCTTGCAGTTCACCGATTCGGGCACGATTGCCATGCTGGTGCTGATGATCCTGGTTGCAGGCTTTATCCTTGCTGGGGTTACCACGATACTTGCGGTGAACAAGTATATGGGGATCGATAGAGACAATCTGTATTATTGATGATAGCAATATGACAACAAAGAAAGACATTAAGGTGGAAAAGCCTGTAGCTCCCGAGAAGCCGGCGAAGGGTTTTGTTTTCAAGAAGCGGAACTACCAGCTCCTGATCATAGGCCTGGTGATCATTTTTATCGGGTTTTTACTGATGGCAGGAGGTGGTACAGATGATCCGAACAAGTTTGATACAAGTATGTTCAGTTTCCGTAGAATAACGCTGGCACCTGTGATTGTCCTGATCGGATTCGTGCTGGAAGGGGTTGCCATCATGTACCGGCCCAGGGCCAAAAAAGATAACTAATTAATGGATTGGCTCCAGGCTCTGTTCCTGGGATTACTCCAGGGCCTGACCGAATTTCTGCCCGTCAGCAGTTCCGGTCATCTTGAATTGGGGAAAGTTCTTCTGAACATCGAAAATGCTGATGACGTAACCTTTACGATTGCGGTTCACGGGGCTACTGTCCTCTCGACCCTCGTGGTTTTCTGGAAGGAAATACTCAATCTTCTGAAGGGTTCGCTGAAGTTCAGGATGAATGAAGAGACACACTATGTTCTCAAGCTGATCGTGTCGATGGTCCCCGTTTTATTTGTGGGGATATTCCTGAAAGACTGGGTTGAGGGTTTCTTTACCGGCAATCTGGTATTTGTGGGTTCCATGCTTCTTCTCACCGCTGTTTTACTTGGATTGGCCAGTTTTATCAGGCCCAAAGTCACAAAGCCGGTAACCTATAAATCAGCCCTCATCATGGGACTTGCCCAGGCGGTTGCCACATTGCCGGGCCTTTCACGTTCAGGCAGCACCATAGCTACCGGTCTGATGCTCGGCACCGACAAGAAAGAGGTAGCCCGGTTTTCATTTCTGATGGTACTGGTCCCGGTTATCGGGGCCAATTTAATCGAACTGCTCGACATGCAGTCGGGTGCAGTGACCGGCGGAGTGGGCGTTAGCAATCTGGTTATCGGATTTCTTGCAGCCTTCCTTTCGGGTCTGCTCGCCTGTTCCTGGATGATCAACTTGGTAAAAAAAGGCAAACTGATCTGGTTCGCGATATACTGCGTTATCATCGGTGCGCTGGCGATTGGGTTTGGGCTGTAAAATACCTCGCCTTGCTCGGAAATAATTCGCTTCGCTCATGAAGAACTCGGATTCGCCTCGTGAATAATTCGCTTCGCTCATGAAGAACTCGGCTTCGCCTCGTGAATAATTCGCTATCGCTCATGAATAACTCGCTGACGCTCGCAAATAGCTCCCTTCTGTCGCGAATGAGGCCTTCGGCCTGAATTCATCCGAGCAAAGCGAGGATTATTCGTGAGGCGTAGCCGAACTATTTTATACTGTAATTCGTAAATTGTACATGGTTACGGACCCCGATTCCTGGCTCGAAGGCCAGATCCTGCTGCTTGACAAGCCTTACGGGTGGACCTCTTTTTACCTGGTTAAGAGGGTAAAACGATCCATTGAAACGGCATGGCACCTTTCCAAGCTGAAAGTGGGACATGCAGGCACCCTCGATCCGCTGGCTACGGGACTGATGATCGTTGCTGTCGGAAAGGCTACCAAGCAGATTGATGAGTTGCAGGCTGGTGATAAAGAGTATCTGGCTACCATTCGTCTAGGTGCCACCACTCCCGGTTTTGATCTGGAAAAGGAGGTTGATGCAGTTTTCCCGTATGAGCATATAACTGAGAAGATGGTGAAGAAGGCTTTGCTGGAAATGACCGGAATTATCGATCAGGTACCACCCCTTTACAGCGCAAAGAAAATTGCCGGAGTACGGGCCTATGATTTCGCCCGGAAAGGGGAAGAGCAGGTTCTGAAACCCAAACGGATACAAATTCACGAAATCGAGTTGCTGGGATTTACCCCGCCGGATATTTCTCTCCGGATCACCTGCTCAAGAGGAACCTATATTCGTTCGATTGCCCGCGACCTGGGCCTGGCTCTTGGATCGGGCGGACACCTGGTCGGGCTGACAAGAACCCGGAGCGGAGAATTTAAACTCGCCGATGCCCTGACATTCGAGGATTTCCTGAAAAAATTGACCTAATTGCAACAAATACGATTCTGCCCCGTATAAAGGCAATCTCATTTATCTATAATCATATGAAATTATCCAAGTTCAGGTACATTTTGCCGGACAAGCTCATTGCCCTGCACCCGGTCGAAAATCGTGATGAATCGAGATTGATGGTTCTCAACCGGAAAACGGGTGAAATTGAGCATCGGGTTTTTAAGGATGTCCTGGGCTACTTTGAAAATAAGGATGTGATGATCTTCAATGATACCCGGGTTTTTCCTGCCCGCCTGCGCGGCAATAAAGAAAAGACCGGAGCCGAGATAGAGGTATTCCTGCTCAGGGAGCTCAACCGTGAACAACGGTTGTGGGATGTTCTGGTTGATCCAGCAAGGAAGATCAGGATCGGGAATAAGCTCTATTTCGGTGAGGATGACATGCTGGTTGCCGAGGTGATCGACAATACGACGTCACGCGGCCGGACACTCAGATTCCTGTTTGACGGTCCGTATGATGAGTTCAAGAAGACCCTCTTTGAATTGGGCGAAACACCCCTGCCGAAGTTTATCAAACGGGAAGTCATACCGGAAGACCGCGAGCGTTACCAGACGATCTTCGCCAGGAATGAAGGTGCTGTAGCCGCTCCGACAGCCGGTATGCATTTCAGCAGGGAGTTGATGAAAAGGCTTGAAATCAAGGGGATAGATTTTGCCTTTGTAACCCTTCATGTTGGACTTGGAAATTTCAGGTCGGTTGAGGTTGAAGATCTTACCAAGCATAAAATGGATTCAGAGCCCATCCGGATTACTGCGGAAGCTGCTGATATCGTAAATTCCGCAAAAGAGCTTAAGCAACATATATGTGCAGTTGGGACAACAACCATGCGTACCCTGGAGAGTTCGGTATCAACCGATGGTTTCCTCAAGCCTTATGATGGCTGGACCAATAAATTCATCTTTCCGCCATACGAATTCTCGGTAGCCGACCGGATGATCTCCAATTTCCATCTGCCCCTTACGACACTGCTGATGATGGTTGCTGCCTTTGCCGGATTCGATCCGCTTATGAATGCATATCAGGTGGCGATCAAGGAAAAATACCGCTTCGGCACTTACGGCGACGCGATGCTGATCATTTAGGCCTATTTAATCTGCTCCGCCATGTGCTTGGGGTCAACTAATTCGCGATACTTCCGCACAACCTCCTTGATATCTTCCCATGAATCTTTTTTCAGCTCGGGATTACGCAGAAGGGCTGATGGATGATAGGTGGGCATCACCCAGATATCGTTCCACATCTGCCACTTTCCCCGTACGCGTGTGATCTTCCCTTCGGGATCGAGAAGCCCTTTGAGGGCTGTACTGCCCAGTAAAATAATAATGCTGGGCCGGATCATACGGATCTGTTCTTCGAGATAAGGAAAGCAGGCGGAGCGTTCTTCAGGTGATGGTTCGCGGTTATCGGGCGGACGGCATTTAACGATATTGGCTATGTAAACATTCTCATCACGCGAAAAACCGCCCGCGGCCAGGATCTTGTCAAGCAGTTGTCCCGATTTCCCGACAAAGGGCAATCCCTGACGGTCCTCTTCTTCCCCGGGTCCTTCACCGATCACCATCAGTTCGGAGAAAGGATTGCCCACACCAAAAACCGCCTGGGTCCTTTTCCTATGCAGTTCGCACCGTTCACAGGCCCGAACCGCCTCGTCCATTCTCCTGAATTCCTGTTCGATCACAATTCCGGATACTTTTATTTTTTTATCACGGGTTTGATCCAGATCCGTTCACCACAGATCATCCGCACGAAATAGGTCCCGTCTGCCAGTTCCCTGATGGAAACCTCTTCCCGGGTACCCGCTGCAACCGATCGAAGTTCTTTTTGCAGGATGATCCTGCCTGTCGCCTCAACCACTTCAATCCTCACCTGTTCTCCCGAAAAGCCGGTGAATCCCAGGCTGAAAGTGCCGCTGGTGGGATTGGGATAGAGCGTAATATCCTGTCTGTTAACTACCTCTTCATTTCCCGAAACATCTTTGGCGATCGACAGATTATCCAGTGCCGCACCGTATCCGAGGGTACCCTTATCGGTATAATAGAAAGCAAATTCCAATCCATCGGTCATCAGGCTGTCAGGAATGGCATAGGTGAATGTTCTCCAGGTCCAGCTCCTGTCGTAACGGGCTACCTCTGCAAGCGTTGTCCAGGCCGGCTCGTCGGCTGTGCGGCAGGTGAGATACAGGTGGTCGACATCCTGCCACCGGCGCAGGGCGTATTTACAGGTGAGGACCAGGTTGGTCTGCCCGGAGAGGTCCATCATGGGCAGTACGGCATATCCCTGGGCATGTGTGCCCGCCTGACCGGCAATGACGGAGTTGATGCCGATGAAATTACCCATGCCGAGCTGGGTCATCTGAAGGGATGTTGCGTTCCCCCAATTCCACGCGGAGGGCTTTTCGCCGATCAGCCATCCATGGGCCTCAGTTTCAAAGTCCTGGGTGTAGGGTATGGAAACGGTAACGATCCCCCTGGCATTCAAGCTGTTGGTGGGAGTGGATTCACCGTCGTCATAAACGGCGGTAACCTGGTAGGTATAGTTCATACCGGTGGTAACGGGGTCGGTATACGTATTGGTGACCGAGGTTGCATGCAACACGGAATCGCGGTAAATATTATAATGGTCGGGGACCCGTTCGGCCGGGGCAATCCAGGATAAGTCAATCTGGCTCGACTGTTCGTAGGCCGTCAGAAGAAGGGCCGGCGGCCAGTTGCCATCATCCCTGATCGGGGATTCCCAGATCCCCCGCCCGAAGGTGGCAGCCCGGATCTTGTTGATCTTATAATTGATATCCAGTTCATTGACGATAACATTCGGCAGGCCGTCGTCAAAGGGTATCCACTCATCCATGGAAGGATTCCGGTAATATACCCCGAGATCCGTTCCGGCATACATCGCATAGTTCGACAGCTTGTTGATAACCATGCAGTTGACCGGCACATTCGGCAGTCCTTCGGAATAAGATGTCCAGCTGCCGCCTGCATTATCGGAATAAAAAACTTTCGATCCATCGGTATAGCCGGATAAGGTTACCCAAACCTTTTCGGGTTCGCTGGGGGCAACGAAGATCCCTTCGATATACAATCCGGGCAATCCGTTGGAGAGGTCATTCCAGTTCTCGCCAAGGTCTTTTGTTCCCCAGATGGAGGACCCGCTCGAAGTATAGATGTAATTATTATCCGAGGGAGCGATGGCTATTTCGTTCAGATAGCTACCGCCGGCCAGGGTGCCGGAGATCTTCCTCCAGCTAACGCCGTAAGTGGTGGTCAGGTTTACGCAGGTATACCCTGCAACCATAACGTTGCGGTTGAGTCCGCTGATCTGGAAGGGAGTGATCCATGCACCTTTGTCCTCCGGTTTGATGGAGGTCCAGCCATGACCTCCGTTAGTTGATTTCAGCAGGTTGCCGTTCTGGGTGGTGGCATAGAGGATCTGCGGATTTACCGGATCTACCGCGCATTCCATGCCGTCGCCCCCGTAAATGGAGTTCCATTGCCCGTCGTTGAGCATATAGGTGCCGTTGTCCTGGGATCCTTCAATGATAATCTCGGGATTGGAAACCGAAACAGCCATCCGGTAGATCTGAAGGATCGACAAGCCGGCACTCAGGTCGGTCCAGGTCACTCCCTTGTCTGCGGTTTTATACAAACCGCCGTCATTGCCCGAATAGCAGATATTATTAAGCGGATTGACCGAAAGGTTATGAATATCAGCATGTACATAAGGCTTTCCGCCACCTCCGTACCAATGGGCGGCCATGCTCCAGGTGACTCCCCCGTCCTGTGAAATCCAATGGTTGACACTGCCGGAATAGACGATGTCCTCATTTTGCTGGTCAATGGCGAGGGCAATGGCATACCAGGCGATACCTGTATCTCCTGAGCCATCCATTGCATAGCTGAAAATGTTGATGGTCTCTTCGGTTGCTTTGGGAGTCCATGTAACCCCGGCATCGGATGATTTATAGATACCTTTCATTCCGCTGTCGGAATTGGACATGATGGCATAGACCACGTTGGCATTGGCTCTGGTGACGGCCATCTCGGTCCGTCCCACGCCGGTATCCGGAAGGCCGGTTGTCGACTGGGTAAAGGAGAAGCCGGCATTCGTTGATTTATAGATCACACTGCCTGAGCAGGCATAAACTACCGACGGATCATCAGGCTTGAATTCCAGATCGTAATAATCGCCTGTCTGGATCCGTGTCCAGGTTACCCCGGCATCAACCGACCGGAAAAGACCCGGACCTCCTGCTGCGATGATAATATCCGGATTGACCGGGTTCACCAGAATCCGGCGCATCCGGTACTGTGAGGCCGTCTCATGCCCAAGCCCGGTAGGCTGCCAGGTGGCGCCGGCATCCGTGGATTTCAGGATACCATAACTATAGGTGGGGCAGGTATTGCCGCCGTCCTTGTCGCCTGTGACTACATATAGAACGGAAGGATTCAGAGGATTAATACCGATATCCGAAACTCCCAGGGCCGGGAGCTGATCGGTAGTGGTTGCCCAGGATAATCCGCCGTCCGTTGTTTTCCATACTCCGCCCGACGGGGCACCCACATAAAAGATATTCGGATCGGTGGGATGGAAAGCTATGCAGTTCACCCGTCCTGATCCGGCAGGGCCCGTACCCCCAAAATCGGTTGGAACAGCTACAGGACCGAGAAGTTTCCAGTCGGCAACCGGGGTTTCTGATTTCAGCCTGGCGCTTTCTTTTTGTCGGCTGGCTTTCCAGAGCGCATCCTCCGGAAATGAGCCCGAGGGATAAACCCGTGGCTCCATGAACGCCAGGTAGCGGAGGTATTGTTTATAACCGGTTCCCTTTCCCTGATCATGGGTTTCAAAATAGGCATTGAACGCATCCCGGTATTCATAGAAACTGACTGCCGTTCCGTCCGGGTTGGTTAAGGCCCTGTCCTGAAGCCAGGGCTGGCTAAAAGAGGCGGTCGAGATAAACCCTGCAACAACTATAGTGAGAAGGATTTGCTTTTTCATTGCTGACTTGACTTAATTAACTGTTTGATAATCACTTCGTCAGCATGGCTGACCATCACATAATACATTCCCGCGGAAAGATTCGTCAGATCGATCTCTTCTGTGCTTCCCGATATTAGGTGTACCTTCCGACATGCTAGAATTTTTCCTGATAAATCACAGAGCTGGATGGATACTTCAGGATTACCCGGAATGTTTATCCTGATAAATGCCTGGTCCGATGCCGGATTCGGATAGACATCAACCTGGCTGGCCAGGCCGGTTACTTCGATGCCGGCTCCGGGCTCACGGACAACCACGTTGTCGATGGCCGCACCATACCCGAATCCGTCACCGTCATCATAACGGAACCCGATCTGTGCCTGATCCGTGTATGCATCGGCCGGCAGCTCAAGGGAATATTTTTTCCATTTGTATCCGGCGCCGATCCCGGAGGTTGGCAGTTCGATGATCGGGATCCAATCCTGGGAGGAGCTGAGGCGGTAGTATAGTTTCAGATGATCGACCTGTTGCCAGCGCTTTAGGCTGTAATCAAAATAAAGGTTAACGGTAGTATGTCCCGTAAGATTCAAACGGGGGGTTATCGCATAATCAAAGCAGTCGGTGTTGAGACCGGCGGCAACTGAACTGGCACCCAGGAACCTGGTAGTATTGTCGGTCTCCATGCCCAGGCTGGCAGCGTCGCCCCAGCGGAAGCCTTCCACGTTCCCCTTGATCATCCATCCGTGGTTGTTTTCTTCAAAATCTTCTTCATAGGGCAATGAGAGAATACCCATCGGAGTATATGTTATCTCATTGCTGTGTACTGATTCCCCGACAAATTCCCCGTTGTAGTAAGCGGTAACGTAATAAGTATAGGCTATGCCGTTTTCAATGGTGTTGTCGAGGTAGTTTTCTACCGTTGTGGCTGCAAGCTGAACGCCGTTTCGATAAACATAATAGGTGGCCAGTCCTGCGGCCAGGCTGCCGGTCCAGTTCAGGGTAACCCATCCGGTAGCAGGGGTCAGCTTAAGATCGGTTGGCGGGAAGAGGTGGGTGATCGTAACATGAAAGGTTACTGAATCGGGATAAATGGTAATGTCGGAAACGTCAATGCCACCTTTACCGCCTTGTCCGTAATTGTAAAGAAAACAATCCGGATCCGTCTGGTCGTTGAATGATTTCCTCGTGGCCGAGCCGAATGGTGCCATGGAAAGAGAACCGACATCCTTGAGGGAACCACCAGGGCGGTAAACATAGACTTCATCCGGCGGGCCTCCGGCATTGCCGTTTCCCGCATTGGGATTAATGCGGTAGAAAACCAGGCCGTTTCCGGGAACGGACCTTTCATACCGGCCCTCCTTTTTACGGTACTCAAGGGTGAAATATTCCTGCCGGCTGAATGGGGACTTGATCTTGTAGACCGTATTTTCAGTCATCTGCAGCGGATACAGGGTATAGACGCCGGATTCGGTGATCTCCGGGATGGACGCGATCCAGTCGCCATACTTGTGCTTCATGAAAGCGCTCATGTATTGAGGCGGATTCTGGGTTGAGCACATAACGTCCCAGGCACCTACCGGGTCAGGGGATCCGTTATCGTTGTAATGATACAGATCGGGTGATCCGAGCACATGGAAAAACTCATGGCACAGGGTACCAACGCCAAATCCGTTTTCCAGCATCAGGAGGTAATCCCAAACGCGCTTACCCTGAAGCCTGGCGTTCTCACTAGTTAACCTCCAACGATGAGGCCACAGCAGGTCGGACCATCCGGCTGCGGCTCCCTGGATGACGAAACAGACATTGTCAATGTTCCCGTCGTTGTTCATATCGAAATTCACGCCGGCAGGCAGCTGGCTGTCAACAAAATCACAGGCCCGCTTCAGCATCGCATGCTCGCGGGCTCCTTCCTCGCCAGCCTCATAACCTATGGGGTTGGAATTGGTTTTCTTTAGGTAGTATCCCCTGGGATTCGGATCCCGGTAGGTCACGTTAATAGTATCCGGACTGAGTGGGAAATGGTAAGTGTCAATAAACAGCCTGTCATAGGAGACTTCATTGAAATAATCACGAAGCGACACTGAATCGTCGGCTGAATAGTAACTATAGTAAAATTGCCTGGGATGGTTGGGGGTAAAAACCGAATCATCGGCAAAGGTGATATAAATGCTGATATTGTTCACCTGGCCTGTCGTCGGGGCATCCTTCAGGCTTTTCAGCGGAAGGTTGTACTTTGCCCGCCGGTTGTTGTAAAGCCGTTCGGAAATGCGGACGTTCCTGTCCAGCCCCACAGCCGAAGGATCAATGGTCCCGGCTACATATTTCGAGGGGACCACCTCTTCACCCTTCCGGATCCCATAATAGAAGAAACCGTCAGCAGGATTGGGCACAATGGTGTAGCCCAGTGAATCATGCAGCCAGTGGTAATACTCGTCACCGGTTGCAAAGCAGTTGAGAACGGTTCCGTCAGGTTGTTTAATAGTCTGCGGTACATTTTCCAGCCAGGCACCGAATGTCAGTCTGCTGATCAGCAGGATCGATACAAGTAGCAGGGTTCGTTTCATATCTTCATCACTCTTATCGTCCGGATCGTTCGTCCGGATATTATCCGCAATATATAGATACCATCGGGGAAGCCCGACAAATCGATTTCAAAATTTTGACTCGCCGGGCTTTTCCCGCTCATCAAAACCTGTCCCATTTGGGTTAAAACGTTGATATTTACGGTTTCAGAGGGTAAAATGTTCCACAGCAGAGTTATCCTGCCTGTGGTGGGATTAGGCTGAACTACCAGGTTTTCAGCCAGTTCATATTCATCCGTTCCTGAGCCGGGACTAAGGTCGAGCATAAATATCATGGTATCGGCAGGGCAGGAACCATTGAAAGCAAGCTGCTTTACCTCGAACAGAAATTTATTGTAATAGGTGTGTTTGGGATTAAACTCGGTAGAGGTGGCTCCGTCACCGAAATACCACAACAATTCTTCCGCGTGCCGCGCTGTGCTTGTAAAGTAAACATCCATAGCCGACCTGCGCGTGTCAAAACCGGCAATGGGTTGATTCCGTATGGTTATGAAGTCTTTTTCAATGAGATGGTCGAGGCGGTTCAGGGATAATTTCACGCTGATTTTTCCAGGATCCGAGTAAAACACCTCATGAGGTCCGGGTGTATTGGCATACCGGGGCTCTGCTCCCTGACCGAAATCCCATAACCATGTGTCAATGGGGCCGGTTGATTCGCTGGTATAGACAATGCTCTGACCTTCGCAGATATCCTGGCTGGTGACCCGGAATGCCGGAACCGTCATTTCAGGGACTTCATAGATCCGGATATTGTCAACTGCGGCACCATATCCGTCTCCATAAAAATCGTTGTAATAGAATGCGATCTGGATGGGAGCGTTGCTGGCTGGCTTGGGAAGGTAAATGTGAAAGTTGGTCCATGACGACAATCCTCCTGTCGAATCGAGCCGGGTAATAGGTTGCCACAGGCCGGTCAGGAAATCGCGGTACATCAGAAAAAAGATGTCTGTTTCAGGATTTTGCATGTACACATAGTCGAATGATACTGCCAGGTGCGTATATGCGGATGGAAAAATTACGGGACTTGTCAGGTAGTCGGTTGCATGGCATCCGGAAGGCAACCCTTCCGAGCGGATGGCGGCGATACGGCCGGCATTTCCTCCGAAGCCCAGATCAGAAGCTAATCCGACCATAAAGCCCGATTGATCTTGCATCATTTGCCAGCCGCCGGCTTCTGATTCAAAACCCTCATGGTAACCCGGAGTGATTGCTGCCCACGGATAGGTGATGACCCCGGGGGTGGGCTCCGATTCGCCCGGGGTTTCTCCGCCATAACTGGCTGTCACCTCATACAGGCAGGTTGTGCCGTTCTGGAGTGCCGTATCACGAAAGCTGTTCTCAGCAGTCAGTGCCATTTTCTCCCCGTTACGGTAAACTGTATAATGCGATAAATCTGCCATAATGGGTTGTTGCCAGAAGAGCTGCACGAATCCGTCGCCAGGGAGAACTTCCAGTGTGGATGGCCTGTCGTGCAGGGGCCTGACCGAGGGCTGCATGCCGAAAACAGCAGCCTGCATGGATGAAAAATCGGCCGAACCGCCTGCCATTTCCGGCAATGTGTACCAACCGTCTCCTGTGCCGCTCCATCCCCAGTTGAAATGAAAATAATAGTCGCCACGGAATCCGTCGAGGTTGAATGCATGTGCACTCTTTCCATCGGGAGAGGTTCCTGAATAGAGAACAGGTCTTCCGTTGATCAACTCCTCTTTCAGCATCCGAAGCCATTGGGCAAAGGTAAATCCCTCCTGTTCGCGGGAAATCATGCCCTTCTGGTAACGGAAGTTGGTTTGAAGGGCGGGCAGGGCATACTCGTCAATACTCGTGGCCGACTCCGTGGGCCCGTAATTCATGTACGATGCTGCACCCGAATGGAACAGGATCAGCCTGGAAGCATCCGTGGGATACAGGGCATCCATCTGATCCCATTGATAATAAGTGGTATCGAAACCGATTGAAATCTCTCCGTAATCCGGATGCATTAAGGGAGTATAGGTAACTGAACCATACCCCTGTTCGGGCCACTGCCAGTATCGCATGATCTGGGCCATGGCAACGCTCACGCAACCAACCAGGGCATGCTGGCCATTTGAATCGGCCGGACAAAACCGGTTCCATGAATCGCCCTGGCCCCATTTGGCTACTATCAGAGGGTCGATGGCATCATCGGTGGACATGGAAGACTTGAGAGAGTGAAGAGTGAAGAGTGAAGAGTGAAGAGTGACAGAAGTATAGCTGCTGATCAGCCAGTTGCGCAACGGGTGCAGGGGATTTTCGGGAAACTCTCCGGCATCGGACCAACCGAGGATATTGCAGTTATTCCCTTCACCGGAAAGGATGACAAAGCCTTCCGGCTTGAAGGTGACGGCATAAAGTGTGGAATTTCCGGTATCGTCGAGTGAGATCACCGAATCAGCAACCGGTTGGGTTTTGAGTGCCGGCTGATGCCTCATCCAGACTGATGCACGATGAACGATCTGCTCAGTACCAGCAGTCTGGCCATATGCCCCGCTGATTCCCGCAGCCAGTAATATCAGTATATAAAATCTTGTAAAACCGGTTCGCATGACAGGGCAAAAATAGGAAAAAAGATAGCTGCCCGACCAGCATTCAACAGTTCGGCATTTCTGATCCCCTATTTACGCACCGGTGCCTTTGAAAGACTCTCTATCAGGGCCAGTGAATTTTCAAATTCGGCCGCCCACTGGATTGTCTCCGATTCGGATATTTTATTGATGTCGGCAATAAATTCGTGCATCATGGCAACCCGTGCGGTGGAACCGGATTCAGCTGCCATCCCTTCGATCCATGCCATCTGAAAGGATCGTATCCGGTTCTGGATCCTGATGAGGGTGGTCATAAAACGGATCCAGCCTTTTGACAGGCCGAAGACCTTATCGAACAGGTAGATCACGCCTCCGACGGCAACGGACAGGTATCCCAGTTCAATGTAATTAACGCCTTTCGGCAGGAAGGAAAGGAGCGGATTGTTGCTCGTGGCCAGGATACTTTCATACAATGGCGCAAGGATACCCAGCGCCACGAGTATGAGGGTAAGGATCCGCAGGTATTTCGACCAGCACTTGAAATTACGGCTCCTCCTCCGGTACCATTCAGCACGCTCCCCTGCGGTCTCAAGGCACCATTGATAGGCCTCAACGATGGTATCGGGATTCAGGTCGCGGATCTCGGGAGCGGCAATCGGGACTCGTGTTTTCATAGGTTTATGGTAAAATAAAAAGTTGTGCCTTTCCCCTTTTCGCTTTCGACCCAGATCTTTCCGCCGTGTTTTTCGACAAATTCCTTGCACAGGATCAGACCGAGGCCGGTGCCTTTTTCATTATTGGTGCCATAGGTAGACTGATTCGTACTGAAGAGGAACAGGCTGTTTTGCTGTTCGGGGCTCATTCCCACCCCATGGTCAATGACTGACAGGAGATGCATTCCGGTTTGTTCCGCACGTGTTATTTCGACGCTGCTGCCGGGATTGGAGTATTTGATGGCATTGCTGACCAGGTTTCTCAGGATGGTCTCGAGCATGTTTTTATCTGCCTTAATCATAGTGCCTTCGGGGATCAGGTTGTTGATGGTGATATTTTTGTTGGTGGCAGAAGCGAGAACCACCTGGATGGCAGCGGAAGCCACACTGGAACTATCGGTCTCTTCAGGTTTGAAAGGGAGCTTTTTAAGTTCCGACATGGCCCAGGCCAGGAGGTTTTCAAGCAACTGGTAAGCGGTTTTGGATGTTTTCTGGATGCTGACGAGGAATTCCACTTTCTCTTTTTCCTCCAGCTCAGCGCTATGATCGACCAGAAGATCGCTCATACCTATAATGCTGTTGAAGGGGTTCTTCAGGTCATGAGCGACGATGGAGAAGAACTTGTCCTTTTTCGCATTAAGCTGATGCAGGTCCTCATTTTTCTGATGGAGCTGGGCCAGGTATTTACGTGACATCCTATGATAGAAGTAGATTCCCAGCAAACCAAGCAGCAGGATAAACAGATGGGCCCATAGCAATATCATCAGCTGGTGTTTCTGTGAATCGACAAAGATTTTGGCCGGGAAGGTGATACTGATTCCGCCCCTGATGTCTCCCTCCCGGTATCCCTGAAACGCATGGCATTGCAGGCAGCTCTTTTCGGTTATGAGAGGGGCCATGTACCGGTAGATCGGGATACTGTCTGTTTTAATAAAATCGAGATATTCATCGGTTTTCTGCTTAAACCTTCCCAGGGCATTGGTTTCCCAGGCATCCGGCTTGTTAGCCGGCCGGATCGGCTTCAGGCTGGTAATATGGACGATCAGGTTTGGCGGGTAATTGTTCATTTCTGCAATCTGGCGGGTCATGTATGCCGGATTGATCTTGGTTAGATGCATTCCTTCGGTGGTCACGACATCCCTCAGTGAATCAACCAGGTAAGGGTTCGGCTGGTTGAAT
This sequence comes from Bacteroidota bacterium, assembly GCA_043797975.1. Lineage (GTDB taxonomy): Bacteria > Bacteroidota > Bacteroidia > Bacteroidales > UBA12481 > UBA12481. The sequence continues at coordinate 258,514 of JAZDPC010000056.1, forward strand.
TCCCTGATGGGCCCATACACTCCTCCCAGGGAGGAGTTCCAGTTCCGGGTTGCAACGGTCTGGCGGAAGAAAACCTGCCCTCGGCTCAGCACAATATTATGGGTATTGATCTGATTCACACGAATGTTCCAGAAAAAAGAAATACAGATAACCAATGCCCAGAGGGCTCCCATCAGATATTCATATCGGCGTTTCATATGGCTAAATGTTCATTTGTAACAACTCATTCCGGTAAGGGGCCGAGCTCTGGGCTCCCATGCGGGTGACCGACAGAGAAGCAGCGTTGCAGGCAAAAACAATCGCGGAATGCCAATCAAGTTCTTCAGCCAGCGCAACGGCAACTGCCCCGTTAAAAACATCTCCGGCGGCGGTGGTATCAACGGGAACCACAACCGGTGAAGGGATCATGAATTGTTGGGATTGTGACTTGAAAAATGCCCCCTGTGATCCAAGTGTTATGATGACATTCTGAACGCCTGAATCCAGAAGGACGGATGCTGCCTTATCGGCCGAGGGTATGTCCCTTACTTCAACCCCGGTAAGGAGTCCTGCCTCCGTTTCATTGGGAGTGACCAGGAACAGTTTCTTAAGCATCTCCCTGGCCATTGCCTGGGCCGGAGCCGGATTTAGGATGATTTTTTTATCCATTTCACAGGCTATTGTGATGGCCCGTTCAACCGTTTTCATCGGGATTTCGAGCTGCATCAGGATAATATCGGCCGCCAGAAAAGCGGGTTTGAACCGGATCATATCCTCGGCCGTCAGATGATTGTTTGCCCCGGGAGCCACAACGATGGTGTTCTCTCCGTTTTCGTTCACCGTGATCAGAGCCACCCCTGATGCGATTGTATTATCAGGAATAATATATTGAATATCGATATTTTCCTTTTTGAATCCCTCCAGTGCCTGCCGGCCGAACAGGTCATTCCCGACCTTGCTGATAAAAGTTACCCGGCCGCCCAGGCGGGCTGCGGCAACAGCCTGATTGGCGCCCTTGCCGCCGGGGAACATGAAAAACTCTCCCCCGAGGAGCGTTTCGCCGGGACGCGGGAACCGGCCGGTCTTTACGACCATGTCGGTGTTACTGCTACCGATAACGACAATGCGGTTCATTGCTGTTTCTGTGATGGTAATGATACAATAAATAGGCTTCCCTTTCCCGGTTCGCTTTCAACACGGATGCTTCCGCCGTTATGTTCAGCGAATTCCTTACATATCCTCAATCCGAGACCCGATGAGGATTCTCCGTTTGTTCCCCGGCGGGGAACCGTTTTTTCAAACCGGTAAAGGTTCGAAAGGATTTCGGGATCCATGCCGATCCCAGTATCCCTGACAGAGATTTCGATTTTATTGTCATCGGCCGGAGCAGCGGAAAGGAAAACACTACCTCCGTCAGGAGTAAATTTGACCGCATTGGAAACCAGGTTTCGAAGGATGGATCCCAGCATTGTTTTATCGGCATAAACCCATAATGAATCCCCAACATCCGGATTAAGGTTGATATTTTTCCTTAATGCCGCTTCATGCGTAGTCATAATGCACTCGTCGGCCATCTCGGACAATGACAGCATCTGGGGATTAAAGGAGATCGTTCCCTGCTGGAGCTGGGCCCATTGGAGAAGGTTTTCAAGGAGGTTATAAAATTTGACTGCTGAGTTATGTTGGTTTTGCGAGAGATTCAGGATTTGTGTTTTTGAACTGTGCCCTATTCCCCCTGAAAGAAGCTCGGAGAATCCTAAAATGCTGTTGAACGGATTTCTAAGATCATGGGCGATAATCGAATAGATCTTATCTTTCTGTGCATTTAATGATTTAAGTTCTGTTTTTTGTTCCTCGATTATACGGTTTCTATCGGTCAGGACCTGGTTTACCTTGCGAAGCTGGTTATTCCTGATAAATAGGTGAATGAAAATAAGAATTACCGAGAAGAGAGAAATACACAGGATGGCATTGATCCATCGTCTCAGTCTCGAGCGGTCTTCGAGGTTCCGTTCGTAACTTTCCTTCAGGAACTGCTCTTCCATCATGGCTTTCTGCAAGGCCCTGACCTCGTCAATAATTTCAACCCTGGCTTGAAGCCCTATTGCCTGATATTTATATGCGCTGTCTTCCTCATTCATCTTGGAATAGGCAAGGCCTAGACCATATGCTGCAAGCCACTGATAGACTTTAATGCCTGACCTGAGCGCATCGTCGTAGGCTAGCCTGTGATATTCGACAGCTTTAGGAGCATTCCCTGCTTTGTAGTATATAGTTCCGATGTTTTTCAGAACCAAAGAAAGATGATATTGATTTATAGCCTTGGCAATCAGTTCTTTAGCCTTGAACAGATTATCAAGGGCTGTCTCATAATCGTCCTTGTAACCGAAATACGCACCCGTCATGATCAGATTATTTACTTGAAGATCATAATCCCCGATTTTCTCTGCCAGTTTTTGGGATTCGAGGAGTTGAGGGTAACCCCTGTCGAGCCCTGCCGGGTCATTAAAATCAATGTTTACAGCGGCCTGACGGTTCAATGTTCTTGCAATTCCTGATTCATCTCCAGATTCCTGAAACAAATGGAGAGCCTCTGAAAGATACCGGGCCGCCGAGACCGGATCATAGATTGCCCGGTAACCCTCTCCCAGACTTAGATTGGCTTCTGCAAGGCCTTGATTGTCATTGATCTTTATTTTGATTTCCCGTTCTTTCAGGAAAGCCATTATGGCATTCACATTATGCTCCAGGCTTTTTAATGCCAATCCGCGAAGATGATAGGCATCGGCCAGAATAGAATCCTGATGCTGGTGGAGTGAATATTCGATGTATTTCTCTGTGATAACCAGGGCGTTTGAATCCCTGTTTTGTATATACCGGAGAGCCAGCTCTCTGTTAAACCCCTGCGAAGAATCCTGACCGCAAGCAATGTTCATGGGAACAGAAAGTAACATACTGCTGATGAACAGAACAAGAAGCCTGCTTGATACCGGATGCTTATAACAAACCATATTCCAGCGTAAAGTGTTCTAAAGTTAATTGTTTTCTGACGGATGCAAAACAAAAGTGAATGTGGTCAACCAGTTGTGCAGTCTTTTCATGGGTGGAAATGCATGATTCCTTTCCTGCCGGGGCTTGCGTGATGGATTTTTGTTTTTATAAAAAAAGGCTTACATTTGCATCCTCTTAAACGCTTCATTAGCTCAGCTTCATTAGCTCAGTCGGTTAGAGTCCCGATCTATCGGGATTAATCAGAGGGGGCACGAGTTCTTGCGATATTGCTTCATTAGCTCAGTCGGTTAGAGTCCCGATCTATCGGGATTAATCAGAGGGGGCACGAGTTCTTACGATATTGCTTCATTAGCTCAGTCGGTTAGAGCATCTGACTGTTAATCAGAGGGTCCCTGGTTCGAGTCCAGGATGGAGCGCCAGAAAATGAAACACTTACCTCATCAAACGGGTAAGTGTTTTTTCGTTTATGCCAGGAAGACGCCAGAATGATCCGGATTCGTTTTATTTTCTTTTGTTAAACACGTAACCCAACCCCATTTGGAATTTCGTTCCAAATTCACCGTCCTTGCCATGTGGAGTACCGATAAACTGTGCGTATCCGACTCCCCATTTTTGATACAGGTAAAAATTATCCGTCAAATCGAGATCAAATCCGCATCCGATATAGGTTTCAATTGCGGTCATCGGCTGAAATTCGGTAATTATATCGACTAATGCAACCCCACCTGTTTCAGTCGAATCCATAATATGTCCATAGAATTTGGACGGCGCATGTGAAACAATGGCGCTAGCAAAAACGGATGGCCGCCATGAACGGTTGGGTAATTTAAATTTGTATTCATACCCCAGAGAAAGGCTGGAACTTTCCATCATAGTCCTGCCAAAAAACCTTCTCCTAAAAACATTGCCTTCTTCATCGGTGGGTCTGCAGTCTCTGTTGAGTTGATAGCCAATCGAAATAATGTGGTTTGTTATACCATATCCCAATTCCACGGTGCCGCTACGCCAAACATCACTAACTTGATAGGCGGTTTGTAACTGAAACTGCCCTTTGGCTGTTAAGCTGACTAATGCAAAGATGATCAGGAATAATCTCGTTTTCATATCTCTTCTTATTGGTTTTTTGGTCTTGTTATAATATTAACGACCCTTCTAAAGTATTATTGGCCAACCCAATAATTTCTCCTTCTCCCTGTTTTCGAACCTGCCTCCTCACAATCCCCTGACTGAACCGGCAATTAAGTGTCCGATATCCAAACAATATCTGGTCTCATGGGGGAAAGGCGATTATTAACTTCAATCGAATGAATGAATATCCAGTATTATTAAATAACCCGATGCCTGTAAACAATCATATGCCGGAGGGAAAAGAATTTTCGTCATTAAATCCGGATTTCTTACTTTTATGATTCTGATCTCATTATAACCTCAAACCAGATGAGACAACTGTATGCTGTGTTCGGTCTGCTGGTGTTGATTGGGCCTGCCCCGGTTAAAGCAGTAACCAACCCGGTAACCGGAGTGTCCGTTACAACCCCGGTCCTTTCGGTTACACCAAAGACCGGTGACTTTTACGGTGTGCAGGTGGGACTTTCCAATACAATCAATTTTACGATTAGAAACACAGGCGTTTCCGTTCTGAAGATCAAAAAGATCGAAATTACCGGAGAATGTTTCACTCTGAACGACACCAATTCCTATCCGTTCGAGGTTATTGCAGACAGCGGCTATGCATTTCCCGTTGGCAACAGCGGGAAATTCCTGAAGTTCTCGGTTAATTTCAAACCAGCCGACTTAGGTGTTAAAACCGGGAAGGTCTTCATTACTTACGGCTTATACAGTGATATGACCTATGAAATTCCGCTGACGGGTGAAGGATTGAGCTGCTATGAAGCCACCGTTGCCCATAAAGGTGAAAACTGGGCTCCGAAACAGGATACCTGGTTCAAATACACGGCCGACAAGTTCTCCATCGTGGAAGTCAACAGCTGCCACATTCACCAGCGGCGCATCGGGAATGTCTCTTGGGAACTATACCTGTATGGGTATTCTGACTGTGAGGGAACCTTACTATGCGGTGGCGGTGAATACATGGAAAGTTGTAAATATGGTCCTCAAGCTGTTATCCTTCAAAAGGTCATGAATGCGGGTGAAACCATCTATCTCTTCTGGCCGTTGGCCTGGCCGGACTCCCCGCACGCCAACGAGGGATTCTATTTCAACATAAAGGCAACCTATCCGGTTGACGGTGACGTTTGCGAAAATGCGATCCCGCTGAGATTGCCGGCTGTTAACCACTTTGGAACAACCGTTGGCTTGAACGATGATTACAACAGCTCCCCCTGCTCCCCATATATCAATTACATGGAAGGTAACGATAAGGTTTACACCATTACACTGCCTGACGACGGTTACCTGACCGGGGACATCATCGGTACTTATGGTTCGATCCATGTTATTGATGTATGCCCGGTGGAAGAATTTCCCAAAGATCATTGTAAGGCATTCACGGGCGGACCGAATGGAGGGAAGTTCCGGAAGAAAATCGAGGCAGGTACATACTATGTTATCATATCCAGCTGGTCGCCTCCGCAAGCCATCGACTACCTGCTTAACCTAAGCTTTGAGGGTGTTTCAGACGTAGAAAACGACGACCTGACAAGCAGTCTGATGGTCTATCCGAATCCGTCACATGACCGGTTTACAGTAGCGGTCTCTTTTGATGTTCCAACCGAGCTTTGCCTCGAACTCGTCAGCCTCCGGGGGCAGGTGGTTTACCGCAATGAAATACCGGCAGCATACAGTATCCGGGAGGAGATCGACGTCAGCGGATTTGCAAAGGGGATCTATTATCTGAGGGTAAACAACGGCAAAGAGTTACGGATCAGGAAGGTTGTTGTTGAGTAGCCGGCCACTAAAACTTATAGGTAGCCGCCAGCAGCATCCGGTAATTGGTCACCGGCTCTGAATTCATTATTTTCCCAAAGCTATCCGGCGTTCCATAGGCGGCAAAGGTGGTTTCGAATTCTGCGGAAAAAGTGAATTTTCCGCTGATAAACAGGAGCCTGGGGGAGATCCTCGCCACGTAATCAATATTAGTACCTCTTCCGTACAGCGGGCCGTTCAGTTCCGATGCGGAACCCAGGTTTTTACTGTAACCGGCAAACAGTCCTGCCTGTATTTTTTCACCATTGGTGTACAGGTCGATCCATCCGCTTGCGGTGGTAAGATTGGAGAAAGTCCTGATGCCTGTCAGCGTGTCGATGATATCCGCCACACCATATCCTCCGATCATGGTCAGATCGGTAGCGTTCTGGACATAGGTGCCCATCAGGGTTACTGATACCGGTTTGGTTTTCAGGTGCAGGGTGGCGAATCCGGCCAGGCTGCTCAGGGTGTTGAGATTCTCAAAGTTCTCAGATGTCCGGAGTTCGGGCCTTATGGCCTTCAAATCGCCGCCGATCAGGGCAAATCCGGCTGAAGTAACCAGAATCCTGACCTGGGCGTTCAATCCCGGTAAGCCACTGTTTCTCATGTATTTATTTCCGGATCCGTCGGGACCGGTGCTCGTGAAATCCCGCTGGGAATAAGCAGTCACAGCAGCCGAAAATCTCCCCGGGTTGTAAGTGAACCTTACCTGCGGATTCCGGCTGAAGGGGGTAAACGGCGCACCGGTATTGAAGCTCACTGTTGCCGGGTAACACTCGGTCGGGAACATGGGGTGCCAGGCCTGTCCGATTAAAAGCGAGGTTTTGCCCCAGTCGAGTTTAGTATAGGCCTGACGCAGGCGGAAACCGTTCAAATCGGCTTCGCTGGTTCCGAAAAATTCAGCCTCCAATACCCCTGATGTTTTGGCTCCGAATGCATCCGGACCCTGGATATCGCCTTTCAGCCGTGATTGAATGCTCAGCATGTGAAAGGAGGGGCTGGCGTTTACGTCGACCCCTGTTGCGTCATACAGGAAATTATCCGGGAAGAGGTAAAAATGGCCCTCCCGAAGACCGTTGGAAGCGGAGGATTGACGCGTGTCATAGATTACATCGGTCCGGATATATCCGGAGAACTTAATTCCGAAAGACGGACTGATCTGGGCCTTCAGACCTGTCAAACCCATGAGGGATATAATGATTGTGAGAGCAGTTTTTTTCATGACGATCTCGATTTAGTTCTGTTTATCCGGGGAGGGAAGGTTTCTATATCCGGCTAAAATAGAAAATAACCCGAAAGCCGGAACACTCATTTGCGGCAGATATGTGTTTTGTTTACGGTTGTTATAGATTATCTTTGAACTGACTCCTAACCTGTGGAATATTTTTAATCAGCCTAAAACATCTCCTATGGAAAATAACGAATCCATACAAATGACCTTTCCCAACAAGATGAGCTATTCGTTTATGGTTCAGACGTTTGTCAGGGAAATTGCAAAAGAAGCCGGCTTTGCCGGTGATGAGCTGATGCAGATCGATATTGCCATCGAAGAATCGGTCTCAAACGTTATGAAACATACCAGCGATGAGGGGAATCCCACTTTTGATATTATCTGTGAGAAAATTCCCGGGGGGATCAGGATCAGGCTGAAAGAGATGGGTATTCCGTTTGACCCCGAGCAGATCAAGAAATTTGAAATAACGAAAAACCTGGATACCATACCTACAACCGGGCTGGGGATCTATCTCATTCAGAAGATGATGGACGACCTGTCGTTCCGCAACCTGGGGATGCACGGGAAAGAAACGGTCATGATTAAATATCTGCCGGGGGCGGCCAGGCAACAGTCTGAAGCTGAGACAACCACCCAGAAACAGGAGCCGGGTGTCATAACCGAAAAGATCGATTATGATGTCAGGGGTCTTGAGGAACGTGAAGCCATTGAAGTATCGCGGTGTGCTTACAAAACGCACGGGTATACTTTTTTCGATGATCATATTTATTATCCGGAGCGGCTGGTTGAGATGAACCGGACCTCCGAAATGATCTCCGTGGTGGCGGTCACCAAGGATAATGTGTTCATGGGCCATTCGGCCCTGTTGTATCAATATCCGGATGACACCTGCGCGGAGCTGACTTTCGTGTTCGTGAACGTGGAATACAGAGGCCAGGGAGCGCTGAACCGGATGGTGGATTTTCTCTTTAATGTACCCAAAAAGAGGGAACTCAAGGGTATTTATGCCTATGCAGTAACCAACCATCCGTTCACACAAAAGTCGATGATCAAATTCCAGATCAACGATTGCGGGCTGTTGCTGGCTACCAGCCCTGCATCCTGGAAATTCAAGGGCATCGAGGATGCTTCACAGCGGATCAGCGTGGCTCTTGGCTTCCGGTATATGGAGCCTCCCGCTCCACACAACCTGTATGCGCCGGAACATCATAAAGCGATGATTGACAAGCTGTATAATCACCTGGGAGCTACCCAGAACTTTATTGTTTGCGCAGCCGGCCCTTTAATTTCCGATGAAGCCGAATCAGTGATTCATACAGGTATTAATGAACTGGAAAGTTGTGCAGAGATCTTTATCGCAACCTATGGGCCTGATGTGATCCGGCAGATCCGCAAACTTTTGCGGGGTTATTGTGTGCAGGGTATTGCTGCCATCAACCTCTTCCTGAGACTGGAGGATCCGGTTACCTACAGGATGACCGAAGAGATCGAGAAACTTGGATTTTTCTTTGCCGGCATCATGCCCGAATCGAGGATTGGCGAGGCTCTCATTCTTCAGTACCTGAATAACGTGGACCTGGATTACAGCAAGATCTGTCTTGTTTCCGATGTTGCCAAAGAATTGCTTAGTTACATCAGGGAGCGTGATCCGAATATCATAGAATAATCCTGATCTTTATTATGATCGCCGTTTATTCTCCGCATCACATCCTGCATGATCCGCCCAGGGAGTTTATATCGAATCAGGTAGCCGCATACGGGGAATCTCCCGAGCGTGCAGAACTCATCTACGAATCGCTGATGGATGTTCCCGGCGTCCAACTGGCCAAGGCGGAGACATTCGGTATGGTTCACTTCAGAAAAGTCCACGCACAACACTATCTTAAATATCTGGAGACTGCCTATGAGGAATGGATTGCGGAAGGGCTATGGAATGAAGGCATCATGCCCGAGTTTTTCGCACTGGGCAGCATGCGCGGTCAGCCTCCTTTAAAAAGCCCGTTGGGTATGGCCGGCTATTACATGACCGATAGCTGCACAATGATCGTTAAAGGCACCTGGGAAGCGGTAAGATTCTCGGGATATACGGCACTGACCGGAGCCAACTACCTGCTTGGCGGAGAACCGTACGTCTTTTCAATTTGCCGTCCGCCCGGTCACCATGCAGGGTATGACTTTGCCGGTGGGTACTGTTTTGTGAACAACGCTGCGCTTGCAGCCAAATTTCTGCAGGACCAGGGAGATCCTGAAGCAGGAGGAAATAAGAAAGTCGGGATCCTGGATATCGATTTTCATCATGGGAACGGTACTCAGGATATTGTGAGACGCCAGGAAAATATCAGGCTGGTATCCATCCACGGAGATCCGGCCTATTCCTATCCGTATATAAGCGGTTATAGGTCTGAGAATTCCCCGAAAAACATCAATTTCCCGCTCCCGAAGGGGACCACCGACGAGGCCTATTTTGGGATTTTCCGTGAAGCCGTATCGCTGCTTAAGAGCTTCCGGACAGATTATCTGGTCATCTCCCTGGGAGTGGATACTTATGAGAAGGACACACTTGGAGAGTTCAAGTTGTCGTCGGATATTTATAAAAGCCTGGCGGAATATGTGATCCATGAACTGGAAGTTCCCACGCTGATCATTATGGAAGGCGGGTACAATATTGAATTCCTTACCACAAATGTGTTGTCGTTTCTGAGCCCTTTTATCCGGGATTGATCAGTTGATCAGTTTCCCGCTCAACAGCAGGAGTTCTGTTTCCGTGAGCTTGACATTGAATTGTGCAGTTGCCAGCCTGTTCCTGGCCATCAGCAGGTCCTCCTGCATTTCCCGGAGCTCAAGGGATGAAATGGCCCCGATCTGGTAGCTTTCCTTTGCCAGCTCCATATCCCTGACAGCCAATTGCAGGTTTTCCCGCTCAAAACCGATCATCTCCAACTGATTCCGGTATTCATTGTATATCCTGCTGAGGTGAGCCAACAGTTGGTTCTCCATCTGTTTTACGGCCAGCTCATAGGAATCCAGGGAGAGGACGGCGTTCTTGTATTTTCTCTTCTGATTGAGGCCATCGAAGATCTTCATGTTCAGCGTCAGGCCCGTCGTCGGTCCGAAATACCGGTTGTACTGGATGAAATTGGCTTCCGTTTCATTGCGGTAATAGTTGAAACCGGCAAAATAAGTCAGGGTCGGCCATTGGCTGGCCTGAGTGGTTTTGACATCGAGTTCCGCGATCTGCCTGGTTTTATCGGTCAGCTGAAGGTTCCGGTTGGCGTTAACCAGGGACAAAAGAAGCGTGTCATAATTCAGAACCTCTTCAACCGGAATTGAATCGATAACTGAAAAACCGGTGGTCACATCTCTCGAAAGCAGGTCGTTGAGCGTTGTTTTCGAATTTTCAAGCAGTGTTTTCCGGGTGGAAAGATTGGCTATATCGGCATTCAGTTCCACGCGGCTTTTCAGGTATTCCATCTCTGAACCGGCACCCGTTTCGAAACGCATTTTCGCCAGGTCGCAGCGGAATTTCGAAATCTCAACCTGTTCCTCGAACATATCCCTGATTTTTCCCAGGTGAACGATATCATAGTATCCGGAAATTATCCTGGCGACAGTGGTCTCAATGGCAATTTTGCCGCTCAGTTCGCTGGCCTCCTCAATCTTCTTCAGTTTATCGTAGGTAATAAACATATTGAGCCCGTCGAAAATGGTCCAGTTCAGTCCGATGCCTCCTGTCAGCAGGTCGGATTCCGCCCTGGGATTATCGAGTTCGTTTCCGGTTGCCACTTTAACCCGGGCATCATTCAGACCTTTCGTGTAACCGGCATTCACACCCACCGTCGGAAGCATGCCCGCATTTCCGGGGGAGGCATTATTTTTGGCAGTCTGGATAGAATTCCGGGACATCATAATCCCGTAGTTGTTGGACAATCCTATCGACACAGCCTGGTCGAGTGTCATCAGTTCCTGACTGCGGATACCGGAAATCAGGATAAACAAGCATAAAACCGTTGCTGCTATTTTTTTCATCAACTGATGTTATCTGTGAATACAGGTTCCTTCGCAATAGTCAGTTCAGTGTAATCGATGGCTGCGGTCTTCGGATTCCTTGACAGGTAGGAATAGATTGCCGGTATGCAATAGAGCGTCAGAAAGGTGGAAAAGAACAAGCCCCCGACAACCGCAATGCCGAGTGACTGGCGGCTCTCGGCTGAAGCTCCTATATTGAGGGCGATCGGAAGGATGCCCAGGATCATTGCGGAAGAGGTCATTAAAATAGGGCGCAGCCTGGAAATGGCAGCCCTCTGTACGGCCTCAACCTTGTCAAGCCCTCCTGCCTTCCTCTGGTTCGCAAATTCCACGATCAGAATGCCGTTTTTGGTGACCAGACCGATCAGCATGATTATACCTATTTCACTGAAGATATTCATGGTCTGGTTGAAGTACCAGAGGGTAAACAGTGCGCCGGCAACTGCAAGCGGGACGGTAAGAATGATGATCAGCGGATCGGTGAAACTCTCGAACTGGGCAGCCAGGATCAGGAATATCAATACGATGGCCAGCAGGAAGATAAAAGCCAGGCTCGAGGAGCTTTCCTGGTAATCGCGCGACTGTCCGGCCAGCGAGGTCTTCATGGTAGGGGGCAGCACTTTTTTCGATACTTCATCGAGGGCCTTGATTCCGTCAGCGAGGGTAGAGCCGGAAGTTACTCCGGCCGAAATAGTGGCCGATATGTAACGGTTGAAGGAATAAATAGCGGCAGGGTTGATCGATTCCTCCATCCGGATCAGGTTATCAAGCGAGATTAAATCCCCGCTCCTGTTGCGAACATAAAGGGCTTTCAATGCATCCGGCTTGTCACGGTCGTACCGCATGGTCTGCCCGATGATTTCGTATTGTTTTCCGTTCATGATAAAGTAGCCATAGCGCTGGCTGCTCAGGGTCAGTTGCAGGGTACGGGCGATTTCCTGGGTGGATACATCCAGCTGGGCTGCCTTTTCCCGGTCGATCGTGATCCTCAGCTCCGGTTTGTTGACTTTAAAATTGGCATCGACCAGCTGGAGGGATGGGATTTTCCGGGCTTCCTCAAGAAACTCGGGGAGCACTTTGGTAAGTTCCTTCAAATCAGGAGCCAGGAGAACATATTGAACCGGTTGTCCCGAGAACCGGTCGCCGATCGTTGGAGGTTCGAACGGAAAACAACGTATCCCGGTAATGGCAGGCAGTTCACGGGTCATTTTTTGGAAGATCTCGTGTTGGCTTCGCGACCGGTCCTCACGATCGGTGAAATAGACGATCTGCTGGGCCTTGTTCGGATTATCGATGGCTCCCAATGACGGGGAGATCAGGGAGAAAGATGTTATAACCTCAGGAAAAGAATCCGTAATATATTGTCCCACCTCCCCGATGTACTTCTCCATGAATTCATAGGAAGAACCTTCGGGAGCCAGCACCTGCATGCGGACATTCGACCGGTCCTCCAAAGGAGCCATCTCCTTGTGCAGGGATTTCCAAAACACAACGATCAGGACTAACAACACCAGAAAAATCGGAAATACCAGCCATCTCCGTTTTATGAAACCTTTAAGGGAATACCGGTATGTCCTGTTCAAACCCAAAAAGAAAGGCTCGGTTTTGGCAACCAGCCAGTTCATATTGAGATTCCTCTGGACTTTCAGGATTTTCGAGCACATCATCGGGGAAAGGGTCAAAGCCACAAAAGCCGATATCAGAACGGAACCAGCCAGGACAATGGCAAATTCCTTGAACAGCCTTCCGATCAGTCCCTGCAGAAACATGACCGGAAGGAATACCGCTGCCAGGGTGATCGTTGTCGAAACCACGGCGAAGTATATCTCTTTCATCCCCTTTTGTGCCGCTTCCTTCCGATGCATGCCCGTATCGATCTTGGAATAGATGTTTTCCAGGACCACGATCGCATCATCACAGACAAGACCGATTGCCAGTACCATGGCCAGCAGGGTGAGGACATTGATGGTCAGTCCCATCAGCGCCATGATGATAAATGTCCCGATGATGGAAACGGGGATGGCCACAACGGGGATAATGGTAGAACGCCAGTCGCGCAGGAAAAAGAAAATGATCAGGACCACCAGGAGAAGAGCCAGGATCATGGTCTGTTCGACCTCTTTGACCGCACCGCGCTCAAATTTTGTAAAATCGTATCCGATGCTGACTTCATATCCCGGAGGTATCTCGTCTTTCAGGAGTTCCATCCGTTTATAGAATTCATCGGCAATGGCAATATTATTGGCACCGGTTTGGGGAACTACTCCGATGACTGCGATCTGCTGTTGATTCTCAATGACGGTTGAGCGGTCGTTTAACGGGTAAATCTCGGCACGCCCGACATCCGCCAGCCGGATGATGTTGCCGTTCTGGTGCCTGATAATGATCCGGTCAAACTCTTCGGGTGTCTGAAGCAATCCCAGTGTACGAATGGTCAGCTCTGTCAGCGATCCTTCGACCCGTCCGGATGGAAGTTCAATATTTTCGCGGTTCACCGCCTGCTCAATATCCGAAGAAGTGATCCCGTTGGATGCCATCTTGTAAGGATCGAGCCACAGGCGCATGGAATATCTTTTCATGCCGAAGAGCTTCATGTCGCCCACGCCCGGAATGGTCTGCAGCCTGGTCTTGATGGTATTTTCAACCAGGTCATTCACTTCCATGATATTATGTTCCTGGCTTTTGACCTTCATCAGAATGATGGGATTGGCGTTGGCGCTCAGTTTCTCTACGATCGGGGGATCCACATCCTTCGGCAGAAGCTTAATGGCCTTTGAAACCCTGTCGCGGACGTCATTCGCTGCCGCTTCCATGTCTTTTCCAAGGTAGAACTCGACGGTAATCAGGCTCGATTGATCGGTAGAGACTGATGAGAGCACCCGGATCCCTTCAATACCGAAAATGGCATCTTCGAGCGGCTCCGTGATCTGGGCCTGAATGATTTCGGGATTTGCGCCGGTATAGACCGTGTTGACCGTTACAATCGGAGGATCCATTTCGGGGTATTCCCTGATCCCGAGGTAGAAGAAACCGACCGCCCCGAATATGACGATCAACAGGGTAAAAACGATAGCCAGAACCGGCTTGTTAATGCTTACTGATGACAGGCTCATCTCAGTTGGTCTTAATGATTTTAAGCGGTGAACCTTTTTTAACTCTCAGTATATTCGTGGTAACCAGTGTATCACCCGCCTGGATCCCTTCGAGGATCTGAACGAAGTCACGGTTCCTGATGCCTGCCTTAACAGGGGTTGGCTGTGCTTTGCCTTGTTTTTTCAAAAAAACCGTATATCCGCTGGCAGAGGGTATGAGGGCGGAGGTGGGAGCAAATATGCTTTTGGTTTTTTCGAGCAGCGTCAGCATAACTTTTGCAGAAGTACCCGGAACCAGGTTGCCCTCTGTATTTTGGGTGGCAGCCCTGACCAGGAGGGTTCTTGTGCGCTGATCCACGGCAGGTTCAATGGCTTCGACCGTTGCCGTTTGTTCTGCAGGAAGGTAATCCGTGCGAAAGGTAACCGGTGTTCCTGGCTGAAGGCTGGGGGAATAGCGCTCGGGAACTGAAAAGTCAACGGTAATTCGTCCGACATCCTGCAGGTTGGCCAGAACGAAACCAGGCGTTACCAGGGCGCCCAGGCTCGTATTCCTTAGTCCGATCTTACCGGCAAATGGTGCCCGGATCTCCGTTTTGGCCAGATCCACCTTCAGGACTTCAATCTCAGCCTCGAGGGTTTGACGCAGATTAGATACTTCATCGAACCGTTCCTGGGAAATCCCTCCCCTTGAGAGCAGAACCTGATCCCGTGATTCATTTGCCCGGGCGAGTTTAGCCTGAATGGTCAGCTTATTGATCCTGCTCGTGATATCTGCATCGTCCAGTTTAAACAGCAATTGCCCGGCTTTGACGAAAGAGCCCTCTTTCATATAGATTCCAACCACCTTCCGGGAGATTTCGCTGACTATGTCGACCCGTTCCCGGGCCGTCAGGGTCCCCACCGTCTCAACCTGATAATCTACCAGGGTATCCCTGGCGACAAAGCATTCCACAGGAAGCACCGGATTCATATCCGGGGTGGCTGCTTTTTCTTTCTTGCCCGAAAAAGCAAAGATTTTAATCAGGATCAGGATGACGATCACAGCCACTGATCCAATAAGTATGAGAAGCCTCTTCATGGGTTGATTTTTACAGTTTCATCCGATTCAGCAAAAAGCAGAAGCAGGTCAGGTTAACTCTTTTAAAAATACTATTTTTTCTTTCTCAGATATACTAATCCGACGGTGGTATTTCGCCAGGGCAATCCGTGTTCATTATCAAAAAAAAATTTGGATTATGTATGTTATTGACGTAACTTTTAGCGAGTTAACAAAACCCCCCAAACCATGAGAGCATTTTTCGCATGTTTTTTAATTCTGATTTCCGGCCCGGCCTGGTGCCAGATCGATCTCGTAAAAGACATAAATCCATCGGGTGATTCCTATCCGCAACACTTCATGATTTTTGATGGCAAGTTGTATTTCTGTGCAGACGACCATACCAATGGTTATGCATTGTGGAACTCAGACGGGACCGCAAATGGAACGTATATGATCAGGGACTTTCATATGCACACCAGTTCCTACAACGGGCATGTTACGCCTCTGATAGTCTTCAATAATAAACTCTACCTCGAAGTTGTCAATGGCGATCCGGTCACCGAGCTGTGGGTGACTAACGGAACCGATGCCGGAACAGCATTGCTCAAGAGTATCAATGCGAATGGTAATTCTCACATGACCGGTTTTACGGAAATGAACGGAAGCCTCTATTTCGCGGCAAATGATGGTACCAACGGCACCGAATTGTGGAAATCGAACGGCATCCCGATGGGTACGCTGATGCTGAAGGATATCAACGGGAGCGGGGATTCCGATCCGGCCAACCTGACCGTTTTCAAGGATAAACTCTATTTCTCGGCCACCGATGAATTTCAGGATGAAGAATTGTGGGTTTCCGACGGGAGCGCGCTTGGAACTTCCAAGCTGAAAGATCTTGCTTCCGGTTGGGCGGGCTCGCCGCACGAATTCACGGTAATGGGTGATTATCTTTACTTCGCTGTCAATGGCAACCATGAGGACCAGGAGCTATGGAGAACCGACGGTACAACCCTTGGAACTACAGGCGTAGCTGATATTTTCGTTGGAGGGGATGCCCAGCTGTCCGGCCTGACAGTTTGCAATGATGAGTTGTACTTTGCCGCCAGGGACGGTATTCATGGAGTAGAATTATGGAAAACCGATGGTACAGCCCAGGGGACGGTTATGGTCAGGGATATTTATGAGGGACCCGAGAGTTCATGGCCGGATCAGCTGTACGTTTTCAGCCACCAGCTTTGGTTCCGGGCACAGGACCAGTTACACGGATTTGAACTCTGGTCCTCCGACGGCACTGCCGATGGAACAACCCTGTTTGCCGA
This sequence comes from Bacteroidota bacterium, assembly GCA_043797975.1. Classification (GTDB taxonomy): domain Bacteria; phylum Bacteroidota; class Bacteroidia; order Bacteroidales; family UBA12481; genus UBA12481. The sequence goes on from JAZDPC010000056.1 coordinate 275,143, forward strand.
CCTGGTTGCCACCGGCAACGGGAGCCCTCACGATTTCATCACCTATAACCGGAGATTGGTTTTCGTGGGTGCTTGGGAAGGAAACAGTTCGGCACTTTACTCAACACAGGGAGTACCCGGACAGGTGACCATTTATATGCCCACTGTGGCACCCAATACAAATCCGCTTGGCGCTGAAACGGAATTTGCCATAGCCAACGGCCTGCTCTTTCCCGCCAATTACAATGATGCCGGTTCGGAACTCTACAAGTTGGTCCTGAGTATCCTCGGAACCGGTCCGGATATGGAAATAGCCGGAGTGTCCATAGGTGTATTCCCGAATCCAGCCCGTGAAAGTACCACGGTCAGGATCACCGGTTTCCCGGCCGGTGACATCCGGATATGCCTCACCGACCTGACCGGCAAGACCAGGATGGAAAGATCTCTCACGATCACGGATGCCATTTCCGGAATAGTAACTCAGCTGGAACTGACTGATCTCCCGCAGGGAGTTTACCTGCTATCGGTCAACGGTTCGGGTGTGCTCAGGTGCCAGAAAGTGATAGTGGAATAGCTTTGAGCCCTTGGTAGCGATTTACCTCACCCCTAACCACTCTCCGAGGTGCAATAGCGATTCACCTCACCCCCAACCCCTCTCCCGCGCTCCCTTTGGTCGCGGGAGAGGGGAGAGGGAAAGCCGTTTCGATCTGGTATCGCGCAATGGCGTTAAGCCGAAATATTTTAAAGAGATTCAAAAAGATCTGTTGTATGTCTAAGAGAACGCCCAGCCACCTTTTTCTGTTGTGTTTTCTCTTCAATACCTTTAATGGTTTCGGGCAGAAATATCAGGTTGATGGCACCATCCTCGACAGTAAAACCCGCCAGCCGGTCAATGCGGCCAGTATCATATTGAAAAACAGCGGGCGGGGAACATCAGCCAATGATCAAGGCGTGTTCTCATTTGAGCTGACCGGTTTCCCTTCTGTTCTATTCATTCAATGCATGGGATATCTCCGGGATACCATTATCATCGAAACCGAAAGTCAGTACTTGTCTGAATACAAAAATCAAAACCGTAATTTCCTGCTGGCATCCAGTCCGGTAGAAATCAATGAAGTTCAGGTTAAAGCCCGTTCTACACTTTTCGAAAAAGATCCGTATGCCATTATTGACTTCAAGATTGTTGGCAAACAAATAGTTGCATTAGGCTATAAAAACGGGAACGCGTTGCGGAAGGAGATTTTACTGGCCGATCTATCAGGAAAAATGATTAACAATCAAAGTTTTACCCATCTCGACTCATTGTATCAGGATTGCCTGGGTAATATCTTTGCGTTTTGCGCTGATTCCGCCTTTGAACTCAAGGTGACCCGAAAGCAGGTTACTATCCTGAACAGATATCAGGGGTCATTTATTTCCGACTTTATAGTTCCTGTTTGCGGTGTGTCAGATTCGTTACTATTCCTGAAGAAAAGCTCGGCTCATCATCAATATGACAACTATTTTGCTGTGCGCGACAGCCAGGATGCCATGATCATTTATACGACAGGCGGCTTGAAGAATGAACGCCAGGCTGAATCCCTTAACAACACCTGGAAACAACAAGCACAAGTGCCGGTTTCAACCGAAACATTAAAACAACTAAATGGCAGTACATCAATGATGGCCGACGAAGATAAGGATGTGTACAAGCTTAAACCTGAATTAAAGAGCCCAAGTCATTATTCTCTATGGATGCCATACTTAAAAGCTTATGAAGCTAATTACACCAAGTACTTTCATAGCCAGTTCAACTTACTAACTAATTATCACGGTGTGTTTACCAAAATGATCCCCTATGGCAAGAATCAATTGATTTTTGACAGGGAGGCTGCCACCATATTCTGGCTCGATGAAAACGGAGGAATCATTAGGGAAGCTGGTATGATTACAGAGCTGAACGGGATACATTATCAGGATGTTCATTTGGATATAGGCACAAGTAAAATTTATTTAGAATACCCTCAAGGTCCTTCCACATATTTCATTGAGATCAATCCTGAAACCGGCCAGGAAATTCGCCGGTTTATAGTGAGAGATTTCCGGCACATTGAGAAGTGCCAGTTCCTGAATGGCCGGATTTATTTTCTTTACCAGCCTGATTCCGGCCTAAGAATTAAGAAGGTCTATTCAATCTGGATATAAATTCCGATATCCGTATGCCCGTATGCCCGCAAGCCCGTATGCCCCTATGCCTTTAAGCTCTCTACTTCTGCTGCACTTTCGTCAGCTTGCTTACATCATAGCCCCGTTTTTTGGCATTGGCAACGAGGTTGTCGTAGATGGCCGGATTCATTTTAGGGGTACGGCTGAGGATCCAGAGATAATTCTCAGTTTTACTGCCAACCAGCGCCCACTGATAGTCTGGGTCCAGCTCCATGACCAGATAATCGGCATAAAAGAAGAGGAAGAAGGAAACCTTCAGCCTTGAGGGATCAGCAGGATTCGGGATCTTGGCTTTTCCGACAGCTGTTTTCAGCGGTCCGTTAATAGAACCTTCGTAGCCCTGGTTCAGCACTTTGATTTTCCCGTCATCGCGGAGAGAATAGGTTGCAGTCACTCCCTGAAGCGTTTTTTCGAATGAATGGGGGAAGCGGGCGATCTCATACCAGGTGCCCAGGTACCGTTTGAGATCCAATTGTTTGACCGTCGAACGATCCAGTGTCGGCTGGGCTGCAATCCTGGCCGGCATTATCGCGGCTGCCAGGGTCAACAAAGAAAGGGTAATCATTTGTTTCATTTTTTAATTTTTTGATGCAATGGATTGACGTAAAGTTTCTTTGATATTGGCAATCACGAAAGAGGCAGTAACCCGGGCCTCATGGAGGTCGGGCCCCAGTCCTGTTTGGAAGAATGGTGCAAGACAATAAGTACCGGAGATCCCGACTTTCCATTTTTTGTGATACAAACCGGCACTCACCCCATATTTGAAGGTGCTCAGGTTCATTTTCCGGAACTCTTTTGACCGGATCAACTCTTTTACACGGTCTTCGCCCGAGATATACTTCATTTTGTAGCGGGCCGACAGGTTGAAGTCGGCATAAGGACCGGCAGTGAGCACAAGGTTCTTGCCGATGGCGATGTTAAGATCCAGCGGGAAATAGGCATCTATGGTTATAATCTTGCTTTTGCCCCAGCCGAAAAAGGTATCCTGGTAATCGTGTGTTGCATCGGTATCGGCAGCATACTGTATTGCCTCATCTCCGCCCGGATTGGTAAAGATCAAATGGTTTGACAGCCGGTATTTCATTACTGACAACCCCACACCCAGGCTCAGATTAATCTTGTCACTACCAAAAGTCACCATATCAACCGACGCCCTGCTGCCAAAATAATCGATCAGTCCTGAACCAAAACCTTTGATCGAGGTGGTAAAATCGGCAGCATCCCCGCCGGTAAAAAAGTTATAAGCGAACATTCCATCGCCCCGGTAGTCTTCAACAAATTTAAAACGGGTGGAATCCTGGGTGTTAGCCAGGTTGAAATTCAACATCAATCCGATCAGGATAAAGAACAGGCATCGACGGTACATAAAGCAAGATTTATATTGTAAGTTAACGTGAATATACTGTTTTTTTCAATTGAGGATTACTGCTGCCTTTGATACTTGCGAATTAGCTAACTTTCGATGAAATCCGAACCTGTATGAATTCGAAAGAAAGAGTGCTGGTCACTTTTGACCACAAGGAGCCCGACAAGGTGCCGCGTTGGTGCGGCTCGTCTCCGCAGTTCTGGGATAATGCCAAAAGTACATTGAATCTCGACGATGAAGGATTGCGTATCCGGTTTGGCGATGATTTCCGCCGGATCACGGCGCCCTATATCGGGATAAGCGGAGAAGAGGAAGCGCCTTTCGGCATTAAAAGAGGAGGGGTTGGTTATGGCATGGCCCTAAGCCATCCGCTTGCTAATGCCACGATCAAAGAAATGAAAGACTTTCCCTGGCCCGATCCGAATCGCGTCGACATAACAAAGCTCAGGGCTCAAGGTTCAAGGCACAAGGATGATTTTGCGATACTTGGTGGTGACTGGTCGCCTTTCTGGCACGATGCGGCCGATATCGCGGGGATGGAAAACCTGTTCATCCGGATGTACACGGAGCCGGAATGGGCCCAGGCTTTGTACAGCTATGTGTTTGATTATTACTATGCCGTGAACGAGCGCATCTTCGCCGAAGTGGGCGATCTGATCGATATCTTCTTTATCGGAAACGATCTGGGAAGCAATAACGGGGCGCTTATCGGAACCGATCTGTTCGGCGAGTACCTGTTTCCCCGGTTTAAAAAGATGGCTGATCTGGGCCATGCATACGGATGCAAAGTGTTGTTGCACTGTTGCGGAGGATTCCGAGAGCTGATGCCCCAGGTCATCGAAACCGGGATTGACGGCGTCCATGCGATCCAGCCCTCCTGTTACGGAATGGATCTGCGTGGCCTTAAAAAAGATTTCGGTGACAAACTGCTGTTCAACGGATGCATCGATTCCCAGTTTGCCCTGATCCAGGGAACACCCGATTACGTCAGGCAGGAGACCCGCAAAACACTCGGGATCATGAAGCCCGGAGGTGGATTCGTCGCCGGCGCCTCTCACGATTTTATCCTCCCCGAAACCCCGCTGGAGAACGTGCTGGCGATGTTTGACACCGTCGAGGAGTATGGGAAATACCAGGTCAGTGACGAGTGAGTGCCAAATCGTGATGCGTGACGCGTGACGTTTGATGCGTGATGGTTCCCCCAGACTGAAGTCTGGGGTTAGTCATAACCACATCTTCTTATTCCTTCTGACCTCTTACTATTTTTTGCCTTCTGCCTTCTGCCTTTTGCCTTATCTTAGCATGATCTAATTTTAAGCATGATGGAAAGTAAGAAAACCGGACCGGTTGAAGCGGTCTCGTTGAGGTTGATCAAGAGTGAAGACCTGAACCATCACGGCACCCTCTTTGCCGGACGGACGGCAGAATGGTTCGTGGAAGCGGGTTTCGTGGCTGCAGCCAACCTGATCAACCCGAAAAATGTGGTGTGTTTGCAGATTCACGGGATGTATTTTTCAGCGCCTGCTCATCCGGGCGAGGTGCTTAAATTTGTATCCAAGATAATCCTGACGGGCAGGAGCAGCCTGATGGCTCACGTAACGGTTACTAAAATGAACGAAGACAAAGTCCTGGTGAGCGGCTTTGTCACCTATATACATGTCGATGAGAATACACGGCCTATACCCCATAATATAGAGATCGTTCCTGTAACCGAAGAGGATATCAGGTTATACGAGGAAGCATTGAGGGTTAAGAATCAGCGTAATTGACCTGTATGCCAAGGATAACAACGGCACCTGGCTCTGGACAAGGTGTGGTGAGGTATTGTGAGGAATAGTGAGGCTTAAAAATTACAATATGAAATCAGTAAGGTTAGTTGTTTTAATCCTGATTTTATCAGGAAGCCAGATGGTTACGGCTCAGCAGCCGGCAAACTGGGATAGTTTCAAACACCTGTTCGGAGAATGGGTCGGTGAGGGAAATGGTCAGCCGGGACAGGGTATCGGAAGTTTCACTTTTGCCACGGAACTGGAAGGCAACATTCTTACACGACGGAGCCATACGGCTTTTCCGGCAACAGCCGACCGCCCGGCATTCGTTCATGATGACTTCATGGTAATTTATCCCGATTATTCAGGAGTTCCTTCGAAGGCTATCTATTGGGATAATGAGCATCACACGATCGAATATGCCGTCTCCTTTTCCGATAAAGCGGTTGTGTTTACGAGTGCCGCAATGCAGAACATGCCCCGGTTCCGCCTGACGTATGAAACCATTGATGCTCAGACCATCAACGTCAAATTTGAGATGTCGAATCCCCAGACACCTGATGAATTCAGGCTGTACCTTGAGGGGAAGTCGATGAAGATCAAGTAACCAGGCCGTTTTTCTTTACCTTTGATTGCCTGATTAACCTAATCCGATGCCTTGGAGCCTGACCCGAAAATAGAGAGTAAGGCCTTTGCAGTCGCTGATCTTGCCGGTTTTGAAAATCTTTTCAAGATGCATTACAGCCGGTTATGCGCCTATGCAAACCTGTTCCTGAATGATCCGGATGCATCCGAGGATATTGTGCAGGACGTCTTTCTCAAGCTCTGGAAAAACCGCAAGGAACTGTCGATCAGTACAACCATCCAATCCTATCTGTTCAGGGCCGTGCGAAACGGCTGCATGAACATGATCGATCACATTTTGGTCAGGGAAGCCTATAAAGTTGTTAATGAGGAAGAGATCAGAAGGGCCGAACAGGAACCCATCAATGAAACGATGGTTTCCGAGCTTGAGCAGCGGATCAGGGAAACGATTGAACTGCTTCCGGAAGAACGGCGGAAAATTTTTCTGCTGAGCCGGTTCGAAGGACTGAAATACCGTGAGATTGCCGACAAGCTGAATATTTCGGTTAAAACTGTGGAGAATCAGATGTATCAGGCCTTAAGGTTCCTTAGGGAAAGGCTGGTGCAGTATCTCCCGTTGATACTTTTCATCTTTAAGGGATTATTTCGGGATGAATAGGAATTTTATAGCGGAACAATTAGTGAATGGCGGTTTAGAACTGTCATATCGGTAGATAGGATATGAAAAAGGATCAGGTACATATTGATCAAAAACTGCTGGTGCTTTATCTCCTGGGTGAGATTTCACAGGAAGGACGTCAAAAGGTTGAATCCTGGCTGAACTCATCGGAGAAGAACCGGACTTTTTTTGAAGGACTTGAAAAAACCTGGGCCGCCACAGGTACGATCGATCCGGCATCAGTTCATTTTGATGCCGGGAAAGCCTGGACCCGGATGGTTCAAAGGATTGAACAGGATGAAAGCCGTGTGGTCAAATCCCATGGAAAGGAAATCAGCCTTCGGGCCCGCACAAACCGTTTTGTTATGCTCGCTGCAGCCATCCTGGTATTGGGCATCATATCCGTTGTATTTACCCGTATCCTTCAGAACAGGCCCGATTCAATAACCCTTGCAAGCTTTGCAGAGGTAGTGCAGGACACCCTGCCGGACGGATCATCCGTCGTCCTGAATTCTGATACCAAACTGGTCATTCCCAAGAAATTCGCAAAAACAAGCCGGACGGTTGAGCTTACCGGTGAAGCGTTCTTTGAGGTTAAGCCTGATATTGAAAGAGCCTTTATTGTACGGGTAGCATCCGGGCAGATCAAGGTTCTGGGAACCTCATTCCATGTAAAGGCTTACCCGGGTTCCGATCTGGACGTGTACGTGGAAACCGGTCACGTTGAGCTGTCGGCAGTGGACAGCATTACCGGGGATACGGTTAGAATAGTACTCAATGCCGGAGAACGGGGGATGATCGGATATGCTACCGGGGAGATCAGGAAAGCCGGCGATATGGTACCCGATGAGCTGTTTTGGGTAAATAAAAAACTGATATTCCAGGAAACCCGGCTGTCTCTGGTGTTCGACCTCCTCAGGAAACACTACAAAGCCGATATCGAGGTAAAAGAAGCAGCGGTCCTGGATTGCATGCTTTCAGCCACATTTACGGATGAATCCATCGGACAGATCCTGGAGGTGGTGGCAGCTACGTTTGACCTGAAGCTGAGCAGGGATAAAGAGAAATATATCATTAACGGAAAAGGATGCGGTCATGAAAATGAGTAGAATCTTGCAGGCCTTATCAATCATTATCCTGATCGGAATATCAGTCCGGGTACCGGCACAAACAAATCACCTGGAGAAAAAAATCACCATTCATCTGAACCGGATTGAACTTAAAAACGCACTTCCCAAGATTGGGGAGTCGGGGAACTTCCAGTTTGCCTACAATTCAGAGATCATACCGGGTGACAGCCTGGTTTCGGTTGATGCAACCAATAAACCGGTCAAACAGGTTCTTTATGACCTGGTTGGCCCGGATATCCGGTATAAGGTCCTGGGCAATCACATTATCCTGCTGAATGAGGGCCTCAGCAAGAGAGTTGCAAGGGATGAAGAACCCAGGGAGTATATCATTACCGGATATATCTACGATGCCATGACCGGTGAGATCATTTCGTCGGCCAGTATTTATGAGGTTGAGGGCATGTTTGTTTCAGCAACGAATTCAGATGGATTCTATTCGCTTACGGTTCCGGGTGACCGCGAAAAACAGGTTTTAAGCTATAGCAAGGTGGGGTATAATGATACCCTGATCATTGTGAAGCCGAAGGAACAGCTATCCCTCTCGGTTTCCCTGAAACCGATAACCAGGGTGCCGTCTGAATTTCAGTTGTCGGCTCCGGCTCCGGCCAGTATTAACCAGCGGAAACTGGTAATGGCCCTGGTGCCCTCGAAAACAAGGGTCACGGCCGATAACGTACAGGTTATCGAGCAACGATGGGTTCAGGTATCATTCCTTCCCTTTATCGGAAGTAACCGGTTTGTTTCGGGATTGATCACCAACCGGTTTTCACTGAATATCCTTGCCGGTTATGCGGGTGGAGTCAGGGGTTTGGAACTCGGCGGATTTCTCAATGTGGTCAGGAATGAGATGCACGGGGTTCAGGCGGCCGGATTCGGAAACATTGTCGGGAGAGACAGCAAGGGAGCCCAGCTTTCAGGCTTTTTCAATGTGGATGCGGGCTCATTCACAGGGCTGCAGGCTACTGGATTCAGTAATGTCGTCACCGACACGATCAGGGGCGTTCAGCTGGCTGGTTTCAGCAATGTCCTCCGGGGTCCGATTTACGGGGCTCAATTATCCGGATTCAGCAATTTTTCCAGTCACAATATGGACGGAATCCAGGCATCCGGATTTGCCAATACTGCCATCAAGGATGTGAAGGTTGCACAGCTCAGCGGTTTTGCCAATTACTGCAGAAACCTCGGAGGTCTGCAGGCTGCCGGTTTTACGAATATCGCATCCGGGACCTGCAAAGGCGTTCAGATGGCTGGTTTTTTAAATTATGCCACCGATCTGCATGGACTTCAGTTATCTGTTCTCAATATTGCCGATACCGTTAGCTCCGGAGTTCCCGTCGGGATTCTCAGCTTTGTCATAAAAGGATATCACACGATCGAGCTTACGGCCAACGAACTGTTCCCGCTCAATCTGAGCCTGAAAACCGGCACCCGGCACTTTTACAATATCCTGTCAGCCGGTATTCAATCTGATTGGTTATCAGTTGGATATGGGGTGGGCACCCAATTCCGGATGGCAAAAAGACTGACCCTGAGCATGGACCTGACCGCCAACTATGTGGCAGACAATGAGATGTTTATCGAAACCAAAGGTTCACTGCTCCGGTTTTCTCCCACCCTGGATATTGAACTGGCCAAACACTTTAAGATAATTCTGGGGCCGACTTTAAATGTTTTTTCATCATTGTCTACGGAAGTTCCTGATATGTCAGCAATACCTGCCCTGTTTTCGTTACCCGTTTTCAGCCAGACCGTTGGTCCGTTACCCGTCAATGTCTGGATAGGGGCAACTGCAGGTATCAGGCTTTAGTTTTCTGATTTTTCCCTTCATTTTTTTTATTCCGATAGGGGTATTTGCGGGGATGCCTGTCATCCTTGCGAAATAACTCGATGTAAACAACTCAAATCAAATGGACTTTAAAATGAAGATTATGAAAACCAAAAAGTGGGAACTGACGATCGCCTTGTGTGCGGTCCTTCCCCTGTTTCTTTTTTCCAGTTGCGAAGAGTACGTGATCGGGATCAACGGGCAGGGTGAAATTGTAGAGCAAACGGTCATTCTTGACGATTTTAACGGTTTTGTTTCCGGTATTGCCGCTGATATTTATATCACCCAGGGAGATCAGCAGGAAGTGGTGATCAGGGCGCAGCAGAATATCATTGACAACATCGATCTTGATCGTGTTTATGACAGCATCTGGGCGATACGTTATAAACAGTGGGTAGGCTACTGCAAACCCGTGAAGATCTATATCACTATACCGACCCTTACCAGGGCCGGGATCAGTGGTTCAGGCGGGATTTTCGGAGAGACCCCGTTTATCAACCTCGATCAGCTTAATCTGAACATTTCGGGTTCAGGAAGCATCGATCTGGAAACTGAGTCCAAGGCTATTGACGCGGGCATTTCGGGATCGGGAGATCTGAAGCTTTCGGGTCAGACAGAAGATCTTGACATGGTGGTTTCGGGTTCCGGCAGTCTTAAGGGTACGAATATGTTTACTACACGTGCCGACGTTAAAATATCCGGATCGGGTCATGCCCGGCTTAACGTCGAAGAATTCCTTCGGGTTGTTGTTTCCGGCAGCGGTAATGTCATCTATTCAGGTGATCCGGAGCTGGATATTCATATTTGCGGCAGCGGAACCGTGATTCATGGTTTTTAACATAACATCAGGGGAAATGACTAAAAAAGTAAATGCTATAGTTGCGATGCTCACGGTGCTGATCATTGCTTTGGGGAATGTTGTACAGGCACAGGATTCAACACGCGTGAGTCCTTTTCATCTCAGCTTCGTTACTCCGTTTGGTACCAATGGTTTAGAATCATGGAATACGACCAACCTGGTTTCGGTAAATATTCTGGCCGGTTTCTCCGGCGGGTTGAAAGGAGTGGAGGTTGCCGGTTTTGCCAATGCGCTGAAGGAAGACATGAATGGCATTCAGATTGCAGGGTTCTGTAATAATACCATCGGTAAAGCCAACGGCCTCGAAATTGCCGGGTTCTGGAATTTCAACCGGCTCAAGGTTGTAGGGGTGCAGGCAGCCGGTTTTACCAATGTGGCTCTGGATACGGTTTACGGTATTCAGGCATCCGGATTTGTCAATGTTGCACTGGATACCGTCAGCGGATTCCAGGGATCCGGTTTTGCCAATTATGCCCACGGTGTTTCATTTGGCCAGGCGAGCGGATTCGTAAATGTCAGTACCGGAGATGTTTCCGGAGTGCAAGGAGCGGGTTTTGCCAACATTACCACCGGGGATACCCGGGGCGTTCAGGCAGCCGGTTTTACCAATATCACAACCGGCACACATACCGGGGTTCAGGCATCCGGATTCTTCAATTATGCCAGGAAGCTTCGCGGGGTTCAGGTAGGCATTGTAAATGTGGCCGACACTGTTGAAAAGGGTATTCCGATCGGTATTTTCAGTTACGTAAGGAACGGATATAAAGTGATACAGATCGGAGGAAACGAGACCCTGTTCGGAGAGATCAGCTTAAAAACAGGTACCACCCGGTTCTATAACATTTTTTCGGTTGGTGCGGCAGCCTGGAAAAGCAGTCTGAAGTGGGGCTGGGGTTATGGCATCGGGACACTGATCCCGCTGGCCAGACGCATGGACCTGAGCCTGGAAGGAATTTCATACCATATCAACGAAGACTCCTGGTTCACCGACTATCTGAATTTACTGAACCGCATCAACCTTTCAGTGAGCTATAACCTAACCGGGAGAATCACCCCTTATGCCGGGATCAGTTGCAACATACGGGTTTCCAACTATGGATCCCATGAGGGATGGCAGGTGGGGAATACCATGGTCTCTATGTATCCCGGGTTCATGGCGGGCCTGCGCATCGGAATATAACTGAACCAAATATCAGGTTTATTTATTGGCACGGGAAAGTAAGTGAGCTCTCCCGTGCCAATTATTGATTTTGAACGGTAGCTTCCCAGGTTACCAACTTTCCGGAGAAATATTAATTTTAGCAGTCATTCCAATAACTGCTAAACCCAAACCGTATTGACTATGGAAAAAAACTCCGGATCGACTTTCAAGAAAAGCCTTAATCTGGCTGACTCTACTGCGATTGTTGTGGGGTCCATGATCGGCTCAGGTGTTTTTATTGTGGGTGCCGATATGTCGCGTACCCTGGGATCACCCGGCTGGCTTTTGGTAGCGTGGCTTATCACAGCAATCATGACCGTCTTTGCAGCGCTGAACTACGGTGAACTGGCGACTATGATGCCAAAGGCCGGAGGACAGTACATCTACCTCCGGGAAGCCTATAATCCGCTGACAGGATTCCTCTATGGCTGGACGCTTTTCATGGTGATCCAAACCGGGACGATTGCCGCAGTGGCCATGGCTTTTGCCAAATTCATGGGGGTGCTGATACCCTGGGTCGGTGAAAAGAATGTCCTGCTGTCGGTTGCGGGACTGAAGATTACGACCGTGCACCTTGTTGCGGTCTCCAGTATCATCTTCCTTACGTGGGTGAACAGCCGCGGGATCAAGACCGGCAAATACGTGCAAAACAGCTTCACCATCACCAAGGTTGCGACTCTGTTGCTTTTATTGGTAATAGGTTTCTTTATTGCCAATTCCTCCGGCTGGCATGCCAATACCGAGTATTTCTGGCAGGCTGCACACCTCGATAAGGAGACGGGAGCCGTCACTGCGCTCTCAGGCTTTTCAATAGCTGCTGCTATCGCGATGGCCATGGTGGGATCGCTCTTCGCCTGTGATGCGTGGAATAACATAACCTTTGCCTCCGGCGAGGTGATTAATCCGAAACGCACCCTTCCCATGAGCCTCTTATATGGAACGATGATTGCCACAGTGCTTTTTATACTTGCCAATGTGGTATACATCAAAGTGTTGCCACTCCGAGGAATCCCCGGGGGAGAAGGAGTGGTTGCACAGGGTATGGCATTTGCCGCGAACGACAGGCTGGCTACCGCAGCGATAACCGGGATTTTCGGGCAATATGCAGCAGTCATAATGGCCATCATGATCGTGATCTCCACTTTTGGCTGCAACAACGGCCTGGTATTGTCGGGTGCACGGGTTTATTACGCCATGGCCGATAACAAGCTGTTTTTCAAACAGGCAGGAAAACTCAACAACCGCGGGGTACCGGGTTCCGGACTGGTTTTCCAGTGTGTGTGGGCCTGCCTGCTGTGTTTATCGGGCTCCTATTCTCAGTTGCTGGATTACGTGATCTTTGCCGTTTTGATTTTCTATGTTCTGACCAACCTGAGTGTTTTTATTTTCCGATATAAACGCCCCGATGCCGAGAGGCCTTTCAAATCCTTCGGATATCCTGTCATGCCGGCTCTCTGCATCCTGTGTGCCCTGTTCATTATGGTGATCCTTCTCATTTACAAGCCTGATTATACCTGGCCGGGACTGATCATCGTTGCTATCGGGATTCCGGTTTATTATATCTGGAAAAAAGTTAATCAAAAAGGATCGGTCACTGTGTAATCCATGAATGCTGTTCCGTATGTTGTTGGTGCGATAGCCATTTTTGCTTTAGCTTACCGGTTTTATTACGGTTTCGTTGCCGCCAAAGTGGCGGTCATTAATGACGCCCGGCTTACTCCGGCGAACCGGCTGTACGATGGTCAGAATTATTACCCGATGAGCAAATGGGTGCTTTTCGGGCATCACTTTGCCGCCATTGCGGGAGCCGGGCCTCTCGTGGGACCGGTTTTGGCCGCCCAGTTCGGGTTTTTTCCGGGTTTTATCTGGATGCTGATCGGAGCCGTTATGGCGGGTGGCGTCCACGACCTGATCATTCTTACTGCATCGGTGGAGCACGATGGGAAATCCCTTGCCATGATAGCCAGGGCCGAGATCAATAAGGTCGCCGGAGGCACGGCTTCCTTTGCCATCCTGATCATTCTCGTCATCGCCCTTGCTGGATTAGGGAGCGTTGTGGTCGGTGCGCTGGCCGAGAGCTCCTGGGGAACCTTCACGATTGCCTCCACCATTCCGATCGCCCTGATCATGGGAGTCTGGATGTTCAAGATCAGGCCGGGTAAAACCGCCGAAGCCACCATTTTCGGTGTTATCATGCTGACAGCTGCCGTCGTAGTCGGCAAGTATATACCGGAATCCTCAATCGCCCATTGGTTTACTTTCGATAGAAAGACTCTGACCCTGTTGCTCTGCGGTTACGGGTTCTTTGCATCGGTCCTGCCGGTTTGGTTGCTTTTAACCCCCCGTGATTACCTGAGCTCGATCATGAAGATCGCGGTGATCTTCCTTTTAGCTATCGGGGTGATCATTGTGGCACCTGATATTAAAATGCCGGGCTTCACTGGGTTTATTAAAGGAGGCGGCCCGATCATTCCCGGGAAGATCTATCCGTACCTGTTTATTACCATTGCCTGCGGAGCCATATCGGGATTCCACTCACTGATCAGTTCGGGAACCACACCGAAAATGATCATGAGGGAGTCGCATATCAAGACGATCGCCGCAGGTTCCATGCTGATCGAGGGCTTTGTCAGCATTCTGGCCCTGATTGCTGCCACCAGCCTGCTTCCCCTGGATTATTTCCAGATCAATGTGCCTCCGGAGAAATTCCAGGCCATACTGCCGCAATTGCATGAAATGGGTTTTACGGAGAGCAACATCGAACAACTGTCGGCCGAGGTCGGGGAAAAGATTGCCGGAAGGACCGGAGGAGCCGTTTCTCTTGGAGTCGGCATGGCTTATATTTTCAGCTCCCTGCCCGGGCTCAAGCATCTGATGAGCTACTGGTACCATTTTGCCATCATGTTTGAGGCCCTGTTTATTTTGACAACCATTGATGCTGGTACCCGGATCGCCCGCTACTCAGTGCAGGAGGTACTCGGGAGAGTATATAAACCGCTTGGCCGGACAAACTGGCTTCCTGGCAACCTGCTCGCCAGCGGATTGATCGTATGCGCCTGGGGTTATTTTATTTATACCGGCACCATTTCAACGATCTGGCCGATGTTCGGCACGGCTAACCAACTGCTGGCAACCGTCGCCCTGGCTATCGGAACCAGTTTCCTGATAAACCGGGGACGAAGGAAATATGCCTGGGTCACTATCATCCCGATGACCTTCGTGGGTATCACAACCCTGACGGCCTCCATCATGAATATCTGGAATCTCTACTGGCCGCAAATGTTCGTGAAGGCGACTTTTGTTCAAGGTTTTATTAATACGGCGATGAGTCTGATAATCATTATCTGCGTGGGTTTCATACTGGGGAACGCGGTACCGAAATGGTTTGGGAAGGGCATACGGGCATACGGGCATACGGAATAATTAGCACATTGGCACATTAGTACATTAGCAAATTAAACAAGTCACTCGTCAATCGTCACTTGTAACTAAAAATACAGTTATGAAACACATACGTTCACTTTGTCTCTGTCTCCTGCTGCTGCCAGCATTTCAGCTGACCGGGCAGGAACCGGTGAAGATCGGCCTGTTCAGTATCGGGCTCGATACCTACTGGGGCCAGTTTGACGGTTTGCGCGACCGGCTCGAGGGCTACCGGATGGATATTGAAAAAAAGATAGGCGCGCCAGGCATAGAGGTGGTCTCGGCAGGATTGGTCGACAATTACGACAAAGCCAGGCTGGCAGCGGAACGATTTAAATCGGAACGGGTTGACCTGATCTTTCTTTATGTTTCCACCTATGCGCTGTCATCAACCGTTCTTCCGGTAGTTCAGCAGGCGGGTGTACCGGTAGTGGTATTAAACCTGCAGCCCGACTGGGCGCTGGATTATCAGGCTTTTAACGCCATGAAGGACAGGGGAAAAATGACCGGGGAATGGCTGGCCTGGTGCCAGGCCTGCTCAATGCCGGAGATCTCCAATGTATTTCAACGTGCTGCAATTCCGTTTCATCAGGTAACCGGCACTTTAAAGGATCCGGATGCTTTCCGGGAGATCGCAGAATGGACCGAGGCCGCCCGGGTAGTACACGAACTCCGGAATACCCGTCTCGGGATCCTTGGCCACTATTACAACGGTATGCTCGACGTTTACACCGATCCCACAAGAGTGACAACGACTTTTGGAACCTATATCCAGCACCTTGAAATGAGCGAGTTGGCTGCTAGCAGGAAGAATGTCACGGAGCCGGAGGTTAAAGCCAAACTGCAGGAATTCCGTTCGGCTTTCGATGTGCTCGTTGAATGCAGCCCATCCGAACTGGAAAGAGCGGCCCGCACGGCCTGCGCCCTCGACCGGCTAGTAAAAGCAAACCGGCTGGGTGCCATGGCCTATTATTACGAAGGTACTCCGGGATCGGAGGATGAAAATATCGTCACTTCAGTCATCGCAGGTAACTCCTTGCTCACATCCAACCATGTGCCCGTAGCCGGTGAATGCGAAGTCAAGAATGCCATGGCCATGAAGATCATGGATCTTTTCGGGGCTGGGGGTTCATTTTCGGAATTTTACCTGATGGACTTCAAGGAAGATGTCGTCTTGCTCGGGCATGACGGCCCCGGCCATCTTGCCATCGCTGAAGGGAAACCGATTCTTAAGCCGCTGGGTGTTTACCATGGAAAACCGGGTAACGGCCTGTCGGTGGAAATGAAAGTAAAGAACGGCCCGGTTACCCTGCTCTCGGTGGTCCAGGGGAATGACGGTGCCTACAGCCTGCTCGTGGCCGAAGGTGAATCCGTTCCCGGTCCGGTACTTGAGATCGGCAACACCAACAGCCGCTATAAATTCCAGATGGGCGCAAAAACATTTGTCGAAGCCTGGAACGAGGCCGGTCCCGCCCATCATTGTGCCATCGGCACAGGACATATCGCAGGAAAACTGAGGAAGCTCGCGGCGATGCTGGGAATGGAGGTGACTATAGTGACGAGTGATGAGTGATGCAAAATGTGCCAATGTGTCAATGTGCTAATGTGCTAATTATTATTACTTTACGCTTACAACTTACTTGAGCCTTGAGCCATATGCCTTGAGCCTTTACTTCCTGCCCTCCTGCCCTCCTGCCTTTTGCCTTAATATCCAAGTATTCAATGAAACGTAATTTATTCTTCTCACTGTTTCTGCTTCCGGCTCTTCTACTATTGTCCGGTTGCGGAAGTTCCTTGACTGTCGATAAACTTTTATGCAACAACCAGTTATCTCCGGTAGGGGTCGAAGGAAAGCCAGTGTTCCGGTGGACACTGACGGCTCGTGGTGATGATGCCCGGGTTACGGCCTTTGAGATCAAAATTGAAAAGGAGGAAGGAGGAAGGAAGAAGGAGGAAGTGAGTTGGAGGACGGGGAAGGTGGTGATGGGAGATCAGGTGTGGATTGAATATTCCGGGCCGGAACTGGAACCGGCAACAGCCTATGAATGGCAGGTTCGTGTTTGGGACCAGGATGACAAACCTGCCGCATGGAGCCGTGAATCGCGTTTTGTGACAGGCATTCCGGACGACCAGTGGTCTGGAGCCAGATGGATAGGATACGAATCAATGCCTGATTCGCTTCGCCTGGTTCCCGGGGTGCACGGATCGGGTGACCAATTGGGAGACTACCTGGCTGTGCATCGCCCAGTGGTTCCCCAGTTTCGTAAGATGGTCGCGGTTGACCGGAAAGTTGAGGAGGCCTTTCTGTTTGTTTCCGGGTTAGGGCACTATACCCTGACTATTGACGGTAAACAACCCGGCAACCGTTTCCTGGCACCCGGATGGACCCATTATGCCAAAACCTGTTTCTACAATGGTTACGAAATAACCCCAATACTCGGCCAGGGTGATCATGCTGTCGGGATCACGGTAGGTAACGGCTTCTTCAACATTAACAGGGAAAGGTACCGCAAACTGGTAACCGCATGGGGCATGCCGATGATGCGGATGATCCTGGTGATCCGTTATGCCGACGGAACGAGCGAACGGATTGTCTCGGATGAAACCTGGAAAGCGGCCCCCTCGCCGATCACCTATACCAGCATTTACGGTGGTGAGGATTACGATGCACGGCTGGAACAACCCGGATGGGACAAACCGGGCTTCGACGATTCCGGATGGCAGGCAGCGTTGTCCGTTAGGGGACCCGGCGGGATCATGCGCTGCG
>JAZDPC010000066.1:0-121978 GCA_043797975.1 Bacteroidota bacterium
CGTCCTCGAAGAACAGCTCATAAGTGGCGTTAGCTTCCAGGCCCCTGAGCTTCACACTGATTTTTTCAATGGGACACTCCGGGCGGCGGAAAGCCAGAATAATGCCATCACCCTGCTTCGGACGGTTAAGCTGATATGAGAGCCAGATTTTGTCGGAAGTGATGTTCTCGTTCGGTGTCAGAGGATAGTAATCTCCATAGTAGAAAGGCCGGAGCCTTTTAAAATCCGCAATATATTTCTGCAGGTCGGGGATGGTGTATCCGCCCCGGTCGAGATCCCAGTTGGTCACCATCGCGGTGGTCATACTGGAACGAAAAGTATAGGGATTCAGCGTGATATTGCCCGTACCACTCAAGGGAAGGTAGAAGTTCAAACCATAGGTATGGCACTGATAACCATTGGGCTCCCCGTAATTATAGTCGGTCCTCCACAGAGGCGAACTGATCGAGGTTGTTTCGAGATCGATACGGCGGCCGCCGCTGGCGCAATTATCAATAATCATGTTGGGGAACCTTTTGTGGAGAGCGTTCC
Organism: Bacteroidota bacterium; assembly: GCA_043797975.1. Taxonomy (GTDB): domain Bacteria; phylum Bacteroidota; class Bacteroidia; order Bacteroidales; family UBA12481; genus UBA12481. Next base: position 532 of record JAZDPC010000066.1, read on the forward strand.
AATAGTTATATAAACCCTCGATATGGCGGATCTCCGACATTCCCTCACGACCGGGTTTATCGTTATACATCCAGTAATACCAGGGATCAAAATTGAAATCCTGACGGTAATAATCAATGCCTTCTTTTTCGATCATGTCCCCGATATACTTCGTGAGCCAGGCGCAGGCCTCCGGATCACCCAGGTTAAACAGGGCATTGTTCCGGCTAATATTCTTATAAGGTTCGCGGGTTACCGAATCGGGGATCCGGATAATGAATCTATCAAGCTCTCTGTCCCACTGGGTTCCCTTGTAGATCCGCTCCGGTTCGAACCACAGCAGGAACTTGGCTCCCACATCATGAACGGCATCGGTTACAGGTTTCAGTCCATTCGGGAAATTCAGCTTGTTCACGGTCCAGTTACCCACATTGGACCACCATGTACCACATCCGGTATACCAGCCGGCATCGATCCACAGAACCTCCGGGACGATCCCGAACTGGCGGTGGCGGTAAGCCATTGCGATGCCATGTGTTTCCGTGGCACAGCTATGCTCGTTGCAGGGTTCGGGCCCGTTTCCAGCCAGATTGCTGGCAAAGGGAAGTTCGCCGATTTTACCGTTGATCTTCCAGGTATGGTGTGAGAGGATAAACTGCCGGAACTGGTTATGCCCATCCATACGATCCTCACCTTTCCAGAACAGCAATGCAATCCTGGGAGTACGGATCTCTTCATCCGGATACAGATAGAGATTCATCCGTTCCATGCCGGATTTGAGCGATACGGTTGTTGGATCCGTTTTCAGCAGGTCGGCATACCATTTTCCGGTCCAGCCGACAGCGGTGATAATGCCTTCCCCGCCGGGCATTTCTATATTGAAGAAAGGGAATGCGGTATTATCGGATGAGCGGCCCCCGGCCGGAGTCATATAAATGCTTTTACCAATCTGCAATTCATCCAGAAGCGACATGAAATCATCGCGACTGGCCTTACTGCCGAGAGAGTGGTGCAGAATCACGGGGCCGGCATCCTTGGTTTTAAATGAATAATCAATCGCACGGACCTGCTCGAGAGGCATAGAGTTTTTGCTACCGGCATTTTTGAAATTCAGTACCCACTCAACAGCCGGATAATCCAGGAAACAGGTAACGTTACAGGTCACCGTCATGCCCCATTTGGGATCTCGCCAGGAAAAAACATAATTCTGAATGGCAGGATCTGCCTGGACCAGTTTCTCCTTTTTAAATTCCCAGTTCCGGATAAAGGATTTCGAATCCCTGTTCCCGTATTTGAAGGAAAATGGGGGAACTTTGCTACGGGCGAAATTCTGTTCCGTCCATTTAACCGGATTAAAAACCTGTACCCCGGAATTCTTCCCGGATTGTCCGTTAACCTGATAGAATCCGATTAAAACAATGATAATCAGACTTTTGATAATTATTTTTTTCATGTTTTGATTAAAAGTTATTTGCTGTTTTATTTAGTCCTGATGTAACTGATCAATAGGGATGACCGCTTTTCTTTCAGAATCAGATCGAGGTTCTCCATTAAATCCTTTCCGGATTTATTTACCCTGATATTCTCATCCTCGTAAAAAAGTTCGTAGGTTGAAGCAGGCTCCAATCCCTTGATTTTCACATGGATCATCTCGTCCGGGCAGGAGGGTCTGCGGAAGCCCAGAATGATACCGTCACCTTTATCGGGCCGGTTCATCTGATAAGCCATCCAGATACTGTCGGAGGTGATGTTATCACCCGGTGTCAGCGGATAGTAATCCCCGTAGAAATAGGGCCGCAGCCGTTTGAAATCAGCATAGACTCCCTGATAATCAGAAAGTGGATATTTTGAGTTGTCGAGATTGAAGGAGGTAGCCAGTGCGCTGCTGAGGACCGACCGGAACTCATATTTTTGCGGAATCAGGTTAATGATCCCGTGCAGCGGCAAATAGAAATTCAGGCCATAGTTATGACATTGATAGCCATTGGGTTCACCAACCTCATAATCCGTTGTCCAGAGCGGCGCACTTCTCGAGGTCATTTCAATGTCGAGGCGTCGGCCGCCACCGGCGCAGTTGTCGATCATCAGCCTGGGGAAATTCTCAAGGAGACCGTCCCAATAGGCATAGAGTCCCTCGATGTAACGGATCTCTGACATCCCGATGCGGTTGGGCTTGTCATTGTAAACCCAGTAGGGATATGGATCGAAGTTCATGTCCTGCCGGTAATAATCAATCCCGTTGTCCCGGATCAGGCCGGATATATAATTGATCAGCCATTTGCAGGCCACCGGGTTACCCAGGTTGAACAGGTACATGTTGGGGATGAACGATCCTACTTCCGGATTATTAACCGTGTCGGGTATCCGGATCATAAACGAGGGATCCAGCTTTGAAAACTGCGTTCCCTCAACGATGCGCTCGGGCTCAAACCACAGAAGAAACCTGGCTCCTGCCTTATGGACAGCATCAGATACCGGCTTTAAGCCCCTGGGTAAAATATCCTTATTGACGGTCCAGTTACCCGCATTCTCCCACCACTCTCCGCAACCGGTAAACCAACCGGCATCCATCCAGAGAACTTCCGGAACCAGGTTGAACTGCTGGTATCGCTCAATTACAGCCAGGCACCAGTTTTCCGTGGAACAGTTATACAGGTTGCAGGGTTCCGGGCCTCCCATAGCCAGTGTGGCGGCCAAAGGCAGTTCCCCGAACTTCCCGTTGATCATGCGGCTGTGATGTTTCAAAACAAACTGCCTGAACTGGTTATGACCGGTCATCCGGTCATCCCCTTTCCATAAAAGCAGGCAGATCATGGGTGTCCGGATCTCTTCACCGGGATAAAGCACCAGTTTCATGCGTTCCATTCCTGCCGTCAGGCTGCAACTTGTCAGACCCGGTTGCCTGACATCGGCAAACCATTTTCCGGTCCATCCGATGGCCGCGAGCACACCCTGGCCTCCGGGCATTTCCATGTTGAAAAACGGGAATGCTGTGGTATGGGAGGAACGTCCCCTGATCGGAGTCATATATATATTGCTGCCAACAGCCAGGGGATCCGAAAAGCTCTGGAAATCCGACCTGGCCATATTGCTGCCCAGGGAATGGTGCAGTATAACGGAACCTTCCTTTGTGTACCGGAAGGTATGATCGACTGCCTTGACCTTTTCCAGCACCGGTGTATTGGTTTTGGATCCGTTGCTGAAACGAACCACCCATTCCACCACGGGATAATCCGAGAAGGTGGTTACGGTGCATTTCACCAGCAGGCCGGTTTTCGGGTCCCGCCAGGTATAAAGGAACTGGCTCTGATCCGGAGATACGACCGGTAAAGTTTCCTTCCGGTATTCCCAGGATCGAATGAACGTCTTTGAATCCTTCCCTCCGTATGTGAACGAAAAGGGAGGAAGCTGTCCTTGTACAAAGTTTTTTGTGACCCAGTTGCGCGAGGTATTATCCGGGCTGGAAAAGCCCGAAAGGGTGGCTGCCAGAACGATCAGGCAACCCAGAAAAATCCTTTTCATGATTTTGTAAGTTAAAGAAGTTAATCGCCCTAATTGGTCTTTTTATAGCTGATTATCAGTGATTTTCTCTTTTCTTTCAAAATCAGATCGAGAATATTCTGTAGTTCTTTACCTGTTTTATTAATCCTTAGGTTTTCATCTTCAAAGAACAGCTCATAGGTTGCGTCAGGTTCCAGCCCTCTCAGTTTTACTGAGATCTGTTCAATCGGGCATTCCGGCCTTCGGAAGGCAACTATCATCCCGTCGCCCTCTTTCGGGCGGTTTAACTGGTAAGCAAGCCAGATGCTGTCTGAAGTGATGTTTTCATTCGGGGTCAGCGGGTAATAATCGGCGTAATAGAAAGGACGGTACCTTTTATAATCGGCGATAAACTTTTGAAGATCCGCCTGCTTGTATCCCCCCAGATTGACATCCCAGGAAGAAACGAGAGCGCTGCTCATGCTGGAGCGGAACGTATAGGGATCCAGCGTGATGTTGCCGGTTCCGTGAAGCGGCAGATAAAAGTTCAGCCCGTAGGTATGGCACTGGTAGCCGTTCGGTTCCCCGTAATTATAATCGGTCCTCCAGAGCGGCGAGCTGCGCGAAGTGGTCTCCAGGTCGAGGCGCCGGCCGCCGCTGGCACAGTTGTCGATGATCAGGTGCGGGAACCGGGCAAGCAGCCCGTCCCAGTATTTATACAAGCCTTCTATATGCCTGATTTCCGAAATGCCCGCACGGCCCTGAGGATCATTGTACATCCAGTAATACCAGGGATCGAAATTGAAGTCCTGGCGGTAATAATCGATCCCCTCTTTTTCGATCAGGTCACCGATATATTTTGTCAGCCAGGCACAGGCGTCCGGATCGCCGAGGTTGAAGAGGCCGTTGTCACGGCTTAAATCCTTATAAGGCTCACGCGTCTCATAGTCCGGGATCTTGATCACCCACTTGGCCTGTTCCTTATAGAACTGGGTTCCTTTGTAGACCCTTTCCGGCTCGAACCAGAGGATAAACTTGGCACCCACTTCATGAATGGCATCGGAAACAGGTTTTAACCCGCGTGGAAACCGGGTTTTATCAACGGTCCAGTTTCCAACATTTGCCCACCAGGTGCCGCATCCGGTGTACCATCCGGCATCGATCCAGAGCACCTCGGGGACAACCCCGAACTGCCGGAGACGATAGGCCATGGCAATGGCATAAGTCTCTGTTGCACAGCTGTATTCATTGCAAGGGGGTTGTGGTCCGCCATAGCCCAGGCCACTGGCCAGCGGCAGCTGGCAGGGTTTCCCATCGATTTTCCGGGTATGATGTGCCAGGATGAACTGACGGAACTGGTTATGTCCGTCCATCCGGTCCTTACTTTTCCAATAGAGCAGGGCGATCTTCGGAGTCCTTATTTCTTCATCCGGATAAAGGTACAGATTCATCCTTTCCATTCCGGATTTTACTTCAACCGTCTTGGCGTCCGTCTTCGTAACATCGGCGTACCACTTGCCCGACCATCCCACAGCCGCTATAATTCCTTCACCATCCGGCATTTCAATATTGAAGAACGGGAAAGCGGTATTATCCGAGGAGCGCCCCCCATCCGGGGTCATATAGATGTTTTTCCCGGTTTGCAGTTCATCCCGGAGCGACATGAAATCGCTGCGCTGGGCGCTGCTTCCGAGTGAATGGTGCAGGATCACGGGTCCCGCAGTCATTGTTTTAAAGGGATAATCAATCACGCGGGCTTGCTCAAGAGGCAACGAGTTCTTGCCCGAAGTGTTCTTGAATTTGACAACCCATTCAACAGCAGGATAATCCAGGAAACAGGTGACGTAGCATGTGGCTGTCAGTCCTGATTTACGGTCACGCCAGGAATAAATATAATCCTGAATGGCAAGATCTGTCTGAGCCAGTTTTTGCTTTTTAAATTCCCAGCTCCGGATAAAGCTTTTGGAATCCAGGCCACCGTACTTGAAGGAGAATGGTGGAATTTTGTTACGGGCGAAATTCTGTTCGGTCCACAGAACCGAACTCATCGAGATGTCCCCTTTAGGCTGGGACTGGGAAAAAGTCTGGCTTCCGATCAGTAAGGAAAGGATGAGAGCCAGGATCATGTTTGTTTTCGGTTTCATTTAGGTCAGATATTATATTTCATCAGGTACAACATAGGGTTTCCGGTAATTGCGGGTAAGCATGAGATCGGCCTCCGGATCGTTTGAGAATTTCTCATATTCGCTCATGAAATGCAGCTCTCGTCCGAGCCGGTACGAAATATTGGCCAGGTGGGGCAGTGCTGCCGAGAGATGCCCTTCCCAAATGTCACAATTGAGGTCGGAATCTTTTCCCGAGCGGATGGCATCGATAAAATTGACAAAATGTTCGGCTCCGCCGGGAGCTGTCAGGAAGGTGGGATCGGCAGGTTTTTCCACAGCAGCCGGAGGAGAAAAGGCGAAAGGTTCTTTCTCCCTTTTTTTGTATGCTTTCCATTCATCTCCGTTCAATTCAAGGTATCCTTCTGTTCCGTAAAACATATTCCCGATCTTGATCCCGAGTGCAGATTCTGCATTGGTAAACCGTCCCCGGGTTTCAAATTCGAGCATTTTGCCATCATCGTATTTGAAAACGGAGGTTTGCGTATTGGGAGTTTCCTGTGAACACTCCTGCGGGGTGATCCCATAGATGCCACCCGATGAATAGACGGCCACCGGGTGTTCATTCTCGTTCAGTCCCCACCGGGCAATATCGAACTGGTGCGGGCCCTGATTTCCGGTATCTCCGTTCCCGGTATCCCAGTGCCAGTGCCAGTTATAATGAACGCGCTTCTCATTGTAGGGCCGCCATGGAGCCGGTCCCAGCCAGCGATCATAATGCAGCGATGCCGGCGGAGTGCTGTCGGGAGCTATTCCAAACGAATCGCGGGGTTTCAGGCAAAGCCCGCGGGCCATATAAACTTCTCCGATACCTCCTTCATGAAGGAGTTTCATAGCAGCGATTACATTGGGTATCGATCGGTTCTGGCATCCCACCTGCACCCTGACATTATATTTCCGGGCGGCCTCGAACATCTTCCGGCCTTCGAAAACATTGTAGCTGGCCGGCTTTTCGACAAAGACGTTCTTCCCGGCCTGACAGGCCCAGATGGTTCCAAGGCCATGCCAGTGGTTGGGTACGGCAAATGAGACTGCATGAATATCCGGATCATCGAACACGCGGCGCATATCCCATTCCGTTCCCGGCTTAAAACCGGACAGCTCCTCGGCCAGCTTTTGGCTGGGGGCGAAATACTGTTCGTCGACGTCACACAGGATTTTCAGCCTGACATTCCGGTATTCTTTCAGGCTGGTCCATCTGTGGATATGACTCTGGCCCTGCCCGCGTATCCCAATGACGCACAGATTGATCCGTTCGTTGGATCCGATGATCGATGCATATGTTTTTGCACTGAATCCCATGCCTCCGATGGCAATGCCTGCCGTTCCCACAAGGCCCTGTTTAATAAAATCTCTTCGTTCGGTCATGTTTTACGGTTTATGTTATTGGTTCGTGTTCCATTGGTCGTTAAGGACCTTGAAAGCTAAAGGAAGATTCTCATTTTTCCACTGCGCTTCGATCGAAATTCCACCCCGGTAATTGATTTTTTTCAATGCTTTAAAATAGGGTCTGAAGTCATCCCCGGCCATTCCGGGAGCTGTTCGTTTCTCCTTTTCAGCAATATGGCAATGTTTAATATACTTCCCGGCCCTGACCAGGATCTCCGGACCTTCGTTTTCGCGCAGCATGTGAAAAATATCTACCAATAGTCCGACATTCGGATCATTCACCTCCCGGGCAATATCGAGTCCCTCACCGACTGTGTTAATGAAATTGCACTCCTGCGACTGAAGGTTTTCGATAGCCACGGTTACTCCGTATTTCCGGGCTATCGGACCCATTTTTTTCAGAATATCGACGAACTGCTGCCTGGCCCGCAGGCGGTCGAAACCTTCGGGAATAGACCGGGCACCGCTGCTGCCGAAAACAATGGTCCTGATTTCCACTGAGCCGGCCCTGCGAAAGGCAACCTCCGCATATTTGAGCACGGTATCGGGGCGGGCATCCGGGCCGGTTACCCTCAGGGCACCGGGGAGGAAGCCGTTACAGGCTATTACCGGCAGGCGGCAGGTATCAAACTCCGCCTTTTTCAGCATCCATTCAGCGTCAGGCTTTCCGGGCATCAGGTCGCGGCCCACACTGCCTTCCAGGAACGCGAAGCCGCAATCTTTTACTATTCCTGATGCCGGTAGTGAAGCACAGACACCAAAGGTTACATTATGCTTCCCCGGGCCGCCGGCCATGGGTTGCGATGAACGGCATCCTGATAAAATCACTGCCGTTATCAGAATAAGAGAACCTGTTTTTTTCATTTATTACGGAGGATCTGTTCCATCGACCGGTCGAGGATTTGCCAGATCATACCGGACCATTCTTCATGTTCCGGTTTCATGAGTACCGACCGGAGACAGGTAAGGTTTTGCTGGTCTGAAATGATCTTCGGGGATGAGAGACCGAAGAAGGAGGCGGGTAGCCCTGCCAGTGCAAGATGGAGGTTGTTTGTTTGTGCTGTTTCAAATAATTGTCGTGCAAGTGCGGATATTTCAGAAGCCGATCCGGCCTTGGGAGCCCAGACGACGATATCCAGCTCAGGCGGAAAGGCCGTGATGAAACGGTCATCGGCCTTCAGCCTGTTGTACAGGATTTTTGCGGCTTCCCTTCCCCGGCTGATCATCCGGGCAAATTCACCGTTTTTCACCAGCGGCAGAAGTTGCTGTGTAGCCCAGAGGGCAACGGCTGAAGCACCGGGGCGTGAGCATTCCAGACTGATCTCGCCCAGGTGCAGTTCATCGGAACTGAAATACGTATAGGGTGAATCGTGCTTGTAGAAGCTACCCACCGAGGGATCCCGGAATAAAATACAGCCGCATCCGTATGGCTGGAGACCATGTTTATGGGGATCCACAACAATCGAATCAACCTCGCTGAGGCGATCGAAAACGGCCATGGAAGAAGGCATCAGGTTGTCAGCCAACCGAAAATAGCCGCCATAGGCTGAATCTGCATGAATCCTGAACCCATATTTCTTCTGTAAACTGATAATCTCAGGCAACGGGTCGAGTGCGCCGGTCGCTGTGGTCCCAATGGTGGCTACTACTGTTCCCACCTCTCCGGATTTCAGTAAATCTTCCAGTGCATTACTATTCATCCTCCCCCACCGGTCGGCCGGAACGGAACGGAACGGCAAACCCAGCACCCTGCTCAGCCGCTCATGGGTATAGTGCGCCTGGGTTGAGGCAACGATCAGCCTGCCAGGATTTTTTTGCCCTGCAATCCAGAGAGCTTCGAGGTTAGCCATGGTGCCACCGCTTGTAAGATGGCCCAGATAGGTTTCCCATCCAAACATCCCGGCAATATGACGTACCGCCTCCTTTTCCATGCACGAACTGGCACGGCCCCCGTCAAGTGCATGATTATTGGGATTGATATAAAGCGACAGCATATAAGCCAGCCGTGCAGCAGGATGCGGCGGTTTCATCATCTGTCCGGCATAAAGTGGATGGAAATACGGAAAATTATTCTTCAGACGGTCGGCTACCTCCAGCATGACACGCTCCAGTTCCTGCAGATCAATCAAGCGGGATTCATACGGCTCCATCTCCTGAAACCCCGAGTTCAGCCTTTGAAGCGCAGATTCCAGGATTCTCAATGATTTCAGTTCTAACCCTACCGGATGTGAATCTTCCATATTGTTCGAATAGTCCCAGGCTGTATAAGGCAAAGGGCAGAAGGCAAAAGGCAAAAATTAGTAATAAGAATCAGGTAAAAAGGAAAAATAAACCATGTAAATCACACCCAAACCTACACCCCCGTATGCCCCTATGCCCTTATGCCCGTATGCCCCTCTTAACAGGTAGTGCAATTTAATAATTTATACGTATGTTTGACTTCGGAAATTCTCGGGAGGAATGACAACATGGCAATAGTACGCCGACTACGTCCGCCATTTTATTCGTTTTTAACAGTACCGGTTTTTGCGTTACTCTACACGTATTCAGGGGTTTTGGCGTTGGTAATCTGGACATTCGCCTTCTCGGGACAGAAGCGGGCTGTTCGTACCCTCATCCGCTTCTGGGCCATTTCCATCTTCCTGATCATGGGTAAACATTTACACGTAACAGGAACGGAAAACATCGTAAGGGGGAAAAAATATATCGTCCTGGCCAATCATGCCAGCCTGTTCGATATTACCGCCATCCTCGCCTTCTATCCCGGAGTATCCTGGTTCGGACGGGAGCACCTGCTGAAAGTCCCTGTATTCGGGCATATTCTAAAAATGATCGATTACATCCCGATGACCGATTCCGATATCTCCAACACCAAAAGAATGCTCGGTCAACTGGTGAAAAAATCAGAAGGAAAGTCAGTCGCCATGTTCCCTGAAGGCACCCGGACACTTGATGGAAATCTGAACCGGTTCAAGCGCGGTTTCATTCATCTGCTGCGCTCGACCGAACTCGCAGTCCTGCCCGTGACACTGAACGGTTTCCACTCGCTGAAACCTAAAAATCGCTTTTGGATCGATTTTCACTCCAAGGTTGAGGTTATAATACACAAACCGATTGAAAATCATTTATTGAAGAATAAAGAGGATCATGAAATCCTTGAACTGGTAAAAGAAACAATTCAATCAGCCTATTTAAATGGATAAAAAGGAATGGGTTTTTATTGTTAACCCGATAGCAGGGAATGGATTCGGCGAGAAATATCTGCCGGTCATCAAAGAAAAAATCGCTCAATACGGAATTCAGGCTGACATTGAACTTACTGAATATCACGGTCATGCATCTGAATTAGCAAAAAAATACGCGGATAATAATTACCAATATATCATTGGTGTCGGCGGCGATGGTACGATCAATGAAATCTGCCTCCCGCTCGTCGGGAATAAAAATGTGATAACCGGTATCATACCGGCAGGAACCGGAAATGATTTTATCCAGATATTGGGACTGCCTAACCGATTTACGGACGCCGACTGGGATATCTTTTTTAAGATTCACACCATCCCCATGGATGTGGGCAGTGTAAATGGAATGTATTTCATCAATGGCATGGGGCTTGGATTCGATGCCCAGGTAGCTGCCGAAAACTATATTGAACCGGGACAGGTAAAAAGAGGCGGACCCTCTAAATACATCTGGCAAATTATTAAAACCCTGCTCTTTTACCGTGAGAAGAAAGTGATCATGAAATCGAACGGAAACACTTATGAAACCAGTTGCTTCATGAACACTATCGCCATCGGGCGCCGGTTCGCCGCCAGTTTTTTTCTTACACCGAAAGCTGTCGCCAACGACGGTCTTCTCGATGTCTGCAGCATCAAGAAACTTAACCTGTTTGAACGCTTTCAGCTATTGCTGATGGTTCCCAAGGGAACGCACGTGAACGACCCAAGGGTTCACTATTACCAGACCGATCATGTCAACCTCGAATTCACCACAGAGGTCCCTTTCCACGTAGACGGCGAAATCCATTTCGCCAAATCCTTCGAAGTATCCCTGCTGCCCGAGGCGCTCAGGATGATTTACAACCCGAACGGACCGCACTACTTTAAAGTGAAGAGTGATGAGTGATGAGTGAAGAGTGACTGAAAAGTCGTGACGCGTGATGCGTGATGCGAAACACACCCACACTCACACGGACACCCACACCCGATCGCCCCTAAACCCGAAAACCTTAAGTCATGAAACTCTCTTTCGTCTTTCGCCTTTTGCCTTTCGCCTTATGCCTGTCATGCAGCCTTCTCTCTGAGAAGAAAATCTATGTTTCCACTAGCGGCAATGACTTGAATCCCGGGACAAAAAGTCAGCCCCTGAGCAGCCTTGAAGCGGCACAAAAGGTGGTCAGGGAATACCGGGTCGAGAAGCCGCAGAAGGATATCAAAGTGATCATCGGTGAAGGTACCTGGTATCTCGACAGGCCGCTGACATTCACGGCAGAAGACGGCGGATCGGATAAATCATCGGTCGTCTGGGAAGGGCAGGGTGAAGGAAAAACCACATTATCCGGGGGAAAGGTCCTTACCGGGTGTCGCGACGCCGGATATGATATCTGGTGGGCACAGGTAGATACCAGCTTGTATTTCGAACAGCTCTATGTAAATGGCCAAAGGGCAACCAGGGCCCGAATTCCCGATGCGACCGATTCGATCCCAAGAATTTATCTCGATAAATCAACCTGGGTATATCATCCGGATTCAACTGTAAAGAATATTTCCGTTGCGGTACGTGACCGGGGATTGTTTGAAAGCCTGATGCCATCAGGGGATTTCGAAATGGTGGTCTTTAAGGACTGGACCATTTCCCGTTTCCGTGCAAGTTCGCTGAACGACATACCGGCTGAAATATATCTGAAGCCACCCTTCGCGCTATTCGACGGGTCTTATAACTCAATATTCGCAGTCAATGCGAACCGGTACAGCTGCTATCTCGAAGGTGATCCCGTTTTTATAAGCCAGCCGGGAGAATGGGCGCTGGAACGATCTGCCAGCCGTCTGTATTACAAGCCTCTTCCCGGGCAAACACCTTCTGAAACACTTGTGGTAGCGGCAGTGACTGAACAATTGATCATACTTGAAGGCACAAAGGATAATATGGTTAAAAACCTGAAATTCATCGGTATACAATTCCAGGACGCTGCCTACCGGTTGCCGGTATTCAGTCACGACGGGATGCAGGCTGCCTTCTACTATGGTTCAAAATCAGGGGCGGCTGAGGGACCGGGACTGGTTCCTCCTGCAATTGAAATGAAATGGGCAGCGAATTGTACATTAACCCGGTGCAGGATTTCGAATATCGGGGGTAATGGGATCTATCTCCGCGAAGGTTGCCGCGATAACCGGATCGGGCAGACGAGTATCGAAGATATAGGGGGCAACGGAGTAATGATCGGCATGACTAATGATCCTGGGGAGGATTCTCTTTCCCTTCCTGTCAATAACACGGTTGCCGGATGTGATTTGAGCAAAGCCGGCATCGCCTTTCAAGGAGCGGTCGGGATCTGGCTGGGTTTCGGTGCCGGAAATGAGATATCGGACTGTGATGTTTATGACCTTCCCTATACCGGCATATCGGTCGGCTGGCAGTGGAATCCCCTTCCCACCTCATCAAAAAACAACCGTATCCTGAACAACCGTATCCATAACGCCATGCAGGTTCTCGGTGACGGCGGTGGCATCTATACCCTGGGCTACCAACCCGGCTCTGTTATCTCCGGTAATGATATTTATGATATTCTCAGGAGTGAGCTCAACCACGCCTCCGATAATAACGGGATGTTCATCGACGAAGGCAGCAAGGGCTACCGGATCGAGAACAATACCATCCGGAATACCGCTCACACCAGCATTCGCGGCCACCGTACAGCCGGTGTGGAACTGATCGGCAACACATTCTACCCCGGTAAAACTTCCGCCGTAAGCCACACTCCGCCTTACGACGCCATGATCTTCGTCAATTCAGATACCACGATTACCTGGAAAAATCCGGGGTGGCCCAAAGAGTGGGGATACCCTGATACCGTTACCGCATTCACGATGCGGGGGAACCGGTTCATAAAATAAAGGCAGGAGAGCAGAAGGGCAGAAAGTTAAGTTTAAAGAAACAAAACAACAGGTAATAAGCTAATGTATTGAACTATAAGCTTTTACCTACTAACTTCTAAACTTAACTTTCTGCCCTTCTGCCCTATCCCCCTTATTTCTTAATAACTGTTGCTTCCCCAAATCCCAGTGCAGTGAGCTGGGCAGCCTGGGTTGCGGCATCACCCACAACCACATAGTACATCTTATCCGGATCAATATATCTCTGTGCCAGTGCGGTATATTGTTCAACCGTCATGTTGCGTATGGTCTCCTGCTCATCTTTGACATAATTGACGGGCAGGTTATACATACTGATATTACCAAGCATTCCGATCAGCGCGCCCAGTGTTTCAAAATCCAGTGCATAGGATTTGATGAGGTAATTCCGGGTATTCTCAACATCCTTTTCAGTGATGCCGGTGCGGTAACCTTCCATCAGGTTTTTGAATATCTGCAGTGATTCCAGGGTAGCAGACGACCTCACCATGGAAGCTGCGGTGAATGGTCCCGGAACAAAGCTTCCGTTGAAATAGGTGCTGGCACCATAGGTAAATCCTTTCTGCTCGCGGAGTATCTGGTTGACCAGCGACAGGAAATTCCCGCCCAGGTGGTCATTCATCACGGTGCATGGGAAAAAGTCGGGATCGGTGCGGGCCAGTGCGAGATATCCGATACGGATAACCGATTGCTTGGCCCCCGGAACATCGACAAAGATGATCTCCGATTTTTCCAGCGGGGTGGGAAGGGGATAATCAGGGATCATCACTGCTTTGGCCGGCCATTTGGATACCAACCCCTGCAATGAACTGATAGCTTTTTCTTTAGCAATATTTCCGGCAATATGGAAATTAGCTGCCGATGGTGTCAGGTTGGCCTGATAGAAGGCTTTCAGGTCTTCGATCGTGATAGCCGGCACCGATTCAAGCGTGCCGCTGGTATTATAGGCCAGGATATGCCCGTCTCCATATACCTTTTGATTGAAGGTCTCGGAAGCGATCGCTGCCGGACTAGCCTTCTGGCGCTTCAGGTTGTTGATCACCCGCGTCTGGGCTAATGCAAACTCCTCAGTATCCCAGCGGGGCTCAAGAAGCATCTCTTCAACCAGCGCCAGCGTGGCATCATAATTCCTGGCCAGGCAGTTTGCGCTGATGGTAATGGCAGTGCCTGAACAACCGACATTGATCCGGGCTCCAAGGGCTTCAATGGCCTCCTCCAGTTCCTGCGGGGTTCTGTTTTTTGTACCCTGGTTCATAAGCGAAGCAGCCAGGCTGGCAACTCCCGGTTTTTCAGGTTTATCCAGATAATGGCCTCCCTTGATGGTGATATTGAACTGTACCAAAGGCAATTCGTTCTGTTCGATTCCCCAAACGCCTAACCCGTTGGCCAGCTTATCCTGCCAGACAGTCGGTATAGCCACAACCGGTTCCGGACCATCGGCCGGGATCACGGTGCGGTCGAAGGAAGTTGGGGTTTTTACGATAGGTTCATCGGCCGATTCATCGATCTGAACCTGCGTTGCCGTAAGGATATTTTCTTCCTTCACTCCGGCAATGACTGATCCTTCGGCTGCCAGTTCCGGCTGCCCTTTAGGAACAAAACTGGTGACCAGGCAAGGTTTCTCTTTGATATACTTCTCATACACCCTCATGATATCGGCCTTGGTCACAGCCTTCGTCTTTTCCAGATCGGTTTTGTAATAATCGGGCGATCCGGCATATTCATTATACTGGGCGAGCTGGAAGGATTTTCCGAGAACACTGCTGATTCCATTATAGAAGTTGGTTTCCAGACCAGCCTTGATCCTTTCCACATCGGCATTGGTAAAACCGTCCTTCTCAAATCGGTTAAACGATTCATAAACAGCATTTTCTATATCCTTAAGGTTCACACCTTCGTTACCGGTAACGGTAACCGAGAAGGTACCGGCCACTTCCTGACTGGAATGGTCGGCGCGTGGCCCGGATGCCAGCTTTTTCTCTTTTTCAATCACCTTATACATCGGGGCTTTTTTCCCGCGGGAAAGCAGCTGGCCGAGATAATCGAGAGCGTAACTGTCGGGACTATACTGTTCCACGGTCGGCCAGGTCATCGTTAGTTGGGCGGCCCGGGCAAAATTATCTTCATGCACCAGCTTTTTTGTCTCCGCCAGGGTTACAGGCTGCGGTTGCGGATCTGTCAGTTTTTCTGCTGATTTAATTTCTCCGAAATACTTTTCGATCAGCTTTTTGGCTTCAACCGGGTCAAAATCCCCTGATAAAACCATTGTGGCATTGTTCGGAACATAAAACCGGTCGTGAAACAGTTTGGCATCCTCAACTGAGGCATTAAAGAGGTCTTCCATCTCCCCGATAACGGTCCAGCTGTAGGGATGGCCTTTCGGATAGAGGTTTTTGGCGATTACCCATTCGGTATATCCATAGGGAGCATTGTCCTCATACTGGCGCTTCTCGTTCTGCACCACATTCTGCTGGATATTCAGGGCCTTTTTATTGATTGCATTGGTCAGGTAGCCAAGCCGGTCGGATTCCAGCCAGAGCACTTGTTCCAGTGCATTCTTCGAAACCACCTCGAAATAGGTGGTGGCATCGTTTCCGGTTCCGGCATTGGATGATCCGCCAGCATTCTGGATGATCTCATCAAACTGGCCGAGCGCAACATTTTCCGAGCGCGAGAACATGAAGTGCTCGAACAAATGAGCGAAGCCAGTGCGTCCGACCGATTCGCGGCCCGATCCCACGTGGAACTGGATCGCATAAGCCACGATCGGATCCGAATGATCTTCGTGCAGGATCACATCAAGCCCGTTGGCCAGGGTGAATTTCTCATACGGAATGTTGACTTCCGTCTTGGGCTGAGTACCGCAGGAGGTCAGGGCCAGAACTGACAGTAGAAGGAGAATGATTTTTTTCATCTTATTTCTTAATTACCGTTGCTTCCCCAAACCCGATCTCTTTCAGTGCTGCTGCCTGTGTTGCGGCATCACCTGCTATCACATAGTACATCCGTGTTGGATCAATGTACTTCTGAGCCAGTGCCTTATGCTGTTCCAGCGTCATGTTACGGATGGTCTCCTGTTCAGTCCTGACATAATCCTTCGGCAGGTCGTACATGCTGATGTCACCGAGCATGCCGGTGAGGGCACCTAAAGTCTCATATTTGCGGGCATAGGATTTCAGCAGCGAATTCTTCGTGAAATCGAGGTCTTCCTGTGAGATGCCATCGCGGTATTTTGTCATCAGATCCTTGAAGATCTGTACCGATTCAAGTGTCGCCGATGATCGTACCGATGAGGAAGCAGAGAATGTTCCGGAAACAAAATTTCCTGACATACTGGTTCTTGCGCCATAAGTAAATCCCTTTTCTTCACGCAGGACCATGTTAACGAACCCGTTGAATGTTCCGCCAAGCTTGTCATTCATCACGGTAGCGGCAAAATAGTCGGGATCGGTCCGTTTCAGCCCCGGGCATCCGATCTGGATTACCGATTGTTTGGCTCCCGGAACATCAACAACATAGATGGCTGATTTGGCGGGAGCTTCCGGCATAGCCAAAACAGGAATGGCAACCTCTTTGGCCTGCCATTTCTCAGCCAGCGACTGAAGCGAAGTCATCACTTTTTCCTTCGTGATCTGACCGGCGATATGGAAATTAGCTATACTGGGTGATAAGGTGTTCTGATAGAAAGCTTTCAGGTCATCAATGGTAATACCGGCAACGGTTTCTTCAGTTCCGCTTGCGTTGATACCGAAAATATGGTTGTCACCGTAAACCAGTTTCTGGAAAGTTTCACCAGCCAGTGCGTTAGGACTGGCTTTCTGGCGTTTCAGGTTATTGATCACACGGATCTTGGCCAGGTCAAACTCTTCGGCATCCCATCTGGGCTCCAGAAGCATTTCTTCCAATAAGGCAAGCGTGGCATCGAAGTTCCGGACCAGGCAGCTGCCGCTTATACTAACGTTTGTTCCCGAAGCATAAATTCCGATACTGGCGCCTAACAATTCAATGGCCTCTTCCAGTTCAAGCGGGGTTTTGTTTTTAGTACCCTCGTTCATCAGCTGGCCCATCAGGGAAGCCACGCCGGCTTTTTCCGGAGTATCCAGCAAATGGCCGCCTTTCATGGTTATATCGAATTCTACCAGAGGAAGTTCGTTCTGTTCGATACCGTAAACCTTCATCCCGTTGGACAGTTTATCTTCCCAGATCACCGGCAGGTTGATGGCGGGATCCGGACCATCCGCCGGCATCACCGAACGGTCGAAAGCCGAGGGAGTTTTTTCGATCGGGGCTTCAACCTCATTCTCAGCGATCTGAACCTGGGTGGCTTTCGTGATATCCTCTTCCTGGATACCGGCATTCATCGATCCGTCCGCAACCAAATCGGGCTGTCCTTTGGGAACGAAGCTGGTAGCCAGATAAGGTTTTCCCTTGATATATTTTTCATATACCCGGATAATATCAGCCTTGGTAACAGCCTTGGTCCGTTCAATATCTTTTTTGTAAAAATCGGGAGATCCGGCATATTCATTATAATTGGCAAGCTGGAATGATTTCCCTAAAATACTGCTGATCCCCTGATAGAAATTGGTTTCCATGCCGGCTTTCAGGCGTTCAACATCCGCATCGGTAAAACTCTCCTTTTCGAATCTGGCAAATGCTTCAAAAACAGCATTTTCAACTTCTTTCAGGCTGACACCTTCATTGGCGGTGATCCCGACTCTGAAGGCTCCGGCAATTTCCTGACTGCCATTATAGGCACTGGCTCTTGATGTCAGTTTTTTCTCTTTAACCAGGACGTTGTACAGAGGAGCTTTTTTACCCTGTGACAGCAATTGTCCAAGATAATCGAGTGCATAGCTGTCGGGGCTGAACTGCTCAACCGTTGGCCATAGCATCGTGAGCTGCGGAGCCCGCGCAAAATTGTCCTCATGATAGAGTTTTTTGGTCTCAGAAAGCTGTACCGGCACCGGAACCGGATCCTTCAGATCCGGACCCCGTTTGATCTCACCGAAATACTTTTCAATCAGTTGTTTGGCAGTTGCCGGATCATAATCTCCCGACAAGACCAAAGTGGCATTGTTGGGAACATAGAACCTGGCATGGAAGGCTTTCACATCGTCGAGTGTGGCATTGAACAGATCCTCCATTTCCCCGATAACGGTCCAGCTATAGGGATGCCCTTTAGGATACAGGTTTTTAGCTATAACCGTACCGTTATGTCCGTACGGAGCATTGTCAACACCCTGCCGCTTTTCGTTCTGGACCACATTTTGCTGAATCTGGAACGTTTTCTGGGTTATGGTATTGGTCAGGAATCCCATGCGGTCCGATTCCAGCCAGAGAATTTTTTCCAGCGCGTTTTTGGGTACTACCTCATAATAGGTGGTGGCATCGTTGCCGGTACCGCCGTTCAGGGTACCGCCCGCGTCCTGGATGATCTTGAAGAACTGGTCCTCCGGAACGTTTTCCGAACGCTGGAACATGATATGTTCAAACAGGTGCGCAAAACCCGTCCGGCCGACGGATTCCCGGTTCGATCCCACGTGGAACTGGATGGCCAGAGCCACGATCGGATCGGAATGATCCACATGCAGGATCACCTCCAGGCCGTTGTTAAGCGTGTATTTTTCATACGGAATATTTAATTCCGATTTTGGTTTGCAGCCAGCCATCAGGATGAGGGCCAGTGCGAGAAGATAGGTCAGTTTTCTCATGGTTGTTGTGTTTTATAGAGACTGATATTTATTATACCCGTTTGATATTAGGATCGGTAAAAACGTCAAATTCATCCAGACTGGAAGAGGAGAATTCCGATACGATAGCGCCATTGGGACCAGCCTGGAACCAATGAAGGGTGTTGGGGGTCAGGGTGTACTGCTCCCCTGGGTTTAAAACAATTTCATGCCAGACGGTCATCCATGGCTTATGCTTTTCAGGCACACGGGCTTTCGGATTTCCAACGGGTTCACCGGTGACATACAGGTAAACAACTCCCCACCGGCACCGAAAGGTCTCCTGCTTGCCAATGTTCGTCTCCGATATTTTGGGATGCCGGTGTTCCGGGCAGATCTGCCAGGGAAACAAAGCAAGCTCCTTGGCGCAATAGCGGTCATTATTTTCATATACAACGATCTCAAGGCCAATATTATCCAGGTCATCCAGGCCCATATCGGCGATTTCGATCGCCTGCTTTTCTTTGTTAGTTACCACAATGCTTGCCCGTTGAAGCATTTCAATGGTACGGCGGCGGGCGGAATCGATAGTAGATTGATTCATAGTTGATTTAGTTACAAGTGACGAGTGATGAGTGACGAGTGAAAAAATAGTCACTTGTCACTGGTCACTCTTGTGATTCGAAAGTTAGGAAAGCAGCCGGAGAAACCCTTACCCAAATGGTTAAAATTTGTGAAAAAGATAGCTTTTGAAGGATTATCACATTTCCACACCTCCACATCTCAACATTTCCACATTTTTCCCAACTTCAAGGTCTAAACTCTGTAACTATGAACCTTCACTGGATTGATCTTGTCATCGTGCTGGTTTACCTTGTGGGTGTTGCCATGGTAGGTTTACTGATCCGCAAGAAGGCCTCCTCCGGGCTCGACAATTATTACCTGGCCGGCCGTAACCTTCCCTGGTGGGTTTTGGGAATCGCAGGTTGCTCGAGCTATATCGACATCGGCGGTACCATGGCCCTTGTAGGTGCCTTGTTTTATCTCGGACTAAAGACTGTCTGGATGACCAACATCTTCTGGGGCTGGTTCATGATGGCCGGTTACATGGCTTTTCAGGCCAAGTGGATCAGGCGTTCCGGCGTGATGACCTTTGCCGAGTGGAATGTGACCCGGTTCGGCAAGGATCGCGATGCCGAGGCTGCCCGGCTGGCTTCTGCCATCTTCCTGCTGGTCCTGATGATCTGTAACCTGATGTTCATGGCGGTTGGGATCGGAAAATTTGCCGAGGACTTTTTCCCACTGGAAAGGTGGCAGACCACGCTCATCGTTTTCGGAGTCGTCGGGATCTATGTAACCCTGGGCGGTTTTTACGGAGTGGTTATAACAGATATTTTTCAAACCGCACTGATTGCGGTTGGGGCCATTGTCATAGCCGTGATGGTTTTGGTTAACGGGACGGGAGCAGGATTTGCGGACACCCAACCGGAAGCCTGGAACTCTCTCTCGCTAACCTGGAAGCTCTGGCCCGGGTATCTTGAATCTACACCAGCGGCCTATCAGCATTTCGACTCATTCGGGGTCCTTATGCTCATCGGTTTTTCCTGGATGATTTTCAGGGTTCTCGCCGGGCCCAATGTGTGGGATTTCCAGTTCTTCCTGACGACCCGTTCCCCGAGGGATTCAGCCATGGCGGCCGGAGTCTGGACCACCCTGTATATTCTCCGGTGGATCATCGGAATTGCGTTTTTACTTATGGGAGTAACACTCCTCGGATCGACTGCCGGATTTGACGGGGAGAAGATCATGCCGCTGGTGATCTCGCACCTCCCGAGAGGTGTCAGCGGACTGTTCCTGGCCGTACTACTGGCTGCGCTCATGTCTACCCTGGATGCCATGATCAATGTAACCAGCAGTGTGGTGACCAATGATTTCCTGAAGCGTTATCTGTTTAAGAAACTCCCTGAAAAAAAGATTCTCCGGATCGGACAAATTGCCTCCCTGGTGGCTTTACTGATCGGATTTATGTTCAGCCTGGGATTTGAAAACCTTATCACCGCCTGGGAAACCATGATCTTTGTGGTTGTGACCATGATCCTCGTACCGGCTACCATGCGCTGGCACTGGTGGCGGTTCAGCGCCAGGGCCTTTGTATGGAGCATGGTCGCCACCGCTTCCTTCATCCTTTTCCAGAAGATATTTTTACGAGAACTTTCCTCGACCCATTCACTTGGGATCAATGTGGCAGCCAGCTTTGTGCTGACGGTAATCATCGGTTTCATCACCAAACCCACCGACCGCGAGGTGCTGATCAGCTTTTATTCCCGGATCAAGCCGTTCGGATTCTGGAAACCGGTCAGGCGTGAGGCCATCTCCCGCGGACTCGTCGGCGCAAAAGACCGCGAGCCTTACTGGGATGCATTCAATGGCCTGGTAGTACCGGTATACCAGTTTCTGATCGCCCTGATCCCATTCTACCTGCTGCTCAGGCAATGGAACAATCTTTGGTTGACCCTGGGGGGCCTGGCGGTGGTGGTTGTGATCCTCTATTTTACCTGGTATAAAAACCTGCCTGCTAAAGATGAATTATAATATCCCTACTGTTCACCTGATCTGTAATGCCCACCTCGATCCGGTGTGGCAGTGGCGCTGGACCGAAGGTTGTTCAGAGGCCCTGATGACTTTCAGAAACGCAGTTGAAATCCTCGACGAATATCCCGAACTGATATTCAATCATAACGAAGCCATTCTTTATCAATGGGTTCAGCAATATGATCCCGCCTTATTTATCCGGATACAGGAACTCGTTTCCGCGGGACGCTGGTTCATTTCGGGCGGTTGGTTTTTGCAGCCCGATGTTAACCTGCCTCCGGTTGAGAACCTCTGCAGGAACATCCGGATGGGCCGTGAGTATTTCAGGAACTATTTCGGATCGGAACCTCGCGTGGCCTATAATTTCGACTCGTTCGGCCACCCTGGAACCCTCCCGGATATTCTCCGGGAATTCGGTTATGAAATGTACATCCACCAGCGCCCGGAAAAAAAGTTCCTCGAACTACCCTCCGGCCTGTACAACTGGAAGGGGCCCAATGGCCAAACGATCGGGGCTTACCGGATCGAGATCGGTTTATATCATAACGAAAGGAACAACATTGAACAGCGGCTTCGGGAAGGGGCCGACCTGGCCCTCAATCTGGGCAGGGACGTCGCGGTTTTCTGGGGGATAGGTGATCACGGAGGTGGAGCTTCCCGGGCCGACCTGGAAAAGATCAGGAAATACACCGAAAATGATAACCGGGTTCATTTCCTTCACAGCACCACTGACCGTTTTTACGATGCCATCCGTCCGCTTCTGACGAGTGCCCCTGTTCATGAAGGGGGCCTCCAGCGGATATTCACGGGCTGTTACACCTCATTATCCCGGGTCAAGCGCAAAGCCCTCGAGGCAAGTGGAGCCGTTGTCCAGGCAGAAAGACTGGAAGACGAGATACAAGGAGAAAGGAGGAAGGAAGAAGGAGTAAGTAGAAAACCGGAACCTGATAACCGATATCCATTCTCAACCTCCTCAACCATTTCAACCATTTCAACCCCTTCACCCCTGTCCGACATCTGGCGCGACATCCTCTTTAACGACTTCCACGACATCCTTCCGGGATCCTGTACGGAGCCTGCTGAGCGCGACGCGCTGGATTTATATGGCCGGGCTATGGAAAACATCCGGCGGCTGAACATGGATTCCATTACCAGGATCAACCGGGCTGTCCCGCCGTTGAAAGCCTATATTCCGGTTACCCTATACAATTCAAATCCGTTACTAACCACTTTCCCGGTTGAATTCGAATGCATGAGCGATTACCGGCCGCTCTGGGAAGGCGAATGGGGGCTAAAACTATTTGACCGGGCAGGACACGAGATACCCTGTCAGGAAGAACAGCCCGAAGCGCTGCTGCCGTTCCACCGGTGGCGCCGGAAGATCAGCTTTTTAGCGAATAACCTTTCACAGGGAGTACACTACTTTGAACTTCGGAAAGAAGAAAGAATTAAGACTAAAGATGATTTGATAAAGAATAAAAGATCTTTATTCTTGAGTCTTTCGTCTTCATTCTTGGCGATCTTCGATCGCTCTGATTCCTGGGGAACAAATACCTGGTCGTGGCGCGATATAGCCGGCAGGTTTGAGCCGGTTCCGGGATCGGAACGGGTAATTGAGGACGGGCCGGTGCGGTGCATATCGGAACAAATACTGACCTGGAATCATAGCAGGATCATTGTGCATGCGATAACCTACACAGGATGGCCGGTCACGGAATATAAAGTCCGGATCCACTGGAATGAAGAACGGATGCGGCTCAAGCTGGCCATTCCCGTTGAGATCCAGCACCCCCGCCTCATTGCTGAAATTCCCGGTGGCACCGACGTTTTCGCGCCCGACGCGCAGGAGCACGTCCACGGTACGTGGATGGCTTTGGAAGACTCAGAGACCTGGAGGCCTGGAGACCTGGAGAAAGAAGATCAAAAATCAGATACAGAAGACTCTCATCACTCATCACTCATCACTCATCACTCATCACTCATCACTCATCACTCATCACTCATCACTCATCTTTTCCTCGCCCACTCCGGCCTCCACGGATTCGATTTCGACGGGAAAGAAATAAGGCTTTCCGTTCTCCGCAGCGCAGCTTATTGCCACGAACAGGGATTCAGCCTGGAGGACGGACCCTATTGCAAATTCATGGACATCGGAATACATGATATCCGGCTTGCTTTGTGGGAAGATCCTTCCGTCGACCCGGGAGCTGTTGCGGAATGGCTGATCACACCACCGCTGGTGTGGCCTCACTTGCCGATTGGGTGAAAGAAACAAATTTGATTTACTTTGTCGAACTCATTAAATCGATATGAAAGCTATATTCAAATCCTTTATCTTGCTGATCGGAGCGTTGGCCGGACTGTCTGTAATGGCTCAGGTCAGGTCGTTTGTAGAAGTCACAAACCTGCGTGTGGAATACAAGGAAAACCCTATCGGGATTGACGAGATCAATCCGCGGTTCAGTTGGGAAATCAAGGCTAATGTCAGAAATATCAGTCAAATAGCATACGAGGTCAGGGTTAGTCTCACCCCCGATCACCTCCGGAACGGCGGTCCTTACCTCTGGACCACACAGAAAGTACTGTCCGACGCCAGTAACCAGGTGGTATATGAAGGACCGGCCCCGAAAACAGGCGACAAGCTGTACTGGACCGTCAGGATCTGGGATAACCAGAACCACATCACCGACTGGGCTCCCGTCGGATCCTGGGAGATGGGACTGCTTTCACCTGAAGACTGGGAAGCCACCTGGGTAGAGGCAGGTCTCCCGGCTGATCAACTGGAAAATCCCTGCGCGATGTTCCGCAAGAACTTCAAGCTCAGAAAAGAAGTCAGTTCTGCACGTCTCTATATCACCTCCCACGGACTCTATCAGGTCGAGCTCAACGGAAAACGGCCCAATGACTGGCTGCTCACCCCGGGTTGGACCAGCTATAACAAACACCTTCAGTATCAGACCTATGATCTCACCGATATGCTTCAGAAAGGAGAAAACGCGATCGGGGTGACGGTTGGCAACGGATGGTATCGCGGTGAGTTCAGCTGGGACAATTTCCGGAACTTCTATGGTGATAAGCTAGGTGTGCTTGCACAGATTGACGTAGTATATGCCGATGGATCAAAAAACCGCATTGTCAGTGATAAACATTGGAAATGGAATACCGGCCCGATCCTGATGTCGGAAATCTATCATGGTGAAACATACGATGCACGGCTCGAAATACCCGGCTGGAGCACTGCAGCATTTGCTCATAAAGACTGGAAACCGGTTCTTGTAGGCAATTATGACAAGTCGATCCTGGTTGCCCAGACCGGCCCGCAGGTCAGGCCGCTGGTCAAGCTCACTCCCGTTAAGATTTTTACTGCTCCCAACGGTGACACCATTGCCGATATGGGCCAGAACATGGTAGGTTGGATCCGCCTGGAAGTGAAAGGCAATGCCGGCTCGACGATCACCCTGAAACATGCGGAAGTGCTCGACAAAACGGGTAACATGTACTATGATAACCTTCGTTCTGCCAGGCAGACCATCAGCTACACACTGAAGGGCGGAGATACCGAGGTTTATGAACCTCATTTCACCTTTCAGGGATTCCGGTTTGTGAAAATATCAGGAATGAAAACTTTCCCGGTAAAAGAAAACCTCACGGGAATCGTCATTTATTCCGATATGGCCCCCGCCGGCGACTTTGCCTGCTCCGAGCCGCTGGTAAACCAGCTTCAGCATAATATCCAGTGGGGTCTGATGAGTAATTTCGTAGATGTTCCAACCGACTGCCCGCAACGCGACGAGCGGATGGGCTGGACCGGTGATGCCCAGGTCTTCGCACCCACTGCCTGCTTCAACCGCGATGCCGCCACTTTCTATACCAAATGGCTCAAAGACGTTGCCCTCGATCAGTTTGAAGACGGCCGGGTACCGCACGTGATTCCTGATGTACTGAAATCGGGCGGAGCTACCGGCTGGGCAGACGTTTCGGTGGTTCTGCCCTGGACCCTCTACCGGCAGTATGGCGACAAACGGATCCTCGAAAGGCAATATGCATCGGCCAAAGCATGGGTCGATTATATGAAAAAACAGAGCGGTGACCAGTACATCTGGACCAACGGCTCCCATTTCGGGGACTGGCTGGCCTATGCATCGAATGCTTCGGATTATCCTGGTGCCACTACCGATAAGGATTTGCTCGCAACCGCCTATTTTGGCTACTCCACGCGTCTGTTGATCCAGATGGCGGAAGTATTGGGCAAGACCGATGACGTACGGGCCTACCAGGAACTTTTCCGCCATGTCAGGGCCGCTTTCCAGAAGGAATACATGACACCGAACGGCCGCTTGTCTTCCAACACCCAGACTGCCTATGCCCTGGCCCTGACAGCCGGTGTGGTGCCGGATCCCATGCGCGACAGCATTGCCGCCCGGTTGGCCCGCGATGTGAAACGGTTCGGACATATCACAACCGGATTCCTCGGAACCCCACTCATTAATCCGGTCTTATCTGAATTCGGATATAATGATCTGGCTTATAATCTCCTGTTAAGGAAAGAGTATCCTTCCTGGCTCTACCCGGTTACCCAGGGCGCTACAACCATCTGGGAACGCTGGGATGGCCAGAAGCCCGACGGAACCTTCCAGGATGCCGGCATGAACTCATTCAACCATTATGCCTACGGCGCCATTGGTGAATGGCTTTACAGCCAGGTCGCCGGTATCCAGATGGATCCGGTGATCCCGGCATATAAGAAAATAAAAATAAAACCGGTTACCGGAGGAAATCTTACCTTTGCGCGGGCCGATCATGAAACCATCTACGGAAAGGTTTCATCGGAATGGAAACTGGGTGACAACATATTAACCTTAAACGTAGTGATCCCGGCAAATACTACCGCCGAGATCTATGTCAGGACCAATGATCCGGACAAGGTGACCGAAAGCGGCAAGCCGGTTTCAGCTTCGCCCGAAATCCGGTTCCTGAAAAAAGAAAAAGGTTACGCTGTTTACCTGGTTGGCTCGGGAATATATAGTTTTAGTTGTGGACAGTAGGTCAAATCGTAAATCGGAAATAGTCAATAAACCTGTGGATCCATACATTGAGACAAAAAACCTGGTAAAGAATTACGGCGACATTAAAGCCGTTGATGGCCTGTCCATGAAGGTGATGCCCGGTGATATATATGGCTTCCTCGGGCCCAACGGCTCTGGGAAAAGCACGACGATCCGGATGTTGCTGTCGCTGATCCGGCCAACATCGGGACAAATCCTTCTTTTCGGCCGCGACCTGGCCATTGACCGGTACCAGACACTCAGCCGGGTAGGAGCCCTCATCGAGAAACCCGATTTTTACAATTACCTGACTGCCAGGAAAAACCTTGATATCCTCGGTAAATTATCGAAGGTCCAAAACTTGCCCAAACGCATTGACGAAGTGCTTGACATGGTTGGATTGCTCGCAAGGGCAAACAGCAATGTCAGAACTTTCTCGCTCGGCATGAAACAGCGGCTGGGGATTGCCCAGGCGCTGCTCCACAATCCCGACCTGATCATCCTCGACGAACCCACCAACGGACTCGATCCCCAGGGACAGAAAGAGATCCGTGACCTTGTGAAAACACTCAGCCAGGAGCGAAATATCACACTCATGATATCAAGCCATGTCCTGTACGAGATCGAGCAGATCGCCAACCGCATGGTGATCATCGACAAGGGGAAAGCGTTGGTTGAAGGGAATGTGCATGACCTGATCAGCGGAGATGAACGTCAGGTTACCTACATTATTGACAACCCGGAAACAGTACGCCAGATGATCCCCGGAACTCAATGGGAGGCCAAATTCCAGAAAAGCTCCCCCGACCGGGTCTGGTTCAAGATTACCAAAGAGGAAATCCCGGTATTGACAGCTTTCTTCATCGAAAAGGGCATTGAGATTTTTGCAATCGAACCGGTTCGCTCACTGGAAGATTTCTTTCTGCAATTGACTGAAAATGAGACAGTTGATTAATATCGAACTTTTCAAGATATTCACCAAACCCAGGACCTATATCGGATTTGGTGCCATTTTCGTGATCATTGTCGCCATTGAGGTCGGGATTAAGATCAAGGGCGATGAAATGTTGGGCATGATCATGGAAGGCCTCAGCGACAAATTCATCTTTGAGGGTAAACTGATCAACATGTACAGCGTTGGCTATATTATTCTGAATACCCTCTGGATACATGTACCGATCCTGGTGGCACTCGTCACGGGTGACCTTCTGGCCGGTGAAGCCAACGGCGGGACTTTTCGCATCCTTCTCACCCGGCCGATCAGCCGGGTGAAGCTCATTATCTCTAAATTCATCGCCGGCTGGGTTTACACAACTATGCTGATCATCTTTATGATCATATTAAGTGTCGTGGTGGGAGGTATTCTGTTTGGACCGGGCGATCTTCTCGTAATGACAACCAAAGTGAGCATCATTGGTTCCGATGACCTGGTCTGGAGATTCCTGGCAGCTTACAGTTATGGCCTCCTTTGCATGACAACCGTAGCTGCCATGTCCTACCTGCTTTCGGCTCTTTCCGATAACTCCATCGGGCCCATTATCGGAACTATTGCCCTGATAATAGGCATCACCGTGATCTCTACCGTAGGGAAATCGCTCCTGGAACCGATACTGCCCTATTTCTTCACAACGTACCTGACCTCCTGGCAGAAGTTCTTCGACACCGAATTCACCATGAATATGATCAGCCATGACATACTGATCCAGTTTCTTTATATTTTCGGTTTCTTTTTTATTACACTGTTCTATTTCAGAAAGAAAGACATATTGAGCTGATATGAAAAGAGTGATAACCAGGTTTTGGATTTTGGGTTTTGGATTCTGGATTTTGGGTTTGAACGGATTCGCGCAGGCTGATGAAGCGCAGACTTTACTGGCCGGTTTGGCCAGGAATTTTGAAAAGCTTGACCATTTCCAGGTGAGTGCCAGGATTAAAGTTGATGTTGACTTTATCAAGATAAAAGAACGGGAGGTCAGGATCAGCTATAAAAAACCCGACGTCTTCACGTTTGAATCCGACGGGCTCGCCCTTCTTCCAAAAAACGGCCTCCAGATGGAATACCTCACCCTCATCGGGAAAGGCTACACTTCGATCATTTCAGGACAGGAAGATGTTGAAGGAGTGCGTACCACGATCGTTAAAGTGATCCCCGAAGCAGAGTTGGAAGATATAGTATTGGCACAGATGTGGATCGATCCTGCCGCAAACCGCATCGTCAGAATGAAAACCTATACAAAAACATCGGGCTCTTACGTCATTGATTTCAAATACACGGATCATCCTTTCAATCTTCCCGACCAGACAGTGGTCACCTTTGACCTTAGTGCCATGACCATCCCGGCCAAGATGATGAGCGAATTCGCATCTCAGGCGGAGAAAGTCAAGGAAACCCCTTCCGAGGCAAAGGTGATCGTGCAGTACATCAATTACCGGGTGAATCAATAAGAGGTCGGCTTCGCGCCTGATAGGCCTCCTTTCATTTTGGTTTTCCTGGAAACAAAAAGGGCGTTTTGGATTTGTATTCCTGATAAGAGGCGCCAAAGCGCAGTTCCAATTCGCGTTCTTCGTATACTTTGATGAAAAAAAGCAGTGACGGTGTAAACACGATAAGGACCCAGAGCAGAAAGAACAGTGACTGGTACCAGATCCCCAGCGAGAAGAGGCAGGCAATAGCCGCGAGTGCCATCGGATTGCGAGTCCAGGCATACATCCAGTCAGTCGCCACTTTCCGACTGAGTGCAATGGCGAACGGTGCACCCAGCCCCTTTAAGGCCAGATTGATCACCGTCAGCAGGAATGCAGCGCAGGAGATGATGAACAGCACCAGGCCGATCACCTCCGGTACCGGGATAACCAGTCCCTGCCATTCCTGATGAGTGATAACAGACCGGATGATGGCTATGCCGAGCAGTAGTCCCACGATATAGTGCATCACCGTGGTTACCAGGGCAATCCTGCCCGCAGACGGGTTTATGTCCAGGATTTTCCTTCCGAGCCAAACCGAGGGGTATATCAGCAGTAAGCTCCCGACGAGAACGGATAGGTTCACGGCTTTGGACCAGGATGCAACCATAACCCGCCACCAGATAGCCCATACAAAAGCCAAAAGGATTATCTTGACCAATGAGAGAAGACCCGTTTTCATGGTAAGATGGTTTATAAAACTTTTACAACCGGATTTCCGGCGGGATTATTCCCCAGGGAGGTCAATCCCCCGATAGCACCCAGATTCATCGAATCGAGTGCCGAGCTGGGCACAATAACCATTGAACCTTTTTCTTTCAATCCCTCATACAGCATGTTCATTCCTCTCAGGTGGAGTGCGATCGGATTATCCTGATATTGCTTGCTGGCAAGGGCAAATTTCTCGGCGATCTCGGTCTCGGCGGTACCCAGGATCACACGGGCTTTCCTTTCCCGTTCAGCCTGTGCCTGCTTGCTCATCGCATCGGCAAGACCGGTCGGGATCTTGATATCCTTGATTCCCACGGTCTGAACGGTAATACCCCAGGGATTGGTGTTTTCATCCAGGACCTTCTGGAGGTCTTTGCCGATTTTTTCACGGTCCTGCAGCAGATCGGCCAGTTCATGCTTGCCAATCGTATCACGTAATCCTGTCTGGGCAATGAAATTGATGGCCCGTTGATACTCCTGAACCTCCAGCGCAGCTTTTTCCACATCCCAGACGGTCCAGTAAACAATCGCGTCAACATTTACCGGGACGGTATCCTTCGTAAGGGTTTCTTCGGCCGAAAAATCGGTCACCCTGACCCTTTGATCAATGTAACGGTTCACACGGTCGATGATTGGAATGATCATAAAAATACCGGGCCCCCTCAAGCCGATAAAACGGCCCATCCTCAGAACAACAGCCTTTTCCCACTGGTCGGCAATATGGATCGAACTGGCAATCAGGATTGATAATACAAGTGCACCGGCCAGCACAGGAATTTCAATTACCTTCAAATAATACAATCCAACGCTAATACCTGCGAGAACGATCAAGACCGTTATCGAAACCGGATTTACGGGATTTTTTGTAATGGTTGAATCACTCATTTTTTTCTGGTTTTAGGTTATTAATAATATCGTCCGAAGAAAATCCATAGCTGAAAGCAATGGCTTGAAATTCATTACAGATATCCTTCAGCTTTTTGTGTTTTTCCTTGTCAGAAATCCTGACGTTCGTTGAACCTACGAAAGTTCCCGTTCCCTGCTGGGTTTCCAGAATGCTCTGGATCTCGAGCTCCTTGTAGGCTTTCGAAACCGTATTCAGATTGATTTTTAACTCCACCGCCAGGGCCCTGACGGTTGGGAGCTGCTCTCCTGTCTTCAGGTTGCCGGCAGCAATGCCATACTGTATCTGGTCAATGATCTGCCGGTAAAAGGGAACTCCCGCTTTCGGATCAAGTTTGAATGTAATCATATAATACTATAATTATATATTGTACTAGTTGTTTAGTACAAATATACAACAGCATTTCTTATATGACCAAATCTTTATTCGTTTTTCTTTATTCTTTCGCCTTTATTCTTTATTCCTGATAAACCCCTCTATCCACCTCTTCGCTTCTTCCAGGCTCTCATAGACCACTGCAACGATTCCGGGCGAACCCGAGATCATTCCGGAGAGTATCTTTTCCTCCTGTTTGCGAAAGAGGCAGAGGATTGGTTTTCCCATTTCGACTGCCCAGCCGAGTTCGTAGCCGACTCCCAGGCTGGGGGTGGATACTTCGGCGATCACCAGGTCGGCCGAGCGGAGCCAGGTGAGGTCACGTTCATGGATCTGGCAGGGAGGAGTATCCCGCTCGTCCACCAGGTCGAGCCGGCCAATATGCTCGGTCAGCACGTTGCCAAAGCCTTTCATAAATTCGATCAGGTCGTTGTACAATTTTGCATCCTGGCGTCCGCCGCGGATAGAGCCGCAAAAGTAAATCCAGAGCTCCTTCTTATTCCCTTCCATACCGGTCAATCTTGGGCATGATGGTCAGATCGGCCATTTGATACATATCCTGAATGAATTCATCATGGAAATTATAGGTGCGCTCCTCGAAAGGCATGGTATCAATCCGGTCGAACAGCAATCCGGCGGCCTTTTCAATGTCCTTGCCATAAATATGAAAGGAGTCGGCCTGCCAGTTGAGTCGCCCCATTTTTACTGTCTTTCCTGCACGTTCTGCTATCTTATCGGCAATCTCTTCACGGCTGAACTGGACAAATCCGAACATGTTCATGAAATTGGCGCCCCAG
This sequence comes from Bacteroidota bacterium, assembly GCA_043797975.1. GTDB lineage: Bacteria > Bacteroidota > Bacteroidia > Bacteroidales > UBA12481 > UBA12481. The sequence goes on from JAZDPC010000066.1 coordinate 32,235, forward strand.
GCATCGTTACTGCGGAACCGGATATTGCAGTTGAGCCACCAGACTCCCTCCTCATCTTCCAGGATGCGATACCAGAGGGACTGCAGGCAGGGCGGATCATACACCTGCGCATCGAGCTGGGGCATCCAGGTGATCATTTGAGCCTGGCGGGTGAATGGCTGTTTGACCAGTTTGCCGATCACCTGCTCGATCTGGTTCACAGTGAATCCTGCTATGTACGAGCTATCCTTTACCGCGGGATCACGCAGCTCCTTCCAGGAACCATAGGCAGCCAGCCGTCCATGATAGGTATACTCCCACCGCGTATCGGCAGGATCATTCATGTTCTTGACCCAATGATCCTTAAAGCCCTTCAATTCAAGCACATACTCACGAAGGTCATCGATACCGCCCGGAAAAGCCTTATGGATCATGGGATCGGTTTCCGGCTCAAGAATGGTGATGTTCATGGTACTGTCGATACTCAGGGGATCGCCCGGTTTATCATACTGTGTCTTTATCCGGATCCCCTCTTTATAAAGGCTGATCAGGGCTTTCTCATAGGCTTCCGCCAAGGTAAGCTCAGTGACGTGAAGGACGGGAATATTCATCGGTTTGCTATTGATAAATTAACATTTGGAATTGCAAGATATGGATTTGTTCGACTTCAAAGAATAACCTTTTGCCGATTAGCTGTTGTTTGCTCTTGGGATTTAAAAAGGGTTCCTATACCTTTATGGTTTACCTAATTAATTTTTCTATGAAAATAACAGCTCTTACTCTTCTGCTACTCATTGTCTTTTCTTTTCCGATCAGAGCCCAGGGCTCGCTCAAAGGTAACGGACAGGTTTTCTTCACCGAAACTTTCGACTGGGAGAATCCCGATGATCCGAAAGGATGGACCGCTCCGCCCGGTTACTACATGATGGATCCGACAGACAATGGCTACAACTGGCACTGGTACCCGAACGACAGCCTGATTGCACAATGGGTTAAAGAACCTCCCATGCATTCAACCACTGCTGAGAACGGTTCCCTGACGCTGTTTGCAGATAAATACAATGAATACAAGGATCCGACCATTCCCCTTGATAACAGTATCGGATTCCCTCCCATCGACTGCAGTAGTCATGGTTCTGTGATCGTCCGCTATGAGACGGTTTTTATGAACTACTCCACCGGCTGGAAAATGCTATTCGAAGTCTCAGTGGATAACTGGACCCATTCCGCCCAGTTTGATGTGGGATTTGGATGTGGCCATAAAGGCAGGCCAAATAACACTCAACCTGGAATTCCGGCAATCTGTGAAGTCAATATCTCCGAGGTGGCTGCCGGTCAGCCAAATGTCCAGTTCCGGTTCACCTGGCGGGGTACCGATGATTATTTCTGGCAGATCGATGATTTCACCGTAGCGGAAGCATGGGACAATGACCTTCAGATGAAACTGAGCGAAATGGAATGGAACGATGGCGATGTTGAAACCACCCTGACTCCATTCTTCATGATACCAAAAACCCAGATCGGTGACGGCGGATATACCAATTTTAAAGCGGCTGCATTGAATTTCGGGGAATATGATCAGACAGATGTATTCCTGGCCGTCGATGTCACAAAAAACAATCAGAATATTTTCCATAAGGTGGGCACGGTAAAAGACCTGCCGGCATTCCTTTATGACACTACTCTCATTACCGATCAGTATTCACCCGTTGACTACGGGCATTACAAGGTCACCTTTGATTACAAGCAGAGTGAGACAGAAAACACCCCGGCCAATGATATGAAGGAGGTGTTTTTCGATGTAACAGACAGTGCATACTCCCATGCCGATAACAGTTCTGAAGAAGCCTTTTGCTGGGGCTTTGAAGCCTATGGATCTGCACCTAATATGAACCACATCATGGGAGTCGTTTACCCGATCTTCTCAGACTGCGAGGTCAATTCGATTTCCGCTTATATCGCAGGCGGTAAAGCGGATGGCATGATCGATTTTAAGTTCAAGCTGTTCAATGTCCCCACCGAGGGTGATGACCTTACCCCCGTAGAGCTTATGATGACAGAAGCACTCACCCTCGACTCCGCCATGATCGGGACCTGGATTACCCTGCCTCTGAGCAAGGACGGGGAATCGGAATTTCTCAAAGCCGGTGAGAAAGTCTATGCGGTTGTGGAATACAACAACCTTCATGAAGATCTGGCCAGCCGACGCTATGACAATCTTAAAATCGGATCGGATGTCAGCTTCAAGATCAAAGATGCTGTCAGTGTGGCCCGCGGAGATGGCGATTGGGTGACAGACGGTTTCGCTGCCACTCCAAACCTTATGATCCGTCTGAACCTGAACGAACACGGGAATCCGATCGACGGTATTGATCCGGTTGTGGCTTTCAGCGCTTTGGGCCAGAACTATCCAAATCCCTTTGCCGCTACCACCAATATTACTTACAACCTGGCAAACGGCTCGGAGGTTACTGTCGAAATCCGCGACATCACCGGTCGCATCCTGATGCAAAGGAGTGAGGGATACGTTACGGCAGGGAGCCATAGGATTCAAATCGATGGCAATACCCTGGATCCTGGCATCTACATGTATACCCTGCGCGCCGGAAATTATACCGAAACCAGACGCATGACCCTCTCGAGATAGGGATCAGGTTTAAGGTATCGGGTATCGGGTTTCGGTATCAGGAGATCGGGACTAAAAAAACCTGACACCTGATGCTGAAATCCAAAACGTTGTATATATATTTACAAGTGTATTTTTAACAATTAAACCTATGAAAAAAGCATTTACCCTGTTTGTAACGATTGGTTTACTAAGCTCCCTCTTCCTGAATGCTCAGGATCAGACCGGCACTTCCGGGCTGAAAGGTAACGGCCAGGTTTTTTTCCTGGAAACCTTCGGCTGGGGAAACCCTGATGATCCCAAGGGGTGGACTGCTCCGGCAGGATACTACATGGAAGACCCGGGTGACACGGGATACAACTGGCATTGGTGGGGCAATGACAGCCTTTATGCATTCGCTTACACCAAAGAACCCCCGATGCAATCAACAACAGCCGAAAACGGCAACTTGTGCCTGTTCCTGTCGAAATACAATGAGTATAAAGATCCCCGTATCATGGTGAACAATTCCATTGTATTTCCCCCCTTCGACTGCTCTGCCCATGGCACGGTAGTTGTCAGCTACGAAACCTGCTTCATGTGCTATGATGCGAACAGCACGTGGCAAATGTACATGGAAGTATCTGTGGACGGATGGGTCCATTCCGCGCAATATGATGTCAGCTTCGGGGTGAACCACAAAGGCCGTCCCGACAAAACCGTTGCCGGAAAACCGGCTATTTTCCGGGCCAATATCTCTGATGTGGCTGCCGGTCAACCCGATGTCAGGATTAAATTCACCTGGCGCAATACAAACCTCTATTTCTGGCAAATCGATGATTTTACGCTTTCCGAAGCGTGGGATAATGACCTGATGATGAAATTTGCCCAAATGGAATGGACCGATGGTGATGATGAGACCGAAATGACTCCTGCTTTCATGATGCCAAAATCACTGCTGGCCGGTAATTCATTTACCAACTTCAAGTCTGCTGCTCTCAACTTTGGAGAATATGACCAGGAAGACAGCTATTTTGAAGTGGACATTACAAAAAACAATACCAATGTTTTTCATGCCGAAGGAGCTAAAAAGAACATTTACACCCTCATCATAGATACCACCTTGATTACCGACAGCTATACTCCGACCGACTTTGGGCATTATAAGGTAACCTATAATTACAAATCAAAGGAAACCGACAATACTCCCGCGAACAATACAAAATCAGTCTGGTTCAATATAACAGACAGCGTGTATTCTCATGCCGATAATTCCAGTGAGGAAGCCTTCGTATGGGGTTTGGAAGCTTACGGAACCGACGGACTGCCGAACCTCGAACATAAAATGGGTGTCAGGTACAAAATAATGGGCGATTGCGAGGCCAATTCAATTTCTGCCTATATCGCCGGCGGTTTGGGCGACGGACAGATCGATTTCAATTATCAGTTGTACCGTGTTCCGATCGGTGAGGAAGATGAAACCCCGGTTCAACTGGGTGTAACTGATTATCTCGTGTACGATTCAACCATGATCGGCACATGGATTACCCTCCCGATCACCAAAGACGGTGAATCGGAATTCCTGCTGGCCGGTGATCTGGTTTATGCTGTTGTGAACTACAACAACCAGCATACGGATAAAGAATCCAAACGGTATGAAAACCTGAAGATCGGTGCCGACCAGTCATTCAGGATCCTCGATCCCGTAAGCGTGGCTATGGCCGAGGCCCAGACCTGGGATACCGGGAACAGCTATATCAATGAAAGGCTCCTGATGGTCCGCCTGAACATCAATGATCATTCCAACATCAGTGATGGTGTCGATCTGAGTAAAACCGAAAGTTCATTGGGCCAAAACTATCCGAACCCCTTCATGGACAATACGGAAATCGACTACCAGCTTGCCACCGGTTCCGATGTCCGGATTGAAGTCCGCGATATCACCGGACGCTTGGTCCTGGAACAAAACGAAGGATTCGTTCCCGCCGGAAAGCACACCATTTCGCTTAACGGCAATAACCTCGAGGCAGGAATCTATCTTTATACCCTGCAGGCTGGCGCTTTCAACGAAACCATGCGTATGACCGTAACTAAATAGTGGTTTGGTTCAGCTCCACTGAATTCGCCTTCGGCTCAGTTCAGGTATCGGGTATCGGGTTCTTAACCGGGTACCCGACACTTTTTTTAGGAAGTCACTCACACTCACACTGACACACAAACCCGATTCCCAAGAACTCACCAATTCATTTATACATGTAAAAACTTATATATTTGCGGGTTAACCTAACCGTAAGTTTTTAAATGATCGAAAAAGTTCTGGTCGCTAACCGCGGCGAGATCGCTCTGCGGGTTATGCGCTCCTGCCGGGAAATGGGTATCAGGACAGCAGCCGTGTTCTCGGAAGCCGATCGTACCGCCCAGCACGTCAAGTATGCTGATGAAGCCTACCCGATCGGTCCAGCCCCTTCATCGGAATCCTACCTGAATATTGAAAGGATCATCGAAACGGCCAAAAAATGCAAAGCCGATGCCATTCATCCGGGATACGGATTCCTTTCGGAAAATGCAGGCTTCTCCGCACGGTGCAAGGAAGAAGATATCATTTTTATCGGCCCGTCGCCGGAGGTGATCCACTCTATGGGTGACAAAATCACAGCCCGTGAAACCATGGTCAGATCAGGCGTTCCTGTGGTTCCGGGTACCAATGAGATCCTGAAGTCAGATCAACAAGCCATCAACGTGATCCGGAATATAGGCTTACCGGTGATGATCAAAGCCTCTGCGGGTGGAGGAGGCAAGGGAATGCGGTTCGTCCGTGAAGAAAAAGATATCCTGCCATCCTTGCGGGCAGCCCGCTCTGAAGCCAAAACCGCATTCGGGGATGATACGGTTTACGTCGAGAAATTCGTGACTAATCCCCATCATATTGAATTTCAGATTCTTGCCGACAAGCATGGCCAGGTTATCCACCTGTGCGAACGCGAGTGTTCGGTTCAGCGCCGACATCAGAAAATAATCGAAGAAACCCCGTCGCCCCTGATGACCCCGGCTTTACGCGAAGAAATGGGCCGGCATGCCGTCCAGGCTGCCCGCTCAGTAAACTATGAAGGGGCCGGAACCATTGAGTTCCTTGTTGACGATGAACTGCACTACTACTTTCTCGAAATGAACACCCGCCTGCAGGTCGAACATCCGATAACCGAACGGGTCATTGGTGTTGACCTGGTCAAGGAGCAGATTCTGATCGCCGCAGGCGAAAAACTGAAAATAAAACAGGAAGAGGTGGTGCAACAGGGTCATGCGATCGAATGCCGTATCTATGCCGAAGATCCTGATACTGATTTCATGCCCAGCCCCGGCCGGATACGCCACCTGACCGAGCCATCCGGCTTCGGTATCCGGGTCGATGCCTCCGTTTATGAAGGATACGACATCCCGATCTGGTATGATCCGCTGATCTCCAAGTTGATTGTTTGGGGTTCCAACCGGTACGAGGCAGTCCAGCGTATGAAAAGGGCTCTCCACGAATATAAGATCACAGGCGTGAAAACTTCAGTTCCATTCCTGGCCCGAATAATGGACAACACTGATTTTATTATCGGCCAGTACGACACCGGCTTCATTGAAAAGAATGCAGGCACCCTGTTCCGGACTGCTGGTTGCAACCTGAACTGCCAGGATGTCTCTCTCATGGTCACCTATATTGATTTCCTCAGGAGACGAGGGCAAAAGAATAGCTCCCCGCCTGTAGCCCGGGGAAGAACGGAATGGCAGAATCAAGAATGAAGAATAAGGACTAAAAAAAAAGATTATTAATCCGGATGCCCGTTAATCGTCAATCGTCAAACATCAATGATAATCGAATTGCCCAAGCATGACCGAAAGGCTGAGGTTGAGATTCTCAGTCAGGAAGGAACGAAATACAGGATGAAGATCGATGAAAAGATCTTTGAAATAGACCTGGTCGAAGTTTCCGGGGGGATCTATTCGCTTCTTTATGAAGGGGAATCTTTCAATGTGGAAGCTATCCCGGGGGAAAATCCGACTAAATATACTGTTAACACCTTCCCCCAGTCGTTCGAACTGGAAATCGTCGATGCCCAGACCCGTTACAAGCGATCGCGCAGCAAAGGTGCAGGTAGCGATACAGGTAACCAGATACGAGTACCCATGCCGGGTAAGGTTGTGGATGTCCTGGTTAAAACCGGAGATCCTGTAAAATTGGGACAGACATTAGTGATCGTTTCCGCCATGAAAATGGAGAGTGAATACAAATCAGGCCGTGACGGTAAGGTATGTCAGGTATTGGTTAAACCTGGCGATACTGTTGACAGTGAACAAATTATGGTAACACTTGAATAACACTGAAACATGTCTCTAAAAAATAAATTCAAAAAACTGGAAGACCTGTCGTTGGCCGCCGGGCTTGGTGGCGGTCAGGAGCGGATTGATAAGCAGCATCAGGCCGGCAAGAAGACAGCACGGGAACGGGTGAATGACCTGCTGGATCCGGGATCCTTCGTGGAAACGGATAAGCTGGTGATGCACCAGAATCATGATTTTGGCATGGCCGACAAGAAGATCCCGGGTGACGGCATGGTAACCGGTTATGGCAGGATCGACGGCCGGCTGGTGTATGTTTTTGCCCAGGATTTCACCGTGTTCGGCGGTACTATGAGTCGTTCAAATGCTGATAAAGTGGTTAAGGTTATGGACCTTGCCATGAAGATGGGTGCTCCGGTTATCGGGCTTAACGATTCGGGTGGCGCCCGCATCCAGGAGGGGGTGCAAAGCCTTGCTGGCTATGCGGATATTTTCTTCAGGAACGTCCGCTCCTCCGGTGTGATCCCGCAGATTTCAGCCATCCTTGGGCCCTGCGCAGGAGGTGCAGTTTATTCGCCTGCCCTTACAGATTTTATTCTGATGACTGAAGAATCGAGCTATATGTTCGTAACCGGTCCGGATGTAATCAAAACAGTGACCCATGAGGAAGTAACCAAGGAGGATCTCGGTGGAGCCATGACCCATAACTCAAAAAGCGGGGTAGCTCACTTCACTGCCACAGATGATGAACAGGCTATGATGCTGATCCGCGAACTGGTGTCATATCTTCCTTCCAACAATACCGAGAACCCTCCTTATCAGGTTCCGTCCGATTCACCCGTCCGTACAGATGAAAACCTTCAGGAAATGGTTCCCGATGATCCGAACAAGCCTTATGACATGAAGGAGATCATCACCTCGGTTGCAGATGACCATCAGTTCCTCGAAGTACAACCTTTCTACGCCAAAAACATGATCATCGGCTTTGCCCGCCTTAACGGGTACCCTGTAGGTATTGTCGCCAACCAGCCGGCCCACCTTGCAGGCTGTCTCGATATCAGCTCTTCGGTAAAGGCTGCCCGTTTTGTCCGGTTTTGCGATGCCTTCAATTTCCCACTGATCACCTTCGTGGATGTTCCCGGTTTTCTCCCGGGTACAGGCCAGGAAGTAGGGGGGATCATTAAGCACGGGGCCAAACTCCTCTATGCCTTCTCGGAAGCAACAGTTCCCAAAATCACTGTGATTACAAGAAAAGCCTATGGAGGAGCCTACGATGTGATGTCGAGCAAACATATCGGCGGAGACGTGAATCTTGCTTACCCTACTGCTGAAATTGCCGTCATGGGTTCCGATGGCGCCGTTAATATCCTGTACCGGAACCTCGATGAAGAAGGCCGGACTGATGCAATCGCCGATTACAAAGAACGGTTTGCCAATCCATTCCGTGCCGCTGAACTCGGGTATATCGATGAGATCATCTTCCCCAAAGATACCCGCCGTCACCTGATTCAAGCCCTCGAAATGACCCGGAACAAATCGGTCAGCAACCCGAAAAGGAAACACGGCAACATACCGTTATAGGGCAGGATGGCAAGATGGCAGAAAGGCATAAGGGCATGTAGTAAAATCAGTTCGAAGAATTACCTTTGTGGTACTTTCACTTGAGCATAACGGATGGAAGATCAGGATCTGATTCGCCGGGAAATATTGGAAGCCGTGAAGCTTCTCAGGGAGCACCTGGAATCTATCCGTATCAATATGGAAATCCTTGAAGTGCTGAAACTGAAAGGCCGTATCAGCCTCACCGATAAGCAATTCATCGAAATAACGGAACTCGATCAAAAACACAGGCGTACTTTCCAGGATTTTGTCCTGAACGAACTTCCGGTCATGCTTGAAACTAATCAGGGGGGAAAAAACAGCGATCCGATGAGGTCGTTCCTTGAATGGACCGGTGATCTTCATATCAGCATGCAGTATCTCGACCGGATTATCAAGGATTACCTGCATGCAATCAATCTCAAGGACGCAGGCGGCAAAAGGTCTATAAAGAATATGGAGGTCAAGGATAAGCGGTTCTGGAAATTTCTGGATAAGATGCGCACCAAACCTAAAATGTTCGAGAGTTTCGAGGAACCGTCTGAAACAGAAGATTTACACCAGCCCGCGGATCCTGAAGAAGATGAATGAAGCCAGGAGCGAAAGAAAGAAGAGATCCCGCACCCATCCCCGCCTCACTTCCAGCGCCCAAAGGGTCATCAGGTAGGTGACCGGAACCAGCAGAAGCCATAATACCTCAACCGACACGGTTTCCAAACCGAGCGCCATCGCCAGCAAAAACAGAAACTGAAAAAAATTGACCAAAAAAAGCTGACGTGACTGGATTTTAGGATTCCGGTAATTTACGGAAGCGATAATGATCCAAAACAACAATATTCCGAACCACACGAAGAGGAAAGGCTCGCGGATCAGGAAATCCGGAGGCCAGGTTGTCCTCAGCCTGAACCACTGCAGGTAAGATGACACTTCGTATTGAAGATCACCCGTCAGGTAAAGTACCGTCACGCTGATAAGAGCAGGAAGAATCAGGCCGGCCAAGGCAACAATCCAATGACGCCACACGGTGCTCACCATAACAGCCAGCCCGATGATTATCACCGGTAAAACAACAGCCACCGGAGGGTATATCAGGGCAGCCAGTCCCCAGGTAAAGCAATAGCCGAAAACCAGATCAAATTTCGATTCATTCTTGAACAGATCAAGCACAAATCCGGTACCGAGGAGCATCAGATACCCGGCCAGAAAGGCAGGATGAGCCAGCAACAGGTATCCGCTCGATGCAACCAGGAACAGATAAACATAGGCAATGCCGTAACACCTGCGCCCCAGCAACAAATGCCGGGTATCCTCATGGACCAGTGATAGTGCACTGATGACAGCCAACAGAAGGGTGGGAACAACCTGAACCCATAGAGGAAGCGTTACGAGCAATTTCAACCAGTTATAAAACAATCCGTCGGTCGGCAGGTAATAGTAACCGTTCCCGTATAATTCACCGGGTGCCAGCCTGGCCGGCAGAAACCAGCCTGCAGCAAAGAGAAGGAACCCTATGACCGGGATCATTACCTGTGCCGTGAAGCTTGACGACCGGACGAACTTAAACATAACTCATTGGTCTACAAATCGAATCCGATATCCTTCCGAAAATACATCCCTTCGAATGCAACCTTCCCGGCTGCTGAGTATGATTTCTCCAAACCCTTTTTCCAATCCTGATGCAGGGATGTAAGCGCAAGCACCCTTCCGCCGGCGGTTACATAATTGCCATCCCTCACTGCGGTGCCGGCATGGAAAACGATGTCGTTGTCAGCCTTATCCAAACCCGAAATCACTTTACCCTTCTGATACACTCCCGGATATCCTCCTGAAACCAGCATAACCGTGGTTGCTGCATCCGGAACGATCTCAAGATTCTTTTCCTTCAGTTTCCCGTCTTTAACGGCAATGAAAAGTTCGAGCAGATCCGATTGTATGCGCGGGATCACCACTTCCGATTCAGGATCACCCATCCGCACATTATACTCAATGACATAAGGATCTCCCCCTACATTCATCAATCCGAAGAAAAGGAACCCCCGATACCTGATACCCGACACTTTTAAACCGTTGATGGTCGGCTCGATAATCCTGGTCCTCACTTTCTCCATAAACCTGTCATCCGCAAAAGGTACCGGTGATACGGCACCCATGCCACCGGTGTTCAGGCCGGTATCTCCCTCCCCGATCCTCTTGTAATCCTTGGCCTCTGGCAGCAGAACATAGGATTCCCCGTCCGTCAGAATAAAAACTGATAATTCGATCCCTTTCAGGAACTCCTCGATTACGACCTTCTTGCCGGCTGCTCCGAATTTACCGGAAAACATTTCTTTCACCTCCCGGACGGCTGCATCCGCATCGTCCAGAATCACCACCCCCTTTCCGGCAGCCAGGCCATCGGCCTTTAGAACATACGGCGGATTCACCGACCGGATAATGTTTTCAAATTCCGAACCTTCAACCACGGTATGATAAGCCGCCGTAGGAATGGCATTGGTCATCATGAATTGTTTGGCAAAATCCTTCGATCCCTCAAGACGGGCGCCGGCCGAATCCGGACCAATGATTCCAACCCAGTCCAGGTCGTCCTGGTCCTTAAAAAAATCGGTTATCCCTTTAGCAAGCGGATCCTCTGGCCCCACTACAACCAGCCGGATATTTTCCTTCCTGACAAACTGGGCCAGGGCAGGAAAATTGTCGGCGTTAATGGCAACATTGGTTCCGCAGAGAGCCGTCCCGGGGTTCCCCGGGGCGATAAAAAGCTTGGTGAGCAGCGGGCATTGAGCTATTGTCCAAGCCAGGGCATGTTCACGCCCACCCGATCCGATCAGCAGTACATTCATAAAAATATCCGGTTATAGTAAGAATTGCGATAAAGGTACAAACTTATAGCCCTGTCCCGCGTAATGATCCAGCACTTTAGGCAAGACATATTCAAGGTTTTTACGCGCCTTGATATTATCATGAAAAACAACAATGCTACCTGGCCCCGCAGCGGTAATCACATTGTCGAGTACCTTCTCCGGTGGCAGCTCACGGTCATAATCCATACTGAGTATATCCCAGAGGATAATAGTAAAATGCCTGGACAGGATACGGGTTACTATGGGACGTATGCGCCCGTATGGCGGGCGGAACAACCTGGATTCTATCACCTTGCGGGCCCGGTAAACATCTTTGATATATTTTCTGATCCCTGTTCTGTAGCTGTTAAGGTGTTGTGAGGTATGGTTTCCGGCATCGTGACCGGCATCCAGGATCATTCGGTACAGCTTGGGATATTTAACGACATTCCCCCCAACACAGAAGAAAGTGCCTTTTGCTTCATACTTATCGAGCTCTGCCAGGATCCACCCCGTGTTGCCCGGAACAGGCCCGTCATCAAAAGTGAGGAATAGCACTTTTTCATCCGTTGGGATTCTCCATACGGTATGGGTGGATATCCGGCGGAACCAGTCAGGTGGCTTCACAAAAAAGAATGCCTCGATTCGTTTCAGGAATTTCATCGTCCGGTTATTCCGAGTTGATTGATGACCTTGTCAATAGCATCTGCCACACCCTTCTGCTCATATACATCGGTCAAACGGATCAGCTCCGACAGGATAGAAAGATCACGTTCGGCCTCATCGTTCTGTACCGAGCCGAATTTATTTTCAAGCCTGATAATATAGGCAAGATCCTGACGCAGGTCTTCAACATAGTTCAATATCAGTTTATTTCCTTTTTCGATAGCCCCGGCCTTATAATAGATCTCGGCCAACCCGGGAGTATATACATCATTGGGAAACTGATCCGATGGAAGAATCTCGCAAATCCTGTCAAGCACCAGTAATGCAGAATCCCTTTTACCCTCACTGATCAGCTGATCGGCCAGTTCGGCAAAATGCTGGCGCAACCGCAGGACCAGTGTAGTCCGGTATGTATTGAAGTCGATGAATACATCAGGATTATTGATATTTCCCCAGCGAAACGCGTTCATCAGCCGGTCATAGAGAATGGTCGTGTTGATACTGGCGGTATAACCGGATGCGTCCTCATTCCGGATGGGCACCAGCCGGTAGGCAAAACCCTCCAGCCTGAAGTATTGCTGTAATCCCTGAATATTCTCATGATTGATGGAAGTAAAATAAATGGGACGTTCCCAGTTGTTGTTGGCAATCAGGTCAAGGATCATAAGGTCGTTTTTATACAGTGCGCCCCGTCGTAACTCCCAGGTGATTGCCGGTACGATCAGGTCCGCATCTTCGGGCGGAACGGTTCCCGTTGACAGAACTTTTTGTTTATCTACCGTGAGATGGAGTTTCCGAACCGGGACATAATTCATGCGGGCACCATCCTGGAGTGGTAACATGGCATCCGGATGATCGCTGATCACAAAGCCAATGATTTCCCGGAGATCGGCCGATTCTTTAATCCTTTCATAAACCGGTATATAATCTCTTTTCCCGGGGGCATACTGATCGCGGGTCAGGCTGAACGGCACCGGTTCCGACTTGTATGCTTTCTTCTTCATCTGGTCGATATACCAGTCAGTTGCCAGGTAAGGCAGACAGATCACCCTCACATCGGTCCTGATGCCCTCCACCTCCTGTGCGTACCAGAGCGGGAAGGTGTCATTGTCACCATTGGTGAACAGAATGGCATTGGGGGCACATGAATTCAGGTAATTATATGCAAAGTCCCGCGCTATATAACGGTTCGAGCGGTCGTGATCATCGAAATTCTGCGTGAGGAGGAGGATTGGAACTGCAAGGGTGAGGATACCCGCAATCTCACTAAACCGTGACGCGTGATGCGTGATGCGTGATAAGTACCCACACCCACACTCACACAGACACACACACCCTTTTACTCCGAGTCCTATCCAGATGGCAAAAGCATAGAAGGAGGCCGCGTACGAGTAATCCCTTTCCCGCGGTTGGTTCGGGTATTGATTAAGATAGACAACAATAGCGATGCCGGTAAACACAAAAAGGGTGAAGACCACCCAGAAATCCTTCCGGCAGCGGCGGTAATGCCACACGGCCCCGGCCAGACCAAGCAAAAGGGGCAGGAAATAATATTTGTTTCTTGACTTATGGTTTTTTGCCGCATCGGGGATCGTGTCCTGTGGTCCGAGCCGCCAGGAATCCAGAAACCCGATGCCGCTGATCCAGTTTCCGTTCCGGATACCGCCCTGTGTTTCAATATCGTTTTGCCGGCCGGCAAAGTTCCACATGAAATAACGGAAATACATGTGGCCGAGCTGGTATCCGAAAAAGAAGCGGAGATTCTCGGTAAAGGTGGGCTTATAATCCGTTTTGGGCTTGTCATCCGGACCGGTAGTCCGTACAGGTTTTCCTTTTATCTGTCCCCAATCCTTATATACCTGAACATGTTCCGGACTGTGATTCCACATTCGTGGGAACAGTGTGTTGAACTGCTTGTCGTATATCGGTTTCCAGGTATGATCCACCACCTTGTATTTTCCGTTGACCTTATCATACACAGGTTTCCCCGGCTTCTGGTCGGTCATAGCCGCATTAAAGTAGGGCCCGTACAGCAGCGGTCTGTCCCCGTACTGCTCCCGGTTCAGATAGGAAAGGAGGCTGAATACATTGTCGGGGCGGCTCTGGTTCATCGGTGGATCGGCGGAGGCGCGGATAATGATCGTTGTATAGGAGGAGTACCCGATCAATATCAGGCTTAAAGAAAGCAAAACCGAATTCCAGATCACCGATCCGCGGCGATGCGTCAATCTGATACCCCAAACGAGACTAACCGCAACCAGTACAATAAAAATAACCAGACCGGTACCATAGGGTAAACCGAACAGGTTGATGAAGAACAGTTCAAACCAGGATCCCAGCGCCACAATACCGGGTATCAGCCCGTACATAATGAAGGCAAGCAGCAGTAAGGAAAACAGGAATGCCTTCAGGACACCTTTCCAGCCGGGCACAGGATTCTTTTTGAAATACCAGATCAGGACAATGGCAGGAATTGCCAGTAAATTCAACAGATGAACCCCAATCGACAACCCCATCAGGAAAGCGATGAGCAGAATCCACCTCATGGCACCGGGCTCCTCCGCTTCACGCTCCCATCTTAGGATCGCCCAGAAAACCACAGCAGTAAACAATGAGCTCAGTGCATACACTTCTCCTTCCACCGCCGAAAACCAGAAAGTATCGGTGAAAGCGTAGGTAAGGGAGCCGACAAGGCCGGCTAAGATCGGGCTTGCGGGCTTGCGGACTTGCGGGCTTGCGGAAGGACTGTTTTCCGAATGTCCGTATGCCCGTATGCCCGTATGCCCTTTATTAGCCAGCATCACAATGGTCCAGTAAAGGAACACTACCGTCAGTGCGCTGGCCAGGGCCGACATCAGGTTGATCATGAAAGCGATACGGGATGGATCCGAAGCGAACAGGGAAAACAGCCTGCCCAGCAGCAGGAAGAGCGGCGCTCCGGGCGGATGGCCCACCTCAAGCTTGCCTGAAGCTGCAATGAACTCCCCACAATCCCACCAGGATACCGAGGGCTCAAGGGTCAAGGCGTAAGTAATAAAGGAGGCCAGAAAAACAATGGCGGGAGGTAAATATCGCCGGAGAACTGGTTTCATCGGGTTGCAAAGGTTGGAATATGAGGCGAAAATACTGAAAAAGAACAGGCATCATCCCTCAAAGATTATATCTTTATCATCCATGATAAAGTCAAATCAGATCGTCATGAAGTCCCTGTTTTATTCCATCAAAGCTCTCCTGGCAATCATAGCCTTGCAGGCATTGACATTGTCGGCCGTTTTACCCGGTCAGAGCATTACGAGGATGGGCTCCTCCGGCACCCGTTCATTTGATGAAGGATGGCTGTTTGCCCGGTTCGGGCTGCAGGCTGAAGGTAACTATATCGGGGAACCTGCAGGAATTGAAAAGCCTGAATTTGTCGATACCGGCTGGCGAAAAGTCAACCTGCCCCACGACTGGGCGGTGGAAGGGCCTTTCAGAATCGAGCTAGCCGGGGAAACCGGCAAACTGCCTAATAAGGGTATCGGATGGTACCGGAAACATTTCTATGTTCCGGCCGAGGACGCAGGAAAAATATTTGATATTGATTTCGATGGCGCCATGGCCTATGCGGAGGTGTGGCTAAACGGACAATATCTGGGAACATGGCCTTACGGATACTCCTCTTTCCGGTTTGAGCTGACCCCCTATCTGAATTTCGGGGGGGCGAATGTGCTGGCAGTAAAACTGAATACGGAAAAATGGGAATCCCGCTGGTATCCGGGTGCAGGAATCTACCGCCATGTTTGGCTGGTAAAAACCAACCCCGTCCACGTCGGTCACTGGGGAACCTATGTTACCACACCCGAGATAAACCGCAACTCGGCACTGGTAAACATGGATATATCCGTCGAAAACAAGGGGAAAACCGCTGTCGAGGCCACCGTGAAAACCAATATTTATGAACTGGATGCGCAGAATCGTCCGCGACTTAAAGCTGCTTCCTGTGAAGATAAAGTCATCAGGATTGATGCCGGATCCGTCGCAAAAACATCAACCCGGGGAATTATCCAAAATCCCAAACTCTGGGACATCGACTCGCCCAACCGGTATGTGATCCGTACCACCATCCTGGTTGACGGTAAAGTGACTAATTTATACAACACCCCCCTGGGTATCCGCACGTTGAGATTCACCACGAACGGAGGTTTCCTCCTGAACGGCAGAAGGATCCCCATCCAGGGTACCTGCAACCATCATGATCTTGGAGCGCTGGGCGCCGCCATCAATACCAGTGCCCTGCTCCGGCAACTGACTATGCTAAAGGAAATGGGCTGCAACTCGCTGCGGACCTCCCATAATCCACCGGCACCCGATCTGATCGACCTGGCAGACCGTCTGGGTTTCCTGGTGATGGACGAAGCCTTTGACTGTTGGAAAACCGGAAAGAAGGAATGGGACTACAATAAATTATACGACGAGTGGCACGAGAAGGACCTGCGGGCCATGATCCGCCGCGACCGGAATAACCCCTCCGTTTTCATCTGGTCGATCGGGAACGAAGTACCGGATCAGCGGAATGTGGAAATGACCAGGCATCTTGCTGAAATTGTCCGGTCTGAGGATCCGACACGCCCGGTAACCAATGGGTACAACGATCCGGACAACAGTCGCGAAGCCGGCTCCCCACTGAGCCTTGACATCATGGGAGTCAATTATTTCTTCGGACAGCAGGCCAAATGGGATGCCGATCCGCGATACAGCGCTAAGCCGACCATCGGAACGGAGACCTCCTCTTGCGTGACCTCCCGCGGTGAATACTTTTTCGACAAAGAATATCAGAATTGGCAGGTTTCTTCTTATGACCTGTCCAAACCCGGCTGGGGATGTACACCGGATGATCAGTTTCGCACCAATGCAAAATTTCCTCATCTGCTGGGTGAATACGTCTGGACCGGCTTCGACTATCTGGGAGAACCCACTCCCTACAATTCCGATGCAACCAATCCTCCCTCACGAAGCAGCTACTTCGGGATCATCGACCTGGCCGGATTTCCGAAAGACCGGTTCTATCTCTACCAATCCCAGTGGAGACCCGATCTGCCGATGGCCCATATCCTGCCCCACTGGAACTGGGAAGAACGGATCGGACAGGTCATTCCCGTGCATGTTTATACATCCGGTAATGAAGCAGAGCTGTTCGTTAACGGTAAAAGCCAGGGCCGTAAAGTCAAGAAAACCGCGCAGGATTTTCGGCTCGTCTGGAATGAAGTAAAATACGAACCCGGCGAGGTAAGGGTTGTATCTTATAAGAACGGGCAGGAATGGGCTACTGATGTGGTCAGGACTACAGGCAAGCCGGCTGCCGTTTCCCTTTCATCCGACCAGAAAACCCTTGATCCCGATGGTCTTCAACTGGCTTTTATTACCGTCAGGGTTGAGGATAAGGACGGATTGACCGTCCCCCGCTCCCATCCACTCATCCGGTTCTCGATCACCGGGCCCGGCGAGATCGTGGCCACCGACAATGGCGATCCGACCAGCCTGGTTCCGTTTAATAGTCAGGAAAGAGAAGCCTTCAACGGTCTTGCCCTCCTGATCGTCAGGGCAAAGAAAGGAGCCACCGGGACTATTTACATCAAGGCAGTGTGTGACGGCTTGAAAACAGGACTCGCCGAAATAGCGACCGGAACACCACCGGCAAATGAATAAGAGACCCTTAAAAAATACAAACCTAAAATCTGAGCGCTAATGAAAACTCTTTGCAAAGTATTGTTAATTCTTGCCTGTCTGGCCATGAATTTTCCGGTTTCAATGGGGCAGCTTCCCAAGGAAACAGCCGAACAAAAAATGGCGCGCACGCAGTGGTGGACCAACGACCGTTTCGGAATGTTCATCCATTTCGGACTCTACGCCGAGCCCGCTAAAGGCGAATGGGCCAAAAAAAGTCTTAATATCAGCGAAGAACAGTATCAGAAGTATTTCGAGAATTTTAATCCTGATCTGTACAATCCCCGCGAATGGGCAAAAATGGCGAAGGCGGCCGGTATGAAATATGCCGTGATGACAGCCAAGCATCATGAAGGATTCTGCCTGTTCGACTCAAAGTTCACGGATTACAAGGCGACCAACACCCCGATCAGGAAAGACCTGATCCGGGAATTTGTCGATGCTTTCCGGGCCGAAGGCCTGAAAGTGGGATTCTATTATTCCCTGCTCGACTGGCACCATCCCGATTACACCATTGACCGCGCCCATCCCCGGAGCGTGAAAACCAAGGCTGAATACGACAGCGTGAACCGGAACCGCGATATGAACAAATACCGGTTATATATGAAAAACCAGGTGACGGAACTTTTGACCAATTACGGCAAGATTGACATTATCTGGCTTGATTTTTCATTTCCGGTTGGCGACTATGGCAAATCATGCAAGGACTGGGATTCGGAGAACCTGCTGAAAATGGTCAGGACCCTTCAGCCCTGGATCATGGTTAACGACAGGCTGAACCTGGAAGATGTGGAAGGCGGTTGGGATTTTAAAACCCCGGAACAGTTTAAACCCGCTGAATGGGTTCAGGTGAATGGGAAAAGAGTTCCCTGGGAAACCTGCACGACCTTCTCCGGTGCATGGGGCTATTCACGTGACGAAACAACCTGGAAAGACAGCAAGCAGCTGATCGAACAATTAGCTGAATCGGTAAGCAAAGGCGGAAACCTGCTGCTGAACGTGGGGCCCACGGGACGAGGGACCATTGATTACCGGGCTCAGGAACGACTGGCTGCCATAGGTAAATGGATGCAAGTGAACAGCCGTTCCATTTACGGCTGCACACAGGCGCCTGATGAATTTAAGGCACCTGCCAACTCCCTGCTCACCTATAACCCCCTGACCAGGCGGCTCTATATTCATCTGCTGGCCTGGCCTCTGGAACAAATCTCCCTCGAAGGATACGCAGGCAAGGTCACCTATGCCCAATTCCTGCATGATGGTTCGGAAATAACCATGTCAACCACGAAGAATACCATTTGGCTGGACGAAAAAACAAAGGAAAACGAACTCATTTTACAGCTGCCGGTTCTCAAGCCCAATGTTGAGATACCGGTTATCGAACTTTTCCTGAAATAACAAATCAACCAGACTGCCGTGAACAAGAGAACCTTTCTTAAAAGTATTGGGGCACTAAGCCTCGCTGCCGTCCCTTCAGCCTACGGGCTGGAGGCCTGGCTGGCAAAGTTCGAAGACATACCCTCGCGGGAACTGGCCTCTGATGAAACATTCTGGGAAGGGATCCGGAGGGGGTACCGCCTGAAATCAGAATATATCAACCTCGAAAACGGATATTACTGCATGCTTCCCCAGGAGACACTTGAGAAATTCATCAATCATGTCCGGGAAATCAATTACGAGGGATCCCATTACATGCGGACCGTTCAATTCGACAACAAGAAAAAGGTGGCCGCAAAAGTGGCTGAACTACTGAGCTGCCCTGCCGATGAACTGATCATCACCCGGAACACCACCGAATCACTTGATCTGGTGATCGGGGGATTCCATTGGCAGGCCGGCGATGAGGCTGTGATGGCAGAACAGGATTATCCCGCTATGCTCGAGATGTTCAAGCAGATGGCAAACCGTTTCGGGATCGTGAACAAAATTGTTTCCGTACCCCTGCACCCCTCATCCGATGAGGAAATTGTTGAATTATATGCAAATACCATCACCTCCAAAACCCGCCTGCTGATGATCGGCCACATGATCAACATTACCGGGCAAATCCTGCCGGTCCGTAAGATTTGCGACATGGCCCACAGCAAAGGAGTTCAGGTAATGGTCGACGGTGCACATACAGTGGCTCATATCCGGTTTGCCATTCCCGAGCTGAACTGTGATTACTTTGCCGCAAGCCTGCACAAGTGGCTGGTCACACCGCTGGGTGCCGGGTTACTCTGGGTTAAAAAGGAGAACATCGGAAACCTGTGGCCCCTGCTGGCCGAGAGCGAAAAACCGTTGGATGATATTTCCCGCCTGAACCATATCGGAACCCACCCGGTTCATACCGACCTGACTATCCCTGATGCTATCGATTTCTATCTGAAGGTTGGCCCTGAAAGGAAGGAAGACCGGCTTCGGTATCTGCAAACTTACTGGACAGGGAAAGTCCGTTCGCTGCCAAACATCATCCTCAACACCCCTGCCGATCCCGCCCGTTCCTGTGGTATTGCCAATGTGGGCATAAGAGGGATGAAACCGGATGATATGGCTAACACCCTCCTTTCAAAATACAAGATCTATACCGTTGCCATCGATGTCGCCGGAGTTCACGGATGCCGTATCGTTCCTGATATCTATAACACGCCGGAGGAACTCGATGTGCTGGTGGCTGCACTCAGGGAGATGGGGGCTTAGCCCGGATTTTAATAGTTTTTAGCTCCTTAAACAAACACTTGGTATGATTCGCAGTATCTCTTTTTTATTCATGGCTCTTGTTTCATTTGGTCTTACACCGGTCAACCTGTTGGCTAAAACAGGTCAGCCTCACCGGCTGTCCTGTGAGTATCTGACCAATCCTCTGGGGATTGATGTGCCATCGCCCCGCCTCAGATGGCAAATGGCGGATGCCCGGAAAGGTGCCTGCCAGACAGCCTATCGCATAAAGATCGGAACAGATTCCCTTGCGGTTGCACAGGGGAAAGGCGGTCATTGGGATTCCGGTATCGTCAAAGGCAGCCAGATGCTCATCTCCTTTAACGGTAACAATTCCCTGAAGCCGTTCACCCGCTATTACTGGACCGTACAGGTCTGGGATCACCGGGGAAAGAAAAGCCGGCTCTCCGGGGTTGCCAGCTTTGAAACTGGTATGATCGACAAGAAAAACTGGCAGGGTTCCTGGATCACCGATGCCAACAACATGCATGAGAAACCGGCTCCTTACTTCAGAAAAGTGTTCAAGCCGGCAGGGAAAATCAAAAGCGCCCGTGCGTATATCGCCGTAGCGGGACTGTTCGAGTTATCCATTAACGGCCAGGCTGTTGGCGACCATCGCCTCGATCCCCTTTATACCCGGTTCGACAGGAGAAACCTTTACCTAACCCATGATGTTACTCCACTGGTTCAATCGGACAACGTGGTTATCGGGGTATTACTGGGTAACGGTTGGTTCAATCATCAGTCGACTGCAGTATGGTATTTCCATCAGGCACCCTGGCGCGACCGCCCCCGTTTCTGCATGAACCTCCGCATTACATACGAAGACGGCTCCGTTGAAACGATTACTACCGGTCCCGACTGGAAAACTTCAACCGGACCGGTCATCTTCAACAGCATCTATACCGGAGAACATTATGATGCCCGGCTGGAGCAGAAAGGCTGGAACCTGCCGGGTTTCAATGATTCGCAGTGGACTGCCGCAATTGCCGTACCTGCTCCGTCTGATAATATTGTCTCCCAGGCAGTTCAACCGATCAGGGCCACCGAGGTGGTCCCGGCACAAAGCATGCGCAAAGCCGGAGAACTTACATGGCTGTTCGACCTGGGAAGAAACATTGCCGGGGTGAGCCGGCTGACAGTCAGCGGACCGGCCGGGACCGTTATCCGGCTGAAACATTCCGAGATGATCACTAACGAAGGGAAAGCCGATCAAACCAATATAGATGTTCATTACCGTCCAACCGACGATACCGATCCCTTTCAAACCGATATTTTTATCCTGAACGGCAAAGGCGAGGAAACCTTTATGCCCCGGTTCAACTACAAAGGATTTCAATACGTGGAGGTTACCAGCAGCAATCCCGTCAATCTCACAAAAGAGAGCCTCTCCGGATATTTCATGCACAGCGATGTGCCGCCGGCTGGCAGCATCAGCAGTTCCTCCCCCCTGCTCGGCAAAATATGGGCTGCCACTAATGTCTCGTACCTGTCTAACTTATATGGCTATCCCACCGATTGCCCGCAACGGGAAAAGAACGGATGGACAGGCGATGCCGCTGTGGCCATTGAAACCGGCCTGTTTAATTTCGACGGCATTACAGTTTACGAAAAGTGGCTGGCCGACCATCGCGATGAGCAACAGCCCGACGGTGTTCTTCCTGCCATCATTCCCACATCAGGCTGGGGCTATTCCTGGGCAAACGGTACCGACTGGACCAGCACCATTGCCATCATCCCCTGGAATATCTACCTTTTCTACGGTGATTCCAGGCTTCTTGAACAATGCTATGATAATATTAAACGATATGTCGATTATATTACCTCGATCAGCCCATCGGGACTGACCGACTGGGGCCTGGGCGACTGGATCCCGGTGAAATCGGTCACTCCTAAGGAATTCACCTGTTCAATTTATTATTATACGGATGCGGTGATACTGGCGAAGGCAGCAAACCTTTTCGGCAATGATCCGGATCATGAAAAGTATCTCGCATTAGCAGAGAAAATTGTCAATGCCATCAATGCAAAATACCTGAACCGCGAGACCGGTATATACGGAAGCGGGTTCCAAACGGAACTGAGCGCCGCACTGTTCTGGGGCATCGTTCCCGAAGAACTGAAAGCCAAGGTGGCCGAAAACCTGAAAAATCGTGTCATTGCCGATGACAATCACATCGATGTGGGATTGCTGGGTAGCAAAACCGTACTCAATGCCCTCAGTGAAAACGGATATGCCGATCTGGCTTACAAGGTAGCGTCTCAGGAAACCTTTCCCTCCTGGGGCTACTGGATCGTGAATGGCTTGACCACTCTTCAGGAGAACTGGCCGTTGAAAACCGGAAACGATATCTCACGTAACCATATTATGTTCGGCGAGATCGGAGCCTGGTATTACAAAGCCCTTGGAGGCATTAAACCCGATCCTGAACAACCCGGTTTCAAAAATGTGATCCTGCAGCCCCATTTCGTTGAAGGCCTGGCCCATTTCGAAGCCCGTCATAACGGGCCTTATGGAGAGATCGTATCGTCCTGGAAAAGAGAAGGCAATAAATTGATTTATACTGCGGTCATACCCCCGAACAGCACGGCAACACTCCTGTCAGGGAACGGAGTGAATGTCCGGTTAAAATCAGGACGGTTCGAGATGATCGCTTATTATTGATAACCGACCGGAGGATTGAATATGATGAGACGTATGTTTCGTTTGGGGATTCTTGCTTTATTGATCACCCTGACCGGGTGCGGCAAAGAACCCGCAGCCATTGACCACCTTCAGATGAGC
Source organism: Bacteroidota bacterium (assembly GCA_043797975.1). Classification (GTDB taxonomy): domain Bacteria; phylum Bacteroidota; class Bacteroidia; order Bacteroidales; family UBA12481; genus UBA12481. Next base: position 55,432 of record JAZDPC010000066.1, read on the forward strand.
GGTTTCGGAGATCTCAGCGATAAACGGATCGGCGTTCTCCTCGGCTCCTGTCACGACAGCTATGCTACCAAAAACCAAACCGGTGCCACGATCCTCCGGTACCAGAATGTAAACGACATGCTGACGGCCCTGAACGGGGACAAGATTGATGCGGTCTATTATGACCACGTCAGCCTGAAGGAGGTTTTCAGCAGCCATCCGGAGTTTGACCTCCTGGCTAAAAATGTGTTTTTTGCGGAGATCGGTGCAGCCTTCAACCAGGAAAACGACGACCTCCGTATGCAATTCAATGCCTTCCTGAAGGAGATCAGGGAGAACGGCGTTTATCAGGACATGATCGACCGCTGGATGGAAAAAGGCATTACGGAGATGCCCGATATTCCGACTCCCAATACTAACGGTACTTTAAAAGTAGGGGTCGTTAGTGACGGAGGTATGCCCTCAACTTTTATCCTGAATGGAAAGTTAACCGGCTTTGATATTGAATTGCCGATGCGTTTTGCCGCTTATGCCGGTAAAGAGTTCATCCCGGTCGATCTGCAATTCGGTGCCATGCTTGCCTCCCTCTCAACGAACAAGATCGATATGACTACCTGCCAGATGATGATCAACGAGGAGAGGGAAAAACAGGTTGATTTTTCAGATCCCTATTACGAGTCCGGCATCAGCATCATAGCTAAAAAAGAGCATATCAAGCCAGCAGCTACCGCAAGATTTTCCAAACTGGAGGATATCGCTGATAAAAAGGTCGGCATATTCTCCGGAACGGTCCATGATGCCTTTATGGCCGAGCACTACCCGAAGGCTACGGTCCTCAGGTACGACGGCACTGCCGATATGATGCTCTCCCTCAAGACCGGGAAGATCGATGCAGCCATGTTTGATCTGATCACGGCCAAACTGATCCTCAAGCGAAATCCCGACCTGGTCATATTAAGCGATGATGTCTTTTCCATGCCCCTGGGCGTGGGTTTTGATAAAGATAACCGCATCCTGCTGGATGAATTCAACCGGTACCTCAAAGACATACGCAAAGACGGCACCTATGATGCCATGTACAAACGATGGTTCATTGAAGATGCCGAGGAAGCCGTGATGCCACCTTTTACCAATCCCGCTTCGGATAAAAAGATTATCGTGGCCGTCTCGGTAGAAGATCTTCCTTATGTGGCATACATGAACAACGATTTTGTCGGGTTCGATATCGACATGATCAGGACATTTGCCCAGCGTGCCAATTATAAACTCGAGATCATCAACATTGATTTTCCGGGATTGATCGCTGCCCTGGTCTCGGGAAAAGCCGATATGATAACCGATGGCATCGGCATAAGCGAGGAGCGCGCAAAGCAGGTGAATTTTTCGGACCCATACGCCAACTTTGAAACAGCTGTCGTCGTTGCCAAAAAGGACATGGCCGGGTTCGGGGGTGAAGAACCCGCAAGAGTTAAAAAATCATTCCTGAAATCGGTTTCCGACAGCTTTTACAGCAATATCATCCTCGAAGACAGATACCTGCTGATCCTCGACGGATTGAAGACCACCGTCGTCATCTCTTTCCTGGCGGCTATTTTCGGCACCCTGATCGGCGGTCTGATCTGTTTCATGAAGATGTCGAAAAGAAAACTCTTTTCGGCTTTCGCCAACATTTACATCTCCCTGATCCGGGGCACCCCGGTGCTCGTCCTCCTGATGATCATCTTCTACGTTATCTTCGCCGCGGTCAACATCAATCCCGTAATCGTGGCGGTGGTTGCTTTCGGGATCAATTTCGGGGCCTATGTTTCGGAGATGTTCCGCACATCGATTGAATCGGTCGATAAAGGACAGGGGGAAGCGGGCATCGCATCCGGTTTCACCAAGGTCCAGACATTTATCTATATCATTCTCCCGCAGGCTTTGCGGCATGTCCTTCCTGTTTACAAGGGGGAATTCATCTCCCTCGTCAAGATGACCTCGATCGTCGGCTATATTGCGGTACAGGACCTTACCAAGGCAAGCGATATCATCCGCAGCCGTACGTTTGATGCATTCTTCCCGCTGATCATGGCCGCCGTGATCTATATCCTCATCGCCTGGCTATTGACATGGGCATTGAGTTATGTAGAGATCTCGGTGGATCCGAAAAGAAAGCACATTAAAAAAGTGGTGGAGGAAAAAGTATGATCAGTATCAGAAATCTCTCAAAACACTTTGGCGACCTGGTGGTCCTGAAAGACATCAATGCCGACATTAAAAAGGGGGAAATCATATCGGTAATCGGCCCTTCGGGAACCGGTAAAAGCACGTTGCTCCGTTGTCTGAATCTGCTGGAAACACCCACGGGAGGCAGTATATTTATTGATGATGTGCCTTTGCTGGACAAGAAAACCAATGTTCCCAAAATCCGGCAGAAAATGGGGATGGTCTTCCAGTCGTTCAATCTATACGCACACCTCACCATTCTTGAAAACCTCACCATCGGGCCTGTCAAACTGTTGGGTAAATCCAGGGCTGAGGCAAATAAAAAAGCGATCGAACTGCTCAAGCTGGTTGGACTGGCAGAAAAAACATACAATTTCCCCGATGAGTTGTCAGGAGGGCAAAAACAGAGGGTTGCCATTGCACGTTGCATGGCTATGGACACGGAAATCCTGCTGTTCGACGAACCTACTTCGGCGCTTGACCCGACCATGGTCAGCGAAGTGCTGGCCGTTATCCGCCGGCTGGCCCGGGAAGGGATGACGATGGTGATCGTCACCCACGAAATGGAGTTTGCCCGCAACATATCTTCCCGCGTTTTCTATATGGACGAGGGTGTGATCTACGAAGAGGGGCCGCCTCAGCAGATTTTCGAAAACCCGCTTCGGGAAAAGACCAGGGCATTCATACACAGGATACGAAGCATGCGTTACCATATCACAAGCCCTGATTATGACTTATATGCCATGCAGGCCGAGATGGAAGCCTTTTGCGAAAAGCATATGCTGTCAAAACAAATCACAGGTTATGTGGCACATCTCGGCGAGGAAATCTTATGCCTGCTCACCGATTTTTCGGATGTCAACCTGAACCTGTCCTATTCCGAAAAAGACGGCAGCATTGAAATGGTCTGCGACAGTGCCGGGAAACCGGTGAATCCGCTGGAAGAGGGAGCCCAGGAAGATAATATCGGGATTTTACTGATTAAAGCCCGCTGCCAGAGCATCGATTATCAGTATGCTGAAAACAGGAATGTGCTTACGCTGAAACTGAAAGAAGAGTAGAAGGGCGATCGGGTGTGTGTTTGCGTGTGAAGTGTGGGTGTGAAAGACAGAGCCCCCTCCCTGGTTTCAGGGAGGGGGTTTGGGGGTGGGTACTTTTCACATATCACGCGTCACGCGTCGCCGCCAGCAGCCCGTCCAAAAACCTGTTCGTCTCCTCTTTCACCACCCTCCGCTTCGGATCGGCATCAAACCAGGCAATCGTCTGCTTTATGCCTTCCGCAAAGGGGATTTTGGCCAGAAATTCCGGCACCAGATGTTTGATCTTGCTATTGTCAAACAGGGCGCTGTTGGATTTATCACCAAGCAAGGTGCCCCTGACGGACGGAAAACTATGCCGATCAGCGTAGTCGGCAATGAATTCAGATGGCAGATGGACCAGCCGGGCTTCGCGACCGGTGGCTGCCACGGCAACAAACTGGTAAATCTGGTTCCAGGTAAGCACCTCATCTGAAGTGATATGATAAGCCTCCCCGATAGCCCGGAAATTATTCATCAACCCCGTAAAACCAACAGCGAAGTCATCGGCATGAGTCATGGTCCATAACGATGTGCCGTCGCCGTGTACCACTACCGGTAAACCTTTTCGCATCCTGTCAATAACCGTGAACTCCTCCCAGCCCCCCAGGGAAACGGGAATAACGGAATAATAGGTATGGGAAGGGCGCACAATGGTCATCGGAAAACCCCGCTGTCGGAAAGCCTCGGTGAGAAGATCCTCACAGGCAATCTTATTGCGGGAGTAATCCCAGTATGGATTCCATAGTGGTGTAGATTCGGTGGTAACGGGACTGACGGGTGGTTTCTCGTATGCCGAGGCTGAACTGATAAATATATATTGGCCTGTCTTGCCCTCGAAAATATCAATGTCGCGCCGGATATCTTCCGGCGTATAAGCTATCCAGTTTACAACCACATCCCAGGTATGGCCCGACAATACGCGCCGTACCTGACCGGGATCCTGAAGATCTGCGACAAGGTTGGCAACTCCGGACACCGGCTGCCGGTTTCCTCGATTCAAATGGTACAGTTCAACGCCGAGTCTCAGGGCGCGCCGGCTCACGGGTGTACTGATATTGCCTGTTCCGCCTATAAAAAGTGCTTTCATATTGCGAATATAATGAATCGCATTATCACACTTTAACTGCTGATAGATAATCATAATCTCCAAAAAAGAATATCTTAATACCGTTTTTATCGCTGAAGGGTATGAACAAAGCCATTGATAATGAGCTGATTAAAAACCAGAAATTACTGCTTGAGATTTTTGATACGATCTCGGAAGGTATCGCCCATAGCACCCTGACCGGTAAAATACTGTCAGCAAATAAATCATTGGCAACAATGGCCGGCTTAGACAAAAAGGAACTTATAGGTGAATCGGTTCTGAACGTGGTTCATAAATACCTCACTCCTAAAAATGTCCAAACCGCGCTTCCTCTGCTGGGCCAGTTGATCAGAGGGAAAGAGATACCTCCCTTTACTATTGAATATCAGGATAAAATCATCGAGATACGTTGCGGGATTAACCGGGAATCGAAAAGGTTAACGGCAGTCTTCAGGGATATCACAGAACAGACCAGAACAGAGCAGAGCCTGCGTGAAAGTGAGCAGAAATTCCGCCTGGCCTTCCACACCAATCCTGACTCCATTAACCTGAACCGGGTTTCCGATGGATTGTATATTGATATAAACGATGGCTTTACCAAACTAATGGGATTTACGCGTGAGGAAGTGATCGGGAAAAGCTCGCTCGAGCTCAACATCTGGCACAATCCGGCGGACCGTGAACGCCTTGTATCAGGATTGAAGCAGAAGGGTGTTGTTGAAAACCTCGAAGCCCTGTTCCGAAAGAAAAACGGGGAACTGGCTACAGGGCTAATGTCTGCCAGAATACTCAGGATCAACAATGAAGATGTCATACTCAATGTTACGCGGGATATCAGCGAGCGTAAACAAACCCTGCAGGAACTGATTGCCGCCAAAGAAAAAGCAGAACAAAGCGACAAACTCAAGACTGCATTCCTGCGGAACATGTCACACGAGATCCGAACACCGCTAAATGGGATCCTGGGTTTTGCCGAACTGCTGAACGAGGAGGATATCACCCCGGAAGAAGTGAAAAAGTATTCGGATATCATCAATTCGAGCAGCAACCGGCTGCTCGACCTCATCAACTCCCTCATCGATATCAGCAAGATTGAAGCCGGTTTGGAAGAAATCGACTTAACCAATATTAGTCCGGATGAACTCATTCACGACGTGGTTGGGCAATTCGAACCCTTGACCCGGAACCGGAAAGTTATTATCAGATCAGATATTCCTTTTGATAGCCGGCCCCATAAATTGTTTTCCGATATGCTGAAGCTTCGCCAGGTGTTGTTCAGCCTGATCAGTAATAGTATCAGGTTTACCCGTGAAGGAACCATCACGGTTGGATATACTCCCGGTCAGGAAGAAATCGTGTTCTATGTTAAAGACACGGGTACCGGGATTCCGGCAGAGCTTATGGAACGTATTTTCGACCGGTTTTATCAGGCTGATCTATCCATCTCCCGCGGACACGGCGGAACCGGCCTGGGACTATCGCTTTGCAAGGGAATGATTGAACTCCTTGGCGGCCGGATATGGGCCGAATCCGAGCCCGGAAAGGGGTCGTCCTTCTATTTCACCGTTCCCTGTCAGTCAAAACACAGGGGACGGTAGTCGGGCTTATCACCGTTTCCTCGTAGGGATGATGAAAAGCGGAACAGTAGAATGTTTCAGAACCTTCTCCGTGACGCTCCCCATCACTATCTTCTCCAGCCACTTCTGACTGTGCGAACCGATAACGATCACATCGGCATGAACCTCTTTGGCCACCTTGATGATAGATTCGGCGAACTCGCCCTCAACAACCCGGATTTGAATAGTATCGTCTTTCAGATGGTGCCGGATCTGGTCAAGATAATGCCGGGAGGCCTTGATCAAACCGTCAATGCTGTCACTTTCAACCGGACTGGTTTCAAGGTATCCGTCGAAACCCATGATGGGAGAATAAGCCCGTGTGGCATAATAAACCGGATCTGATACCACATGCAGGAGAAACACTTCGGCCCCCATACTTTTCGCGAAGGAATACCCGGTTTCTGCAATTTTTTGTGCAGTCGGATCGTAATCCAGTGCAATCAGAACTTTTTTCATCTTGATCAAATTTTACCTTATTTGAAGATACGAAAAATTCGCCGAAATATCAAACCCGGGATGAAAGGGCATGCGGGCATACGGGCAGGAGTTTACCCCGCGACAGCGGGGGGCTTACGGAAATTTAATAAATTAGCATCCATAAACCATACCAGTCACCAGTCATTAATTCCTTGACCTCATGAAACACCCCATTCCCTCCATCCTGATCATTTTTCTCACTGCCGGCATCATGGCGGCATGTAGCCAATCGCAGACCGAAAAAGTGCGTGACGTATGGACAAACGAACAGGCCAGCGAATGGTACAAACAGTGGGGATGGCTCAGGGGTTGCGATTTCATACCCAGCACCGCCATCAACCAGCTGGAAATGTGGCAGGCCGAAACCTTCGATCCGGTCACCATCGACCGCGAGCTCGGATGGGCCGAATCGCTGGGTTTGAATGCCATGCGGGTTTACCTGCATCACCTGGCCTGGCAAACCGATCCTAAAGGATTCAAGGAACGGATGGGAGAATATCTTTCGATAGCCGACAAACACGGCATCGGCACCATATTCTGCATTTTCGACGATTGCTGGAGGAAAGAATATTATGCAGGGAAACAGCCTGATCCGATCCTGGGAAGACACAATTCCGGCTGGGTAACCGATCCGGGTGACCTGATCCATACCGACACAACCCTTATCACGGTCCTGGAAGATTATGTCAAGGATATCCTAAAAACTTTTGCCAGGGATAAGCGCATCATCCTCTGGGATTTATATAATGAACCGGGCAACAGCGGGTATGACAATAAATCAATGCCACTCTTGCAGAAAGCCTTCCTGTGGGGGCGCGAGGTTAATCCAACACAACCTCTGTCAGCCGGGGTTTGGGCTATAGACCTGACTGACTATTGCCAGTATCAGATTGCCAACTCGGATATCATCACCTACCACAATTACTCGAACGACAGCCTGCACAAGGCAGCCATCGATACTTTACGCCGGTACGGCAAGCCCCTGATCTGTACGGAATATATGGCCCGGAAGCGCGGAAGCCGTTTCGACAATATCATGCCGTTGCTTAAAGTTGAGAATATCGGTGCCATCAACTGGGGATTTGTTTCGGGTAAAACCAACACGATTTATGCCTGGGACGACCGGTCCCATACCGACGGTTCCGAACCAGAACTCTGGTTCCATGATATTCTGCGCAAAGATGGCACACCTTTCCGGCAGGAAGAAGTGGACCTGATCAGGAAGCTTACGGGGAAATAAGGCAGAGGGCAGAAGGCAGAAGGCAAAAGTAGGTTATAAGTGTAAAGCTATAAGAATTAGCACATTGGCACATTGGCACATTACCTTGAGGAATTGCTTTTTAATTTCATGCATTGCAATGAGTGTTCTTTCTTGCCAGAAAGCTGATACCCCGCCCATGGGCTGGAACAGCTGGGATTGCTTCGGGCCAACCGTCACCGAACGGGAAGTCAGGACCAATGCCGACTACATGGCGGCTCACCTGAAAGAATACGGGTGGGAATACATTGTCGTGGACATCCGCTGGTATGTGGAGAACGATAAATCCCACGGCTACAATGAGAAAGATCCTGTTATCATCATGGATGAATACGGACGGTTGCAGCCGGCCGTTAATCGTTTCCCCTCCTCAGCAGGCGGAAAGGGATTCAAGCCCCTGGCCGATTATGTCCACGGCAAGGGATTGAAATTCGGCATTCACATGATGCGGGGTATCCCCAAACTTGCTGTCGAGAAAAACACACTTGTACTGGGAACCGGTGTGACGGCCGGTCAGATTTGTAATACCGATACGCTCTGTGCCTGGCTGGGTGATATGTATACAGTCGATGCCTCCAAAAAGGGCGCCCAGGAGTATTATCATTCGCTTTTCAAGCTTTATGCTGCATGGGGCGTGGATTTCATCAAGGTCGACGACCTGTCGCGACCTTACCATCGATCGGAAATTGAAATGATCCGGAAGGCTATCGATCAATGCGGCCGCCCGATCGTTTTCAGCACTTCGCCCGGTGAAACACCCATCGAAAATGCCGGACACATCAGCATTCATGCAAATCTGTGGCGTATTATCGACGATTTCTGGGACAACTGGCCCCAAATGCATGCTCACTTTGCCCTCTTTGAGAAATGGATCCCTTATTCGAAACCCGGGCACTGGCCCGATGGCGACATGCTCCCACTAGGCCACATCGGGATCCGCGCCGAAAGGGGGGATGACCGGATGAGCCTCCTGACCCCTGACGAACAGGTTACCCTGATGTCCTTATTCATTATCTGCCGCTCACCCCTTATGTTCGGTGGAAATTTACCTGATAATGATTCGTTTACCTTAAGCCTGATGACCAACGAGGAAGCGTTGAATGTCTTGAATAACAGCAAGAATAACCGATTACTGTTCCATGAGGGTGACCGGATCGCATGGACAGCCGATGGTCTCAAAACCGGCACTACCTATCTGGCACTCTTCAATACCTCCGGCGAAAACACTTCCGTCGAAGTGACATTGGAATCATTGGGACTGAACGGCAGGTGCAGGATCAGGGACCTGTGGGCAAAAAAAGAGCTTGGTGATTGTAGCAATTCACTCTCATTGGACGTCAGATCCCATGGAGCAAGACTGATCCGGATTCATCATCCAAAACTATAAAAAACCCAATTAATCCGACTGCTATGAAAAACCTAACTTATCTGCTGACCATCCTGTTGCTGGCCATGCCGGTCCAGTCATTTTCCCAGGAAAAACAAGACCAGGCTAAAGATCCGATTCGACCGGCCTTGCTGGTTATTGACATACAGAACGCATTCCTGCCTATGATGTCGGAAAAGGACAAGGAAACAGCCATGACTAATATAAATGTCTATATCAATCTCTTCCGCAGCAATGGCTGTCCGGTTATCCGTATCTATCATTCCAGCGAGGAGTATGGGGTCGTTGATGGTACCGAAGGTTTTGAATTTCCGGCTTCCGTATTGATCAAGCCGGAAGATATGAAAGTGATCAAGACCTACCCCGACGGCTTCAATAAAACCGATCTTGATAAGGTTCTGCGGGAGACAGGCTGCAACACTTTGTTCCTCTGTGGATTAAGCGCGGTAGGATGCGTGCTGGCTACTTATATCGGGGCCAATAATCATGATTATAAGGCCTTCCTGGTCAAGGATGCCCTCATCAGCCATAATTCTGACTATACCAACAACATAGAGGATATATTCGAAGCGGTCGGCTATGAAATGGTGAGCCTTATTGTCCAGGGCCCCGGAAAGTAGAATAATCTCCTGATACCGTCGTCAGCCGTTGTGACCGGTATGCCGACTTCAAACTAGTACCGGTTCCAGCTGCTCATTTCCCCGATAGGCTTTCGCACTTTATTCCTGGTCGGTGAATTGGAGTATCCGAGAGAAATTAATAACGGGATACGCTTGTTGCGGTCAACATGTAATAGTTTCTTGACATTTTTTTCATCAAACCAGCCAATGATGCACGTTCCAAGCCCTATGTCAGCTGCCTGCAGACAGAATTGACCAACGGCAATACCAATATCCATTAAGGAAAACTCCTTGTCCTTGATAACACTGCCCATTGTTGTTGCCAGATTCATCTTTTCAAGTACAACTGCAATCATCACTGGTGCCTGGTAAGCAAACGAGTTCATACCCATGCTTGCTGCACAACCGGCAATCTGTTCCTTCAGATTGAAATCATCGATAATCACAAACTTCCACGGTTGTGAGTTATGGGCCGATGGTGACAATCGTGCCGTTTCGATACACTCTTGTATTTTCTCCTTTTCAACAGGTTTGTCTGAATATTTCCTGTCGCTTTGGCGGATTTTCACCAATTCAGAAAATTCCATATTGTACTTGTTTAACTTACTATCATTTAAAAATACCATTCTGAAGAGCAGGAAAAAAAAGAGAACCGGTTTTTTGATTCTCTTTTGTGTAGCCCGTAGCAGAATCGAACTGCTATCTTCGGATTGAGAAACCGATCTCCTAACCGTTAGAGGAACGGGCCATACTATGCATATTTATCGGCGGCAAATTTATACCTTTCTGATTAAAATGCAAAGGTGTGAAAGTGCAGGCAGATCAATAACCACAACAAATTCCTTTAACATACAATATGATAATCAGAAAAATAACGGGAATAGTCGTATTGCTGTTGCCGCTGTGTGGTACTATCGTTTCAGGACAAAGCGCCGCGCATAAAAGGTCGGGTTTTGCCATTATCGATCCGGCTTACAGTATTGATAAAAAAAATCCCGCATCAAATCTCCTGGCAAATGCAGCTTCATGGATCTATGGCCCGGGCGAACTGGAATGCTGGCGGCTGCAGCTTCTTATGCAGCGAAAGGATTCGGCCAAATTGAACGTAGGTTATCCCGGGATTTTTCACATTCCATATGACACCGCTTCATTCCGGTTGAAACTGCAAGAACAGGTCGGCGTAGATCCGTTAAAATTCAAGGCGACCGGTCACGGAAAAGTATATGTAAACGGTAAATTTCTTGCGGATTTTATTGAGACTGACTCCTACACTTCAATATCGACTGTACCGGGAATTACTATCAGGGAAATACGATTTGATATAATTACTAGCAACGAACCGGCGGCTTTACTCATTGAAGATAAAAAGATCTCAACTTCAAATAATTCATGGGAATGGAATGCCGGGGCTGATAATTGGCAGCCTGCCTGTCATTACCCGAAAAACATTCCGGGAGTTCCTCCCCATAAACTTGAGGATCCAACCGTTATCCTTAAACCGGTAAGCGTTGAAAACGGATTGTATGACTTTGGCCGTGAATTATTGGGATATGTCATGATCCGGAAAACATCGAAACCCATCCTGTCGGTGGGTGAATCAACAGCCGAAGCCCTCGATGTCAACAACAAGGCTTTGGAGCAGACGATGGAAATGGTTGAGGCGGAGAATGGTTTGTGGATCTCGAAAGTCCCGCTTGCCTTCCGGTACCTGTATACGGATGTAAATCAGGAGGATGCAGTGCAATGCAAAGCGATCTTCCATCCACTTGCCTACCGGGGCGCTTTCGCCTGTTCCGACTCCATCCTTACCCGTGTCTGGATGAACAGTGCATACACTTTACGCCTGTGCATGCATGATTTTATCCTTGACGGTATCAAACGCGACCGCTTGCCCTGGGCCGGTGATCTGGCAATGAGCATGGTTGCCAATGCATATACTTTCAGTGATCCCGAAATGGTAAGGAGAAGCCTGGTCGCCCTCGGTCAGGCTGGAGTAAAGGAAAAGGACATTAACGGAATTATCGATTATTCCCTCTGGTGGATTATTTCCCAGGATCATTACCAGCTATACTTTGCCGATACCCTGCATCTGAAATACGAATGGGGACGGATCAAGGAGACTCTCGATCTGCTTGCCACCCGTTGCGACGATTCCGGATTCCTGATACCAAAGAACACCTGGCTGTTCGTCGATTGGGTTGATCAGGAGAAATGGTCTGCCCTTCAAATTTTATGGTGGTGGGCTCAGGAGAGCGGGGCACGACTGGCTCACCGTGTTGGGGACCTGCAAACGGAAAGCCGGTTGAAAACCAATTGCGAAAACCTGAAGATCAGGTTATTACAGACTATCTGGAGTGAAAAGGAAAAAGTCTGACTCTCCTCGCGGGATCCCAAAAGCGAAAAAACGAGGTATCCCAATTTCCTGGCGGTCATTTCAGGCCTGGCTACGGAAGATCAGTTCAAAGGAATCAATAAAATCCTCGAAGATGAAACCGTCAGCCAGGTGGGAACGCCCTATATGTACAGCTTTGAAAACATGGCCCTGGCCCGCACCGGAAATGTTCAATCCATGCTCGACCGCGTGAAAAACTATTGGGGCGGCATGCTGGAGCAGGGAGCAACCACTTTTTGGGAAGCCTATGACATCGAACAAAAAGGAAATGAGCAATATGAGTTTTATGACCGCCCTTACGGTAAAAGCTTGTGCCATGCCTGGAGTTCAGGACCGGCAGCCTTTTTGCCTTCTGAGATTTTCGGTCTGCGACCGCTCGAAGATGGCTGGAAACGGTTTTCTGTTGATCCGGATTTGGGCCGGCTCGAGTGGGCATGCGCGACCGTGCCGACACCATTGGGTAACATCACTGTCAGTTGTTACAAAGACCATATTCAAATAGACATACCGGCCGGGACTATCATGGACTGGAAGGGCAGACATATAGAAGGACCTTGCACGTTTATTGATCCCCTGAAAATCAGATTAAAAGTACAATAATGGTATTAGTATCGGACCGGCTGATCCTTACCGGAATTTCCTGGGAAGATCTGGAGGATCTTCACCGGCTTCATTCATTTCCTGAAGTCGACGACTCAATCGTGTTTTGTGAAATGGTGACTTAGTAAAATGAAGAAAATCATCCTGAATATAAAATGAAAACAAAACTATTATTGGCTTCTGCATTTGCCTTCCTGACCATGGCAAGCGTTAGCTGTATGAAAGACCGTTTCGACGTTGGCGAAGGATTCGAAATCTACCTGACGGTGACACCTTATTCTGATAACCTGTCAATAGATTACAGCCAGGTGGACCTTGATACTTTCCTGCTGCAGGATACGCCCATCCTGCGGTACAATGACCTGTTAAAGTATGATACTATTACCCATACCCTGACTCTCGGGATTTCGCATGATTCGCTGGAAGTTGGTAATGCCAGCGTTTACGGGCGGATGTTCATGGTCACCGTCGATTCCAAGCCCATCTATTGCGGCTTTAAATGGCCGGTCTATTCATCGGTGGCGCCCAACTGGGTATTTATCGAAGAACCTTTTGAAGCATTGGATAGCTTAAATGATAATGAGATTATTATCAAATTTATGTCAGATGAATTAACTGATCCGAGACTGGATAAAAGGATTGTCGACAAGCTAAAGGCTGACGGGAAAATTGAATAAGGTTCCGGCATTTATTTCAGATCCGGAGATAAAACTTTTTGTAAAAAGTATTTGGTCAATTCAAAACTCTGTTTATATTATTGGAATAAATATTCTTATTTTTTAAACAAATCGTTTCTAAACCCAAAAATGAACTAAGTAACATGGAAAAACTGATTGCTTGCTGCGGTCTGGATTGTGCTGCCTGCGATGCAAGGATAGCCACCGTAACGAATGATGACAAACTGCGCGCTCAGATCGCAGAAAAGTGGAAGGTAGAATACAATGTACCGGGCATTACTGCCAATTCGATCAATTGCACGGGATGCCGTGAAGAAGGTGTTAAAATAGGTCATTGCCTGGAATGTCAAATCCGGAACTGTGCCATCGCAAATAATTACAAAACCTGCGCCGATTGCGCTAAAATGGACAGTTGCGAGCTTCTGAAACAGGTATTCCAGTTCACTCCTGATGCCCTACAAAACCTGAAATCGATGAATTAAAATCCGGTTTCAGAACAATGGACCATACGCTGATTGCCCCTTGAGAGATGAACTGCGGGATTTGCTTAGGCTACCTGCGGGATAAAAACAGAGCAGGCCAGGTGGCTCTGTAAAACATGCGGAGGAACTATCTGCGTGTACGGGGGATATTGTTTAAAATGCAATCTCTAAAATCTGCAGGCAGGTATTATCTTTGACCAAACCAAATGAACCAGTAATGAAAATACAAGACTGTATCAAGTTCACCAACGATAACCCATTTTGCTACCTGGCAACCGTTGAAAACGACCAGCTCAGGGTACGCGCCATGAAAAGAGTTGCCTTTTATTTATTTGCCGCATTGATGGTTGTACTGTTTTTCTCCTGTGAGAAAGATGAACCGGATAATGAGGAATATTCCTTTAACCTGGAGGGTAAATATGATTCAATCCGCAGTTGTCCGGGCGGCGGAGGGATCTTTATTTTAAAAGTAAATAACACCGGGAACCAGACTGAAAGAATAAATCTGGAACTGCAATGTGACAGGAAGCTAAATGCTTCTTTATCCAGGAACCACGTTGATAGTGACCAATCCGTCTTTGAGGTTTTAATCAATCCGGCAAACACCGTGTCAATATCTGATTTTAACATAAAGGTAATCGGGGAAAGAAAGGGGCATACTGACAGCCTAAATCTTTATGTTTCAGTTATTGACTGGGAAAATACATCGGAACTTGGAGAAACTGCAGAAACGAAAAAAACCACCTTTGTTAACTGGCTCAATACTGACTATCCGGATATCGATATCACGGATCAGACCGATTGGGATATCTACACAACCTACCCGCAAATATTGATTGTTGAACATTATACCTTGTTAAGCGAAAAGTATGAGCTGAGAATCTGCTGCCATGTAATGATCCCCCCTTATGATTGGTCAATGATCCGGATAAGGGAACGGAACTCCTTTGAAGCTTTCTTTGCTGCTAAATTGGATTCTACCAATGGCCCTGTTTACCAGATACCTGTAGAGGATTATCCTTCTCTTTTCGGATATTAGTGTTTTGGATACCTATTTGACTTCTGTCAGGATTTCTAATCTGTTTACAAGATCTATCCTGGCGGATTTTGAAAACCGATCAAAATAATCGAAATTCTAATGAAAATAAACAGGAATCCTGCAAACAACCAGGAATCAGAGGCATCAAATAGTAATCGTGAATATCCCTGTCATGATAAGAAAATCCCTTTATCGCTGGTCCTTTTGGATAATATACCGACCATCATTCTTTTTGTCCTGGGTTCGGCAATTATATGCCAGATTTCATGGATCGGGGCAATTATTTTCATAGTTTACGCATTATTAAGTATCGTATTGTTTTGGGCGAGAATATGCCCGTATTGTCATCATTACGGTACTTCTGCATGTCCATGCGGATATGGTGCCTTATCGGCTAAATTCTTTGAAAAAAGAAATGATCAGTCTTTTAAAAAAGTATTCAAACAAAACATCGGCATCCAATTTCCAAATTGGTTCGTTCCTTTTGGTATCGCAATTTATTTGCTGATAACACGATATTCAGTCAGATTATTGGTTTTGACAATTGCTTTCTGCCTGATAGGATTTGTGCTCATCCCATTGGTTTCGAAATTAGTCGGCTGTAAAAACTGCGCCATAAAAGAGGATTGCCCATGGATGAAAAAATAGTGTCAGAAATTTTAATAGGACTAAATTTGAGCCACTGAAAACCGGATTAAAAACACGTGCAAAAATGGAAGAAACTACCAGAATCACTATTGAGGAAACCTTATCCCGGCAACGTAGCTTTTTCGCTTCAGGGCAGACTGCAAGCCTGAAATTCAGGCTCGGGAATTTGGCCAGGCTTGATTCAGCCCTTCATCAATGGGAGGGAAAATTAGCCGATGCCCTCCGGGAAGATCTGCATAAATCCTACGAAGAAGCCTACATGACCGAATTCAGCATGGTTTACCAGGAGATCCGGAATCACAGGAAGCACCTGAAACGCTGGTCGAGACCTAAACGGGTCCCTTCCCCTCTCCACCTCCTCCCTTCAACCGGCAAAATCCTCCGCCAGCCGTTGGGAGTGGCACTGATCATTTCGCCCTGGAATTACCCGGTCCAGCTGATGCTTAATCCTCTTGTGGGAGCCATTTCTTCAGGATGTTGCGCCATGCTGAAGCCATCACCTTATAGCCCATCAATGGCAAGAGTGATGGAAGAGATGATCAGTGAGACATTCGATTCAAGCTATATCTCGATTGTGCAGGGCGGCCGGAGCGTTAATGGTATCCTTCTCGAACAGCACTTTGACCTGATCTTTTTCACCGGCAGTCCGAAGCTGGGCAAGGTGGTTATGCAAGCGGCCTCAAAGAACCTCACCCCGGTCGTCCTTGAACTGGGAGGGAAAAGTCCTGTCATTGTGGATGCTGATGCCAACCTTGACATAGCAGCCCAGCGCATTGCATGGGGGAAAACCATCAACGCGGGGCAAACCTGTATCGCACCTGATTATCTCCTTGTACATCAGTCGGTAAAAAATGAGCTTCTGAAAAAAATTGCTGCCAGCATCGAACGAATGTTCGGCCCCGATATTCAGCAAAATAAGTTCTACCCACGGATTATCAGGCCGCAGGCAATCGAACGGCTTCAAAACTTGATGAAGCACGGCAAAATCGTTTACGGGGGACAGGTGGACCCGGCTGATCGTTATATTGCTCCCACGCTGATTGATGAGATTGATCCGGCCGATCCGATCATGCAGGAAGAAATATTCGGTCCTATCTTGCCGGTAATGACCTTTGACAAGCTGGATGAGGCCATCTCTTATATCAATTCACATGAGAAACCACTGGCACTTTACTATTTCGGCAGAAACGGACAGGCCAGGCAGGTTCTTGACAGGACCGCATCCGGCGGAGGATGTATCAACGATACACTCCTCCATGTTGCAAACCACCGGATGCCTTTTGGAGGAACCGGAAACAGCGGTATGGGAAAATATCATGGGCATGAGAGTTTTCTGGCCTTCAGCCATACCCGTTCGATCCTGACCAGCTCCACCTGGATTGATCTTTTAGTCAAATATCCTTCATATAAAGGATTCAAATGGATAAAAAAGATCCTGTGAGAAATGAAAAACGGACTCCTCTTCGGTTTCCTGATACTGTCCATCGCCGGCTTGGATTCCTGTAAAGACCTCCGGTTTTCCGGTGAATTGTCGCAGAAAGGAAAACAGGGTGATTATTACGGCTCTGGTATGATACAAAACCAGACGGTACCTGGCCGCATCCTGCTGAAAGTGGATTCTTACCAGCAAACCACCGACAGTACGTGCGGACCATCGGCCATCCTGACTCTTCTCCGGTATTACGGAGGAACAGGAAATGAAATGGCCATCGCGGCCGAAATGGGCACCAGTGCAACCCATGGCACTACCCCGGACCAGATGGCAAACTGGCTGAACAGCCATGGTTTTAATGCTTCCTGGCACGAGAATGGAACTCTCGATACCCTGCGCAACAACCTGGGTAAAAAGGTTCCGACACTGGTGGAGTGGAGCGATTGGGGCGGGCACTGGGTACTCGTGGTTGGATATGATACCCGGAATACCGCTGCACCGGATGATGACGTGATCCTCTTTGCCGATCCCTATGACCGGCATGATGATAATCCGGACGGAACAGACTGGTTCAACGCCGGACGGTTCTATTACATGTGGTATGATGCCCGGCTTTTCGGCCGTATGATGACAAGGATTTATATTGATGCAGAGCCAACAGGTTCCTTACCTTTGGGTATAAATTGAAAACCATGGTCATCGGAATTGATATCGGAAGTACAACTACCAAAAGCGTAGCTATTTACCCGGATAACTCGTTCAAAACGCTGATAACCAAAGCATTCGATCCAATAACCTCGGCAACCGGGGCTTTAGGCAAGATGCTGATGGAGAACAATCTTGAAATAGCGTCTGTTAGAAACATTGTTCTGACAGGTGTCGGGGCATCCAGGATCGAAGGCAATCTGTTTGGCATACCCACTTCAAAAATCGAAGAAATTCAGGCTGTCGGGCTGGGGGGCATGTATTTGTCGGGGAAAACCGATGTGGTCATCGCCAACCTGGGCACGGGAACTGCGTTGGTGGAAGCCCATGAAGGCCGGATCAACCATATCGGCGGAACGGCTGTCGGCGGAGGAACCATCCTGGGCCTGGCCAAAGCCATATTGAACATTTCCGATCTGGATATTCTTTTCAGCATGGCGGCGAAAGGCCGGCCTGGTCAGGTTGACCTTATGATCGGTGATATCACCGATTCCGATATTGGCATTCTGAAAAAGGATATGACCGCTTCAAACTTCGGCAAGCTGATGGACAGTGCGAAAGACGAAGACATCGCCCTCGGTATCTTTAACATGGTTTACCAGGTTATCGGAACGGTTTCGGCATTTGCCGCAAAAAGCCGGAACATAAAAACAATCGTGGTTACAGGAACAGCCAGCGATGCATCCGTCGGCAAAAAGACCCTGGACGCCATTGCTGATATTTACGGAATAACCTTTATCTATCCCGATTTCCCCGCTTACGCAACAGCGATCGGAGCCGCCCTGTCGAAAAAAGCCCTCGTGCACCGTTAACTCACGTCCGTCAGCGGATTGAATCCCTTTATATAACTTTGTCCCCTAAAGAGATTTCCATGGAATCGATAAAGGAGATATTCAGGATCGGCCGGGGACCATCGAGCAGTCACACCATGGGTCTCAGGAAAGCAGCAGCCCGGTTCGCCGAAGAAAATGCATCCGGTGAAATTATCGCAATTGCTCGGGGGTACGCCCAACCAGATTGAATACGGAGCTGAAATGGGGATTGAACATCACCTCGGACTCACCTGCGATCCTGTCGCAGGACTTGTACAGATACCCTGCATCGAGCGAAACGCATTTGCTGCCGAACGTGCTCTGAATACCGCGACATATGCCCTTCTTTCTGATGGCCGTCACATGGTCACCTTCGACAAGATCGTAAAAACGATGAACCAGACCGGTCATGACCTTCCTTCTATCTATAAGGAGACTTCCGAGGGCGGTATGGCAATTATGGGGATGTAATTAATTACGATATGATCAATAAAAAGATGCTGCATGGCGACTTCATCGCCCGGCTTACGATTCTGTCAGACGAGAAATTTATTGTCCCGGCCCGGGAGTTTGTTTTATTCTATGCCCGGTATTTCAACTTCTCGGGACAGGATCTGCAGAAAATTGAGCTGATATCGGAAGAGGCCATTCTTAACACTATTCAGAACACCTTTGGGGAGGAGACAGGGAAAATCGACGTTAAAATTATTTACAGGCCCGGCCAGTTCGTCATTTCAATCGAAGACCAGGGCATCCCTGTTGATTTTCGCAAGCTCGAGACACAGGATCATAGCGCACTCGGCATTAAGCTGATGAAAAACCTGGCCGATGAGTTTCAATTCATCAATCTGGGCAAGGACGGCAAGCGGCTCGAACTGGTAAAAATCCTTCCGGAGGAGAGTTTTGCCGAACTTTTCACCCCGGATGAAAAGGCACAGCTCGATAAGGATAAAGAGATCCAGGCCACCGATCATCCTTACATAAGGCTGGTGGAACCCGGGGATGCCGAAATGCTGGCCAGGCTGGCCTATCGGGTGTATGGGTACACGTACTTTTCTTTTTTCTATGTTCCTGATAAGATCCGTGAACTGATTGAAAATGGCCTGCTGGTATCGGCAGTCGCAATAAACGATAAAGAGGAAATCGTCGGGAACCTTTGCCTGTTTTTCGAATCTTCCGACGCCAGGGTTGCTGATTCCGGCGCTGCCATGGTCGATCCCCGGTACCGCGGCCATAATCTTTTTAAAGAGATGAAACTGTTCCTTAAAGACTATGCTACTGCCAAACAGATGTACGGATTATACAGCGAAGCAGTCTCCATCCACCCGTTTACCCAGCAGGGGAATATGTCGATCGGGGCGAAAGAAACAGGCATCATGCTGGCGTACGTAAAAGAGAAATTGTCTTTTAAGAAGATCAATAACGATAAACTTTCCGAGCAAAGGCAATCGGTCGTGCTTTACTACCTGAAAACCAGTCAGGAACCCCATCGAAAGGTATATATCTGCGAAAAATTCTATCCTGTCCTTAAAAAGGTATACGACAAGCTGGAATTATCCCGTGAAGTGATTAGGGTTGACACTGCGGCCGGTCATCCGGTTGAACTTGAAAACTCCCTTGTATCTACCCATGTAAAACCCGATCTGAATGTGGCTTTTATTTCTATATCGGCCATCGGCCGGGATGCCTTCGATCTGGTGAGACAACAGCTGAAAGAGTTCTGCCTGAACAAAGTCGAAACAATCTACGTGGAAATGCCGGTCGACTCTCCCTCTTCCGCTGTACTGGCCGACAGGCTTACCGGACTGGGTTTTATGCTCAGCGGCATAGTCCCGGAATTCCGGAACGGAGATTATATCAAACTTCAGTACCTCAATAACGTCAGGATCGATCCGGCCAAAATCGTCATAGCATCAGAGCTTGGAAAGGAATTACTGGCCGAAATCATGCAAGCCAGGAATCAATCATCCGGGCTCCCAGCGGGGTCATGACCGACTCGGGATGAAACTGAACAGCTTCGATGTCATACTGTTTGTGGCGGATACTCATGATCCGTCCATCCTTCGTTTCAGAAGTAACGGTTAAACAGTCAGGTAAATAATCAGGATCGACGATCCACGAATGATACAATCCCGCTTTAAAACTTTCCGGAATCCCGCTGAGAACCCTTGAATAGGACCCGGTCTTGCCGATCACCATGGTTTTACCATGAACGGGTTCAGCAAGCTGTTTGAGCCTGCCGCCGAAAAAAAGGCAGATGGCCTGAAAGCCCAGGCATATACCCAGGACCGGTTTTTTACCTGCATAAGAGGAAAGAATCCTCTCCATGATATTACCGGGCTTCGGGTAATCGGGCCCGGGTGAGAATATTATTTTATCAAATGATTCCGGCTCCTCCGGCCTGAGATCACCTGCATGAACAATTTGTAAGTTTGTGCCGGGGTAATTCCTTACGATATGAGATATATTGTACGTAAAGGAATCATAGTTATCAACCAGTAAAACTCTTATGTCCGGGGAAATCATTGCTTCTTTTATTGAACGCATGAACACTTTGGGCGCTTCCGGCGAGCCTTTCCTCTTTATTATTGATGCCGGAATGAAAAAACCCGAGATCCATAAACTGAATGACATTCCTGCCGGGATTAAATACGCGACTCCTTTGACGTCAAACAGTCCAGATGGCCAAATGTACTCCAAATCAATCTCTTTGAAAAAGGCACCGGTATCATTTGAAAAGTATTCCAACGCCTTTTTAAACGTTATGAAAAATATCCGGCAGGGAAACACCTATCTTCTCAACCTGACATTTCCTACCCGGATTGAATGTAATCTTACATTGGAGGAAATATTCAGAATTAGTGTTGCTAAATATAAGTTGTTGTATTACAATACTTTTGTTGTATTCTCTCCTGAAATCTTCGTCAGGATTAAAGATGGGATGATCAGTTCATTCCCGATGAAAGGAACCATTGACGCTTCCGTTCCGCATGCCCGTGAAGCCATCCTCAATGATGAGAAGGAGACGGCCGAACATAACACGATTGTCGACCTGATCAGGAACGATCTGAGTATCGTTTCAAATAATGTCAGAGTTTCCCGGTACCGGTACGTCGAAAGTTTAAGGACATCGGAGAATGAGCTTCTGCAAGTCAGTTCGGAGATTACCGGGGAACTGCAACCGGGGTATGAGAGACGGCTGGGCGATATTATTACTGGGATGCTTCCGGCCGGTTCCGTTACCGGCGCTCCGAAAAAAAGAACCGTAGAGATAATAGAAGAAAGCGAGCAATATAACCGGGACTGGTATACCGGCGTATTTGGGGTTTTTAACGGGGAACAGCTCGACAGTGCCGTTATGATCCGGTTTATAGAAAGAGATGATAAAGGCCTGATCTATAAGAGCGGCGGAGGGATTACCTATATGAGCGATCCTGCCAGGGAATATGAAGAAATGATTGCAAAGGTTTACCTCCCGGTCGGCTGAAGATACCATATCCGCTTAAAGGCATTTTGACGGTTTTGAAACAAGGATTAAATTGCACCTTTCTTATTCCCTTGCGATAATACAACTCAATCTTAAATGAAAATCCTTTCCCACTTCTTATCACTGTTATTGTTTTTACCTGTTTACCAGAATGTTACCATTGCCCAGACTACGGACAAAAAGAAGGATATCGATATCGTCTTTATTGGCAACAGCATAACTTACGGAGCCAATGTTGCCATACCGAAAGAGGAAGCTCCGCCGGTTCCGGCCTGTGAATATCTGCGGCATAAACACGGGATCGGGGAGGTGGCATTCAGTAACCAGGGAAAGAGCGGCTATACCACAATCGATTTTTCTCCGGCCGGCAATCCGTTCGCCAAAGTGGTGGCTGCAACCCATCTGTTGCATGCTGACAAAACCCGTTTGCTGATCTTTTCCGTTTCGCTGGGAACCAATGACAGCGCAGAGGAAGGAACCAACGGATGCTCCATGGATCCGAAGGATTATTACAAAAACATGAAAGCTATTATCGATCAGCTGCTAATCGAATTTCCGGACAGTAAAATCATAATCCAGCAACCCATCTGGTACAGTCCGAATACTTACAACGGGGCAAAATACCTGGCTGAAGGTCTGGCCCGCTTGCAGACCTACTTCCCCGAACTGAAAGCGCTGGTTAAAGAGTATTCCAAAACCAGACCAGGCCATGTTTACATGGGTGACACCAGAGCCTTCGCCTGGTTTAAAAAACACCATCTCACGCATCTCGTTCCCGAAGCGGGCAATGCCGGAACGTTCTATCTCCATCCCAATAAGGAAGGATCGAGAATACTCGGTGAATTCTGGGCTCAGGCCATTTATAAAAAGCTGCTTAAAAGCTGATCTTAATGGCATGATAAGCATCAGGGAAGAACAGAAGCTTTTCAGAGAAGCCCGGGAAATCGCACGGCAATATATTGGCAAGGCGGGAGTAACAGATGTTGAGTTCGGACTGAAACACAAAGAGGGACAACTCACGGATCAGATTGCCCTGAGATTTAAGGTAGATAAGAAAAAAACGGAGAAAGAGCTTAAGAGAAGCGAGATCCTTCCCCGTAAAGCCGGAAAATTTCAAACCGATGTGCTGGCAGGCTCAACTATACAGCATCGAGTCAGAAACGAAGATCCGAAAAGCATAGTCAGGCCGCTGCTTGGCGGGATTCAGATTCAAAGCGGGATTTACACAAACACACCTTTTAACTGGGGAACCCTGGGATGCCTGTACGCTGTTGAGAACCGGTTTCTCGGATTCACCAATTATCATGTCCTGATTGGCGGAGTAAGTCCCGAAACGGTTGCCGCCCATTATGTCGGGAAGCTGGCTGTCTTCCAGAACCTGAACCATGCAAACAACCGGATCGGAACTGCCGCCGGATTTTTCAGTCAGGAGCTGGACTTTGCCACCTTTGACCTGAAAGTTCCGTTTGACGGGATCCAGAGCATTAATTCCATTAACGGTTTGCTGACTTCTTACGGATATCCCCGGATCGGCATGCCTGTGATGAAATCGGGTGCGGCCACCGGTGTCACTTACGGCATCATCGACGGCCGGTCGTGCATCAATACCTCCGAGTTGTCCATCCATCTCGACCCTGCCTATCCTAATCCCGATGGGATTGTTGCCAACGCAGGGGATTCCGGAGCCTGCTGGATACAATACGACAGTAATGGTGCCACCAAACTGATCGCCCTCCATTATGCAGGCGGAGAAAACCTCAAATGGGCCAAAGCGAAAGCTTTTTCTTCTATATTTGCCTCGATACGAGCCCAGTAGCTGAGTAACCGCCGGTATCACCTTCGGTGAAACCGGCGGACATCGGTAACCTAAAACCTAACACCATGAACAAGACCCTCCTCCTCCTCCTCGCCACCCTCCTAACCTGGCCGGGGTACGGGCAAATCAGGAATTACACCGATCACGGCAGGATCAGCATCCTGACCGGAAAAACCAGTCTTGAAATAACGGCTGTGGAAACGAAACTGACACCGGATATTCAGGCGGCGGGTTTGCTCGCAGCTGCCGGCACTATTCTGCCGCCGGTGGTGGATCTGGTTGTGAGCGGCATCGAGCAGGAAATCAAAAAAAATGCACTGGCCTTCCAGGGCACATATGCCGCTTCGGCTTCCGGGGATAAGTTCTACAGGAACAACGACTTTGCCGCATTACCCCGGCTGCTTCTGACGAGAACAGTCAAGCTGAAAGACGAAAAGGAACAGACTGTTGTTGAAATCGAATTGATCCCGGAGCTGTCTGCTGATCTGACCGCATTCAGATATTATGTCAAGGATAAATTCCGGTACGAATATTCGCTGGCAAAAACCAGAGGGCGTTATTCCTATATCTATATAAATCTGGAAATTAAATTCAGAAGTATTTATATTTCCAAAGAAACCTATAAGGTCAGCGATCTGAGGACCACTGCCATCCTGGTACCTATGGTTCACGTGGGGGAAACAGAGCATCTGCCTGACAAGGTATATAGCGGATGGATACCTTTACCTCCCCGCTCAAATGTGAAAACAAACAATGAAACTGAAGGATCAAAAGTAACCTATGAACGTCTGGCAGATAATACCGGATTATACGAGATCGAGATCAGCATAACCGAAACCAATCCCTTTAAAATCAGAGCCGAAAAGAGACAGGAGATCATCAAGAGTACCAGGGAACCTGCCGGGGATATACTCAAAGCAATAATAAAAACAGTAACAGAAGAAGAATAGATATGAGCAATTTTAAAACAGGATGTTTAACCTGTATCAATGCTATGATGAAAAAGATCATTCTGGCTGCCCTTGTTCTGGGAAGTTCCTTAAGCCTTAAATCCCAGGTTAACGGAGTAATCCTTGCCGACACCAACAACATTCAGGTTGTGAAGGTCTGGGGAACTCATTATGAGCGCGGTTTCGCCTACAGCTCGCTCATGGGACCGGAAATCACCCAGACGTTCAGCAGTTACCTAAAACCGCAATTCGGATCTCAATATTCTGTTGCCAGGAATATGGTAACAAACGGGCAGCATCTGAAAATCGATTCCGTTTTTAAGGTCGAAGCCCGGGCTATCATCGCCGGGATGGATGCTGCGGGAACCAATACCACCCGGATGGACTATGTGGACCTGCTGGTGGCCAACTCCTTTCTGGACATTTCCGAGATCATGGGGGTTTCACCGGGGATGGGCTGCTCAAGCCTGATGAGCTGGGGAGATGCTACCGCCGGAACCGATCTGGACGGAAAATCAGTTATTTCAAGGCATCTTGACTGGTCAACGAGTTCGTACCTGGTGAATAACCAGATCATTCTGATCAATCTTCCTTCGGAAACCGACGAGCAACCCTGGCTTTGTATCGGTTTTGCAGGATTGTTCAGTGTATTATCGGGATTTAATCAAAACCTGGGTGTATTTCAAAACATGATGGATGATTTTACCGGCAGTTCGATACAAGGAAATGTTTATGAACCCATCTGGTTTACCCTCAGGAAATCCATCGAAAAATCAGATTACAATTCCGACGGGCAAAACAATGTGGGGGATGTCCGGTCGGCATTAA
The DNA here is from genome assembly GCA_043797975.1 of Bacteroidota bacterium. Taxonomy (GTDB): domain Bacteria; phylum Bacteroidota; class Bacteroidia; order Bacteroidales; family UBA12481; genus UBA12481. The sequence continues at coordinate 81,011 of JAZDPC010000066.1, forward strand.
TGGACCAGACTGCAGGATGTGCCGACGGATACCTTATCAGCACATTGGCCCGGTCAACCGAAAATCTGGATATCCTGGTTGCCATGGTCGCTGAAGTTGCGCCGGTGCCTCCTTACCTGACTTTCAGAAGCAACAGTTACGACGATAAAATTCCGGGTGACAATCTGTATGCTGCCAATTCCCAGATTGCCAGGAATAACGCTAAAAACTATTGCTCCAAGTACAATGCGGTAGTTACGCAACTTGCATCCGGTACCGGTGTCAGCTCAACGGAAAGCTGGGAACTGCTCCGCGACTATTCGCAACTCTCACACAACCTTCAGTTCATGCAATATGCCCCCGAGCTGGATCTTTTCAAGATCAGCCCCCGCAAAGGCACTACGGCAGGCTATCTAAGAGACCCCGTAGCATTCAGCATCAGCGAGTTGTTCAGTGCATACAATGGCATTGACGACCCGGTCGTTGCGGAACCGGCAATCTCTTTATATCCGAATCCGGTAGACGGAATGTTAACCCTTGAAGGATTAAGTCGACAGGGAGGGGATGTTATCATTACCGTTAATGATGTCAGTGGAAAGCAGGTATTTTATAAGAAAATAAACAACCCTGCATCCACGTTTGAGCTAAACATGGAGGCATTGGCCGGGGGGGTCTATGTTGTACTTGTCAAATGCGGTGCAAAGACAACCTCGTACAAAATGGTGAAGAGTGACAAGTGACGAGTGACAAGTGACGAACATTCACCGGATTTTTGTAATATTGTTTGGAAGAAATTGAAACGGATCCATATCATCCGGATAGTAATAATCTTAAAATACAATCCAATGAAAGTTAAAGTAGCAGTATTGGCGACCATTGCGTCGATTCTTTTCACCACGCAGGGTTTCGGGCAGTTTACGTTTGGAGTGTCTCCGGGTATTACTTCGAACGGAGCTTATTTCGGGTATACCATCGCATCGAGGGTAGTTCCCTATGTCGGTTTTCAGTATGCGAATGCCAAGTTCTCAGTGGAAATGAGCGGAGACGAGTTCGACTGGGATGCAAACGAAATTGTCCCTTACGATGAAACCATGGCTTTTTCGGGTAACCTTTGCATTCCCAGTGTGGGAGTCAAGGTTTTCTTCCTGGAAGTGAACCAGTTGAAGGCTTTCGGATTGGTGGATTTCAGCAAGCCCATGGTCAGTGCGAAAACCTGGAGCAACGGGGAACTGAATGAAGAGTTCGTCGAAAATGTGAAAAATTTCAGCTCCTGGGGCGGGGAACTGGCTGTCGGGGCAGAATATTTCTTCGACGATAATTTCAGTGTCGGCGGAGAGTTTGGGATCCGGCATCTGGCCGTCAAGTATAACGACACCTACGATTCTACTATTTACGATCCGAACACCGACCAGGAGGTGCCCACCGAGATAACCCAGAGCATCAGTGGTTCCATGAGTCCGACGTTCGCACGGGTGTCTGTGAATTTCTACTTCGGAGGGAACAAGAAGTGACTGGTGAATGTGGGAGTGAGTGTGGGAGTGAGACCGTAAGCCCGCACGCCATCGCAAAGAGCCATTAACCTACAACTAATCAACCTAAACCGTGGCAACACAGTACAAAGTCATTATAAGTCTCTATGCCGAGACTTTTAAAACGATCAATCAAAAGGGTGAGGGCAAAAAAAAGAACAATACCATTCTGATGGGCTCCTTCGTTAAACTGCTAAATGAGGAAAATGGTAATTGGGAAAAAATTTATGCTTTTGGTACTGCAGGCTGGATCGACAAAAACTGTCTGGGTGATTCACCGGATTTCAAGTGTTTTTATGTAGATGTAGGACAAGGTGACGGAGCTTTGATTGAGGTTGGGAATGATGTAAATGGTTTGAAGATCGTGATTGATGGCGGACCATCAGATAATTTAAGCAGATATCTCAGCAAGTGGCAGTATAAATACTATCTCGACAGAGGGGAAAAAGTACGCATCGATTATATTTTCATCAGCCATTTTGATAAAGACCATTACCAGGGTTTGATTGATATTATTAATGACGATCACTATACGTTTGGAACTATTTATCACAATGGGATTGCAAAATTCAATAAAAAGAAGGATTCATTTCCGGAAGAATACGAGACGGAGTTAGGGAAGAAAATAACGGAAAATAATGAAGACTACCTGCTTACCTACTTTAATACCATTGAAGAAATGGTTGCATTGAGAGAAAAAGGTGGGATGCTTGATTTGATGGAAAAGTTCGTTTCCGCGGTTCAAAACGCTTATTCTCAAGGCCGGTTAGAAAATTTTAAAAGAATAGACCATAATACAACATTACCTCCTAAAACAATCAATAACAAACAATTTGAAATCGAAATCCTTGGTCCGGTTAGCTCAATGATCAGCAAGGGTTTAGCATTTAAATATTTTGATGATGAATCCCATACGATTAATGGACATAGCTTGGTCCTCAAGCTGAAGTATGGCCAAAAATCATTTTTATTCGGCGGGGATCTGAATATTCCGTCAGAGCAACATCTTCTAAGCTATTATGAGGGCCAGAAGGCATTCGAGGCGGATGTGGCGAAATCCTGTCATCATGGGGCATCCGAATTTACTGCCGATTTCATGGCTGATGTTAATCCCTTTGCAACAGTTATATCTTCTGGAGACAACGAATCCTATTCACATCCCAGGGCTGATGCGATAGGATGTGCCGGTAAGTATACCCGTTCCGCCCGTCCATTGGTTTTCTCAACAGAATTGGCCCGCTCCACCAACGTAAAAACGGATGAAATCAAGTATGGCATGATTAATTTAAGGTGTAATGGGGATAACATCATCATGGCACAAATGAAGGAAGTGTTTACAGATGGGGATGTCTGGGATTTGTACGAATTGCCCCAATAATCAGAACCTGCTCAAATGGAAGCCAAGCTAGCTTATTGTGGCCTGATCTGCGACACGTGTCCCATTCATCTGGCCACACTGGAACCGGATGAAGCCCGGAAACTATCCCTGAGGGAAGAGATCGCCAAAGAGCTTTTCAGGATTTACGGGACGAAAATGGATCCGAAAGATATCAACGACTGTGACGGGTGCCGCGCGGACTCCGGGAGATTGTTCTCAGGCGAAGAACTTTGCGAAATCAGGAAATGTGCAAGAGAGAAAAACCTCGAAAATTGTGCATACTGCAGTGAGTATGCGTGTGATACCCTCAACCGGCACCTGGCGCTGGACCCGGATTCCAGGGTCAGGCTTGAAGAAATCCGGGATGTGCTCAAGGTTATCGAGCATAAAAAGAAATTTAAATAGATCCCGTATTTCGTAATACGTGATGCGTGATGCGTGACGCGAAACCCGACATTCAAAATCTCTTATGAACAGTAAAAACATCCCCTTTCAGACCATTGACTGGACGACTGTACCGAAAACCGAACACAGAGGTAACCCGGGAATGGCCTGGTGGCAGACCGTTCAATTTGAAGGCTTGCGGATCAGGATCGTTGAATACTCCAAAGGTTATGTAGCCGACCACTGGTGCCATAAGGGCCATATTGTACACTGCCTGGAAGGAGATTTCGTAAGCGAGCTTGAAAATGGTGAACAATTTATCCTCACAACCGGAATGACCTATGTGGTGTCCGATGAGCTAAGCTCCCACCGTTCCGTTGCCAAAAACAGAGTGAAAATATTGATTATCGATGGCGATTTCCTGAAACCATCCTAATCCTCACCACACCTCACCACACTTCACCACACCTCACAATTCCTCACAATCTTCATCCTCTCCCCTTCACGAACTCTATCAGGGTCCATCGCCCGAAAATAGCGGGATGGTTGCGGATGAACGGATACAGGAATTGAAAAACGATGATGAACCACCAGAGCCACGGGAGATTGTGTATCCATGCAAGGGAGGCAGCATAAAACACATAGGCCGAGCTTCCGATGACGTCATACCGGAGCATCGTGCGGTTTTTCTTAATTCTCAATAAATTGGCCAGGTGGATATAAGCGAACAGGAAGAAAGACAGCATGATCCCATAGATCCAGAAATCGAGCCCGTTCAGCACAGCCTGGGCAATGATAACCGGTATATTCATCAGGAACAGGGTATATCCGGCAATCCTTGTGTTCCGGTTTATCCGGAGATATTCTCCGGATGCTCCGCTGCCGGTAAGTATAGCCACGGTCGTCACACCTGCTTCCTGATCGCCTTTAAGATCGTACAGCCCGGCCTGAATGCTGTTGGCAAGTATGGAATTCAGGAATAACGTCGCCAGCAACAGCAAAAAAGGCAACCGGATCCCGGCAACCGGATCAAACAGTGTATAGCCTCCCAGACAGAGAAAAACCAGCGACAGGGGGAAAAAGAAATGCGGTATGAGTACCAGCCTGCCCCAGGTCTTGCCGAACAAATCATAAATGGCAACAGACAGGAGGGCCAGAGCTACAAAAACTGAGCTTTCACCAAAACCGTAAGCCAGGTACCAAATAAACAGGATTACCGGAATCTGTAGCAGTGTGATCGTCAGAAGGCCAGTTCGATTGAAGGATTTATGGATAGTCGCCCTTCGTTTCCGGTGCATGGCTTTAAAACGATCATAGGGTTGGTCGATCAGGTCGTTAAGACCATAACCAAATATATGCCCTGACACTGAAAGCAGAGCTAATACCAGATAATCAGACCAGTTTGGAGTGTGGGATGAAGCAAATACTCCAAACAGCAGGACCGAATAGACTACAAGGATCTGTTCAAGCCGGAATGTTTTGATAAAATCAGATAATCTGCCCAACATCCTGGGTTGATATCGAATTATTGTTTTTTGTGTTTACGACTCGGTACGCCTTCGATGAGTTTTCGCAACCAATTATAATACAGAGCGATATATAGAAAGAGGCACATAAACCAGATCACTCCGGTATTGAACCAGAGCGTCGGGATGGATACCGACAGGACCCTCTTTTCAGAAGCAAGAAAATGAGCCCTGCCGGAATTATAGTCGGAAGGTTTATAGACCGGGGCAATTTTTTGCATCAGACCGCTCTCTGTTTCCCGGATAAACTCTTTTGCTTTGCTGTTGAGCGCAAGATCTTCAATGGCCAGGTTATGGTATTTCTGCTTCTGCTTGAAGAGATAATCTTTCCCTTTCCCCCGGTTGATTTTCAGGATTTTAGAGTCTTTCCGGTCGCGCAATATCTTGTTTTGCTCCTGATAATAGTCCCGGAGTTTTTCAAGGTGCTGCACGGCTCCTTCGGCTATGCCTTCGGAAAATAATCCGGGCAACAAAGAATCGGTCGCTGTAAATGGTGGGAAGAGTTTCTCCCGGTCGAGTTTTTCGATTTCATTCCGGATGATGGTGAGCCCTCTTTCAGATTCAGAAGCCGGTTTGCCCTGCCGTAATAGACCGTCAATATACTCTATCCTCCCGATGAGTTCGGGGATGAGCAGGTCGGCATGAAAAACCGCCTGTGTCATTTGCTTCTCATCCTCAAAAAAGTCGCGCATATAAAGATTCCCCGAGAACTGTTCCACGGCAAGGGCCTCAAAGGCCCAGCGCGAGACCATCACATCGCCAACGACGGGTACCGCATCACGGGTGGCTGTTTTGTTTTGCAGATCATCAAACTTGACGATGACCCCGCAGAGCAGGATCTGCGGTATCAGCAGGAGAGGTATCAGGATATAAATGGCCACCACGGAATTAAAGGCTGACGAAATATTAAGGCCCAGAAGATTGGAAAAAACAGCCACTGAGAAGAGGATCAGCCAATAGTCCGGTGTGAGTCCCGATATTCCGGTAACGAGGTTTCCTATCAGTACGAAGGCCAGGCTTTGGAAAGCCGACAGCAAAACCAGGAAGATGACCTTGGAGTTAATGTAACTGAACCGGCTCAGGTTCAGAAAGGATTCCCGCTGGAGGATTTTACGGTCCTTGATGATCTCCTCGGCGCTCACGCTCATGCCCATGAAGAGGACCACCACGATGGCCATGAAAATATAGGAAATGAGGTTTTTGTTCTCGGCAAAAATGTATGTTCCCTCCTCAGAGTAGCGGGTGAAATATCCTACGACAAGAGCCAGCAGTGGTGCCTCTATGAGATTGATCATCAGGTATTGCTTGTCCGAAAACTTGATCCGCACATTCCGGGCAAAGAATATCCGGAATTGTTTCCATAGCCCCGGTTTTCTGAACTGTGTTTTGGGTATTCCGCTCATTCCATCCGGTTCCGGAGGTTTTACCCCCTGCATCCGGGCCCTGAAAAGCCGGTACCACTCTTCAGGCGGGAACCGGCGTTCATTTGTAAAATTGCCGGATTCATCGATCTTTTTGGTTTCAACAATCTCAAGAACCTGCTCGGGATTAACGTTTCCGCACTGCTGGCATTCGCACTCCAGCGCATTCACATGATTGGTCAAACCCTTAAAATAGATGATGGCATCCAGGGGATTCCCGGTATAGATCATCCGGCCTCCCTTATCCATGATCCAGAGCTTGTCGAACATCTTGAAAAGATCCGAGGAGGGCTGATGAATATTCACTACCACCAGTTTACCTTTTCGTGCCTGGAGCTTTAGCAGCATCATCACCTTGTCTGAATCCATCGAGGAGAGTCCGGAGGTCGGCTCATCCACAAAGAGGATGGAAGGCTCACGGATCAGTTCAAGAGCAATATTCAGCCTTTTACGCTGGCCTCCGCTGATAAACTTATTTAAAGGGCTGCCAACCTTCAGGTCGCGAGATTCATACAATTCCAGCTCCTGAAGTACGCGGGTCACGGAATCTTTCATGGTTTCTTCGGGCAGGCCGGCAAGGCAGAGCCGCGCATTGAACCAGAGATTTTCCCAGACCGTCAGCTCTTCAAATAATAGATCATCCTGTGGTACAAATCCGATCAAACCCTCAATCTCTTTGGAATGCTTCGAAACAGTAAGGTCATTGATCAGTATCTGCCCTTTGTCAAGCGGAATATTTCCGTTCAGGATATTTAACAGGGTCGATTTACCGACCCCGCTCCCCCCCATGATGGCCACCAATTGGCCTGACTGTTCGGAAAAACTGAATTCGTGAAGGCCGTTGTTGCTGTTGGGAAATTTGAATTCAAGATTTTGGCCGGTAAGTGAGAAAACCGGCGTTTCTGCCAGGTTAAAAAAAGCTGCGTTTACATCTGTATAATAAATCGGGGTGATCTTGGCTCCCCGTATGATCCCACCTTCCCTGAATGCATAAAACCGCTCCGGCAGGATGGGGTTTCCTTCAAGGTAGAGATTCTCTTTCCCCCGAAAAATAAAGATGTAATGGCCAACCTCTTTCAGGAAAAGAAAAACGATTTCTCCGTCTGACAGCTCTCTCAGCAGGTGTTTGGCCTTCGGATGATTAAAGTCCTTATTCTTGTTAATAAAAAGGAAATCCGAATCGATGCCGGGGCTTGCCGTTTCCCCGAAAATAAAGGAACGGTAACGGATGACGTCAGCTTCACTGATGGAGAAAACACGCGCCACCGTCCGGAACAGCTCCCTTGTCTGGTCATTTTCGGCACCATCCCTGGACAACTCCAGAAACCTGAGGAATACCATGATATGCTCGGTCCGGTGAAACCGTCCCTTCAGGTTGGTACAGATCGTCTCCGACTGCCGGATCAGGTCAATAGGAGGCTTGCCTGATCCGTCCGATTCGTAAAAATCGCTGAGCTCGTCGAAAAGCTTCAGATACTCATCCGAAGTTGAAATACCCAGATGAAGTTCCAGATAAGAGGCGAAAGCTTTACGTGCATGTTCCCGGTCCGTACGGATAATAGCGGAAAAGATAGCAAACAGGTTGATCAGGGCATTTAATGTGACTTCATTCATAGGCACATTACTAATGAGCGTCAGCAAGCGTCAGGGCAGAAAACCGGAATATTTTCAGACGGCCAGCTACTTAACGAGGTCCTTTCTAAGGTCTGCGATCAGGCTGGCAACTTTTTTCAATTGTTTTTCCGTAAACTGCGGATTATCATTGAACACAGCCAGGACCGGCTTCATTTTTTCGTAAACCGGGGCTATCGATTCGTTTGCCGACAGCATCTCCAGTACCATGTAGTTGGTCTCCACCCGTTCCTTCTGCTTCCCGATAAAATCGATCAGCATCTTATTATCCTTGGCCAGCAGGGCCGACTGAGTCAAAATATACATTCCCTCGATATTGACCCCAACATACATCAGCCCGTAAAAACCCGACTTAGCTCCACCGATCCCGCTCATAATTTCAGCTCCGTAAGTATTAATGGCGCCTGTAATAATAGCATCCAGTGAATCCTTGTTGTCTATATTGGCTTTTACTTTCTCCTGGATTACCTTAAATTCTGCCAGTTCAGCTTCCAGTCCCTGTTTGGTGGCCAACTTTTCAAACACGTCGAAGATCTGTACAACAACATCCTGCCGGTTAAATACTTTTGCATAATAGGTATCGAACCGGTACATCCCGTTTGCCAGAGTCTGTTCTACCGAGGTCATATATTTTTCCACATTTCCCAGGGGAACGGTCAGCTGGGGCATGTAGGCCACTCCCGATTGAGAAAGAAAATCCATCATTTCTTTGGGTCTCGGACCGGTACGTATAGTTTCAACCAGCTCATCCTTTAATTTGACAGCATCGAAAAAACCCACTTCAACCGTTGCGGTTTGCCCGGCTGCATTGACGGCGGGTTCTTTTACTTTGGCCGGTTGCTTGCAACCAAAAACGATCAATGAGACCAGCAGAATGACATAGCCGGTTCTCAAAGTTTTTATTTTCCTGATCATACTGGTAATTATTAAGTAAGTACTATTTGTTTTCGTTCACGGGCTTGCATCGATCAAAGATACAATTTACAAGGAATGTAACGAACAAATCAAGCGATATCTGTTAAAACTGAATCGCTTACCTTGCCACCTGTTTTGCTCTTTCATAAGCTTGAACAATTTGGTCTTTGTTCAGGATATCATTCCCGTCAGTATAAACCCTGATCCGGTAATTCCGGATCAGTACCCCAGTGTTACGCCGCCATCAATATCGAATCTTGCGCCGGTGATGAACAATGCTTCATCACTTGCGATAAAAGCGGCCAGGTAACCGCATTCTTCTATAGTTCCTATTCTTCCGAGCGGATGCTGTCCATAAATATATTTTCTGGCTGCGTCCGGGTTGTCTTGCTGGCTAAACCAGTCTTCAACAAGAGGTGTTTGTATCCAGCCGGGGCAGATAACATTCACACGCACGCCATTGGGAGCGAAATCAATAGCCATGTTTTTTGTCATGGCAATTTGGCCGCCCTTTGTCGCTGAATAGGCCGCCGCATTAGGCTGGCCGACGACTCCGACCATACTGCTTATGTTTATGATGTTCCCTTTTGTTTTTTTCAGGTGAGGCATTGCGTACTTGGAACATAAAAAAGTACTTCTAAGGTTTGTGTTTTGTATAAATTCCCATTCCTCTTCGGATGTTTGTTCCGCGTTTTTGGAGATATGGTATCCCGCATTGTTGACAAGGATGTCAAGTCTTCCGAAAGTTTTGATTGTAATATTTATCAGGCTCTGGATATCCTCACTCCTGGTAACATCAGCTTTTGTGAAAATAGCATCGCCTTCAGCCGCTCCAAGTTCATCTGCGATTTTCTTTCCTTCGGCCTCGGTTCTGCAGGTAACGACGACCTTGGCTCCTTCATTATGAAATACTCTTGCTATGCCCAGGCCAATTCCTTTGCTCGAACCGGTAACGATTGCAACTTTATCTTTCAGTTTCATCTTTCCTTTTCCTTTCGTGCTTGTTCAGTGTATTAGTGACTACAATTTTAGCCAGGGGGACATTCAAATGTATGGAAAATACGGTGAAAAATCCGGCAACAAAAAAGGAGGTCGAAAAAAGAGTTGTCAACTTTAAAGAGTGGACGAAGCATCTATTCTTTACTGATTTCAGTTGAGTATAAATTCATCATTACCGACCCCGTAATTCTCTGATGGGTAAACCAGAGCCGGTTATTATACACCTTAACATTTTCAATACTCGGATAATTTTCCAGTTTTCTGGTAAACTGGATGACACCGGTCAGTGGATCAACACCTGCCAGATAATCAGAATTTAATAGCCTATAGTACAGAAAAAGTTTGCCGGTAACCGGATCCTGCAGAAGATCGGTGTTTTTTGCACTTACCGGCAGGGGTATCCTCAAATCTTCCGGATCCAGAAAAGCCAGATCATATTTCCAAATATGGCATCCCCGGTCTTCAAAAATCAGGTAATTATTTCTATAACGAAAAATATGGGTTTTAATAGGCCGGTAGTCAGTCTGCTCCTTGGCTCTTGCCGTGAAAGCATCCGAAGGATCAAATGTAGCCCCCATCCGGTCACTCGGGCCCCAAGGTGGCCAATCGATATCTGGAATGAAACTGTGGCGGAATGATTTTGCGAAGTCCTCTCCCCGGAAAAGTTCCCGGTCGTATGATTTATGGATGATCACTGCGGTCGTATCCTTAAAGTCAACCGCGGCATATTCGCACAATAGACCATTATTGTAAATCCATTTGAAGATGCCCGTGTTACCGAGCACAAGTTCCAAATCGAACAAATTCTGCTCCCAGCCACTAAAGTCCTTTTTTTCAGCAATGTGTATCTGATTGTTAAAATATTCAACCTGGGAAATTGAAGATTTGTCAATCAGGTGAATCCGACCGAAAGCATCTTTGTAAAGATTGGACCGGCCAGGCGCTTCCTGCCTGGCAATGATCCGGCCTTCGAGACTTAATAGGATCAATTGCGGATTGATGATGCTTTTATTGGCAAAGCCGATAATCCAGATTTTATCCTGATCAAACTGGTAATCTACGACATAGAAATTCTCCCGTCTCAATAGCTGGATATAATTCCCTCCTTCAACCACCACCTCCCCGATGAATTCTACCCTGGGTTCCATACTTATTAATATCGGGCTATCCGGCGGTTTATTGATGGTTACAGTTTTAGGTTCATAAGCGATATGTGAAAAGCGGATGGTCACTGGCAAACGATCGACTGCCATCTTAAACTTACCTTCCTGATCGCTGGTGGTCCCTCCTTTCCCGGGATCTGCCTTCAGGTTTACCAGGTTGATGGATTGACCGGTTGAGGCATCTTTAACGATCCCGGAAATTTGTGTTTGCCCTTGTAGAATAGTCCCGAACCCGATCCACAAGATTAACAAAGCCAGGTATTTTTTCATGGTTCAACGGTTAACTGCAACAATTTGCATGGGGGGACACTCAAAGGTAGGGAATATCATGCAACAATCCGGCAACAAAAACAAATGTAACTTACATGCCACTTCGGCGTCGTATTCCAAAAGATCAACCTATGAAAATCATTCGTTATTCCATTCTCCTGGCTGCATTAATCGGGATGCTTATCCCTGCTTCGGCTCAGAACGAGATCAAACAACAATGGCCGCAGTTCCGTGGATACAGGGGAGCGGGAATTCTCGATCAGGCAGGAACGCCAATCACCTGGAGCCTGGGAAAAAAGGAAAACATACTCTGGGATATACCCATTCCCGGCCTGGCCCACTCCTCTCCGGTCATCTGGGAGGATAAAATATTCCTCACCACAGCCGTTAGCAGTAGCCGGCAGGATTCACTGAAAATAGGGTTATATGGCGATACTGATATGTCGCAGGATCAGAGCATTCATGATTTTAAAGTCTATTGCATCGAGAAGAAGTCAGGAAATATCATTTGGGAGAACCTCGCCTGCCAGGGAATACCGAAAGAACGCAGGCATACTAAATCCACCTTTGCCAATCCGACTCCGGCCACTGATGGGAAATACCTGGTTGTGTCATTCGGCGCCAATGGTTTATATTGCTATAATCTGGATGGGCAGCTGATCTGGAAGAAAGACCTGGGTAAACTCGCAACAGGTCCTTACGATGAAAACGGAACGGAATGGGGCTTTTCCAGTTCCCCGGTTATCTATAAAGACCGGATCGTGGTTCAGGCTGATCTTTTAAGCAACTCTTTTTTAGCTGTTTATGTCCTGAAAACCGGTGACGAAATCTGGAGGGTCAACCGGGAAGAAATTTCTTCGTGGGGCAGCCCGGCCATTTATGAAGGCAAAGAAAAAACCCAGATCATTCTGAACGGGCACCCCAATATGAGATCTTATGATTTTGAGACGGGCAGCGAAATCTGGAAGTTATCGCATGTTGGAGATGCACCGGCCCCAACAGCGATTGTGGCCAATGACCTGATCTATCTGAATAATGCGCATGGCAAGTATCAACCCATTGTAGCCATCCGGCCGACTGCCACCGGGGACCTGACACTTGCAGATACCATCATGAGCAGCGAGCATATAGCCTGGATGCTCAAACGTGGAGGAGCTTACATGGCTTCACTGCTGGTATGCGGAGAAAACCTCTACAACATGCAGATCAACGGGTTGTTAACGGTTCTTGATCCCCTGTCAGGGAAGGTTCGTTACAAGCAGAATATAGGAAAAGCTTTTTCGGCATCACCTGTTGCATCCGACGGGAAAATCTATCTGACGGCGGAAACCGGTGAAGTTTATGTCCTCCAGGATGGCCCGGAATACAAGCTTCTGGCTGAGAACAACATGGGAGATCCCTGTATAGCTACTCCCGCGATCTCGAAGGGGATGCTGGTTTTCCGCACTCAGCACCGGCTGATCGCGGTAGGGGGGGAATAAGCAGAGTTGTCCTGCCAAGGCTCGAACTTGGACTCTTCTGAACCAAAATCAGACGTGTTGCCAGTTACACCACAGGACAATGCGGGCACAAAAATAGAAAAAAAAACGATTCAAAAATACGGGCATACGGGCATACGGGCATTCGGGCATACGGGCATTCGGGCATTCGGGCATTCGGGCATACGGGCATTCGGATTTTGGATATCGGATATCGGATTTTAGAAAAAAGGAGTTAATCCGAAATCCGGCATCCGGAATCCAGAATCGTCAGGCATCACGCATCACGCTTCTTCCTCACCGACTTTATCACCAGGTAGGCAACAAACAGCACCCCAAGGGCAATAACGATCCATATCAGCTCTTTGTAATATTTCTGAAGTAGTTCTTGCTGGGAATAGAAGAAGTATCCGAGCAGGGCGAGCACTATGTTCCAGATTCCCGCCCCGATAAAGGTCCAGAGCATAAAAGTCCCTACGGGCATTTTAGCCATTCCGGCGGGGATGGAGATCAGGTGCCGGATGCCGGGAATCAACCGCCCGATAAGGGTGGAGGTTTTACCGTTCTTAATGAAAAAAGATTCCGCCTTTTCAATTTTTTCACGGGTAATAAATATGATATGGGCCCAGGTCGTATCAGCCAGGGCATAGATGACCTTACGTCCGAGTGTATATCCCAGAACATAATTGATCAGGGCACCGCTCAGGGCACCTGTCGTTCCGGCCAGGATCACGAGGATGATATTCAGCTCTCCTCCTGCTGCAAGATAGGCGGCAGGAGGGATCACCAGTTCAGATGGCATGGGCAGGACGGTACTCTCGATGAGCATCAGGAGAAAAATAGTCAGATACCCGATGTTCTGCATGTACCAATCGATCACTTGCTGTATGACTTCCATGTGTCCTCCTGATTTGGGCTAAAAGTAAAAAAAAAGGGCGGTTGCCCGCCCTTCTTCATTAACGATTCCTTTCGTTATTGCGTAATCACCATTTGTTTTGTCTGTACAAAACTTCCGGCTTTGATCGTATAGAAGTATATGCCCGCATCAAGGGCTTCAGCCTTCAGCTGGAAAGTATGCCGGCCGGCCGGTACAAATCCTTCGTTGAAGGTCTGAATCTTGCGTCCGGTCAGGTCCATCACCTCGAAAATCACTTCCGAACCGTTGGTGAGTTCATAGTCGACTTCTGTCTGGCGATTGAACGGATTCGGGTAGTTCTGGCCCAGGCTGGCAGTAGCAAGCTCATTCTCAACACCGTCGATCAGGTTGGAGTGATCGTTCAGGCCGAGGCGGATCATGAAGTTTCGTTTCCCGTAATAGTCACCGAGACCTGTCCGGGAGCCTCCGTCAAAAATGGCAATACCTACCGATTCGGTCAGTTTTACCGAGTTATCGGTTCCTATTGCCAGTCCCTGATTTCTGCGGATAAGATGGTCTGCATTCGTGTTGTCAAATGTGAGACCGGCATAGACCAGATCTCCTTTTTTCAGGAATTCCGATTCACCATCTTTTTCCAATGGCATGGTAACCCAGGTATTGAAGACTGCCGAATCCAGCGGGATCATTTCGGTAACCAGCAGTTCGTAAGGAGTTTGGTCTTCTTCCGTCAGCGGCACTTTATACAGGGAGAACCGATAGTTAGTGAATTGGTCAGCCTTACCGCCTGTGATAAAGACAGAAATGGAGTTAACTTCGCAATCACCAAAGATTGGGAAAATAGATCCAAAATAATGGTTTAGATTCTCCGTGGCCGTAGTCGTATAGGCTTCCTTACTCATCGACCAGCTTAATTCGCTGGTATTATCCGACCGGGAATAAACACTGTCGGTTACGTTAAAGAAGGATTCCCTGGAATTATCAACTGGAAAATCATCGGCTGCCGCTGCTTTGAACTCCCAGTTGATTTTATAATGGCCAAAATCAGCCGGCGAGTATTTATCGGGAATATCAACCGTATCGGTCTCAAGGATCCAGATATCAGCCGGGGTTGTGGTCTTGTGGAAAACACTCGTACCGTTCTTGGTAATATCCAGATCAAGATAGGTGTCTTCCTGATCGTTTATTCCAAAGTTATAGGCGGATGACTGGAAGTTCATGAAACCGCCGACACCGTCGAGCTGGGATTTGGGGATATTGTAAATCCACGACATAACGGTGTTTTCATCATTGTCATCCCACTCCATTTGGATATAATTCAGTTTCAGGTTATTGGAATAAGCTTCTGACAATTTGAAATCATCAATGGCCCAATAATACAGGCGCGTGTTGGTCCAGTAGATACGCATCAGCACATTACTGATGCCGGCTGCAACATCGGTAATATTAGCCTGATAAAGAGCCGGTACGCCCGGTGCCATATCGAGAGGGCGGTCTTTGTGACTGCATCCGAAACTGACATCATAGCGGGCAGAGTGAGCCCAGTTATCGGTTGAGATCTCGAGATACATGTTGCATTGCGAATAAGCCATGAAATGAGTCTCGAAACTAACTACAACCGAAGAACGGGTACTTAAATCGAAGGGTGGAAAGACCACATAGTTGTCGACACTCAATTCAAGTAGTCCTCCCTGATTATACTGTTCGAGGAACAGGGCAAGGCAGCCGTCATCCTTGGAAGTGGAATTCAGCGGCGGATCCTGAGTGTATCTGTCAACAAAACCAAGCCCGGCCGGCCACCATACCCAGTTGTAGCCATAGTCGTAAGTGTCAATAAAATAATAACCCTCAGGAGCCGTCCATCCTTTGGGGTCATTCGGATTTCCCCAGTTGAATGTTTCATAGAAGAATACATCTCCGCCGCCTTTCGTCCCGGGGGTTTGTGCTACCGACACGGCTGTAGATAACAGCCATACCGATGCAAGGAGTAGTGTAAGTTTTCGCATAAGTATGAGATTTAGGTGTGTATAAGTATTTGTTTCCCAGTGTCCCGGTTTTATAGGATAAATGTAAGACCCAAATTCAATATTGCAAAGGTTTTAGTCTCAAATGTTAAAAATTTTAACACTTCCACAAAGCCAAACTACCCGTTTACAGATTCGGAAATAGTAATTATCTTTAAGTGTTCATTAAACACTTGACGATGAAAACCATCATTTTGTCTCTTTCCTTGTTAATTCTGATATCAGGCTGTAAGAAATCCGTACGTGATACTGCCCTGATTGACGTTCCTTCCCTGAACCCGGTATCGGTGATCAGTGATGAAATTTACGGTCACTTCTATGAACACATATACCATTCCGCCAACGGCGGCCTGTGGGGCGATCTGGTCTGGAACCGGAGTTTTGAGGAGTACATTGAGCAGCCCGAGTGGACCATCAGTCAGGGCATTCTCTCCCAGAGCCAGTTGCTGGGCGATGTAAAGCTGGTATTCGGGGACCCTGCATGGACCGATTATGAATTCACACTGGAAGCCCGGAAAGACTTCGGATATGAAGGCTTCCTGATCCTGTTCCGGGCTCTTGACGAAGAGAATTTTTACTGGTTCAACCTGGGGGGCTGGGGTAATTCCCGGCATGCACTTGAAAAAGAAGTGGAAGGTAACCGGGATGTCGTTGCTCCGCCTGTAAAAGGAGAAATTCCGGAGCACAAATGGGTGCCGGTAAAGATCCGTATATCCGGGAACCGTTTTGAATGTTACCTCGATGGTCAACTGGTTTATAATGATACGGATACTATAAATCCTCTTCCCAAAGGAGCAATTGGTCTCGGTTCATGGAGTACCGCTGTCAGCTATCGCAATCTTAAGGTTACCGGTGCCGATGGTGCCGTTTTGTATGATGGATTACCGGCAGTGCCCATCATTCGTCGTTTTCCGCGTCATTGGGTTCCATCGGATTGGGATAAAGTAACTGTCGAATCAAATGGTGCCCTCAATGGTGAAACAGCTCTCAGGCTGGATCCAGCCGGAAAAGAAGTTTCGATCGTGCAGGATAATTTCGGCGTCCGTCCGGGCGATACCCTGGAGGGATTGGTCTGGCTGAAAGGCCAGCCGGGATCCGTGGTCAATATCAGGCTAAAAGAAAATGATAACCTGATTGCAGAATGCAGGATAAATAAACTGGACCAGGAATGGAAAGAATATGCAATAATCTTCACTTATCCATCTCAGCCTTCTCAACCTCTTCAACCAATTCAACCTCTTCAACCAATTCAACCATCAAACCTTCAACTCTCCGTTTCCGGCAACGCCCCCGTATGGGTTGATCAGCTCAGTCTGATGCCGCAAAGTGCGATCAGGAATGACGGATTCCGTACCGACCTGTATGATGCTGTGGCCGGAATCAAGCCTACGGTAATCCGCTGGCCGGGAGGCTGTTTTGCAGAATTGTACAGGTGGAAAGCGGGTATCGGAAAACAGAATGAACGGCAGGTGTTCCCCGTTAACATCTGGGACGACCGTGATGTCAACTCCCTGGGAACCGATGAGTTCATCACTCTCTGCCGCAAGCTGGGCAGCGAGCCCCTGCTGGTGATCAATTCCGGTTTTCATGAAGGGGCAGGCACTCCCGAAGCCTGGGAGCCCTGGATCCGGGAAGCGTGTGAATGGGTCGAATACTGCAACGGTCCGGCAACCAGTCAATGGGGTTCCGTGCGGGCAGCGAACGGTCACCCGGAACCATTTAATGTTAAATACTGGGAGATCGACAATGAACTGTGGCGCTCACGTGTTCCCGATCCGCATATTTACAGCCAGGCAGTGAAAATATTCTCGGAAGCTTTACGGAAGGTTGACCCGGGGATCACGGTTATCGCCCACGGAGGCAACGGAACCGACCGCGACTGGGATCGGGTGGTGCTGAATGAAGCGGCTGGATATTTCGATATACTCAGTATTCACCATTATTCCGATCCGGATGAGTACTACTCTGCCGCCCTCGGTCAGGAAAGCCTTTACCGGGATCTGCAAACCCTGATCCGGTCCTGCTCAAATCCTGATATCAAGCTGTATGTCTCGGAGTGGAACGCCCAATCGACCGACTGGCGGACAGGATTATATGCAGGCAACCTGCTGAATATCTTCGAGAACCATTCCGATGTGGTAACCATGGCCGGACCGGCCCTGTTCCTCCGCCATACCACTGCTACAGCGTGGGACAATGCCTTTATCAATTTCGACCAGAACGGATGGTTCCCTGCTCCCAACTATGTGGTAATGAAGCTCTGGCGTGAACATTTTGCCCCTAACCGGCTTGAAATGACCGGAATTCCGGATTCTGTTACCGCGGTGACCAGCTTCGATCCGGAATCGGACAGGCTGGTGATCAAGTTGGTCAACAATTCCATAGCAGACAAAACCATTACCTTCAGCCTGCCTGCTGTTTATAAAGCCAGACGGGCAGCGGGATGGCTGGTGAAAGGCACCTCTTTGACGGACCGTAACAGCATGGAGCTTCCCTCAAAGATCAGTCCCGTGGAAATACCGGTGAAACTCAACAGGCAAAAAATATCTTTAAATTTACCCGGATTGAGTTGTTTGTTGATCGAGACTAACTAACCTGAGCCGAATGCTGAAGAAAAACAAGGAATGGTTCCTGCTCGCGCTGATCCTGCTGGTAACCTTTGTGGTTTTCTCGCCCGTGTTGAAATACGATTTCGTAAACTGGGACGATGGCGTCAATGTTTATGAAAATGCAAACGTCAGGGAACTGAATGCCGGTACCCTGAAGAACATGTTTTCCACGACGGTCATCGGTGGATACACGCCGCTGACCACCCTCAGCTTTGCCGTCGAGAATTCCCTGTTCGGCATGAAACCCGGCGTGTTTCATCTCAACAATCTGCTTCTGCACCTTCTGAACACCCTGCTGGTTTTCATCCTCTTCAGGAAACTGGGGATCAACCTGTTCATCACTTTTACGGTGGCCCTCCTTTTCGGGATCCATCCCATGCGGGTTGAATCGGTGGCCTGGATCACCGAGCGGAAGGATATGCTCTATGGTTTCTTTTTCTTGTTGTCCCTGATATTCTACGTAGCCTTCCGGAAACAGAAAAAACCGGTTTATTATATCCTTGCTTTTCTGGCCTTTATTTTATCGCTTCTCTCAAAGATCCAGGCGGTAGCCCTGCCACTCATACTGATACTTATTGATTTCTTCTTTGAAAGGAAGTTCAGGCTGAAATCCTTGCTGAACAAAATCCCTTTCTTCGTTCTGGCGCTGGCTACCGGTATTGCCGGGCTTTACATCCTTGGTCAGGAAGGAACCCTGGAGACCCATACGGTACTGCCTTTTTTCCAGAGGATCTTCATCGGCACCTGGTCGTTCTGCGTTTATCTGGCTAAATCCATAGTACCCTACCCATTATCAGCCATTTACCCGAATCCGGACGGATTAACGGTGTACCAGTATGGAAGTGCTCTCCTGGTTCTTGTATTGGCCATCCTGATTTATAAATCCGGCAAACTCAGGGACATGCTGGTCTTTGGCTCCCTGTTCTTTCTCTGCAATGTGATTTTTGTTCTCCAGATAGTAGGTGCCGGACAGGCATACCTGGCCGACCGGTTTACCTACCTGGCCTATATCGGACTCTTTTTCCTGATCGGCTGGGCCCTGAATTTCCTGATGTCCGGCAAATGGAAGCCACTGGTTATCGGGCTCGGCCTGACCTATGCCGCCATTCTCGGGATCGTAAGCTGGAACCGGGTTCAGGTATGGAAAAACTCGGAAACCCTGTTCAGCGATGTGGTGAAGAAATATCCGGAAGCCGAGATGGCGCACATGAACCTCGGATATTATTACCGCGACCTGAACCAGAATGAAAAGGCCATTGCCTCCTATACCCGGGCCATTGAGATCAAGCCCTTGGGATACATGGGTTACAGTAACCGTGGTGAAGTGCTGTTTGGCCTTGGGCAACTGGATAAAGCCCTCGGGGACATGAACAAGGCGATCCTGCTCAAGCCTGATTATGCCAAGGCCCTGAGCAACCGGGGTGCCCTTTACGGATCGCAAAAAAAATATGACCTGGCACTGGCCGACCTGGATTCGGCCCTATCCATGGATCCCCATAATGAACGGGCCCTCACGAACCGCCTGCTTGTGTATTACAACATGGGGGATTATGAGAAAGCCAGCCGGGACGCAAGCTCATTCCTGGCAATCAAACCGGGGAATGCCGATATCCTGAATCAAAGAGGTTTATGTCTCGATCAGCTGAACAAAAACAAGGAGGCGCTGGCCGACTTCAACGAGGCCATCGCCATCAATCCTAAAAAAGGGTATTATTATCAGAACCGTTCATACCTCCTGGCTAAAACGGGGGACCCGTCGGGGGCCTTGAAAGATATCCTGAAAGCCCGTGAGCTGGGCATTAAAGTGAATCCGGCTTACCTGCAGATGCTGCAGAGCCAGCAACCGGTCTTCCGTTGATTATTTTCTGCAGAAAATGTTGTATTTGATGACGCAGTAGATGGCCCTGAAACCGTCACGCCAGTTGACTTTCTTCCCTTCCCTGTATGTCCGGCCATAATAGGAAATGCCTACCTCATAGATTCTTACGTGCGGGATCCGGCTAACCTTGGCAGTAACTTCCGCCTCAAACCCGAAGCGGTTCTCCACCAGACGGATCTTTTTGATGATTTCGGATTTGAACAGCTTATAGCCGGATTCCATATCCGTAATATTGATATTCGTGAAAAGATTCGAGAGGGAAGTCAGGAACCGGTTCCCCACGGAATGGAAATAAAACAAAACCCTGTGGGGCCTGCTTCCCACAAACCGGCTGCCATAGACTACATCGGCAAATCCGTCGAGCACGGGTTCCAGCAGAAGGTTGATCTCCCTGGGATCATACTCAAGGTCGGCATCCTGCACCACGATCAGGTCACCACCCGCTGACCGGATCCCTGTCCGGAGTGCGGCCCCTTTACCCTGGTTTTTCTCATGTTTCTGGTAACTGAGCAGGGTATCCGGATGCTCCTTCCGGAACCGGATGATTTCCGATTCGGTCCCATCGGCCGAGGCATCGTTAACGATGACCAGCTCCTTACCCGTCCCCCGGATCAGCTCAATCGCGCTGACCCGCTCCAGAACCCTGTAAATGGTATCCTGCTCGTTGTAGGCAGGGATGATGACGGAGAGTACCATCTGCCTTATTTCACTATCCATTCCTGCACTCCGGTTGCAAACTCATCCGGCTGCCGGATTTCCAGGCGCAGTCCCGCAGTTGTAACCGGTTCAAATTCGAGCCGGTTATACTGATCTTTTTTGACTCCATATTCGCCTTTGGCCTTTACCTGGGCCCACGAATTGCCCTTTTTATACATTAGCTTCCAGGATTTTGGCACGCGGCATCCGGCATTAAGATCCTCATCATCGAACCAGAAAACCTCCACGGAGGAAACGGTTTCCGGTTTGGCAAAATCATACTGCACCCATTCGTTGGTGGCTTTTTTCGGCCACCAGTGGATATGACCGAATTCGGCGCTGCTGGATTTTGACGGGCATTGCTGGTCGTTGACCGTCTGCGGCGATCCTTTGCAATCGGGGGATACTGTCACGGTTGATAACGTAGCGATTGTGGGAGCCGGAAGGGGGGTAGCCGCATCGAGTTGTTCCGGAATCCAGACCGTCATTTCTCCCCTTCCCCGGTTGGCCCAGGCATAATAGGGTATTGCCTTCAATGATACCGGTACCTTGGTGATAGTACCGTCGAGCCGGGCTTTCAGGGAATAGCCATTGGCACTGATCATTCCGACGCCGTTAAGCAGATCGGGTTTGAATTCATAGGTAAAACCGGGCTCTTCTGCCAGCATCAGGTTGACCACTTTTTGTTCCTCCTGATCGGGCCATTCCAGAGTATACAGGAGCGGGCCACGTTCCAGGGCAACCATACCGCGATCGGCTTCCACCTTGTCATTTGCTTTGGCGCGTCGTACGTCCATCGGGAAGATGATCTCAACCTGATCACCTGCTTTCCAGGTACGGCCAAGGACGGCAAAACCCTTTTCAGATTTATAGCTTACCTGCTTACCGTTAATTTTAATGGTGACAGGAGATTTTTCAGGATCGATATAGGCATACAGATCGCTGGGAACGACTTCATTACCGGCCCATCCGGGTATCCGGAGACGAAGGTTGAAGCGGCCCTTTTTATCAGGAGTAACGGTGAGATTGATCCTTCCTTCATACGGATAGGCTGATTGTTGAGCCAGCATCACTTTGCGGGCACCCATGTCGATGGTAGTTTCGCTCTGGACATAAAGGTTGACAAACAGATCGTTATCCTTTACGGCATAAATATAACCCGGAACCGAAGGAATGAAACGGCAGAGGTTGCTGGGGCAGCAGGCGCATCCGAACCAGGCCTTCCGGTAATGCTGGCCTTGTGACTTCAGCGGATTGTCATAGAAAAACCGGTCGCCCGAGAGGCCCAGACCACTCAATACACCATTATATAAGGTGCGTTCCAGCACGTCGATGTATTTGCCATCCTCATGCAGCAGGAACATGCGGTAGTTCCACAATACGTTGGCAATAGCTGCACAGGTTTCGCAATAGGCGCTCATGTTGGGTAACTGGTAATCAATGCCGTAAGCTTCACCCGCACCGGTAGCGCCAACACCTCCCGTGATATACAGTTTCTTGCCGACCACATTGTGCCAGATGGTATCCACGGCTTTCAGGTAAGCAGGATCATCCGTGAGGGCTGCAATGTCGGCCATTGCGCTGAACATATAATTGGCCCTGACGGCATGCCCGTCGGCATCGGTTTGGTCAACAGGCTTTTTATGAGCCTGGTTGTAAACCTCGCCATTAGGGCCCCTGACATCGAGAAAGAATTTGGCCAGGTCGAGATATTCCTTTTTCCCGGTCACGCGGTAAAGCTTGACCAATCCGATCTCCACTTCCTGGTGGCCCGGGTAGTTTTCGCACCTGCCGTAACCGAAATCCTTAACGATCAGATCGGCTGCCTTGATAGCGATATCCATCATGCTCTTCTTGCCGGTGGCCTGATAATGGGCAACGGCAGCTTCGAAGAAGTGCCCCAGGTTATAGAGCTCGTGACTGTCCTGGCTCTCCAGCTCCCAGCGCTTGCTCCCGGCCCAGGGATGGGCGCTGTCGCCCATGATGGTACGGTTGGTATACAGGTATCCGTCGGGTTCCTGTGCTTTAGCGATCCTGGCAATCAGGTCATCGAGATAAGCATCGAGTTTGGGATCGGGCACGGTCTGGAGGGAATAGGCGGCACCTTCTATGATCTTGTAAACATCGGAATCATCGAAAGGATAGATGGAGCAAAATTTCCCCTGTTCGGTTCCGCCGGCAATATCAAAATTCTTGATCCGGCCAGTCTCTTCGCTCTGCTTGAATGCATAGGGTATGGTCACTTCGGCATTCAGCTTCACACGGGGAGCCCAGAAGCTATCATCGAGCCTGACCTGGTTGAACGCAACCGGTTTCACCGGATAATCGCCGGTGGCTTGTTTGGTTTCAGTACAGCCGCCCATCACAAGCATTGTGGCAGCAGCCAGAGAGATCAGTGATATCTGTTTCATAGTTTATTATTGTGATTCGTAACTTGTGCCTTCTGCCTTACTTCTGCCCGTAGTATGCGTCGGGTCCGTGCTTACGTGAGTAGTGTTTATCCAGGATAGCGCTCTGAACAGGGTGCTGCTTCCCGAGAACCACCGTCCGGAAAGCCATTTTGGCTATCTCTTCAAGGATAATCGCATGTTTGACAGCATCCGATACAGTAGCTCCCCAGGTAAACGGACCATGTTCTGCAACCAATACACCAGGTACCTCCATCGGATTGAGCAAAGTGAAAGCCTCCCGGATAACGTGACCGGTTGCCAGCTCATAGTTGCCGTTGATCTCTTCGGGCGTCAGCAAACGGGTGCAGGGAACCGGACCGTAAAAATAGTCTGCGTGGGTGGTACCCAGACAGGGGATCTCACGACAGGCCTGAGCCCATGATGTAGCCCAGGTTGAATGAGTATGAACGATCCCGTTGATCTCCGGGAATACATTGTATAAAAGCAGATGGGTCGGAGTGTCAGATGAGGGCTTCAGCTTGCTGTCTATTAATTTCCCGTCAAGATCCATGACAACCATGTCATCGGGTTTCATATCGGCATAGGCAACTCCGCTGGGCTTGATAACCACGAGTCCGCGGTTGCGGTCGATACCCGAGACATTCCCCCATGTGAGCTTGACCAGGCCCTCTTCCACCAGGGCAAGATTGGCCTGGAGAACCGACTGGCGCAGTTTAAGAATAATTTGATCCATGGCAGGGTAGATTACACGTCTACGCTAAAATAAAATCCTTTTGCAATCAATTCTTCATATTTCCCGGTATTAAACCGGTAATACCAGGCCCCTTTCTTTGAGTTTGTCTTGTCCTTCTCATCGAGCTTGTCGAGCAAACCCATCGACAGGATCTTCTTGCGGAAGTTCCTTTTATCCAGTTCTTTCTGATAAATAGCCTCATACAAGGCTTGCAGCTGCGGAAGAGTAAAGGTTTCGGGAATCAGTTCGAAGCCGATAGGCTGAATCCGGGCACGGCGGCGAAGCCTCCTGAGGGCTTTGTCAACCATGATCCGGTGGTCAAAAACCAGCTCGGGGATCTCACTGATCAGGCACCAATGAGCATCATATTCTCTCACCAGTTGCCGGTCATAATCCTCAATCCGCAAAAGTGCATAATAGGCAATGGAAACCACCCTCTCCCCGGGATCCCTGTCGACATCTCCGTAGGCATATAATTGCTCAAGATAGACATCCTGCAGGCCGGTCAGCTGTTTCAGTACCCGGTCGGCAGCCTGATCCAGGCTCTCGTCACGGCGCGGGAAACCGCCCATCAGTGACCACATGCCCCTGCCGGGATCCATGTCACGCTTAATTAACAGCAGTTTTAGTCCTTGATTATCAAATCCAAAAATTACACAATCCACAGCCATCAGCTGGCGGTCCTCCAAAGGGTAAAAGGGACTCATAATACACAATTTAAGTGTTAAAGTTACACTTTAATATTATAGTTCTACAGGTTCCGGCAAAAGATAATGAAAATTTATGGAAGGCGCCCATTCAGAGATCCGTTACCCGATGATGAAACAATTGGATTTTTGTACATTAGTCCCTTCACATTAATTCCCGATGAAAAACCGAACAATCCTTACTGTACTGGTGGCTCTCACCGGTTCATTGATTGCATCCGCCCAGGTTGAAAACCGGTCGGTACTGCAGATCAAAGATTTCATGGCTACCAACTATGCCGGCCAGTCGCCGTCACAGTTCATGTGGTCGCCCGACAGTAAATCTCTTTACTTCCAGTGGAACCAGGGAGACAAGCCTTCTGATTCCGCTTACTGCGTGGATCCGGTCAATCCGGTCCTGACCAAAGTTCACCGGAGCGTTCTGCAAAAGCTCCGGGAGGATCCCAAAAACCAGAATCAGGACAAGAGCCTTGAAGTGCTTGAAAAGGAGGGTGATTATTATCTGATTAACCTGAAAAAGAAAGACACCTCGCTGATATACAGCACATCACAGACCATCTCCTCTGTAAACTTCACCCATTCAGGGAAAAAGCTTGTGCTGACCATAGACAACAATCTGTTCCTGCTGGACCCGTTTACCGGCCAATTCCGTCAGCTTACCAATTTCCAGGAGAAAAAGGCCGACCAGCCCGGACAAGCCGGACAGACTGAGCGGCAGGGGCCTCCAACCGAACAGCTGAATGCCCGCGATCAATGGCTAATGCAGGATCAGATACGCCTGTTCCCGAAAGTAACCGGCAGCGGACGGCGTGGCATGGGTGGCATGGGTGATTTCAGGATGGGTATGCGGCCGGGCGGACCCCGGAAGCCTGGCGGTCCGGCACCGGTTATAACCGATGGCTACTCGATTAGTAACCTCGAACTGACCCCGGATGAGAATCATGTTACATTCACCAAATACTACCAGCGTTCCGGCTATAAAGGCACGATCATGCCAAGTTACGTGACACGTACGGGATATACGGAAACACAAAATACCCGTTCGAAAGTAGGTGATGAACCATACAGCATGGAAATCGGAATACTCGATCTGGAAAAGGATTCTGTTTATGCAATGAGGGTCGCGGAGATACCGGGTATTATGGATATGCCTGATTATATCAAGGATTATCCGGAAAAATACAAAGACCTGAAACCGGTAGAAAGGCCGGTATATGCATACGGGACGGAATGGTCACCCGATGGTAAAACGTGCGTTGTTGAAGTCAGATCTTCCGACCATAAGGATCTGTGGATCCTTGCACTGAATATGTCCGACGGATCGGTCAGGCTGCTCGACCGGCAGCGCGACGAGGCCTGGATTGGCGGACCGGGATCGGGCGGTACGGGCTGGATGCCTGACGGCAAGCGGCTCTGGTATCAGTCGGAAGTATCAGGCTATAGTCACCTGTGGTGGGTAAACGTGGAGACCGGGGAGAAAAAACAGCTCACATCAGGAAGTTTTGAAGTATATGATCCGCGTATTTCAGCAGACAAGAAATGGTGGTATTTTACTACCAATGAAGTACATCCGGGAGAGCACCATTTTTACCGGATGTCCATTGAAGGCGGTGCCCGCGAAAAGATCACCTCCATGGAAGGGGGCAATGAAATCCATCTTTCTCCTGATGAAAAATGGCTGGCCATCGAATTCTCAACGGCTAGTCATTTGCCGGAACTGTATATTCAGAAAAACAAAGCCGGAGAACCGGCCGTTGCCCTGACCGATTCAAGAAGTGCGGCTTACAAATCCTATAACTGGCGCACTCCGGAATACATCACCTTTAAGGCATCCGACGGAGCCGACGTATATGCGAGGTTGTACCGCCCTGCTGCCGGCCAGACCAATCATGCAGCCGTGATCTTCGTACATGGTGCGGGCTACCTGCAGAATGCCCATAAGTGGTGGTCGACCTATTACCATGAGTACATGTTCAACAACATGCTGGTTGACAACGGATACACGGTTCTCGACCTGGATTACAGGGGTAGTTCAGGTTATGGCCGCGACTGGCGGACAGCCATTTACCGTCATATGGGCAGCAAGGATCTGAGCGACAACGTGGACGGTGCCAAATACCTCGTTTCCAATTGTGGTGTGGATCCCAAACGGATTGGATTATACGGAGGTTCATACGGAGGATTTCTTACGCTGATGGCCATGTTCATCGCTCCTGATGTATTTGCAGCCGGTGCCGGACTCCGTTCAGTGACCGACTGGGCTCATTACAGCCACGGTTATACAGCCCCCATCCTGAACACCCCAGCAGAAGACAGTCTGGCTTATATACGCAGTTCTCCCATCAATTTCGCAGAGGGATTGAAGGGTCGTCTTCTGATGTGCCACGGGGTTCTGGATGACAACGTTCACTTTCAGGATATCGTTCGCCTGAACCAGCGCCTGATCGACCTGGGTAAGGAAAATTTTGAACTGGCAATCTATCCGCTTGAGCATCACAGCTTTACCGATCCGGATGCCTGGACCGATGAGTACAAACGGATATTCAAGCTGTTTCAGGAAACGCTAAACTAATAGCCTCACTTTGTTCGGCGAATAGTTCGGCTGCGAGCCTTTTTACTATCTTTGCAGTTTATTTTGAAAAACCATGCAAATCAAGCACTTTATTACGGGCTGTTCACTGGTTCTTTTGCTGGCTGTTCCTGTGAGGGGGCAGGAAGAGCCCTGGTCATTGGAACGGTGCATTGCCTACGCGCTGGATAATAATATCACGCTGAAGCAACAGTCTCTGGGAATTGAGGTTGCGAAAAACAACCTGACCCAGTCGAAGCTCAGCTTACTGCCATCAGTCAATTCCGGACTTTCCAATTCCTTCCGTTTCGGTCGGTCGGTTGATCCGCTGACCTATGAGTTTACAACGGAAAACTCCAAAGGTGCCAGTTTTTATGCCAGCGGTGACCTGGAACTTTTCAAAGGTTTCCAGAATTGGAACACCATCGAGCGCAACAAGCTTGATCTGGATAAAAACCTGAAGGATCTTGAGAAAGCTAAAAACGACCTGGCATTGAACATTGCCCGCATGTACCTGCAGGTCCTGTTTAACGAGGAACTTCATGATATCGCTGTGCAGCAGGTGGAAATCACCCGGCAACAGGTTGAGCGTACCCGTAAAATGGTAGATGCCGGAGCATTGCCTAAGGGCGATTTGTATGAAATACAGGCACAGCTCTCGTCCGAAGAGCTGAATGAGGTGAATGCAAAAAACCAGCTCGATCTTTCTTACCTCGATCTGGCTCAATTGCTCGACCTGAAGAATCCGGAAAGCTTCAGGATTGACCGGCCCGCATTCGAGACTTTACGGGTGACAGATAATCTCGGGGACGCCGACGGTATCTATCAATCCGCCTTGAACACTCTTCCCCAGATCACGAGTGCCCATCTCAATCTCAAATCGCTCGAAAAAGATCTGCAGATTGCCCGCGGCCGGGTGAGTCCGACCCTGTCAATGAGCTCCTCATTCGGCACCGGTTATTCCGATCTGCTAAAAGATTTTCAGACCGGCCAGATCATGCCCCTGCAGGATCAGCTTGATTACACAAGCCAGACAAGCCTCGGCTTCAATTTAAATATCCCGATCTTCAACGGCTGGAACACACGGACAGCTATCCGTAATGCACGCCTGTCAGTGGCCAGTGGAAAATATGATCTGGAACTGGTTCAGAATCAGCTTTTGAAAGAAATCCAACAGGCTTATGCCGATGCATCGGCTTCACTCAGACAGTTCAGGGCAACCGAGAAATCGGTACAGTCACTGGAGGAAGCTTTCCGTTATGCCGATCAGAAGTATAATATGGGGATGCTGACTTCACTGGATTATAATGTTGCCAAGAATAACCTCACAAAAGCACGATCGGAGCTCCTTCAGGCCAAATACAATTACATTTTCAGCACCCGTATACTGGATTTTTACCGGGGTATTCCCATTGATCTCAAATAGCATCCAAAATGAAAAAAAATAAAACACTGAAGATCTTGCTGATTATCGCAGCTGTTCTCGTTGTCGTCGCTCTCATTGGCAAGAAGGCCGGCTGGTTCGGCAAAGGACCGCTGACCAAGGTCGCCGTGGAAACCGTTCAGAGGCGGACGATTGTGGAAACCATCACGGCAAATGGCCGGATCCAACCGGAAACGGAAGTCAAGATCAGTCCCGATGTATCCGGAGAGATTGTCGAGCTGGACGTCGCCGAGGGAGACTCTGTTAAAAAAGATGTTCTTTTACTGAAGATCAAACAGGATTTCTACATTTCGAGCCGCGACCGGGTAAACGCCTCAGTTAATACAGCCAAGGCCAACCTGTCGAACGCCAGGGCCAACCAGACCCAGACCGAAGCACAGTTTAAGCAGCAGGAACTCTCCTACAAACGTAGCAAGCAACTTCACGATGAAGGAGTTTTGAGTGATGCTGATTTTGAAACGGCAAAAACGCAGTATGATGTGGCTGCCGCACAAGTTGAGGCTTCCAAGCAATCGGTTTCATCGGCTTCATTTAGTGTTAAGAGCACCGAAGCATCTCTTAAGGAGGCTGAGGAAAATCTCCGCAAGACAACAATATATGCCCCGATCGACGGGATGATATACGGTCTCAAGGTGGAACTGGGTGAACGTGTTGTAGGTACCGGACAGATGGCCGGAACGGAGATTCTGCGAATAGCCGACCTGAACCGGATGGAAGTCCAGGTCGAGGTTAATGAGAACGATATTGTCCGGGTGAATCTCGGAGACACTGCGACCATCGAGATTGATTCCTATATCGGTACCAATTTCAAGGGAATCGTAACCGAGATTGCCAATTCGGCTAATACCACGGGAACATCCCTCGACCAGGTAACCAGTTTCAACGTCAAGATCTTTATCCTTCCGGAATCTTACGCAGAACTGATCAAGTCGGGCAAGGCAGGGCAATATCCCTTCCGTCCGGGCATGACCGCCACGGTGGAAATCCATACCGAAACCCATTATAATGTTTTATCCGTTCCTATCCAGGCAGTGACCACCCGGACCGATACCACCAAGGCTATAGCCATCAAGGATCCAACACAACCGGGGCAGGATGATGAAGAAACCGCAACAGCTATTCCGCGGGAGGAACTCATGGAAGTGGTCTTTACCGTTGACCAGCAGACGGTATCCCTCCGCAAGGTGAAAACCGGCATTCAGGATAAGAACTATATCGAGATTCTTTCAGGACCCGAAGAGAATGAATCGGTTATCATCGCTCCGTATAATGCTATTTCTAAAAAGCTGGAGGACGGAATCCAGGTTGAAGTAGTTGCCAAGGAAGATCTCTTCAAGGAGACCAAGAAAAAATAATCTCCGTTCATGGCCCTGATCCTTCACCTCGAGACGGCATCACCGGTCTGCTCCGTTGCCCTCAGCCGCGAAGGACAATTACTTGCAGTGAAAGAATCCCTGGAGGATAAATCCCATGCAAAACGACTGACTGTCTTTATCATTGACATACTGAATGCCAATGGTTTAACAGTGCCCGACCTGGATGCCATCTCGCTCAGCCTTGGCCCCGGTTCCTATACCGGATTGCGGATCGGCACATCGGTCGCCAAGGGGTTGGCTTACGGATCGGGGAAACCGCTGATCGGAATACCTACGCTCCAGGCGCTGGCGGTGCAGTTGGTCAACCGTCAGCCGGTGACCGGCACCCTCCTGTGTCCAATGCTTGATGCACGAAGGATGGAAGTATATGCTGCGATTTACACCCCTGATCTTGACGAGATAAACCCGGTGGAAGCTGTGGTAATCGACAAAGATTCGTTTTCCAATATCCTGGACAAGCAGCCTGTTTGGTTCTTCGGGACAGGCAGCAATAAGGCAAAGGAAGTGATCGTGCATCCCAATGCCCGTTTTGCCGATGGAATACAATTATCAGCAGGCTGTCAGGGCATGCTGGCCGAACAGGCTTTTAACAAACAGGATTTCCTGAGTACCGCCTATTTTGAACCTCATTACCTGAAGGAATTCATTGCCACCGTACCGAAGAACAAAGTAATGGGCATGGGGGCATAAGGGCATACGGGCTTGCGGGCTACCGGGCATACGGAACAATTAGCAAATCGACACATTGGCACATTGACACATTGGCACATTGGCACATTGGCATATTGGCACATTGTCACTCATTAGGAAATCTGAACTTTTCAAGTATTTTTGCACCACGAATTTTATCTTATTGATTTTATGGCAACAACGTCAGATATTCGAAATGGCATGTGCATCGAGCACAATGACACCCTTTTTACCATTATTTCCTTCCAGCATGTAAAACCCGGCAAGGGTCCGGCTTTCGTCCGTACCAAGCTGAAAAACATAACTACCGGCAAAGTGATCGAGATCACCTTCACATCCGGTCACAAGATCAATGAAACCCGAGTGGAACGCAGGCCCTATCAGTTCCTGTATAAAGATGACCTGGGATACAATTTCATGCACAAGGAGACTTACGAGCAGATCAGTATCGGTGAAGACCTGATCAATAACGTTGGTTTATTGAAAGAGGGCGGTGATGTGGAAGTGGTGATTCATGCCGATACCGAAACCGCACTCTATGCCGAACTCGTTCCTACGGTCGTGATGGAAATTATCTACACCGAACCCGGTGTCAGAGGCGATACTTCCTCAACTTCCTCTCTTAAGCAGGCCAGGATCGAAACCGGAGTTACCATTATGGTACCACTGTTCTGTAATATCGGGGATAAGATCAGGATCAATACGGCGGATAATTCGTACATGGAAAGAGTAAAGGAATAAAAGGCAGGAGGGCAAGAGGGCAGGAAGTAAAGTTTTAAGGTCTAATAATTTAGGCTTTGAGGCTTTCCTTTTTGCCCTCCTGCCTTTCTGCCCTCCTGCCCTGTGCAACATCCATTGCGACAAGTATCGCCATAAACCCCCACACTCCGGCCGAAGCTTTGTCGGTATCCAGGAAGTTATTCATTACACCGTGGACAAAGTAGGTCACCAGGCCGATCACGATAGCCAGGGTAACCATCTTCATTTCCGGATCGGTTTGGGCATGATAAACCCGAACGCCGGTTACTATGGCGTAAATGACGAGTATCAGCATCAGAACGGCTCCGATCGCACCCATTTCACTAAGCGGCCCCAGGTATTCCGAGTGGGAGTTACCTCCGTCTGCTGCATTGGTGCTGATAATGGTCTTCTGCGAAGCTTTCTGGAAAGGCGCATATTGGAACATATAGGTTCCCGGCCCAAAACCGAAAACCGGTTTCTCCGCGAACATCCTCAACGCACAGCTCCACCGGTTAAGCCTTTCGAGGTTGGAGGCATCGGTAGTAATGTTCGATATCGACTGAACATGCTCCGTCAGGTTGTCCGATGATTCTGTATCGTTGCCTTCCATGCTCATCAGGATTGATTTTCCGAAAACAAGAAAGACAATAACCAAACCGGCAAAGCCAAGAATAACGGCTTTCCCGGAGATCCTGAATACAATAATCAACATGGCTCCGATTCCTGCCGCCAGGCTTATCCAGGCTGCCCGGGCATAGGAAAAGACCAAACCGGCGATCAGCAGCGTTGTCACAACAAGAGCGACGGTCTTCATTAAGGGCTTGAACGGCGAACGGATCACATACCCTGCAGCTACAGGGAGAAAGAGGGCCATGATGGCACCGTATAGCGTATGGTCGTTGAAGAATGGATCCACGGCAGGATTGCTTGCCTTCTGGTCGAACAAACCGATGGAAATGTGTTTCAGGGTAATCACGACAACGATCCCGGCCAACGGAATCAGCAAGGTCCATAAATACTTCCGGATATTGAGCGGATTTTCCCTGAAGAACTGGATGGCGATAAAATAGAAGACCGATAAAAACCAGAGCCTCGACAGGAGAAACTTGAACGACACCATGGGCATGCTAGACGTAACCGTTGTGATGGCAATCCAAACCAGCTGTAACAAGATGATCCGTGTGACCGGATGACGGAGGACCTCCCGGTCATAGCCTCCGTCAAGTGCCAGCCTCAGGATAAAAACAATCATCATCCCAACCAGGATCGGTTCGGTAGGAAGGAACATGTTAATGTCGAGACCGCTGGTAAATTCCTTCAGCGGAATGGAAAGAGGCACAAAAAAAAGGACGATCCAGAAGAGCCACTGAAACCTGTAAATAGCTATCAGGATGATCAGTATCCCGGCCGGAAGAGCTGCCAGATAGTAATTATCCTTTGTCAGCAGATAGCAAAAAGCAAGTATAAAACCCAGGCTTATTAAGTAAACCAGAGAAGTCTGTACCCGCTTGTCGCGTAACAGGTTAGACGGATTTAGTATTGTTGCGATTCTCGATAACACCGATAACTACCATTGCCATGATCAGGGTAAACAGTACCGACATCAGCACGATAACCGAACGCTTGGGCCAGGCCTTTTTATCGGCGATAAATGGTGGCGTAACCACTACCGAATAGGTAATATCCTTATTTAATTCGCGGTACGCGTCATTGTATTTAAGCTGGGCTTCCCCTTCCATTTTCATGAAAGTTTCAAGGCTCATGATCAGTTTCTTGTACTCCGGCGCCAGCTCGGCAATATTCCAGTAGTATTTTTCCATATCCGGATTGTTCTTGCCCGATGCAACCGATTGGAAATAAGCATTGGAAAGGCCTTCCGACTGGCCGTTCAGTTCCATCACGCCGTATTCGCTTCCGAGGATGGACAGTTTGTGCTCGATGCTGTCGACCTTGGCCTGGTACCTGCGCAGTTCCCTTTCCCGGATTCCAAATTCCTCGGCATACTTTATGTTATGCAGCTCCTTCACCTTGCTATCATAAAAGCTGCGAAGCGAATCGACCATGGCACAGGCATACCTCGGATCGGTATCCAGCACTTCGATCCTGACTGCTTCATTTTCGGTTTTGCGAAATGATACATTATCGGCGTACTTGCCGAGTAAAGCCGTTTTATAATACTTGTAGACCGGGGATATCCTGTAATGCTGATCCAGCTTGAACGCCTGGATCAGCTGGTCGCGGATATCTCCTGAATTGAGGATCTCAAGCATCTGTTCCGTATAACTCTCTTCCGAATACTCGCCCAGGTTAACAGGATAGACCACGGCAAATGAACGGTATTTCGGTTTAAGGAAGGTGGGGGCCGAAAATATAACGGCAATTACGGCCGCAATTACGGCAATAATCCCCAGGTGGTACTTCCATTTGAGACCCAGCTCGAGCAGGGTCTTGTTGTTGAGGTATGAATTCATAGCCATCGGTTTAATTCACTCTGATAAGGTAATACTGTTTTTTCCCTTTTTGTACAAGGAGGAAGCGACTTTTGATCAATCTGCTATCGTTAATGATCTCTTCAGGATCGGATAATTTTTCCTTGTTCAGGCTGAGTCCCCCGCCCTGGAGCATCCTCCGGGCCTCCCCTTTTGAAGGGAATATCCCTGTATGCACTGCAAGCAGGTCCATAACGGGAATACCTGTCGTGAGGAGTGACCGCTCAAGATCAAACATCGGAACTCCTTCAAAAACATCCATAAGGGTTCGCTCGTCCAATGCAGCCAGGGTTTCATGAGTACCCTTGCCAAAGAGAATATTCGAGGCTTCGACAGCACTGTCGAGAGCTTCCTGGGAATGGACGATCCTTGTAACCTCTTCAGCCAGTTTCCGTTGCAGGATCCGTTCATGCGGAGCTTCATTATGTCTGGCGGTCAGGCCATCAATTTCCTCGTTTGGAAGAAAAGTGAATATCCGGATATAATTGACGGCATCGGCATCGGCCACGTTAAGCCAGAACTGGTAAAAATGGTAAGGTGATGTTTTCTCCGGATCGAGCCATACCGTTCCTGATTCTGTTTTCCCGAATTTACCGCCGTCTGTCTTGGTGATAAGCGGGCTCGTGAGGGCATACGCCTCTCCGCCGGCTTTCCGGCGGATCAGCTCGGTACCGGTGGTAATATTGCCCCACTGGTCCGATCCCCCCATCTGAAGGGTAACTCCGTATTGCTTGTAGAGATGCAGGAAGTCATAACCCTGAACCAGCTGGTAGCTGAATTCA
The DNA here is from genome assembly GCA_043797975.1 of Bacteroidota bacterium. Classification (GTDB taxonomy): domain Bacteria; phylum Bacteroidota; class Bacteroidia; order Bacteroidales; family UBA12481; genus UBA12481. The sequence continues at coordinate 115,709 of JAZDPC010000066.1, forward strand.
GTGAATGACATGCCCGAGTCGAGCCGCTTTTTCACGGAATCTTTGGCGGTCATATAACTGACCGTGATATGCTTGCCGATATCCCTTATAAACGACAGAAAGGAGAACTCCTTCATCCAGTCATAATTATTCACCATGACAGCTCCATTCGGGGTGTTGTCTGAAAAATCGAGGAAGTGAGAAAGCTGTTCCCTGATGCGCTCCTGGTTGTGCCGGAGTGTTTGCTCATCGAGCAGGTTCCGCTCTTCCGACTTTCCGGAAGGATCACCGATCATCCCCGTGGCACCTCCGACCAGGGCATAAGGCTTATGGCCGCAAATCTGGAAATGCTTAAGGATCATGATACCAACCAGGTTCCCGATATGAAGGGAATCAGACGTTGGGTCAAAACCAATATAGGCCGAAGCCATACCTTTCTGCAACATCTCTTCGGTGCCCGGCATGATGTCATGTATCAGTCCCCGCCACCGTAATTCATCAACGAAATTCATCCGGAAAAATTTTGGCAAAGTTAACTATTTGAGCCGGTACTACGGAATATCAGACTTCCTTGGCCGGCAAATCATCTTTTTCAGGGGCTTTTCGAAGCTGTTCGAGTTTAAGAAACGGCAACAGTGTCGGAACAAATTCGGAAACAGGCTTGTACAGGGCTGATTTTTCAATCACTTTCTTCGGAAGAATACGGTTTCGCTCATCCACGGCATCCAGGACCAACAGGATCACCGAGGTAAAAAGAACCGCTTTGGCCAAACCGGCAATAATACCCGCCAGTTTGTTTATCCAGCTCAGGGAGATGGACTCGAGCAGGTTGTTGACCAGTCCGGCCACTATCTGCATGATGATGGTAATGATCAGGAAAGTGATCAGAAAGGCCACAACCGGCATTAGGGAGAAGGATAATCCCCACCCTTCAAGCACATTCGCCGTCCACCAGGAAAACTTGATCGCACCCCAGATCCCCAGGATCAGTCCTGCAATGGAGGCCAGTTCACCAACAAAACCGTTTTTATATCCGGAGGCAATGCCACCGATAAGTATCAGAAAAATAATGATATCCAGCCAGTTCATGGTCAGAGCGGAATTGCGTTTGGCCCAAAAGTAGGAATATTTTAGTATTTTCGGGCAATCCAGAATTGTTCGCATGCCGATACTTAACTCCATCATCTCCTGGTTCGTAACCAAGCGAAAGTATCAGATTGATTTTTTCAGGCAATATCCCGTTGAGGTGCAGGATGATACCCTGAAAAAATTGCTGCGGCAGGCAGGCAATACGGTTTTCGGACGCGAGCACGGCTTCTCTTCCATCGCATCTCACGCCGATTTTGCCTCCCACGTTCCGGTCCGCGACTATCCGGGCCTTAAGCCCTATATCGATCTCGCCATGACCGGGAAACCGGATGTTCTCTGGCCGGGTGAAGTCAAGTGGTTCGCCAAATCATCGGGTACAACAGGCGACAAAAGCAAGTATATCCCGGTGACGAAAGACAACCTGGAAGAGTGTCATTTCCGTGGCGGAAAGGACACGCTGGCCATATGGATGGGCAATAATCCCGATTCAGGCATCTTCCTGGGCAAGAGCCTTGTAGTGGGAGGCAGTTTACAGGTTTCTGATATGAATTCTGAAGCCTATTTCGGAGATCTGTCGGCCGTACTTCTCCAGAATATGCCGGCCATTGCCCATTGGCTGAGAACGCCCGACCTGTCGATCGCACTGATGGACGAATGGGAGGAGAAACTGGAAAAGATGGCAGAACACACCATCCGTGAAAATGTCACCAGCCTGGCGGGAGTTCCCTCATGGACGCTGATCCTGTTGAAAAAAGTGCTCGAACGTACCGGTAAGGACAATATCGCCGATGTATGGCCCGGTCTGGAAGTTTTCATGCACGGTGGAGTGAATTTCACTCCCTACCGTGATCAGTATAAGTCAATCATCCGTTCGGATTCCATGAAGTACATGGAAACCTATAATGCTTCTGAAGGATTCTTCGGGATTCAGGATGACCCGGATTCAAACGACATGTTGCTGATGCTGGACTATGATGTCTATTTTGAATTTATCCCGGCTGAAGAGATCGGAACCGGAAATGAAAAAGCGCTGACCCTGAGGGATATAGAACCTAACCGGAATTATGCCATGGTGATCTCAACCAGTGGCGGACTCTGGCGCTACCTGATCGGGGACACCATCCGGTTCTCTTCCCTTAAACCGGTAAAATTCAGGATAACAGGTCGTACCAAGCACTTTATCAATGCTTTCGGAGAAGAACTGATCATTGACAATGCTGAATTTGCCCTCAGCAAAGCCTGCCAGGGAACCGGGGCTGCAATCACTGATTATACCGCTGCTCCCGTTTACATGAGTGAAGGATCCATTGCCCGACATCAATGGCTGATCGAATTCAGCACTCCGCCCGAAAATCTGGGATTTTTTACGGAATTGCTGGACAATGGACTGAAAGCAGCCAATTCGGATTATGAAGCGAAACGGTATAAAAATATTGCTCTGCTTGCACCTGAGGTAGTCGTGCTCAGGAATGGCATATTTTACGACTGGCTAAAGCTAAAAGGTAAACTTGGTGCACAGCATAAGGTTCCCCGTCTGTCGAACGACCGGACCATCGTTAACGAAGTGCTTGAAATCAACAACAGGTTATGAAACGGATACTCTGCACCGGTATTGTGGTATTAGTGGCCTGCCTCAATCTGCGTGCGCAGGTTGATCCGGCGGTGATTAAAAGCTGGCCGGGGGAATCGGAGCTGATCGCCGCTGATCTGTTAGGACAGGTTTATATTGTCAGAACAGGAAAACTGACCAAATATTCGGAAACCGGAGATTCTCTCTTTACCTGGTCTGATCCGGCCTCAGGTTCCATCACTTCGATTGATGCATCCGATCCTCTCCGGATCCTGCTGTATCATGGTGATTTTAATCTTGTCAGGTTCCTAAATAACCGCCTGGCACCCTTATCAGACCCGATTAAACTTGATAATCTGAACGTTACAGATCCTCTGGCACTGGCGACCTCAAGGCAGGGCGGTTTCTGGATCCTGGATGGAACCACCTTCCGTTTGCGCTATTTCGATCATCAGCTAAACCTGCAGGTTGAATCCTCTCCCCTGATTTTCACCGAAATCCAGCCAACCACAGGCGTGCGGCTGATCGAATCGGCCGACCGGCTCTGGTTGCAGATACCGGGTGAAGAAGTCCGTCAATACGACCTGTTTGGGAATCTTATCAGGCGCATACCGGTCAAGGCATTGGCATTTTCTCTGTACGAACAGCAGCTCGTGCTCATATATCCGCATAAAATCACCCTCTCCAGCGATCTCTTTAAACCGGAAATCCTGGTCACCGGATGGAAGGGAATCCCCCTTCTTGAGGCTTGTTTACTGGATAAACGGTTGCTGATCAGAACGGCAAAAGAGGTTCTCCTGATCAATCGCTAAAAAAAAATCCGGTAGCATCTGCTGATCGTATTTTTTCCGTATTTTCGACTTACCCTAAACACGAAAACATAAACCATGCATATAGCCGTCGCGGGAAACATCGGGTCCGGCAAAACCACTCTGACCCGCATACTTAGCAAACACTACGGATGGGAAGCCCATTTTGAAGATGTTGACGATAATCCCTATCTCAACGATTTTTATGCCGATATGCAGCGCTGGTCGTTCAACCTTCAGATCTATTTCCTGAATTCCCGCTTTAACCAGATCCTTGAGATCCGGAAGAAGCAAAAGACGGTGATCCAGGATCGCACCATCTATGAAGATGCTTACATTTTTGCTCCCAACCTTCACGCAATGGGGCTGATGAGTACACGCGACTTTGAAAACTATTACACCCTGTTTAACCTGATGGCTTCACTGGTGCAACCGCCCGACCTGATCATATATCTGAGGGCTTCGGTACCAACATTGGTCAACCAGATCCAGAAACGTGGCCGGAAATATGAAAGCTCGATCCGCCTCGATTACCTGAAACGGCTGAATGAACGGTATGAGAGCTGGGTGGAAACCTATCGCGATGGCAAGCTCCTGATCGTTGATGCCGATTCCATGGATTTCCTGGGTAACCCGGAAGATATCAGTACGGTTATGGATAAAATCAATGCAGAACTGCACGGCCTCTTTTAACCGGTTTTAAGTCCCTGTCTGAAATAGCCTTGTGCGAAAGAAAGGCCTGAAATTATTCCAGTTTCAGGCCTTTTGTATATCCGGCCTGAGCTCTTTCCAAACCTCAGCGCTGAGTTTGGGGCCAAGAGTCTCAATTACCCTGGAAGCCAGGATATTACCATAAACAGCACAGGTCCGGAGCGGTTCTCCTGACAGGTAGTTATACAAAAAACCGGTGGCGAAGAGGTCACCGGCTCCGGTGGTGTCTATGCAGTCGGCTTTGAATGCCGGTACCTCATGTTTTTCATCACCTGATTTGACCCAGGCACCTTTTTCGCCGTTTTTCACAACGGCCACCAGGCAGTCCGAAGCCAGCAAATCCACCGCTTCTTCAGGATCCTTGCCTGTGTAAGCATGGGCTTCCTCCCTGTTTGCAAAAACCAGGTCAACGAACTCAGGCAACACCGATTTGAGGAAGCCGATGTTGTCTGCAACCACGTTGTAACTGGATAGATCAAGCGAAACTGTGCATCCGGCAGCCTTTGCCAGCTCGAGTGCCTTACGGATCAGGTCCTGATTCTGAACCAGGTAGCCTTCGATATGAAACAGCGACCAGCCCCGGAAAAGTTCCGGGGTGATGAAATCCGGCCCCAGTTCGAGGGCGGCTCCGAGATAAGTACCAAACGTGCGCTCACCATCGGAGGTCAGAAGGGCATTTGCCCTTCCGGTAGGTTTATCCGACCGGTAAAAAATGGGTTGAATGGATTTGCTCATCAGGTCATTAATATAGAAATCGCCCCAATGGTCCCTGCCTGCAGACCCAATGAAACCAGCCTGCACCCCCAGTTCAGCCAGACCGTAGATCGCGTTGGCAGCCGATCCGCCTGCCACCCAGGTTTTGTCAAGACCGGCCGTTACCCTGTCCAATTCAGCCAAACCGGCTTCGTCCACATGATGCATGCTGCCTTTCGGCAACCGGAGCTGGTCCAGCAACTTCTCATCATCCACCCGGATGATCACATCTACCAGGGCATTGCCCATACCAAGAACTTTCATATTGCGAGCCTGTATTTTCCGGCGCCAAATGTACCAAGTTTTTTACCACTGAAGAAAACATCCGCTGTTGATCCCACAGGAATGGAAACTTCCATACTGGCACGGGTCCCGGTTTTTTTCCAATGGACACGGATTTCACCCCTGACACAAGTATGGGAAACATCTGCATAGGTGAGGTCGCCTACCGCCTGAGGATCGATAATGATATGGCTGTAGCCGGTCGAACCGGGAGCCTGCCGGATGCCGCCGATCCCGCTGTATAACCACTCCATCAGGTGACCGAGCATCATATGATTATTCGAAACGTCCGTGAGAGCTGCCCATGATTCGGTAAGGGCAGTGGCACCATGCCTGAGCTGAAAGCCATAGCCGGGAACATCATCGCGGTAATTCATTTTCCAGATCACGTCAGCAGCACCGGCATCCTGGAGAGCTTTGACGAGAAAATGGTAGCCTACGTCACCGGCTGTCAGAACATATTGATCCCTCTCCACAGCTTTGATGAGGCTATTATTGACGGCTGTCCTGTCCTCTTCAGGAACCAGGCCGACGACCAGTGGCATAGCGTAGGCTGTCTGGCTACCTGTTGAGATCACATGAGTGGCCGGATCATAGAAGACACGGTTAAATGCAGCCTTCACCGAATCGGCCCTCGCTTCAAGGATTTTGGCTTCATCTGATTTACCTAACAGGATAGCCATTTGGGACATCAGTTTAAGATCATAATACCAGATTGCCGTGGCAGTCAGCGATTTGGGAGTAAGCTGAGCCGGTCCCATGGGTTTGGGGCCCATATCGAACCAATCGCCGAGACCATGATCAAGAATTTTATCGGAAGACTTGGAATCGAGATAATCCACATACCGGTTCATCATGGTCCAGGCTTTCTCCATGGGTTTGAGATCGCCATACCATTCATAGAGATCCCATGGAATGATAACTGCCGAACTGCCCCATTCGGGGGAATCGCGGAAGCCGCCGGCGAAGGGCACAAATTCCGGGGCAATATCCGGAACCAGGCCATTTTCCAGTTGAGATTCAATCATGTCGTCAACAATCTTTGCATACAGATTATGGACGTCATATACATACTGG
>JAZDPC010000068.1:0-32892 GCA_043797975.1 Bacteroidota bacterium
GGTGATGTCATTGATGGCGCCCGGCTCCAGGACAAAGGGCCCCGATGACTGGATCAACCGGCGGTCGGCCGGCTCGTTCCCTGCAGTCTCTTCCGTCCAGATGGGTTGGGGTATACCCCCCTGGCCCCAGCCGCACGGGTCGGTCTCCCTCGGGAACATGAAATCGCAGTCAGGACCGGTGGCACCGCTGTTCGAGTGGCCGTTGCCGCCATAGCGCATGCGTTCATTATCCTTCCAATAACCACGAAGGTACTGGTAAACCTCAGTAGGTGTGTTGGGGTCACCCTGAACTCCGCCGGAGTTGTTATAGTATACAAAACGGCGCATTCCCCAACGTTCATTATCCACGATGCCGTCGGCAAAGTTCAGGCCGTTGATGTTCCCGTTCAGGATGCATTCGTTGCAGAGCAGGTTATAATTATTGTCATAACTTTTGCAGTCATCCATACCGTTGGGATCCTGGTACGGACCTTCAAAAAAGTCAAGCCCGATAGCGGGCGGGTTGGCGCCATAGGCCCAAACTTCACCGCTGCCGTCCACGGCATCTCCATTGTAGAAATACCCGATCCCTTTGGTCACATGGCATCCGACATAATCATCAAAAGCATAGCCAAGGTCACCGTCGGCGTAAACACCGAAATAAGTTTCGATCAGGGTATAGGTTGAACGGTTGATGAGTGCATAATTTAAAAAACACATGTCGTTCATGGCATCGTTTGTCGAGAACTGGAAGGCCTGGCCGCGGATTTCCATCCCGATGGCTTCACCACTGGGATCGGAGTGAATGTTACCCCGGTCGTTATAGATAAAATAAGCCGTACCGTCGCCATACAGGCGCGGGCGCCTCAGCTCACGGGTGGTGCCGCAAGGCAGGATCCCGTCGAGGTCGTAGAACGGGTAATCCCCGTCGGCCGGGTTGTAGAACCCGTCATCGTTGTTGTCCCAGTAAGGAGCCAGGTAAAAATCATAGCCAGCGGCGGCATCGGCATGGGCCGGCCAGTCAAGAATGATCTGCGGAATCGAGTATCCCGTAAACTCAAGCTCACGGTCTTCAACCGGGGTGTTGTACCATTCCCGGAAAGCTTCTACCTGGTAACGGGTGATCTGATAATGCCGGTCGTATTGATAGCATACCTCAACGTCAGTGGTGCCGCGCAATTCACCTTCCATGATCACCGGGCCCGGCCAGAAGTTCTGGCCTCCCTTGAACTTGATGGCACTGAGCTTCAGCTGTCCGTTCACATCCGTACCCCCGATCCAGATACCGCCGGCATACAATGCCGTCTTACCCGAACCTTTTGGTACTTCATATCCCGAACTTCCACCGCTGATATCGGTCCAGAGTAGTCCGTCCATATGAATAAAAGTCCGGACGTTGTTAAGCGAAATTTCCGTGATGGTTTTACCCATCTGACAGGCAGCGGCAAATCCCTTGAGATCATTTGAAGCTGGCTCTTTAACCTTAGCTCCTACGTATTTTTCAGCAAACGCGTTGTTTGACAGGAAAACAGCAAGGACGGCAATCAGAAAATATGTAAGTGCTTTTTTCATCGTTTCAACATATTAGGATTAACCGGCTAAAAGTTCAATGATAAACCTATCTGCATGGTCCGGGGAGCAAAATATTGTGCACCGTTCCACAACGCCATCTGGTAGAACATCCTGTAGGCTTCCTCATCATACTGGGTTGCAATCACCTGTTGCATTTTCGGAGCAGTCAGGTATCCATTGTCCTCAGGATCACCGGTTGCGGAATATACGCCAGCGATATTCTGGGTATTTAACAGGTTGTCTACGTTCAGGTAAACGTTCAGCACCAGATCGCGACGATCCTGGTTTCCGTTTTTCTTGAAACTCAGGTTGAAGTCCTTGTCGATACGCATCTTTATTACGGTCGTCCAGGGAAGGCGTGATCCGTTAAGAGAGCCTTTCAGACCAGGTTCTCCAACACCCATGGTTTTTGAATAGGGGTAACCTGAACCGGAAACGACAGTAAAGTTGGCGCCTGAATTTGCAAGAAGAACCTTGCCGAATAATTTCGGGCCGTTATAGTTTTTCCCTTCGGAGAAACGATAATCAAGGCTGATGTTGAATTTATGCCTCTGGTCCCAGTTTGTCGGGGAAAGGATTCGGAGGTTCGGTTGGTTCGTTCTCAGCAGGTTTTCCATCTGGCCCTGAGTTGAACCGGTAGCTGCAGAGAATCCGAGGGTATAGTTGGCACGCAGAGAGAGGTTACCGCTTCTTCTCAGGTCGTAAGAAACTGAAAGACCTTTTGAAGTACCGAAGTCGATGTTCCCTCTGGTATAATAGTCAACCGGGTAGGCTCCCAGAACCCTGATGGTCTGGGCCATATCGCGCTGCTCCCTGTAGTATGCGGCAATTTTCAATGAAGATGCATTGTTCAGTTTCTGCTGGAATCCCAATTCATAGTCAATGGTCTTCTCCGGCTTCATATTTGGGTTGTTGATCGTAGCACCCGGATTGTTTGCCAGATAATAATATTGAGTAGGCGAGAAATTCTCACTCGGTCTGCTCGATAATATATCATAATGAGCGAAGAACAGGGCCTCGTCAGAGATCGGGAATGAGAAGGAGATACGGGGCATAACAACCACCTGTGGTGTGTAATCCTCGAATGCATCGACTGTGATTTCCTTTACCTGTGCCTGAGATGGGTTTACCAGATACGGTGCAACACCCGTAGCAGAGGCAATGGTTGACGGGTCGGCAACTTCAATACCATAAGCATTGTACCAGGTATCTCCGCTGCGGTAACCGTTGATAGTCGAAGGATCATCAACATCATCAACATATACCACGAAATCTTCCCCCATGTTTGAAGGGTGCGATCCGCCTGGGTTCATGCTCCCGGGAACGTCGCTCACCTTCTTGGTAGCATAAAGGCTGTATGGATCCTGAAGAACATACTGGTTCAGGTCATAACGGTCAACCCTGATACCAACATTGAAGATCAGGTCATTGAAAGCGAATTTATCCTGGATGTAGCCGGCAGCGTAAATCGGTTGATTTGCGCCGATTTCACGTTTATAATCACCGTTCTCATCCATGGCTGTAAAGAAATCCTCGAAAGTCGGTTTGTTCTTCAGGCGATTGCCATACGGGTCATATCCCTGATAGCCGACTGCGGAAGCACCGCTGTTAAGAAGTTCGTCAGGGCTAAAATAACTGATGTCCAGCTCACTTGGATCAAGGGCAAAAACATCGATCCAATCAGTACCGTCAACTGCAAGGCCTAAATGCTTGCGCAGATTCATATCCCAGGTAGCCTGGGTTGTTTCCTGATACTGCCTGTTATATTTGATCGTATCCATGAAAACGCCGTTGGCATCATAAATTGCAATCGGATTGTCCAGATCAAGTCCTTCAATATGGAAATTAGTCCATTTCCGGGCTAAGTCCCACAGCTGGTTTCCGTTTACACCCCAACCCCTGTTATCAGCCTGTTCAAACTCAAAACCGAAAGATACTTCGTGGTTTTTAATATCGGCCGATCCGCTGGCATTGATACGGAAAGTAGTGTTATCGGATTTGTTGTAACCCGCTGTCTGTTGTCCGGGCAAATTGAAGATGCCGTAAATATTCCCAAGGTTTCCGCCGTTGACAATACCACCGCCACCGATAACCTGAGTATAATTCTCATAGTGTCCTGTTGGATCATTATAGGAATTATAATATTGCGAAGTCACATTGGACAGTTCCGGGTTCATGTCGCTGGGAGTAAATTTGTACAGAACATCCTTAAAGGCATCCATAGCCCATACTCCGTTCGGATAGCCTGAAATAGTGTCGGTGTAGGTGTAGGTTTCAATTTTTGAAGTTTCAAACTTACCGACATATCCATATTTCCAATAGTCTGCTCCGTGCCGCTGAGACTCACTCCAGTATTTACTGCGTTCAACCTGTGCCTGGATCTGGTAAAAGGCATTCTTGATTGTTGAAGCGGACTTTTCGTCCTGCGACAGGGTTTTGTCTGAAAAACGCTGGGTAAAGCGGGCCCACGCCCTCCAGTTATAACCATAAGTTCTCCCGTTGTTCTGCCAGTTCATCAGGGAATTGGCAAAGCTGTAACCAAGGCCGTCGCTGTAATCGAAGGATCCGCCGAAGGTCAGGTCGATATTACTGTTGAAATTGATGGAAACTTTCGGTACTACAGTGGCACTTCTGTGCCAATAACCATCCTGGAATTTAACCTGTTCGAAATCATCCCATGTCAGGTAGTTGGCAGCATAACGGATAACCCCTTGAGTATTGGGGATGACGGGTGTTGCAACCAGTGCTTCCCTGACATCCGGAAGGATTCTGTAAAGCTGATACCATCGGTTGGTTGGGTTCCGGTCATATTTGATATCACCTGAAACAAAGAAGCCAACCAGGGTCCTTTTGGTGCCGCTTGGTGTTTTAACTTTTACCAGCGGGCCCGACAAGGTAAAGTTTCCGAGGCTGTTCCGGCTTTGATCGAGAAATTCGGAGGTCTCAAGGTTAACCGATCCGTATAACCTTGAAGCAGCATTTTTTGTAGTGATGCTGACAACCCCACCGGTAACGTCACCGTACTTGGCCGACATACCTCCCGTGATAACCTGAACCTGTTCCTGTGCTGATTTTGGAATACTGTTGGCATCGGAGGTTGACACACGGATACCGTCAACGAAGGTGGTGTTGTTGTCACGTGCACCACGGATGTTACCGACGCCGTTACCGTCGCGGGATGCAACACCTGCAACCGTTGAGGCTACCTGCATGACCGAACGGCCAGGCATCTTTTCGATATCTTCCGCAGTGACCGTCTCCCCGGTCTGGGTATTGTCCTTGTCGATCAAAGGTATCTTGTAGGCTATTACCTGTACCTCCGCGATTTGTTCTGATTTCGTGGACAATGACAGATCGAGCATATCGATCTTATCTGCCTTAACAACCACACCCTCCATGGTCAGGGGTTGATAACCCACGCACGAAGCTTGAAGAATCCATTTCCCTGCAGGGATAGGCTTCAGGGTATAGTTACCATCAAGGTCGGACTGAGTACCGACAATTGCGATGTCACCAACCCTGCCGACAATCTGAACTGCTGCAAAGGGAATCGGCTCTCCTGTGGCTTTGTCAATCACTTTACCCTTCAGGGTACCGGACTGAGCAAAAACGCCGTTCGCTAAAACGACTGCAACAACTACTAGGAGTAATTTTCGAAACATAATCAGAGTTTTGATATTTAATACTGCAATATCGCTCTACCTCTCGGTAGAAGTTCGTAAATGTATACATTATCACATGAAACTGCCAACAATTTTGTCTAAAAAAAAACAGTTTTCTTTATGCCATTAAACATACTTGCGCTCGAGTATCACCGATTGAATCACCGCGGAACGAAGATCAAACTGTGATTCTACCTGCTCATCATCAGGCGGTTTTGCCAGACCGGTTGGGTCGGTTTCCGCAAGATCATATTTATCCGTCAAAGAACCTTCCGGATGAACGGGCGAATAAATGCCGGGATCAATCCGCTGGAAAGACGCAGGTTCGGTATAGACAGGGGGGACGGTTTCTTCAACTACCGGGCGGAGATCGGGTTCCGGGGGGACACCCAGGAATGTTTTCCAGAACGCAGCCTCATCTACCTCCTTATTTTCCTGAACCACAGGTGCTGCTTCCGGGACTTTCCCTTCTGCGATCTTCCGTTTCCGGAAAAATTGTGCCAGGACAAAGAGGACACCTATTATAATAAAAACCAAGGTGTCAATTCCGATGTCCATTGCTATACAAAGTTAATTGATTGTCAAATATCCATCAAAAAAAAATAAATTTGACCGAAATTCGTTATCTCTTTAATATAGTTTTCTGTTATGGGCTATAAATCAGTTAAATACATTTTCTTTTTTTTTCATTCTGATCCTCACGGGAACAAATTGTGACCGGGAAAAACAGATCCCTGTGCCTTATGTCTATGTGAATTACACCGTTTATTTGTCGAATCCCTCGAATAATAATCTCAAGAACCCCGGAGGTTACCTGATCCTGCCTGATGAAGGAAACCTGGGTATAATATTATATAGGCGTTATAATTTTGGAGATGCCGAAGATTTCATCGCCCTTGACCTGACCTGCTCCAATGAACCGCTCGAATCCTGCAAGCTTGAGCTGGATGAAGATGGCTTTTACCTGGTTTGCCCTTGCTGCCGGTCAAAATTCTCTGTGTTTGACGGCCTCGTGGCTGAAGGTCCTGCCCGCTGGCCGCTGAAAGAATACACCACCACCTACGTGGGAAATACGGTGAGAATAAGTAACTAAGAATAAAGACTATAGAATAAAGAATGAAGATTTTTAATCTTTAATCTTCAGTCTTTGATCTTAATATCTATAGTGTTCCGGTTTGTACGGCCCTTCTTTGGGAATCCCGATGTATTTCGACTGATCGTCGGTGAGTACTGTGAGTTTGGCTCCTACATGATCCAGATGCAGACGGGCAACCTCTTCATCGAGGTGTTTAGGCAGCCGGTAAACTCCCAGTTCTTTTTTATTTTTCCAGAGTTCCATCTGGGCCAGGGTTTGGTTCGTGAAGGAGTTGCTCATCACAAAACTGGGATGCCCGGTAGCACAACCCAGGTTAACCAGTCTTCCTTCAGCGAGCAGAATAATAGAATGGCCATCGGGGAACAGATACTGATCAACCTGCGGTTTAATGTTGATTTTCGTCATTCCGTGCCCTGTTTCCAGCTTCGAAACCTGGATCTCATTATCGAAATGGCCAATGTTGCAAACGATTGCTTTATCTTTCATCTTCAGCATGTGGTCGAAGCGGATGATATCCCTGTTACCGGTAGTAGTAACATAGATATCTCCTTCATCCAATGAATCTTCCACGGTCTTCACTTCAAAACCTTCCATGGCGGCCTGGAGTGCGCAGATCGGATCGATCTCGGTAATTACAACCCGGGCTCCGTAGCTTCTCATGGAGCGGGCACAGCCTTTTCCGACATCTCCATAACCGCAGACAACCACAACTTTCCCCGCAATCATGATGTCAGTGGCCCGCTTTATGCCGTCAGCCAAAGACTCGCGGCAACCGTAAAGATTATCGAATTTCGATTTAGTAACCGAATCGTTCACATTGATAGCCGGAAACAACAGAGATTTTTCCTCCAGCATCTGATACAGACGATGAACGCCGGTGGTTGTTTCTTCCGAGACTCCGCGGATTTCTTTTACCATGTTTCCCCATAATCCCCGACTTGTTTGCAAGGTTGACCTGAGACATTTCATCAGGGCCTTGAAATCCTCACCCTCCTCATCCTTACCGGCCTCTTTGACCTGCCCATCCTCAAACTGTTTACCGAGGTGGATCATAAGTGTTGCATCCCCTCCGTCGTCAACGATGAGGTTGGGACCTTTGCCCCCTGGAAAGGATAAGGCTTTCAGCGTACACCACCAGTATTCATCCAATGTCTCGCCCTTCCAGGCAAAAACCGGGATACCAGCGGCTGCAATGGCGGCGGCGGCATGATCCTGGGTGGAAAAAATGTTGCAGGAGGCCCATCTGACCTGTGCACCTAATTGGATCAGTGTCTCAATCAGCACGGCCGTCTGTATGGTCATGTGCAAAGAACCGGTGATCCTGGCTCCCGCCAGCGGCTTGACCGTTCCGTACTTTTTCCTGAGTGACATGAGTCCCGGCATTTCAGCTTCAGCCAGCTCAATTTCTTTGCGGCCCCATTCAGCCAGGCTGATGTCCCTGATCTTGTAATCGGTAAAACTTTTTTCCTGTTTAAACATTATATCCTGATTTTTTGGATTCCAAAGATAGCACAATTTGACTTTCAGTAGCTTTCCAGTATCCTTTTGGCCGCATCCCTGTCCAATCCGAGCTGGGTTTTCAGCTCATCGAGGCTGCTGAATTTCATTTCATCACGCAGCCTGGATACAAACCTGATTTCCACGCTTTCTCCGTACAAATCACCCACCAAACCAAACATATGAACCTCAATGGTCCTGTGATTATAATCATCGATGGTGGGCCGTATTCCGATATTGAGCATTCCGCCATATATCCTGTTTCCCGTTGAGGCATATACTGCATAAACTCCATCAGAAGGAATTTGTTTAAATGTTTCCGAAACGATTATGTTGGCAGTCGGAAATCCGATTGTGTTACCTATCCTGTTCCCCGTGGTCACTTTACCGGTCAGGGAATAGGGATATCCCAGCATTTCGTTGGCAGAGGCCAGATCACCGGTTTTAAGGGAATAACGGATATCGGTTGAACTGATCCTCTTCCGGTTGTGCAGCCAGCTATCGAAACGGGTTACTTCAAAACCCAGGGATTTTCCTTGTTCCGATAAAAGGTTGATATCTCCCTTGCCACCGGCTCCGAAGCGTACATCATCGCCGACCAGGATGCGGGAGGGATGGAAGGGATCGTAAACACAACCGCGGATGAATTCCAACGGCTCTATGGAAGCGAAATCAACAGTAAACGGTACGATCAGCAGGTGATCAATCCCTGTTTCCGCAATCAGCCGGGATTTTTCGTTCAGGGTACTTAACAACCGGAAGTCATTATCCGCTTTCCCAAGCATCAGTCGGGGATGAGGCCAGAAAGTTATGACGGCTGATTGAACACCAGACCGGTCAGCCATTTCCTTTACATGCCCAAGTAATTGCTTATGGCCCCTGTGAACCCCGTCAAAAATCCCAAAGGTTATGACGGGCAATTTACTTTCGATAGGTTGAAGACCGGAGTGGATGATCACAATGGTTAAATTTCCGCTAAAGTAAAATTTTTCGATACATTTGATAGTTATGTCATCGGGAGAAACCCGGCCATTCTATCAAAATGTCTGATTCTAAGAAAGTTGTCTATTTTATTTCAGATGCCCATCTTGGTGCTCCCGGCCCGGTTGCAAGCCTGGCAAGGGAAAAACGGTTGGTTGAATTCCTGGAAGAAATCAAAGGAACAGCATCTGACCTGTTCATTATGGGCGACCTGTTCGATTTTTGGTTTGAATACAAGCATGTGGTCCCCCGGGGATTTACCCGTATCCTGGGCAAGCTGGCCGAACTGTCGGACCTTGGAATCAAAATTCATTATTTTACGGGGAACCACGATATCTGGAATTTCAGCTATTTACAGGAGGAGACGGGTATTATCCTGTACAATAATCCTACAGCTATGACTATCGGGGGGAAACAGTTCTTCCTGGCACATGGTGACGGACTGGATGAATCGGACCCTACCTTCAGGTTTGTCAAAAGCATCTTTACCAACCGGTTCCTGCAATGGGCTTTTGCCCGGCTGCATCCCAACCTCGCGTTCAGTATTGCCCAAAAATGGTCTCGCAGGAGCCGGGCCAGGCACACCGATGATTGTTTCCACGGTGAGTCAGAGCCAATCATTGGTTATGCACGCAAGCACCTGCTGAACGAGGGATATGATTTTCTGGTTTTTGGCCACCGGCATATTCCGGTTGACTATCAGCTAAGCCCTCATACCCGCCTGATTATCCTGGGAGACTGGATATCGAACTTTAGCTACGCGGTATTCACCGAAGGGAAACTCGAATTGAAGACTAAAGACTAAAGACCTTTAACAAAGAATCAAGAAGGTTTTAATCTTCATCTCTTTATCAAAAATCTTTAGTCTTTAATCTTATATCTTCAGTCTTATTTTTCTCTGGCGATCCTCATTCCGTAGAACGACCGGTAAACGAATACCAGTGCGAAGGCAAGGAAAGCGAGGCCAATGTAGGGAGCGATATTCGCTGCTCCTGATTCATTGGCTTTCAGGGTCATCTCGATGGAGATTTCTGCAGCCAGGAGTCCGAAAAGAGTCGAAAACTTGATGATCGGGTTCAGAGAGACGGATGATGTATCCTTATAAGGATCACCGACAGTATCACCAACCACGCAAGCATCATGCAAGGCAGTTCCCTTTTCTTTCAGGTCAACTTCAACCACTTTTTTGGCATTATCCCATGCACCTCCGGCATTGGCCATGAACATGGCCTGGAACAGGCCAAACACGGCAATGGAGATCAGGTATGAAACAAAGAAGTTGGGATTGAAGAAAGCAAAGGCCAGGGTAATGGAGAAAATGACAAAGAAGATATTCCACATTCCCTTCTGTGCATAGATCGTACAAATCTTAACAACGGCAATTGAGTCTTTGATATCGGCTTTGCCTTTATCGAGGTTGATATGTTTTTTAATGAACTCAACGGCGCGGTAGGCACCGGTTGAAACAGCCTGGATAGAAGCACCGGAGAACCAAAAAATTACAGCACCGCCGGAGATGAAACCGAGAATAACCGGAGCATCGGTAAGGTTGATCTCAAGCATCCCGACTTTTTTCAGGATCAGGATAATGCTAAAGATCATACACGTTGCACCGATCACGGCCGTTCCGATCAGAACAGGCTTAGCTGTAGCTTTAAAAGTATTACCGGCCGAGTCGTTGGCTTCAAGATAATGTTTGCCCTCTTCAAAGTTCGGATCAAAGCCATAATCATTTTTGATTTCTTCTTTGATGCCCGGAAGTGACTCAATTTTTGAGAGTTCAAATACTGACTGTGCATTGTCGGTTACCGGTCCGTAACTGTCGACAGCGATGGTTACCGGTCCCATCCCGAGGAATCCGAATGCAACCAGGCCAAAAGCAAAAATGCTCGGGTAAACCATGATGGCATCGAGTCCGAGGGTTGAAAACTTGAAAGCGGTAAACATCAGGCCAACAATTACTATTCCCTGCCAGAATGCTGAGAAGTTACCGGCGACAAGACCGGAAAGAATGTTCAGTGAGGCACCGCCTTCACGGGTAGCATTGACGATTTCGCGTACGTGGCGTGATTTTGAACTTGTAAATGCTTTTGTGAGTTCAGGAATCAAGGCGGCTGCAAGAGTCCCGCAGCTGATGATCGAAGCGAGTTTCCACCAAAGTCCGTTATCGAACAGGTTAGCAAGAAGTGACCAGCTGGCAAGATAGGTCATTACAATGGAGATACCGGCGGTAATCCAGATTAAGGAAGAAAGGGGATTTTCAAAATTGAAAGATTTTGATTTTCCGTATTTTGCTTTGTTGTAAGCCTGATTGATCCAATACGAAAGCATGGAGGTCACAACCATGAGCAGACGCATCGAGAAGATCCAAACAATCAATGATGCCTGAAATTCGACATTCATGATCGCCAGAACAATGAAGGAGATCAGTGCAACACCGGTTACACCGTATGTTTCAAAACCGTCAGCAGTAGGGCCAACGCTATCTCCGGCATTGTCACCGGTACAATCGGCAATGACACCCGGATTACGCGGGTCATCTTCCGGGAGCTTGAAAACGATCTTCATCAGGTCAGCACCGATGTCGGCGATCTTGGTAAAGATACCCCCTGCAATACGCAGGGCACTGGCGCCCAACGATTCACCGATGGCAAAACCCAGGAAGCAGGCACCTGCAGCATCGCCGGGAACAAACAGAAGGATGGAGATCATCATGATGAGCTCAACGCAGATCAGAAGAAGGCCAACACTCATGCCTGACTTAAGGGGTATGGAAACCACATCAAATGGATTGCCCCTGAGGGAAGCGAATGAGGTACGGCTGTTGGCCAGGGTATTGACCCTGATGCCATACCAGGCAACTCCATATGAACCGAGGATCCCTAAAACAGAAAACATCAGGATCATTAGGACCTTCGGAATCTTCATACCACTGAGACCCAGAAAATAATAAGCTATGATAACCGCAATGAGGGCAAACAGGATCATCAGGAATTTCCCTTGTTGCTTCAGGTAGGTTTTACATGTCTGGTAGATTGTCTCGGAAACCTCGAGCATGGAAGAATGAGCTCGCAGGCCCCGGATAGACAGGAATTGCCTTAAAGAAAAGAACAGACCAATGAGTACGATGGCTAATCCATAGAACAAAAGGTCCCATCCGGTTAATGCCCCGTTGAAGAAGTTGGCAATTTTCAGGTCAGGGAGTATAAGGTCCGCCTCCCCGGCAAACAATGTTGTCGGGATCACGGCCAATAATCCCATGATCAGTAGTATTTGTTTTTTCATTATGATATGATTTTTTTAAGCGTCGCAAATATACTTAAGGAGGATTAATAAAAAAAAGGGCTGCCGATCTTTTACCGGCAGCCCAGTTATAACAATGAATCCGCTTATTTGATGAAATGGGAGGGATCCACTTCGGTCTTGATATCTATCTGATTAACAGTAATCTCGAGCTGGGGTCCACTACCGGATTGTTTAATGGAAAACGGGAACAGTATCCCATCAACATTCCGATAATCTCCATAATCCATACTGTTTTCCATGGTTTGCCCCGAGAATTCCGCCACGGTGGTAGTTCTTACCTTTAACCCGGTTGAAACATCATAACACTCGGTTTGAGTTACACCCGTGGGATTAACTACATGGAGCCGGTAAACATTCTGTCCATTCAGTTTCTCAATGCCCTCGAGATCGAGCTTATAACCCGGTTCGAAATAGAATAGTTCAACGAACATCAGGGCACTCTGTTTAATCGGTTCCAACTCAGGGCCAGTGAAATCCTTATTGCCACCCATCCCTGACATCCATCCTGTTTTACCGTCAAACACTACCTTGCTGAGTAGCATATCACCCATCCGGTTTTCCTGGCACATGCGGTCCGGAGCCACCTGCCAGGTGTTCATGGTGAGTTCCATAGTCTTGCCCCCTGCATCGATCTTAGCGGTGGATTTCATTGTGATCTGACGAACATTCCTGAGAGCCTGGCGACCACCGATAGCCTGCAGGTACTGGTCAATGACTGTTTTTGCATCAATACCTTCAGCCAGGGCAAGTGGCGTATCACTTAAAGGATTGCCGTACCGGTCGAAATAAGCCACGGCACCGTTCCCCGCAAAGCGGGACAGTTTGTCGGCTGTTTCAGCTTTGTTCCCTACTACGAGTACAATACAGTTGTCGGGCCGGAGATACTTTTTCGCCATGTTCTGCACATCCTGGCAGGTAATCTTTTCAAGCCTTTCAAGATAAGTGGCATAATAATCGGCCGGCAACTTGTATCTGATGGTATTCATGGCAAAGGATGCCAGGGTTGAAGGACTCTCAAGTGCCCGGGCAAATTCACCGGCCATCACGTCCTTGTTCATCCTGAGGTCTTCTTCGGATATCAGTTCATCTTGCATGCGGCGTATCTCCTTCAGGAATTCAGTAATGGCACTGTCGGTTACGATATTCCTTACCTGGGCACTGGCAGTGAAGTTACCAATGTGTTTGTCGGAATTCAGGCTCGAAGTGGCTCCGTAAGTATAGGCTTTGTCTTCCCTCAGGTTCATCATGAGGCGGCCTGAAAAAACACCCCCGCCAAGGACATTGTTCATCAGCATGGCCGGAAGCACATCCGGATCACCGGGTTTCAACTTTATTGTATTGGTTATCGTTATTACCGACTGAACAGCACCGGCCTTATCGGCAAAGGCGACCAGGTTTCCTGACAACGGGGCGGATTCTGCAAATTGTTTGAACTCTACTTTTCCCGGTTGCCAGGTTGAAAAGTACTTGTCAGCCAGTTTCTTTCCTTCAGTGAGGTTCAAATCACCTATCATGATCAGGTAACCGATACCGGGCTTAAAGTATTTATTGTAATACGCTTTCACACCATCCAGGGAAATGTTGTTGACTGTCTCTTCTGTGACGGGTTCGCCGTAGGGATGATTCTTCCCATATCTAAGCACATTGGCGACAACCCCGGCTATGCTGCCCGGATCTGATTCGTTCATTTTCAGGACCGAGAGCATCTGCTTTTTCAGCTTATCAAATTCTTCATTCGGGAATACCGGATTATACAGAATGTCGGTCATCAGCTCAAGAACCTTTTCTTCATGCTTTTTCAGGCACGATCCAAAAATTCCCGATTGATTGGTGCTGATAGCGGCACCCAGAAAATCGATCTCTTCATCCAGTTCACTTTTCGAACGGGAGGTTGTACCCGTGCGAAGGAGTTCGCCGGCAAAAGAGGCAGTACCGGCCTCTTTCCCTTCAAGGACCGGCTCCATGGCAAGTTGCAGGCTAAAGGAAACAGTGGGTAGTTCATGATTCTCAACCAGTATTACCGTTAAGCCGTTTGGGAGCTTAAGGGTCTGATAATCTCCAAGGAGAATCTTCGATGCCTTGGTTGGTTCCGGGGCTTTGCTCCGGTCGGTTTGTGCCTCGCTCATCGAGAAAACGGCAAGGACTACGAGTAATGCAATTAGGTGTTTCATTGGAACGATTATCAGGATGGTTAATTGGTTTTCGGCAGATAATATAATACTACACGGTTATCCTTTCGAAAGTACTTCCTCGCGGCGTTGCGGATATCATCACGTGTAACAGCCAGGTATTTGTCGATCTCGGTATTAACGGAATTCGATGATTTGTAATAGGTATAACCCGTTGCAAGTAACTCGGCACGGCCTTCAATACCAGCCAGACGGCCAATCATTTCGGCTTCAACATTATTCTTCAGTTTCTGGAACTCAGCCTCCGGGATCAGTTCATTCTGGAGCTTTGCAACTTCAGCATCGGAAGCATTTTCAAGTTTTGTCAGGTCTACACCCATGTTGGGAATCAGCAGGGTCAGCGTAATTCCAGGGTGTTCCAAGGGCAGTGCGACAGCCGCAGCCTGCAGGGCAAGCTGCTGTTCATCGACGAGGGCCTTGTTAAGCCGGGAACTCTGTCCGCCCGAAAGCACCGTATTCAGGAGGCTGACGGCATAATAATCCTGCGTTCCCATAGCTGGTACATGGTAAGCCTGTATGATTGCAGGCAATTGAATATTGTCATAAACCGTATCACGGATTTCGGCAGTTTTAACCGGCTCGTTGGTAAGCGGTCGCACGATCGGTGATGTTCCGGAAGGTATATCACCGAAATATTTGCTGATCAGTTTTTTAGCTTCCTTCGGATTTATATCTCCGGCAAGAGTCAGAACGGCATTGTCAGGAACATAATATCTATTATGAAAATTGATGACATCCCCGTCCGAAGCGGCACGCAGGTGGTCGGCTGATCCCAGAACCGTTGTTTTATAAGGATGTACCAGGTATGCCCTCTTAAATGTTTCACGAAGAAGTGAGCCGTACGGTTGGTTCTCTTCACGTTGCTTGATCTCTTCGATGACCACGCCTTTCTGTGTGGCTATGCCGAGGGAGTCCATTTTCAGATGGAGCATGCGCTCGGATTCGAGCCACAGTCCAAGGGCAAGCTGGCTGGTCGGAAGAACTTCATAATAATAGGTACGGTCATAGTCGGTGTTTGCATTCAGGGTGCCTCCGGCTTTTTCAACGAACCGTGTATACTCGCCTCTCGGTATATATTCACTTCCCTCAAACATCAGATGTTCAAACAGATGGGCGAATCCTGTCCGGGTTGGATCTTCATTTTTAGCCCCGACGTGGTACATGACGGAAACAGTGACAATAGGTGTCGAATGATCTTCATGGAGGATGACATGCAGACCGTTTGGCAGGTCGTATTCCTGAAAATCAAGCTTTACCGGTTGTGACCTCAGGCTGCTGAAACCAGCCGAGAGGAAAATCACGATCAGAAATGAAAATCTTATAGCTCTCATAGAATTTCCTTTTATTATGATATCAGTATAATCAATGAACAATTCTGGCACGAATTATGTTATAAAAGCCTGACAAAAATGTCTGTATGTCTGAAACCCGCATCAATATTAACAATTCATTAACCAAAAAGTCTTCGTATTTGACAATTATTAACACTTCCTCATGTAACAGAAAGGGTTTTAAACTGTCTTAACAGTAGAAAGCAAAATTAAATGATTTTAAGAGGAAGTAAAATGAAACTCATGAATCTGATCAAAATAGCCCCGATGATCCTGATGGTTTTGGCCTTGTCGACACAAGCACGGGGAGATGAACATATGAAAAGAGTTGCCAGTATACAGGCTGAGCCTGTAACCGTTATCTGGGATTATCCGGTAACCAGGATCCTGGATAAATGTTCAGTAATGCATATGAATTTAAATTGTGCGGATTTTACACTCGATCAACTGGAAGACTGGATGTTCAATGAAGAATATCTGGCATCGGAAGAATCTTCACACCAGGTTGAAAGCTGGATGCTGGAATCCGATTACCTCGGAGCTGAAAGCCAGCCGGTTGAAGACTGGATGCTGGAGGCTTCATACCTGGATCAGTCGTCAGATTCCTCCATTGAATCATGGATGATGGATTCGGGTTACCTGGCACAATAAAAAGAGAAAATAGCTGCAAGAGTAAGTGTTTGTTTTTCGAAACATGATCGGGCGACCTTCGGGTCGCCCTTTCTGTTTTGTTCCGGTTCAGCAACCCCACATATCACGGTCCAGGGTTCGGTAATTGACAGCTTCTGCCAGGTGGTGGGGGAGGATTTCTCCGCTCGATTCCAGATCGGCGATCGTTCGTGATGTTTTCAGGATGCGGTCATAGGCTCTGGCCGACAGTCCAAGCCTTTCCATTGCTTGTTTCAGTATTAGCCTTCCCGGTTCGTCAATCCGGATAAATTTTCTCATCAGGCGGGCATTCATCTGAGCATTACAATAGATTCCCGGCACCTCATGAAAGCGATGAGATTGGATCATTCTGGCGGAAAGGATTCTCTCGCGGATAGAACTGCTTGATTCAGAAGGCGGAAGATCGGCCAACTTATCAAAGCTGACCGGTACCACTTCAATATGAAGATCGATCCGGTCGAGGAGGGGTCCGGAAATACGGCCCAGGTATTTTTGGACCATGCCTGCCTGGCAGGTACACTTTTTTTCAGGATGGTTAAAGAAACCACAGGGGCACGGATTCATCGAAGCTACCAGCATGAAATTCGAAGGGTATTGCAGGGCAAATTTTGCCCTTGAAATATTGATCACCCGGTCCTCAAGCGGTTGTCGGAGGACTTCCAGTACTGATCGCTTGAATTCGGGAAGTTCATCGAGGAAAAGCACACCATGATGAGCCAGTGAGATCTCGCCCGGTTTAGGCGAGGAGCCTCCGCCTACGAGAGCGATATCGGAAATGGTATGGTGTGGTGATCTGAATGGTCGCCTCGTAATCAGGGTAGCATTGGTTCCCAGTTTTCCGGCAACCGAATGTATCCGGGTCGTTTCGAGGGCTTCTTCGATCGAGAGCGGAGGCATGATCCCGGGAAGACGCTGGGCCAGCATGGTTTTCCCGGCCCCGGGAGGACCCACCATCAGGACATTATGGCTTCCGGCCACAGCTACTTCAAGAGCTCTTTTTACATTTTCCTGGCCTCTGACATCGCAAAAATCCGGTTCAAACCGGCTATTCTGTTTCCGGAACTCGTCCTTTACATCAATACTGACGGGTTGAGGCCGGTTTTCTCCGGTAAAAAACGCGATAACCTCACGGAGTGTGCCCATACCGAAAACCTGAAGCCCATCAACAACAGCAGCTTCTCTGGCATTGAGCACCGGGACGATGATCCCTATAAAGCCCTCCTTGCGGGCTTTCATTGCCATTGGCAAAACCCCTGTCACTGGCTGGAGCACTCCATCGAGAGACAATTCCCCCATCATCATAAAATGTTCAAAGTCAACGGGTGGCACCACCTCGTTGGCCCCGAGAATGCCCATGGCCAGAGGCAGGTCATAGGCCGAACCCTCCTTGCGGATGTCCGCCGGTGCCAGGTTTATGACCACCCGGCGACCCGGCCACCGGTAATCCAGCGTTAATAACGCGGCCACGATCCGCTGCTGACTCTCCTTTACCGCGTTGTCAGGCAGGCCGCTGATAAAATACCCCACCCCCTCGGTTACCTGAACCTCCACTCGGATAATCGTTGCAGATATCCCGAAAACCGCGCTCGTAAATGTTTTAACCAGCATGTCAATTTGTTTATATTGATATAGATGCATTAAACCGGCCGCTATGGACAATCATTTTCGTATTTTTGCATCAGCGTTACCAATAAAACATATCGACCATGCCACTCTTTAAAATCGATAAGCCCAAGAAGTTTACCTATATACCCAGGTTCTACGATGCGCGCAAGGAAGAGCTCAATAACCGGATTGAGGATATAAAACAGGAAACCGAACAGGGGGAGAATCCGGATCAGTATGTTTCCCATATCAAAGGTCGGATGCGTGCAAGGCACGATGCCCTGTACGGACCTACGGGCAAAGCGAAGAAGGGTCTGATCGGCCGAAGACTGGTGACCCTCATCTATGTCGGATTGGTGCTCGTGATCATTTATTATATTATCCGGATGCTGGCGTTTGCCGATTAATTCTCCTTGCTGAATGGCTGATATAATAAAGGTTTTACCCGATTCGGTTGCCAACCAGATCGCGGCGGGGGAAGTTATCCAGCGCCCGGCCAGTGTTGTCAAGGAGTTATTGGAAAACGCGGTTGACTCCGGTGCCGATCGCATACAGGTAATCATACGGGATGCCGGCAGGACTCTCGTTCAGGTAGCCGATAACGGCTGCGGTATGTCGGAAGCCGATGCCCGTCTGAGCTTTGAGCGACATGCTACCTCCAAAATCCGACAGGCAGATGATCTTTTTTCCATCCGGACCATGGGTTTCCGTGGTGAAGCGCTGGCTTCCATCGCATCCGTGGCACAAGTGGAACTGAAAACGAAAACCATGGATTCCTCAACAGGAACCCGTATTCTGATCAGTGCCTCCGAAGTGGAAATCCAGGAACCGGTCTCGTGTTCCAACGGTACCAATATTTCAGTGAGAAACCTTTTCTTTAACGTCCCGGCCAGGAGAAGATTTCTGAAAGCCCAATCAACGGAACTCAAACATATTATCACCGAATTCCAACGCATCGCCCTGCCATCCTACAATATCGCCTTTACCCTCCACCATAATGATTCGGAGGTTTACAACCTGCCGGCAGCACGCCAGCACGAACGCATCCAGCATTTGTTCGGAAAATCTATGGCACAAATACTGGTTAACGTAAAAACCGAAACCTCCATCGTAAAAGTGACTGGCTATATAGGAAAACCGGAATTTGCGCGTAAAACTTTCGGTGAACAGTTTTTTTTCGTGAACAACCGCTTCATAAAGCATCCCTATCTGCACCGTGCAGTAACCAGCTGTTATGACAGTCTGATCCAGCCTGACGCCATACCTGCATATTTTATTTTCCTCGACATTGACCCGTCGCAAATCGATGTAAACATCCACCCAACAAAAACCGAGATCAAGTTCGAAGACGAACGTGCAATTTTCCAGATCCTGCAAGCCTCGATCAGGGAAGCTCTGGGAAAATTCAACCTTACTCCAACCCTTGATTTCGATCGCGAGGGAGCGATGGAGATACCTTATCTTAAACCGGGACAAATAGTTGTTGAACCGGGCATTAAAGTGAATCCGGAGTACAATCCATTTGATCCGCAATCTTTTACCGGAACCAGGCCGCCGCTTATGGACACTGTTCCAAAACAGGGTTCAGTCACCGGATGGGAGCAACTATATGCCGGCCTGCAGCAAAAAAAAGAACCGGCACCCGAAATTGTGATTCCCGAGTCGCGCTCATTCTTACAGATCAAAAACAAATATGTCCTGCTGCCTGTCAAATCAGGCATTATGGTCATTAACCAGGCCAGGGCATTTGAGCGGATACTCTATGAAGAGCTGCAGCGGGGAACCAAGGAACCGGCAGGCACCGGACAGCAGATACTATTCCCCGTTACCTTTGAGTTGAATCCTGTTGATTTGAATCTTCTGACCGGTATTGCCGACGAACTGGCAGCCATCGGTTTTGACATTCAACCTTTTGGCGGAAATAGTGTTATCCTGAGTGCGGTTCCTGCATCCCTGCAAATCAGCAATCCTAAAGAGTTGATTGAAAAACTATTGGAAGATATTAAGAATGAATCTCCCGATATGGCTACCCGGATTCATGACCGTTTGATCCGGAATGTCGCCCGCCTGTCGGCCCGTTCATTTGTGCGGGCTCTGATGGATGAGGAGGTTCAGGCCCTGATCGACCGGCTTTTTGCCTGCCGGGAACCTCAATTCACTCCCGGAGGGAAGGCAGTCCTGACGATTTTGCAGATGGACGAACTGGAAAAAAGGCTGAGGTGAAAAGGGAATGGGATTTGAGGGGCTTCGAGGCAAGTGTTAGAAATTAATTTAAGATAGTCCGACATGTTTGAAAAATTTGGTGGTAGGGGTGGCAACACACCACCTGTAGTTCTCAACCTGATCGTGATCAACGTTTTGCTCTACCTGACAACCGTGTTGTTAAGAAGCAGGGGCATTGATCTGGATCAGTATCTGGCGCTCTATTATCCGGGTTCGGAATTCTTCAGGCCTTACCAGCTGATCACCCATATGTTCATGCATGGTTCGCTGACCCACCTGTTTTTTAACATGTTCGCCCTCTGGATGTTCGGACGGGTTCTGGAATCGGTTTGGGGACCAAAACGTTTCTTTGTCTATTATTTCGTGACCGGCCTGGGTGCCGCCAGCCTTCACCTGTTGGTCAATTACCTTTCGATCCACGGGATGGTCCGCGAAGCCCAAGACGTTGTTTCATCCATTAATCCTGATGCATTCGCCGCATTTGTCAAGTCACATGCACCGGAGTATATGAGCCGGATTACGCAATTTGTCACGGGATGGATCTCGGATCCCAATAATCCAGGCTATATTCAGGAAGCCACGGGTTTTGTCAACCAGATGACCGAAGCCCGGATGAACATCCCCACCGTCGGTGCCTCCGGTGCGGTATTCGGAGTCCTGCTGGCTTTCGGCATGCTGTTCCCGAACACCCAGTTGATGCTTCTCTTCCCCCCGATTCCGATCAAAGCCAAATGGTTTGTTCTAGGATATGGGGCCATTGAACTCTGGTCAGCTGTCCTGAACCAGCCGGGTGACAATGTGGCTCATTTTGCACACCTGGGCGGAATGATTTTCGGATTTTTCCTGATTAAATATTGGAACCGGACGCGCCGTCAACATTTTTACTAACAAATGAATCCACTCGACGATCTGAAACGGACTTTCAGACAGGGCAGCTCTCTTACCAGGCTGATCCTGATCAATATTTTCGTCTTTCTGGCGCTTAAAATACTGGGGGTAGTCTTCTTCCTTTTCCACCAGGAGAATCTTGAACAGCTGGTCCTCGGCTATCTTGCCCTCCCGGCTGATCCGATGCTCATCCTTAAAAAGCCCTGGACCATAGTCACCTATATGTTCCTGCACTACAACTTCATGCACATCCTGTTCAATATGTTATGGTTGTACTGGTTCGGGAAAATTTTTCTGGAATATCTGAATGCAAAAAAACTTGTTTCCGTGTACCTGTTAGGTGGGCTTGCCGGCGGGTTGGTTTACGTATTATCCTACAATCTGTTTCCGGCCTTTGCTGAAGAGGTTCCGGCTGCCGTTGCCCTGGGTGCATCAGCCGCCATACTTGCAGTCGTCATGGCGATTTCCTTCTATGTCCCGAATTATTCCATCAGCCTGATATTTATCGGCCGGATCAAACTCAAATATATAGCCCTGATAAGCGTTCTAATAGATATTCTGAGTATCCGGTCGGGCAATGCAGGTGGTCATATTGCCCACCTGGGAGGTGCCCTGTTCGGATTTCTGTATGCGACTCAGCTTCAGCGTGGACATGACCTGACGAAAGGATTTAACCGCTTTATGGATAGTTTGTTCAGTTTGTTTCGCAGGAGACCGGGAAAAATCAGGGTGAAGTACCGAAAATCTGAAAACCGGCCGGAAACTGATATGGATTACAATGCCCGGAAGACTCAGGAACAACAGAATATAGATCGTATCCTGGATAAGATTTCCAAAAGCGGATATGATGGATTGTCAAAAGAGGAAAAGGAGTCATTGTTCCGGAACAGTAAAAAATGAGTATGCGGAGAATTTTCAGGCGAATAGTATTCTTCCTTTACCTTTTCACGGTCATCCCGCTGTGTGGAGCTATTCTTAGCCAGTGGATCAGTCCGGCGACAGCCTGGCCATTTGCTTTTTTCGGACTTGCTTTTCCCGTTCTTGCCCTGCTCCAGGTTGTTTTCCTACTGGTATTCATTATTCTCCGGAGCAAAGCAGCCCTCTTCCCGGCACTCGTTATCGTCACGATCTGGACCCCGCTGATTCTTACATTCCAGTTGCCCGGATCGTCAGGGAAACAGGAAACCGCAGCCGGCCAGATCAAAGTGACGAGTTATAACGTACGATTATTTGACCTCTTCGGCTGGTCGAAACAAAAGGATGCCAGTGCGGGAATATTTAAGTATATATCTGATAATAAGCCCGACATTCTTTGCCTCCAGGAATTTCTCATCCAGGACCCTGGGAAATTTCCACTGAGCAGAATCCGGTCTCAATTCGGATTCCTGCCACATGAGTATATTGAATTTAATTCCACAGCACAGAACCGGAAACATGGCCTGGCTATCTTCAGCCGATATCCGATAATCAGTTCGGGCCATGAACACTTTCCCGACTCGAGGAATATGTTTATTTACACTGATATTAAAATCGGCAACGACACCATCCGGGTTTATAACAACCATCTGGAATCCATCCATTTTGAACGTGATGAATTCCAGTGGATTGATGATCAGACTGATGATAAGCGCATTCCGGGAGACAAGATATCAGAGATCGTGCATCGCATGAAATCGGCCTATATCAACCGTGCCGGACAATCACTCATCGTTAAAAAACACATCAGGCAGTCTCCTTTTAAAGTGATTGTCTGCGGGGACTTTAACGACACCCCGGTCAGTTTCACGACGAACAAGATCAGGAATGGCCTTTACGACAGCTTTCGCTCCGGCGGAAAAGGAACGGGCATTACCTATCCGAACATGAAAGCCCCTTTGCGGATTGATTATATCCTGCACAGCAAGGAGATGGTTTCATCTGGTTTTACCATCGGTAAGGTTAAGTTTTCTGACCACAGACCAGTTAGCTGCATCATCAAGATCGACTGACGAAAGAAAAGCACAAGTCTCAAGTCACTAGTCACTTAATGACAGCTGAACATTCCCGCCACTCAGGATGATACCGATCTTTTTCCCTTTCCAGTCATTTTCGGGTCCTGCCATGAGGGCTCCAAGCGGCACTGCGGAGCTTGGCTCGATCACGATTTTCATACGTTCGATAATGAGTCGTTGTGCTTCCCTGATAGTTGGTTCAGGACACAGCAGAATATCATCGACGTTTTTTCGGATGGCTGAAAAGGTCAGGGTTCCTAGGGAGGTTAGAAGGCCATCAGCGATTGTTTGCGGATTGATCGATGGATGAATTTCACCTGAATAAAAGGATTTCCGTGCATCATCGGCATTCTGAGGTTCACCGGCCCAGATAATAATATCAGGTTTAACCGACCGGGCAACAATCGCAGTACCACTTAACAATCCACCACCCCCGACGGGTGCCATGATGATATCCAGGTCGGGTACCTCTTCAAGAAATTCAAGTGCAGCGGTACCCTGGCCGGCAATGATCTCAAACCGGTTATAAGGGTGAATAAAAGTGCATTCTGTTTCCAGCTGAATCCTTTTCATCGTGGATTCCCGGGCTTCCTGTGTAGGCTCGCAAAAGGTTATGATACCACCGTAGCCGGCAACCGCAACTTTCTTTATTTCAGGAGCTGTCCGGGGCATCACGATAAAAGCCGGGACCCCGGCTACCCTGGCTGCAAGGGCAAGCGCTGCTGCATGGTTACCTGAAGAATGGGTCCCGACTCCGTGTACAAGTTCCTCTTTGGGAAGGCTCAGCACAGCATTCGTAGCCCCCCGGTACTTAAAGGCTCCCACCTTCTGAAAATTCTCGCATTTGAAATAAAACTCAGCCCCCAGGAGGTGGTTAATACCCGATGAAGTCATCACCGGAGTGCGGTGAATGTAAGGGAGGATGCGGGCATGGGCAAGTTGGATGTCGGAAAGTGTGGGTAGATGCATCGGAGCAATTTTAGGGCTTAAGGGCTTGAGGGCTTGAGGGCTTGAGGAAACAACCTTATGCCCCAATGCCCTTATGCCCTTATGCCCATCTTTAGGGTTCAAATTTACAATAATCGGGATATCAGTTATATTTGACCTCATAAGTATATCAGAATGGAGAAATACAAAGATCTTATTGACCGGGCTTGGGAAAACAGGACATTACTGGAGCAACCTTCCTGCCGGAAAGCCATTGAACAGGTAGTGGAAGGGCTGGATAAAGGGAGCATGCGCGTTGCGGAGCCTTCCGGTGACGGGTGGAGGGTGAATGAGTGGATTAAGAAGGCTGTGATTCTTTATTTTCCGCTCCGTAAAATGGAGGTTGCCGAAGCCGGTCCACTGGAGTTTTATGACAAGATCCCGCTGAAACACGATTACGCCAGTCAAGGTATCAGGGTAGTTCCCCATGCAGTTGCACGATATGGTTCTTACCTGGCACCGGGAGTTATCCTGATGCCATCATATGTTAACATCGGTGCGTATGTGGATGAAGGTACGCTGGTTGATACCTGGGCTACAGTTGGTTCATGCGCTCAGATCGGCAAGCATGTTCACCTGAGTGGCGGTGTCGGGATCGGTGGTGTGTTGGAACCGGTTCAGGCAGCTCCCGTCATTATCGAGGATGATGCCTTCATTGGATCACGCTGTATTGTTGTGGAAGGAGCACGGGTCGGCCGCGAGGCTGTCCTCGGCGCAAACGTGGTGATTACGGGATCCACCAGAATACTGGATGTCACCGGCTCGGTGACGGTCGAATACAAAGGATACATTCCCCCCCGGTCGGTGGTAATCCCGGGGTCCTATGCGCGAAAATATCCGGCCGGGGAATTCCAGGTTCCTTGTGCCCTGATCATCGGGCAGCGAAAAGCTTCGACCGATCTGAAAACGGCACTGAATGAGGCGCTGAGGGAGTTTAATGTATCTGCATAGAAGTGGTGAGGTATGGTGAGGTATGGTGAGGTATAGTAAAATAGGTTATGACAGTTAAGATTTCGGCGGTTATCATTTCTTTTAATGAAGAGCAGGATATCGGGCGGTGTCTTGAGTCGTTGCTTAATGTTGCCGATGAGATCTATGTGCTCGATTCGTTCAGTACCGACAGAACGGAGGTTATTTGCAGGGAGTCCGGTGTCCGGTTTGAACAGCACGTTTTTGACGGGTATGTCTCCCAGAAAAACCGAGCAATGAAGCAGGCTACCTATGACCATATCCTGTCCCTGGATGCTGATGAGGCATTGTCGGCAAAGCTCAGGGAACAGATCAGCAAGATTAAGGAAAACTGGACCCATGACGGGTATGTTTTCAACCGAAGGAACAGCTGGTGCGGCCGGTGGATGAGGTTCACGACACTTTATCCTGACAGAAAGCTCAGACTTTTTGATCGCCGTAAGGCCATGTGGAGAGGCCTTGATCCGCATGATTTTGTCCGGATGGATCCGGATACAGAGATTGTCAGGGTCAAGGGAGATTTGCTTCATTGGGCCATTCATACGGTTAAGGAGCAACAGGATAAAACCGATCAGTTTGCTAAGATATCTGCGAAGGCTTATTTTGACCGGAGAATAAAAGTTCACAGAGGTTCTGCAATCGGACATTGTGTATGGCGCTGGTTCAGAGAGTATTGCATTCGCCTGGGATTTCTTGAGGGCAAAGCTGGCTGGCAAATTGCTCGATATTCAGCACTTTACGCTTGGAAAAAATATTATTATCTTCGTCAACTGTATGAAAGTCAGCGATAAAACAGGCTGGGACAGTTACGATCTGAATCAGGCGGTAAAAATTCTCAAACAGGGAGGAGTCATTCTCTATCCGACGGATACGATCTGGGGAATCGGGTGTGATGCCACCCTGGCAGTTGCCGTTCAAAAGGTTTATAAGATCAAGGAGCGCCCTGAAAACAGGAGCATGCTGATCCTCGTATCCGATAGTGATATGGCTGAGGATTACACATATGACACACCTGATCTTATCTGGCAGGTGATGAAAAAGACTCTGGATCCGCTGACCCTGATTTTCCCCCATGCCCGCAATCTGGCACCGAACCTGCCGGCACCGGATGGATCCATCGGGATACGGATCCCGCACGATCCTTTCTGTATTGAGCTAATCCGAAATTTCGGCCGGCCACTGGTATCCTCATCGGCCAACCGCAGCAACGAGCCTCCGCCCGGAGTATTTGCAGATATTCCCAAACATTTTCTGGACCAGGTTGATTATGTTGTCAAATGGCGCCAGCAAGACTGTAATCAGGGTAAACCTTCAACCGTGGTTAAGCTGAACGAGGAAGGGGAGATGGAGATGATAAGACCGTGAAAGGGCATACGGGCTTACGGGCAGGAGTTTACCCCGCGATAGCGGGGGGCATACGGAAATCACTAATTGTCAGGGACAGTCGTAAAGGGAAAAGAGTCCCGGTGGGATTTTTACGATAAGTTTCTTTTCCTTTTGATCGGTTTCCAGAATATATTCAGGATTGAACGGAACCAGTACGGTTTTGCCGTTGAGTTCGATTTCAATCAAAGGATTTCCCTTTATATCCTGATAACCGGTGACCTTGCCTGACTGGCCGGTGATGATCTCCATGACATCGGCTCCTGTCCAGGTTCCCGGGGCCTGGGATTCTGAAACAAACCAGTCGGACCAGCTTCCCTCGAGATCACATGCATTACCGATCAATTGGCGGGCACTTTGCTGATCATTGATTCCTGCAAGGCCGATCACCAGGTGCCGGTTATCCTTCTGATAAACGGATTCTTCCATGACTTTAAATGGAACAGGTTGACCCCAGATCCGGATGAAAACCCATTCGGGGAAATCCAGGATATCATCGGCAGGCTGATGAAGCCGAAGCACAAGCTTGCCGCTGACTCCGTGGTTCTTTATCAGTATTCCTGCTTCAAAAGTGGATAATCTGATCTGCTCGGTGATATTCTCCATTTTAATATTGTTATCCCGGTGTCGGTTCAGAACCGCCAGGTGATTCCTCCAGTCAGGCTGTGAAACGAATAGTTTTTGTCAATCATCCCGTCGCTAACTCCACTGCGATAAACGTACCAGGTTGCCAAACGCTGCGACCATTCATAGGTCAGTGACACGCCGAGGTTTTTCGTCAATTCTTTTATTATCAGGGAGATATCTGCTTTTTGTCTGACCGGATCGAAAAGATTATAGACAGTTCTTCCCAGATTCTCCGTCATATTTTGCAGAACGCCGAATGAATAACCGGCCTGTACCCACAAGCTTCCGGATAGCTTTTGCCCGGCGCCTGCGGTAAATACGAATCTTCCTTTGGGATTGAGGGTATCAGCCACCCAGGTAGCGGAACCTTCAAGATAGGTTGCCTGATGCCCCGTTAAGTCGGCACGAAGCCGGAACCCGGCCTGGCCGGCCGGTTTTGACCGGAAATGTGCAAAACCTCCTGAAAGTTCGAAATCCAGTCTGCCGGTTTGCTTCAGAACGGCTCCATGGAGGAGCCAATCGCGGTATGGATTTGGAGCAGCCACATATTCGCCGCCCAAAATCTCATCCTGCCAAACCATGAGTGGCTGCACACCTGACAGGATATGACCCGCCAGGGACAGTTCCCATCCATGACTGAACTGATAGGCAGCCGAAATATAAAAGGCCAGCTGGTCAAAAGGAACGTCATAATTCAAAGGATCGATATAACTGAAAAGATATTGATCGGTAGCTTTGAAGCCTGACAAATCACCGGCCAGTGTAATGGAGAGCCTCTTCACAGGACAAAGGATCATACCGACAGACAGGTAGCTATAATCCGTTATTCGGTAGTGGTGCGACATTTCTGCATCGGGACGGAAATCCAAAAGAGTATTGTTGCCGCCAGCGAAGCGGTAACCCGGCTCTATGGAAATCGATCTGATCAACCGGGATCTGGCCGGATTATCCTGAGACATCAAAGTGACCGGAAAGAGCAGAAGGGTAATTCCGATTACCAGAAAAGGTTTCATAGTTTAGAATCTGCTAGGAATTACACCTTAAAATTACCATTTAACGGTATAAAACAGGTAGAGACGCAAAAAATGCGTCTCTACGTTTATTTTAACCGTGAAAACAGACCGTTTATTATTCGGCTGGTTTTCCTTCGACGGCGTCCTCAGCTGCGGGAGCTTCAGCCGGAACTTCTGCCGGAGCTTCTGTTTTAACCGGAGCCTCAGCGGGTGCTTCAGCCGGAGTTTCGGCTTCTTCAGCAGCGTGAGCAGCGGCGGCTTCCTTGGCTTGCTTTTTGGCCAGGGCGGCAGCACGTGCTTCCTTGACTTTCGTTTCTTCAGCCAAAAGATCCGTTTTCCTGCTCCGTTTGTCGGATTCCAACTGACTGGTCAGGTTTTTGAGTTTGGCTTCATTCTTTTCCATCCATTCCTGGAATTTCTTTTCTGCCTGTTCTTCGTTAAGAGCTCCTTTTGCGATCCCTTTGAGCAGGTGATTTTTGTACAGAACACCCTTTTGATGTAGGATTGAACGTACGGTATCAGTCGGCAGTGCACCTTTTTGCAACCATGATAAGGCTTTGTCAAAGTCCAATTCAATGGTAGCAGGATTCGTGACCGGATTATAAGAGCCAATCCGCTCAATGAACTTACCATCCCGTGGTGCCCTGCTATCCGCAACTACAACGTAGTAATACGGACGGGATTTCTTCCCGTGTCTGGTTAACCTAATTTTTGCTGGCATGCTTACTGATCATTAGTACTTTTAAAATTTTTGTGGCTGCAAAGATACCATTAAATTCATGTTATCCAAAAGTACTTATACTTTTAAAAGAGTTTTAAACACCGCTTCCGTTCGGGACATTACTTTCTAATTTTGACCTCATGAGCGGCTTCGTACATCTGCACCTCCATACTCAATACTCAATTCTCGATGGGGCAACGCCTGTTGAGGAAGTTATGGAGCGCGCAGTTTCACTTGGGATGCCCGCTATTGCTATCACTGACCACGGAAACATGTTCGGAGTCAAGCATTTTTACGATGCTGCCCGGGTAAAAAACATCAAGCCGATTCTGGGATGTGAATTCTATCTGGCCCCCAAGGGTAGAAAAGACAAATCGGATGTTGAGGATCGTCACCGGTTTCACCTCGTTTTACTGGCCAAAAACAAGACCGGGTACCACAACCTGGTAAAGTTGACTTCTCTGGCCTATATTGAAGGATTTTACTACAAACCGAGAATCGATTGGGAACTGCTTGAGCAATATCATGAAGGTCTGGTTGCCTGTTCGTCCTGCCTGGCAGGTGAGCTACCCCGTGCAGCAAGGAGTTCTGAAGCAGCCGCTGAAGAGGTTCTTCTCAGGTACAAGGACCTGTTTGGCAATGATTATTATATCGAGTTACAGGATCACGGACATCCCGAACAGAAACAGGTGAACCCGGTCCTGGTCAAACTGGCCCGGAAATACGGCATTGACCTGATTGCCTCCAATGATGTGCACTACCTGAACGAGAAGGATGCAGAGGCACAGGACATCCTGCTCTGTCTGAGTACAGGCAAGGATATCAATGATACGAACAGAATGAAGTTTATCGGCCAGGAATTCTTCAAAACCGAAGAAGAAATGGGGGCTCTTTTTCCTGACCTGCCCGAAGCGCTCACCAATACAATCAAGGTTGCGGAATCCATAGAGAACTATGAGTTGGACCGTCCGGTCCTTTTGCCCGAGTTCAAATTACCGGACACCTTTACCGACCAGAATGAGTACTTAAAGCACCTCACCTATGAAGGTGCAAAGAAACGGTACCCGGAGATGACGGACTCCAAGCGTGAACGTATTGATTTTGAACTCAACGTTATCGGGAATATGGGATTTGCAGGATATTTCCTGATCGTTCAGGATTTTATCCGGGCTGCCCGCGAAAGAAATGTTGCAGTCGGGCCGGGACGGGGATCGGCAGCCGGTTCGGCAGTCGCTTATTGCACCGGCATTACAGATATCGACCCGATCAAGTACAAGCTACTGTTTGAAAGGTTCCTGAATCCTGAGAGGGTGAGTATGCCGGATATCGATATTGACTTTGACGATGACGGCCGTGAGGAAGTGATGAAATATGTGGTTGAAAAGTATAGCAAAGAACGTGTCGCACAAGTCATTACGTTTGGTTCAATGGGTGCCAAAATGGCCATTCGCGATGTGGCACGGGTCATCAGCCTTCCATTGACGGAAGCAAACCGCCTTGCCAAGATGATTCCTGACGGGCCACAGGTTAATTTTAAAAAAGCCTATGAGGAGATTCCCGATCTCAGAAAAGAACGGATAGAAGGAGAAGATCAGGTTAGAAAAACCCTGGAAATGGCTGAAATCCTTGAGGGATCGATCCGGCAAACTGGCATTCATGCCTGCGGGGTGATTATCGGAAGGGATCCGCTGATCGAGCATATTCCAGTGGCCACCTCAAAGGAAACGGATCTGATGATCACCCAGTATGATGGTCATTATCTTGAGAAAGTCGGCATGCTGAAGATGGACTTCCTGGGCCTGAAAACCCTGTCCATTATCCGGGATGCCCTGGAGAATATCAGGCTCTCGAAGGGAATCGATCTGGATATGAACACGATATCCTATGAAGACACCAAGACTTTCGAGCTCTATCAGAAGGGCGAGACTATCGGGACCTTTCAGTTTGAATCAACCGGAATGAGGCAATACCTCAAGGACCTCAAGCCTACCGTCCTTGAAGACCTGATTGCAATGAACGCCCTGTACCGGCCAGGGCCAATGGAGTTCATACCGGTGTTTATCAAGAGAAAATTCGGATTGGAACCGGTCATTTATCCGCACCCCTGGCTGGAGGATATTCTCAGGGATACTTACGGTATCATGGTCTACCAGGAACAAATCATGCAGACGGCACAGATTATCGGCGGTTTCTCGCTTGGAAAAGCAGATATTCTCCGCCGTGCCATGGGTAAGAAGAAGATGGACGAGATGGAGAAGCAACAAGCTTCATTCATCGAAGGTGCTGAAAGCAAGGGCGTTTCAAAAGAAAAAGCAATCGAGATTTTCGATATCATGCAGGAATTCGCCAAATACGGATTCAACCGGTCCCACTCGGCCGGATATGCAGTGGTAGCATTTCAGACAGCTTATCTCAAGGCCCATTACCCGGCAGAATTTATGGCTGCCGTCTTGAGCCGGAACCTGTCGGATATCAAGAAGATCACTTTCATGATGGATGAATGCCGGCGTATGGGGCTGCTGGTGCTCGGACCGGATGTAAATGAGAGTTATCTTAAGTTCACGGTCAACAAAGACGGGAATATTCGCTTCGGGCTGGCAGCCGTAAAGGGTATCGGCGAAGGTGTCGTGGAATCATTGGTAAGGGAGCGAGATGATAACGGGCCTTTCACCGATATTTACAACCTGGTGGAAAGGATGAGTCTCAAGACCATCAATAAAAAAGTGATCGAATCCATGGCGGTGAGCGGTGCACTCGATAACCTTTCCAAATTCCAGCGTTACCAGTTTTTCTCAGAAGATGAAAAGGGCCAGAATTTTATTGAACAGCTGCTCCGTTACGGTGCCAAGGTTCAGGATGAACAGGGAAGATCACAGACCAGCTTGTTTGGTGGCGGAACGGAGGTCAAGCCTGTCCGTCCGGAACCCAGGCCTGGCGAAGCCTGGAGCACCCTGCACCAGTTGAACCTTGAAAAGGAGCATGTCGGTATCTACCTGTCGGCGCATCCGCTGGATGAATACCGGCTTGAAATCGATCATTTCTGCTCAGCTAATCTTGCTGATTTTCAGGATATTCCATCACTAAAGGGAAAAGATCTCCGGGTTGCGGGAATTGTGACTTCTGTGGAGCATAAGATCACTAAAAACGGGAAACCGTACGGCCGGATGTCGGTGGAGGATTTCACCGATACGCATACGTTCACTTTTTTCAGTCAGGATTATCTGGATTTTAAAAAATACATGCAGCCGGGATACTCTTTGCTGCTGACCGGCAAGGTAGAGCCGCACAGGTTCAATGACGATGAGTTTGAATTCAAGGTCAAGGAGATGAATCTGCTCGTAGACGTGAGGGAAAAAATGATTCGGTCGGTTACCCTTTGTATCTCCCTTGATGCCATCGGCAAGGAACTCGTTGACGAAGTTGTCGGCATGTTAAACCGGAACAAAGGTAAGACCCTTATGAAATTCAAGGTTTTTGAACCGGTCGAAAAGATCAGCATATCCCTTTTCAGCCGAAGTTTCCGGATTGAACTTAACCGTGAAGTTTTACACTATTTAAACAATCATCCCGAAATTGAGTTTAAGATTGAATAAATCATACAAGGCAAGGATGGTTTTTATATTTTTGTTTGAACAGTGACAAGGCTTACAATAAAACTTAAGGATCATGACAATTGAAATAACCGATGCTAATTTCCAGGAAGTTGTCCTCAACGCCGGGCAACCTGCAGTAATTGATTTCTGGGCTGAATGGTGCGGTCCGTGCAGAATGCTCACACCTGTGGTAAAGGAGATCTCCCAGGAGTATGAAGGCCGGATTGTGGTGGGGAAAGTTGATGTCGACAGCAATCCGGGGATTTCCGGTAAATACGGGATTCGCAACATCCCCACCCTTCTTTTTGTTAAAAACGGGCAGGTTGTGGACAAACAGGTGGGCGTTGTGCCGAAAGGCGCACTGGTGGCCAAGGTTGAGGCCCTTTTGAAATAGCAATCCTTCTTACGAAAAATCTTTCAGAGATCGAAGAATGGGGGAGCCTTTACCAGCTCGACCTCATCGCGCGGCAGGTGGTGGAAGGATTCATAACAGGCCTTCACCGGAGCCCTTTTCATGGCTTTTCCGTTGAGTTCGCCGAGCATCGTCATTATAATCCCGGAGAGTCGACCCGGCATATCGACTGGAAGCTCTACGGACGGACGGACAAGC
>JAZDPC010000079.1:0-2695 GCA_043797975.1 Bacteroidota bacterium
GACATGGTTGGCGAGAAAAATGCTGATCATCCTCACAACTGGCAGGCTGAACCTATAATACCGTTGGTAAATAACGGCTGGATATCAGCTAACGGAACAACGCTCGGGGCAGACGACGGAGTCGGGATTGCCTCACAGATGGCAATTCTCACTGATAAAAGTCTTAAAGCAGGAAGGATAGAGTGCCTTTTCACCGTTGATGAAGAGTCGGGAATGACAGGTGCCATAAACCTGAAGCCTGATTTTTTCTCAGGCAAGATTCTGATAAACCTGGATTCTGAAGATGAGGGTGTGCTTTATATAGGATGTGCTGGCGGGATGGACACAATAGGTACCATAAGATTCAGTCCTGAGCCTGTTCCTGCTGATTCCACTGCTTTTGAAATATCTGTCACAGGTCTTCACGGCGGACATTCAGGCGATGAGATCCATAAGGGATATGGCAATTCAGTGAAGATAATGAACAGAATCCTCTGGAACCTCTCGAACGAATACAATATATCGCTCAGCAACTTTGACGGCGGCAACCTTCGTAATGCGATCCCTCGTGAAGCATTTGCAACAATAGTACTGGAAAAATCTTCTGCCGGTAAAATAAAGAGCTGGATCGAAGATTTTCAATCAACAATGGTTGAGGAGTTCAGAGATATTGAAAAGGAGCTGAAAATAACGGTAAAGGATGCTGATCTCCCGCGATTCGTGATGGACAGGGATAACCAGACGAGGTTTTTAAATTCACTTACCTGCTGCCCTCATGGGGCAATTTCATGGTCGAAGGAAATGGATGATCTTGTTGAAACATCAACAAATCTTGCATCTGCAAAATTCGGAGAAGATCATTCGATAACTGTTGTTACTACCCAGCGAAGTTCCATTGAATCATCCAAACACGATGTCGCAGCAATGGTTGAAACATGCCTTAAACTTGCGGGAGCTCAGGTGGTCCATTCTGACGGGTACCCGGGATGGAGGCCCAATATGACCTCAGAAATACTGAAGATCACCAGGGATTCATATAATAGACTTTTCGGGCATGAGCCGCATATAAGGGCAATACATGCAGGCCTTGAATGCGGCCTTATCTATCAGAAATTCAAAGGTATAGATATGATCTCTTTTGGTCCGACCATCAGGGGGGCTCATACTCCTGAGGAAAAGATCGAGGTAAAAACCGTTCAGATGTTCTGGGACCTGCTCACGGATGTAATAATCAGGATCCCTGTGCAATAACAAAGGACAGATAAATCCCGGAAGTTACCTCTTCCGGATTAGTCACAGCTGAAAAATTCATCTTTACCTGCGCTGCAAAGAGGGCAGACATAATCATCGGGAAGGTCAATGAATTCAATTCCCGCCTGTATGCCTCCGGCAGGGTCTCCCTGCTCGGGATCATAAATGTATCCGCAGATAGCACACTTGTAACATTCCATATCTGTTAAGTTATTTCGTTTTGATTTTTCTTACCACATCTATCACGGTACCATCGACCCATTTTATTACTGCAACTATCCTCTCTTCAAACTCCGCTTTTACGGGCTTACCACAAATTCTTTCCGCCTCATTCTTAAGTTCTCTGATTGTTCTCAGAGGAAGACCGGCTCCTTTAACACTCTTTATCAGGTCTTTACGTAATGGATTTATTGCTATTCCCCTTTCAGTGATTATAACATCAATAAGCTCGCCCGGCCCGCAAAGGGTAGTCACTTCATCAACAATTACAGGTATCCTGTCACGGAATAGAGGCAGAGGAAGCATGACATTCCGAGCATGAAGACAATTCTGCCATCCACCGATGCCATGAAGAAGATAACCATCTGAATGTGTAACCACATTACCGTTAAAATTCAGGTCCACCTCAGTGGCCCCGAGAATCATAATATCCCTCATGCTGGTCAGGTTACCTTTTGAATGGTAGTTATATGCATTGAAAACGGAGTAGGGAACATGGTTTGGATTAGTTTCCACCGATTTTACAGCATCAAGATCAAAGGCCTGTGCATCAAGAATATAACCCATTTGTCCCTCCTCAAGCATCTTAACCATGTATTTTGTGCTCCCGCCGAAGCCGAATTTCGATTTCCAGCCTTTTTGTTTGAGGATCTGGTGGACAAAAACTGCAATAGCAAGGGATGTTCCGCCGGCTCCCGCCTGCATTGTAACGCCATCTTTAAGAATCCCTGATTTTTCCATGAAGGAAGCAGTCAGTTCAGCGATAAGAAGCCTGTCAGGACTTTTTGTTATCTCTGTTGTGCCTGATACTATTTTTTCTGGTATACCAATCTTATCAACAACTACAACATAGTCAACATAATTCCCTTCTATTTCCATGGGGAAACATGGCAGGTCAACGAGATTGTCGGTAACGACAATTACTTTCGAAGCATACATACTGTCAGTTTTCGCATATCCCAGGACTCCGCATGCCGAAGACCCCCCTGTTCCTTTTGCGTTTCCGAAAGAATCGGCAGAAGATGCCGCAAGTACTGCAATATCGATCTTTACTTCGCCGTCCTGAATTGCCTGAACACGTCCTCCATGAGATCTCAGAACAGCAATACCCTTCATTTTACCTTCTGACACATACCTGCCAAGAGGACCGTTCATGCTGCCTTCAATCCTGTTTATAGTCCCGTCGTCGAGATGCTTTATTACCGGATCATTACATGGAAATGATGCTGAAGGGAACCATACAAGG
>JAZDPC010000037.1:0-7423 GCA_043797975.1 Bacteroidota bacterium
GACAGGGAGTTGCCGATTTCCATCCGGATGAATGTCAGTAAAAAAATGCAGAAGGTATTATGGCTTTACTGGCAATTCTACAAGACAACGATCTCAAAAAAATTATTCCGGGAACTGTTTCAGGTGGATTTCGAGAAGGAATTTGGCCTGATTTCGAACTTTATCCGCATGATGGGTTTTACCGAATCGGAAGACCCCGATGTGATCCGGTTAAATACGCGGGGCTCGCACTGGCTCCATCTGATCCAGAATTATTATGCATTGAACTATGTAAATAAGGTATGGTCGGTCTCCAGGAAAAATCCCTGGCCCGACTGCATCAAACTTTAATGTATTTTTATATCAAATTAAAAAAGGAGGAACTTCTTATGATCGAACATGTGCATAATCATATTACGTCGGAGCTGCAGCAGAATACGCGCACCGATATCATCTTTATCCTGGCGGCCATTGTCCTGAACCTGGTCACCCTGGCCATCAATGCCGGGGTGGTCGACCAATCGCGCACCGACAATTCAATGCTGATCGTGATGTTTATTTTCGTGGTGTTGGTCATCCTGGTTAACCTGGTGGTGGTCATCGGACTGATGAAAGGAAAACAGACCCGGGAAAAGCTGCTGAACGGACTGATCACCATGTACAAGGACAAGCAGGTTGATAAGTATTACGATCAAACCCTGCTGGGGAATTACAGCGTGCGCTACAACCTCTTCATCATGGTGGTGGTCTTCACAGGGATCATTGCCATTGTCGTCCCGTTTGTGATGAGATAAAAGCCCGGGGATTGTTTTGATTTCCCGCCCAATTCCGTAACTTTGGCGGGCATGAGGATCCTGAAACAACGAATGCTTATTCTTCTCTGGGTATTTTCCGGATTTTTTTCCATTTCGGGAACTGTCGAACATACTTATTATTTTGATACTCCTTTCATCTCCCCGAAAGGAGATTTCCAGGTCGTGACGTTTCCCCATACAGCTCTCTCAGGCCTGCCGGGAAATCCCATGCTGCCTTACCATCAGGTAGTCCTGCTGCTGCCTCCCGGGGAGGAAGCTGTTTCGGTGGAATGGACCGGAGAAGATGAGGTCCAGCTCCCGGGGGTATTCAACCTCTTCCCTGCCCAATATGTACGTCCTGTTTCACAAGGCCTTTCCGGAGATTTTATCCGGAATGCCGGAACCTACCGGATGACCACTATCTATCCCGCTGAAAAAACCGGAGTTCTCATTACCCAGTATCTGAATGGA
Source organism: Bacteroidota bacterium (assembly GCA_043797975.1). Taxonomy (GTDB): domain Bacteria; phylum Bacteroidota; class Bacteroidia; order Bacteroidales; family UBA12481; genus UBA12481. The sequence goes on from JAZDPC010000037.1 coordinate 1,245, forward strand.
TTCGCATTTGCCCTGACCACATTTACACCGGTCAATTACATCCCGGCTTCAGGGGTTCTATCCTGGTACCGGAAAATGACCATCCTCATCACGACCCGGCCCGGAAAGCTATCAAAAGAGGCCTTGAAAAACCTGAATACATCCGATGCTGTCATGAGAAGAATCGCAGCTTTTGCACAAAATCCGGAAGCGATCCGGCAATATCCTGTAACCGATTCCCCGTCGACCGATTATCAATTCCTCATCATTACACCGGAACTTTTCCAGAACGAGTTCCAGGAGTTGATCGCTATGTATGCCGCCAAAGGGATCACCACCGCGATTGCGACCACTGCCACTATTACTGCCACCGTTTCAGGTTGGGACCTGCCGGAAAAAATCCGGAATTACATCCTCAGTGAATATCAGAATCACCACATTGAATATGTTCTCCTGGCCGGAAACCCGGTATATGTGCCGTACCGCGGTTTTTACTGCCAGGTGCAATCCTCTTCCCTCTACACCGATGGGAACATTCCGGCCGATCTTTATTTTTCGGGAATGGATGGTAGTTTCGATGCCAACGGGAATCATGTGTACGGGGAGGTTGCTGATGAGCCCGATCTCCTCCCTGAAGTCGCCGTGGCCCGGTTTCCCGTCAACGATACAGCGGAACTCCGGAATATGATCCACAAATCAATCGCTTATCAGACGAATCCTGTGCTGGAGGAGTTCACCCGGCCGATCCTGGCCGGAGAGCATTTATGGGCCAACCCGCTGACCCTGGGAGGAGATTTCATGGAGCTGCTGATTGACGATCATTCCGACAGCGGCTATTTCACTCACGGCATCCCTTCTGCAACCAATGCCATTACAAAACTTTACGACAGTATCATCCTCCCGGGAGGAACTTTATGGCAATGGAGTGCAGATTCCCTGCGAACGTTGATCAACGGGGGCAGGTCGTTCATTCATCACCTGGGGCATGCAAATAACAGCTATATGATGCGGATGTCCATCTCTTCCATTACCAATTCCAATTTCTCCCAGGTAAACGGAACGGATCATAATTATACTTTTTTATATACCCAGGGGTGTAACACAGGCGCTTTCGACAATCCTGCCTGCATTGCAGCCAAAGCAGTTTCCATCGATAATTTTCTTGCAGGAGGGGTATTCAATTCCCGGTATGGCTGGTTCAATGAAGGATCTTCAGATGGTCCTTCCCAGCACCTGCACCGTGAATTCGTCAGCACGATGTATACCGATACCTTGCCTGACCGTCACCTGGGAGCAGCCCACATGATCTCCAAGGTCAAGACCGCTCCCTGGGTAACTTTACCCGGCGAATGGGAACCGGGAGCTCAGCGCTGGTGTCATTACTGCTCCAATGCCCTGGGTGATCCTGCCCTGGAGATCCGGATCGAGGAACCCTCCGTATTTACCACCCTGACCTGGACCGGAAGTATCGATACCTCCTGGGAGAATCCCAACAATTGGACACCCGCCAGGATTCCGACCTCCCTTACTGATGTGGTCATCCCCGATACTCCTGTTAAACCAATCATCACATCGTCAATCACCACCTGCCACAACCTGACTATCCAATCGCAAGGCAATCTGACGATCTCACCCGGGAAAAAACTTACCGCCTGGGGAAACGTCACCCTGAAAGGGCCATGAGTATCAGAATGGAAGGGGCGGGTTACTGTTTCAGCGTTCTCATGAAAGCAACCAGCGACCACTGATCAGCGGCGCTGGGGATCTTTTTTCCGAACGCAGGCATCTCGTTATGACCGGTAGTAGTTTTGTAAAAAAGATCACCATCTGTCTGCCCCTGGAAAGCGGCAGAAGTAAAATCTCCCGGATCGGTTTTCAGCATGGCGGCTTTCGGACCGTCACCCAGTCCTTTTGCTCCATGGCATGATTTGCAATGCTTTGCCCAAAGCTCTTTGCCGGTAGCGATCACCGAAGCATCCTTCAGGTTTACAGCGGCCTTCATCGTATGAAATTTGGCTGGGACTTCCCACTTCGTCTGCGAAATTGCGGTTCCCGCGAAGAGAACAAGAACTGAAAAAATTAAAATAATCTGTTTCATATTGCCTGTTTAATTTAGACTGCAAAAATACTAACGTATTTTCATACTTAGATGTTATTTAACATTTCTTAAATGTTATTAGTGATGAAGGGATGAGTAGTTATTCGTTTGTACCCGCCGGAAGCGTGAGTAACGGATGCAGCAGCCTGTCAATCTGGTCCATCCGTTCTTTTACACGGATCAGCTCCCCCGTCCCTGCATCCGACAGGTTTTCGCGCTGAAGAAGTCTCTGGTACCGCATCCGGATCATGGAATCCTCTTTCAGCAGGGGGTCGATATACTCCCGGTACTCGATGTAAACCGAGTCGTAATAGATCTCCCACCGTTCCCGCAATTTTTCGGAAGGAGTAACGGAGGCGAAATACTGGGCCAGCATGCGTTTCTGTACGGGGTTCGGGTTCAAAACGATTAGCTCGGTGACGTAACGGTCGTAAAATTTAAGCTCCGCCAGTCCGGCTTCCCGGTCGCGGAAGCCCCAGTCGATGATGGTGGTGATGACCACCAGTGCGACGCTGACGACAAACCATTTCAGAAAACCGATCCAGAATTTCAGGCGCTGGAACGATTGCGTGGCTTCTCTCACGGATGGATCTGTGCGGGTTGGTTTGGATTCCTGTTTCTCCATAGCATATGGGGTGTTGGTAAATTAGGTTAGTTACTCGGATGCCTTATAGATCAGTTCGGCCAATTGTGCCTGGGTTTTGCTTGCGAAAGCCCTTGGGTGCTGACGCTGACAAAAATGATAAAAGGAAGTAGCCGTTTCATAGCGCCTAATAAAAAAACCTTTTGCGAAAGTAATAAATTATTGACTTTTTCTTCAGATGGATTATCTTTGCCTTAATTACGGAAGTTTCACTTAACCAGATTCCCATGAAAAAGATCTGTCTATTCGTCCTTGTGTTTACAGGGCTTCTGTTTTTCGCCACCTGCGATAAAACTTCAACTGACAAGCAAGATCCTTGCGGGCCGGAACAAAAAATGACAAAGGACTGGTCAATGAACTTACCGCCGTATCCATGGCAAGATCCTAATTGGAACACTTATACAGAAGGGGATTTCAGGGTATTCCAGGTATGGACTAATGCCGAGGAAAATGTATGCCCTGATGAACACATTACGTTTCGCTTTACTTGTGATCTTGTAAAAGATCAACCAAGGAATATTCAGGTAAGAATAAAGTACCGGTACGGTGCTTTTGGTGTTTTCGGAAATACATACACACCACCGAAACAATACTATGCCGTCGATATAACTTATGAAGGTTCATCCAATTTTGGTATTGCGAATGCCTATCACAGCGAACCCGGAAGCTTTTATTTCATGGTGGAATGGGTCATTGACGGTGCTTACACAGAAATTCAGGATCTTGCATATTTTGAGTTAAAGTGGATTTCTGCAAAATTTGAGTATACCTGGAAATCATTTAAAAACCAGTGATCGGGTTAACTGGCATCAGGAGGTAAAGGCGTTGTGAATCTTCGCTTTCACCGGACCGAAGTTGAGAAGTTGTAAAAGGATGGCATGGAGGATTCTCCGGAAAGGACCGGCTATGTGAAATAGCTTCAGGATCTTCTGCTGGATCTCGTTATACCGGATCACCTCTTCAAGTTCAGGCAGGGGGGCATTGGGATCCAGGATCATCCGGGCGGCAGCTTCTCCCGAAACCAGCGCCTGATATATCCCTTCGCCTGTGAGTCCGGATGCAAATCCTCCAGCATCACCCACCAGGAAGATGTTTCCGAACCGGATCCCCCGGTAATCATAACTGATCGGCGCCGACTCATAACGGGCATCTGAGAGATCTACCCGCTGCTGTTTCAGCCATGTTTCAAACCGTTTCCGTGCCTCTCCTGCCGGGATGATCTTTGGGTCGCTGACACAGCCGATGCAGAAGGTGTTCCTATGGGGAAATACCCAGGCATACCAGGAGTGAAAATAGCGGGCATGGAGATGCATTTCGAACCTCGGCTCTTCGCCGTTCTTTAGCACCTGATATTGCATTCCGATCAGCCTCCGCTCGACAGGTAATCCCACATGGCGCCTGACGATGGAGTTGCAGCCGTAGGCCCCAACGAGAAAGTGAAACCTGTATGTGGCTGGCGCTACGTTGTGGCGAGAGACGGTTATTGTTTTCTTTTCTATGGCGCTGACGCGGGCGTTGGTTAGCACTTGTACCCGGGTTCCGTCCAGTCTTTGTCGTTGCCAGGTGCCCAGTTCGCGGCGGTCGACCGTGAAGATAAACGGCACCGGAGCGTCGGTGCGGTTTTGCCGCTTTCGGGCTGTGATCAGGGTCTTTTGCACTTTATGCTCGATCACATGATCCGGAAGCCGTAGGATATCCAGATCCTTCCGTGTAAGCCCCCCGGCACATACTTTCTCTCCGAACCGGCTATTTTTCTCCAGCAGCAGCACGTGGAGATCCGATTGCGCCAGAACCTCTGCACAATGCAGTCCGGCCGGCCCCCCGCCGATGATGATGACATCATACGTTTCCATCGAGTAAAATAGTGGTGTCGTGGCTTACTGCTTCACCACCTTTAGAATCTGGGAAGATCCTTCAGCGGTTACTTTGACGAAATAGAGCCCTGACGGTCTCTCCGATATGGAGAAAACGTGATTGCTTGTTCCGGAGAGGACCCTGGTAAAGATCTTTTCTCCCATTATACTGAATGCTTCCACCTGCACAGATGCAGTTTCAGCCAGCCCGGTGAGTTCAAGGGTGAAGTTTCCTGTAGTTGGGTTGGGGTATATTTTGCATTGGGGAACCGCAGGTTTTGTAACGGGGATAAATTCTTCCGGATTCACTTTGGTGATTTCATTTTTTGCCACCGGATAGACCGGGCTGTTGGTTGGACCGCAATACTGACCGGTGGTCGTGATATAGGCCCACATATATCCACCCGGTTGTACGGTGGTGCCGGGAAGCATCAGGATGTTTAGTCCGGCAATGAGCGTGACAGAGCCTCCGTTCTCCACCGTGAAAAAGGTTCCATTGCCGGCCAGAATGATGGTTTGCGTTGCGTCGTAACAGATGGTAGTACCGTTGGGTATTGTGATGTCCGTCAGTTCAAGCTGGGTCGCCATCACTACGGTTACCGGAAAAGCCTGAGCCGTGGGTCCGTTCCCGCAGGCATTCGTTCCATATACGGTAATGTTCCCGCTGGAAGCAGTTGGGGAGAAATCAACGGTGATGGTGGTGCTGTTTGTTCCCGACACAATGGTGGCGCCGGAAGGCACCGACCAGGTATATCCGGTGGCATTGGCGATGGGAGAGGTTGAGTATTGCACGCCTGTTTGTCCTTGCTGAACTGTGGCTGTTCCGGTAATTGTTCCGCCTGGTCCAGGCAAAGCAACAACCGTGACGGGGTAGGCAGGTGAAGGGATTCCATTTCCGCAGGAGTTTGTTCCATATACGGTGATGTTCCCGCTGGAAGCCGAAGCAGAGAAATCGACGGTGATGATACTGGAGTTGATCCCCGAAACGATCGTAGCGCCTGTTGGAACTGACCAGGCATACCCGGTGGCATTCGGAATGACAGGCACTGAATAACCGACTCCGGTTTGTCCCTGACACACCGTTGCCGTCCCCGAAATAGTTCCCGCAGCTCCGACCAGGGGGATGCCGGAAACTTGTCCGTCTATGTAATAGGTTGAAGTGGGAATATCATTTAACGGAAATCCCGACCCATTGGCGTATTCACAATCGCTGCCGTTATTGGCAGTATTGTTGAATGACAGGGAAGGAGCGCCCGACAGATAAGTTAACAGGATGTCAAATAATTTGGAGCCATTGGCCAGGGTGTCTGCATTGATGTCGGTCCACACGATCATGATCTTATGTAGGGTGCCCGATACCGGAACATCGTTGAACAACACGCCGGCGATGGCGAGCGCCGGGTTGATATTCGTGACCGTGGAAAAGGTCAGAAAAGTCGGATCATAATCCAGCCGTAAGGAGATGGAACCGATGAAGGTGAAATTATCCACCGTCACAGGAATGGTCGCCAGGCTGTCGGGACAAACCTGAACGCTTCCGGCTGTGGTGATTGGAGCGTTTTGTGAAAACGAGTGGGCATACGACAACACAAAGATTGTTGAGAGT
>JAZDPC010000038.1:0-43250 GCA_043797975.1 Bacteroidota bacterium
TTTCGGCAAGATTTAATAAACCCAGTTTACTTTTGATTAATTTTACTTCTTGAGTCATGTCTGATAGTTTTGGGGTTAATTACTTTAGTTTTCCAATTCTAAATTAACCCCAAACTGTCAGATTAAATCCTGCCTTCTACAGCTTACGATTCACACCCAATACCTTCGAGCCTATTTCTTCTTCCTTTTAACTAATTTTTGCCTTCTGCCTTCTGCCCTCTGCCTTCCCGTATGCCCCCCGCTTTCGCGGGGTAAACTCCAGCCCGTATGCCCTTATGCCCTCTTGTGTGCATACCTCGAACCACCCCTGTGCTGCAAGATGTGTCGCCACATATTCCTGTTCGGTTTGTCCGGGGGTTGGGACCAGGAGCGCAGTTTTCCCCAGGATGATCAGGTCGGATACCGTTGAGTTTCCCGGGCGGCAGACGATCCTGCCGGCTTGCTGAATATACCAGAGCAGATGAGGATCGGAAGCGTGGCTGATCAGCCTGACACACCCTTTGTCTTCTTCGGATGGTCGGGCAGACGGATCTTCAGGCGGCAAACCACGAAGGATTATTGATCGTGTTCCGGCTTCATTCAGGGTATGTACCAGGATGTTTTCAAGAATCGTTCGCTGGGGCTCGGGACCCGACAATAATCCCAATATCTCAAAAGGTTTTGCCTGACCGGGTTTTTCAGGAGAGACGCCCTTGAACCTGGAAACCGGACCGATATATTCAACCCGGCCAGGCAGTCGGGAAGGATGGGTCTGTATCCCGGAAATATTCGGTTCCCCCGGGAAATCAGGTAACCAGATTCGGGTAAATTTCCTGAGGTACCAAAGGTGCAGCCGGTATGCCAGGGGCTCTCCCCAGGTCAGGCCTTTCGGCGCTTTCAGCCACAATTGATTGGTTATGAAAATGCTGGGAACACCGCTACAGGTGAGCCCGTACCTGTGATCGCTGATTATCAGGTCGATGGACCATTCTCTGACCAGTGCGGAAACCTGTTTCCTGTTCCGGCGGATTGCACGGAGGATACCCGGAATTTGTGGAATGATTTTCAGGAAGAAATTTTTTTTCTCCGGATATCGAACCGGATAGAACGGCATCCGGACCCAGGACAATCCGGGAAAGCGGAAGCGAAGGAAACTAAGGGAGCGCCCGTCGGAAGCCAGAATGACGCTATGCCCCTGTTTGAGTAAATTATCTATTACCGGAACCAGACGGACCGTATGTCCCAGGCCCCATTCGAGAGGGCTCACCAGGATCGTTTTCAGTCTGGAGTCCATTACCCGGATTAATAAGAAACCTGCACGGCAAAACCCAGCTTACGAGTGCGCAGGGCAATCGAATCGAGTATTTCCCGCGGAGCCTTTCTCAGGGTATCCACCGGAGTATCCCGCTCAATAGTGTAGATCATGACCAGCGAGGGCTTGACTTTTTTGACCACGCCCAGCCATCCTTTAACCTCCTCTTCGGTGGTATTGTCAACAATCCGGCCGTTGATGGTACCCTGAATAAAGAGGGTCTGGAGGATAAAGCGGCCATTAAACTGTACCATCCCGTCAATGACTTTCTGTACCCGGTAATTTTCCGGAGGCTGGTTCAGCAAGCGTACGGTTTCATCGCGCGACGAATCGAGTTTCAGAATATTCATATCAGCCCTTACGAGTGCACGGAACACTTCGGGATCATCCAGTCTTGATGCATTTGACAGGACGGCGATCTTAACATCAGGGAAATACTGGTTCCTGAGATAAACCGCATCATCCATGATTCCCGGGAAGTCGGGGTGTATGGTCGGTTCCCCGTTACCGGCGAAGGTGATCCGGTCAAACGACCCGTTTTCATCACGGATCTGTTTTAACTTATTTTCGAGGCGTTCACGGATCTGGCTTCGTAAAGGCAGAACCGAACCGGTCGCTCCTTCTCCCGTCCATCCGCATTCGCAATAGATGCAGTTAAAAGTGCAGCACTTCAAGCTGACCGGCAACAGGTTAATGCCAAGCGATGCGCCCAGTCTCCTGCTTCTGACAGGCCCGAAAACAATATCATCAAAAAGAAAAGTGGTCATAAAATACTTCTCCCAAAGGGTTTTTAAAGATAAATGTTTTGCCCCGATATCGTGATATTTGTCATTTTGAGGAGGTTAATCCGGAATTACCTTTTCATCTTGAACGGACAGTCATAAAAAAAAGACGCATGGACAAGATAAAGTGGAAAAAAGAGTATTCCTCCGGATTGATTTATCTCGATAATCACCGGAGAAATTATCTGGATATTGTCAACGAATTGATCGATATCATCAACCGGAAAAATTGTGACACCCGGTTGCCGATCGTGTTTCACAGGCTTGGTTTCTACATTGAGGACTATTTTACGAAAAAGGAAATGGCTATCCGCGATTCACCGGTTATCCAGCTGAGCGAATACAAGAAGGAGCACAACCGGTTCACCCACGAAATCAGCGAATTCCAGAATCGGTACAAGAACGGGGACTCTGGTATCTGCAATGATATGGTATCGTTCATGATTAGCTGGTTTGAGAATTATATCCGGATGTTTGGCTCCGAAGCGCCCGACTATATGCGTACGAAGGGTTTCGAATAGATTCAGATCAATCTTCGCGCCCGGCTCTCCGGCTTCAGTTTGCCGGCATTATAGTCAAACGGACTGATATTGACCAGACCCGGCCTTTTTCCCGGCTCCAGAGTACCCAGCTCATCATCCATTCCCAATGCAATGGCTCCGTTCAGCGTCGCCCACCGGAGGATTACTTCAAACGGGATTTCAGGCGCTGCCTCCTGTACAGTTTTCATCTCCTCAGGAATGGATAGATTCCGGTTACTGGCCAGGCTGTCAGTTCCCAGGCAGACGATCTCCCCTGATCCGGCAAATCTTTTAAAATCCGGCAGGCGGTTATGGATATAGAGGTTCGAGTTGGGGCAGAGAATGTAGAAGAGTGACAAGTGACGAGTGATGAGTGACGAGTGACGCAGATCAGGATTAAAATTAAGGTTGTGTACCAAAAGTACTTGAGAATCAGGCAGGTATGTGTTCAAGAGTGAAAAGATCTCTTTGGCGTTGGCCGGCAATTGGGATATATCTAATCCGGTGTGTCGAAAGTCATCAGCCAGGGGGCCGGTGCCTTTCTCGAGCAGTTCCCTTTCTTCTTCGCTTTCGGCGTGATGGATGCTGATCCTGCGGGTAAGTTCCGGATGCTCCCTGAACAGTTCCCAAAGCGTTCGGCTTACCGAATACGGAGAATGAGGAGTTAAAGTAGAAAGGAGGAAGGAGGAAGTATAAAGTAAGGCCTGATGGAAGCGTGAAGAGGCGGTGGAGGGATCGAGGCCAAAGATTTCGATGAATGAGTGATAACGGATAGGACTGGTATTTTTTATGCCGGCCGTGTCGGTGGTATTGCAGATATCGCCTGCTGCCGATATGCCTCCTGAAAACATCATGTTATCAGCCTCCCTGGCTGCTCTGAGGATCTCTTCGGGTGTACCCGAACGGTTTTCCCTGATGCGGCTCAGGAAACCGGCAAGCCCTGTATTGGCAGGAATCTGCCCTTTCAGATGCGACAATTCAAGATGACAATGCGCATTGATGAAACCCGGCACAATCATTCCGTTATAAAATTCCAGTCCGGCTTCTTCCACCGGTTGGCCGCCTGTTTCACGGACGGCAAGAATAGTGCCTTTGTCATCGGTTTCAATGATTCCGAAAGGTATGGGCGGAGAAGTAACCGGGCAGATCCGGTGAGCCGAGAATTTTCTCATCTTCCGTTATTTGGCAGAATCCGGCTCCTGTACTGCAGCCCGTTTTTTCTCGAGGTCCGCTACCACTTTTTCGTAGATCCGGTTATAGATTTTAGGATGCCTGGAATACCAGAATACCGAGGAGTCCATCTGGGCACGCGTGACGTCGTATTTTTCAAGAACAGACGGGTAATAGGAAAGGGCAAGGTTTGCTTTCTGATCAGGAGCCCTGTCATCCTTGGTAAGGACCGCTTCTGTCAGATGCATATCCATGAGCAGGCTGACCATTTTTTCTTCGGGAATGATCTTTCCGGAGGCTCCTTCCTTCGTTCCGTTGCATGAACCTGTAAGGATCGCGGTCACGATCACCAAAAGGGTCAGGTATCTGTTCATTTGATTTTTTTCATTAGTTCCGATGCAAAAACGAAGTCGTTAAGTACTTTGTTGTCGCTCGTCAGAATTTCGTCCCTCGAACCTTCCCAGCACTTGGATCCTTCGGAGAGGAAAAGGATGTGGTCGCCGATCTCCATCACCGAGTTCATGTCGTGGGTATTGATTACCGTAGTGATCCCGAACTCGACCGTGATCTCACGGATCAGGTTATCGATCATGATTGCCGTCTGCGGATCGAGGCCCGAATTGGGTTCATCGCAGAATAAATATTTGGGATTCAATACAATAGCCCTGGCAATTGCGACTCTTTTTTTCATTCCGCCGCTGAGTTCGGCCGGATACAGGCGGTTGACTCCGTGGAGATCGACCTTTTCAAGGCAGAAATTAATCCGTTCAGTTTTCTGTTCCTTTTTCCAATCCGTAAAGAAATCCATCGGGAGTTTCAGGTTCTGTGCCACGGTAAGGGAATCAAATAAGGCTCCACCCTGGAAAACAACACCCATCTGCTGCCGGAACGACCTCTGCCGGTCAGGATTCAAGAGGCTGAACTGGTTTTCGTTATACCAGATATCGCCGGTATCCGGTTCAATCATTCCGATCATGCATTTCATCAGAACCGTTTTTCCCGATCCACTCCGCCCGATGATCAGATTTGTCCTGGCCGGCTCAAAGGAAGAAGAGATTCCTGATAGAGCAGCTTTGCCTTCAAAAGATTTCGATATGTTTTCCACGCGGATCATCCGAGCATCAACTGGGTAACGAGGTAATTAGCGATCAGGATCATGATCATGCTGTAAACGACGGCCAAGGTACTTGACCTGCCCACTTCAAGAGCTCCTCCGCGGGTTGTGTACCCGTGATAGGCGGAGATGGAAGTCATCAGGAAGGCAAAAACCACCGATTTCACCAGAGTATAAAAAACCTTATAGGTGTCAAATTCGTAACGGATCCCATGAATATAATCGGCTCCGGTCATCAGGTTTGCCGTTATCGAGATAAACCAGCCTCCAATGAGACCGATAAAGATGCTCAGCAGGACAAGTACCGGGGTTATGATCATCATCCCGATGATCTTCGGCTGGGCGAGAAAAGAGGCTGAATTGATACCCATTGTTTCCAGCGCATCGATCTGTTCGGTGACCCGCATGGTTCCGATTTCCGAGGAGATATTGGAGCCCACTTTCCCGGCCAGGATAAGACACAGGACGGTAGAGGAGAATTCGAGCACCAGTACGTCGCGGGTAGTATAGGAATTATAGTAATCGGGGATCAGGGGATTGCCCAGGTTGGCCGTCAGGTGCATGATAACGACCATTCCGATGAAGAAGGAGATGATGGCCACGATACCGAGTGATGAGACGCCCAGTTTGTCTATTTCGCGAAAAACCTGCTTGAAATAGATGCTGAATCTTTCCGGCCGGGAGAAGACCTTCCGGAGAAACATCAGGTAACGGCCCAGGTTCAGAATGAGTCTCATGATTACTGAAAAGTAAACTAAGTTAGGTATAAATTGCATAATATTGCCAGCATGCTGAACATCCCGGATATCTGGAAGGAGAGGCTGGTACCCGGCTCCGAGAAGCTTGTGGAGCAATGGCTCGATGGTGCTCAGATCCGGCTGAAACTGTCACGGTCGCGTGCGACCAAGCATGGCGATTTCCGTTTTCCCAGGAATGGACTTCCTGCAATGATCACCCTGAATAGAGACATGCATCCGGTGGAGTTTATGATCACTCTTTCTCATGAACTGGCTCACTACCGTGCGTGGAAGAAATATGGCCGGTCGATCCGTCCTCACGGTGAACAGTGGAAGCATGAGTTCCGGTGGATGCTCAAGGAACTGATCGAATCAGGAGTTCTTAAATCCGAGGTGTCAAGGGCAGTTTATCAATGCTATTTTAAAAGGGAAAGGATCGGATCATCCGCTGCTGAACCGATACTCCGGGTACTTGGGAAGACCGGAGAATATTCGGGTTTCAAGAGGGTTGCTGATGTTCCGGAAGGGACTGCCTTCCGGCTGAAAAACGGGAAAGTATTGGTTAAGGGGAAAAAACTCAGGAGCCGGTTCCGTTGTCGCGATCCGAAAAGCGGACGTGATTATTCTGTCAGTCCGATGGCGGAAATAGCGGAAACATTAGTAATTTAGATTGATTAATCCCGGCATTAATCTGATCCCGTATGGAGAAGAATACTTTTGTGGTTATCATGGCAGGTGGTATAGGAAGCCGTTTCTGGCCTTACAGCCGTACGCGCTATCCGAAGCAGTTCCTGGATATCCTGGGCACAGGCAAAACCCTAATCCGGCAGACTGTTGACCGGTTCAGGGAGCTGTGCCCGCTCGAGAACATCATGATTGTCAGTAACGAGGAATATGGCAATCTTATTCTTGAACAGTTGCCGGGTATCCTCCCTGACCAGATCCTGCTGGAACCATTACGTAAAAACACCGCTCCCTGTATAGCCTACGCCAATCAGCGGATCGGCAGGATTAATCCGGATGCGAATATCATTGTTGCACCTTCCGATCACCTGATTTCCAACGATCAGGAGTTTCAGCGGATCATCAATCAGGGACTCGGATTTGTCAGGAACCGGGATGTTCTCCTTACCCTCGGTATCATGCCGAGCCGTCCGGAAACCGGGTATGGATATATCCAGGTCAACGGCCTGGAGGATTTTGAAGGCATCGACTGCCTTAAAAGGGTGAAGACCTTCACAGAGAAGCCGAACCTTGAACTCGCGAAGATCTTTGTTGAAAGCGGAGATTTTTATTGGAATTCAGGAATGTTTATCTGGTCGCTGAAAGCCATTGAACAAGCCTTTTCACGCCATCTGACCGACATGCAGAGTTTATTCCGCGACGGGGCCATGGTGTACGGTACCCCCGAAGAGTCTGCTTTTATCAAGCAGGTTTATGGTGCCTGCGACAAGATATCGATTGATTATGGTATCATGGAAAAGGCAGATAACGTTTATGTCCAGTGCGCTGATTTCGGCTGGTCGGACCTGGGAACGTGGGGCAGCCTGTACGAGCACCTTCACCAGGACGAATCCTCAAATGCCGTCGGCCAAAGCCGGGTCATGGCTTTCGATGCCGCACGGAACGTGGTCAGTATGCCTGATGGAAAACTTGCAGTAATTCAGGGACTTGAAAATTATATTATTGTCGATACCGACGATGTCCTTCTGATCTGCCGGAAGGAAGACGAACAGCAGATCCGGATGATGGTGGATGAAGTCAAAATAAAGCTCGGAACGAGCTTTATTTAAGACAAAAGAAAAAAGACTAAAGAATAAGGATCTTTAGTCTTTCGTCTTTATTCTTAAGTCTTGATCTAGTATTCCCAAAGGTCGTGCTCGAACTGGAAGATCAGGTTTTCGATCCTTTCGGCTTCGAGGAGGTTTTCGCTCCCGACGGTATAGAGACGTATCATTCGGTTGTTGTACACGTTGGATTCCTGAACGATAAAACCATCGAAAAAGCGCTTATAGAAGATCTCGTCATAACTGCGCAGTTCCGCATCGTTAAATGCATTGAAAGTCTCTTTTTGTGCCAGGAACGGACGGGCTTCGGGGAATTTTACCCAGAATAGTTTTTTCCGGGCTACGCTTTCCTGAATCGAATCCCCTATAGCAGCAAGGACCCGGATCGGGCACAGGCCGATGATCCTTACATCCAGAACTGATCTTTTCCTGTCGAAGAACCACATTTCCTTGAGCAGGATCTGCTGAACTTCGTTGGTCCTGATCTCACCCTTGATGAAGGTTGTATCGTACCGGTTGGTTTCGACATTGAACACTTCGGTGGTCAGGTCCTGAGCTTCAAATTCACCCAATACATCCTGATAGGTATAAGGTTGCTTAAATTCATTCAGATCATCATCGGGCGAATAGGCCTGGAGGCCTCCGTTTTTGATTGCATCGAGAAGAACATCGATCAGGCTCATGCGTCCCCCGATCGGCTCGGTTGGGAAATAGAGTGACTGATTCATTTTTTCACGCAGGTCGATTTGTCTCCATACGATCTTTGACCACATGACGTCAGCCTCGCGGACGTAAGGGTAAGCGATGGGTTTTTTATTAAAGATGTGGTCCTTTTTATAAACCAGGTCGATTCCCGACCAGGTTGCCTGATCGGTTAGTTTGGTTGTGTCGGTGGTTTGTACCTGCCCCTGAACCAGCAAAGAACCGGTGACCAGGAAAAGGCATGCAAACAATCCAGCTTTTTTCATTTCAGTCATTTTACTATTGTATGGTAAAAGATACTGCCGGGATGGTGCGGTTAAGGTTATCCTCACCGGTAACGACAATATCATCAAAAATTACACGAGCATCTTTTTGCGCGCCGCTGATCAGGTTTTTTTGCCTGTCAGTCAGTTTTGCGCTATTGGACTTCTCATCCTTTAAAAAACCTCCGGCGCCACCGCTGAAAACGGTGACCGTGAAGCTTTTAACTGTGAATTTCATGTCGAACAGGAACTCCTCCAGCTCTGCCTGGACACCGGTTTGGGCCATCAGCATATTCTTGGCGATCTTGCCTCCTGTTTTTCCGCCCACTTTAGCTACCGGCGGTGGAACGCGGCGCAACCGGAATCTGGTTGATCCCATCGTGTTCTTTACCCCGTCGATTTCTGCCGTAACCGTTACAACGGCTTCACCTTGATCCGTCGATGGCCGGGCCATGTATTCACCCGGTGCCACCAGCCGCAATTCCCCGTTGGTCATTGTGGCAGTTACTTTACTGGCGGCAACACCCGGAACGGATACACTTACCGGATTATCAAGACCACGATAGAGAACATTCATTTTCGTGGCTGACACCACAAAGGAGGGCGGTGCCACTTCATATTTGCTTGAAAAGGGGATTTGCTTGTTGGTTCCGTCGGGAGCTGTATAATTGATTACCCCGCCCCATTCGACGGGTCCGACTTTGGTTGTGCCCACGCGAAAAAGGCCCCGTCCGTTCCGGATTTCAAGCGGCCTTCCTCCGACTGTGATCTTCGGGTCCACCGTTGTATCATAGGCAGCCAGGAAAATTTCAGCCTCATAGGGATTACCCTGAAACACCACATTGGATGTTGTAGGGATCACAACGGCACTCAGGTCGTTGAATTTAAATGATTTGGCCTCGATTCCGCTAAAGAGGTAATTCAAGACATCGGCTTCGGCATTCCGGATATCGCTCTGCATTTTTGACATCAGCGTGATCACGC
Source organism: Bacteroidota bacterium (assembly GCA_043797975.1). Classification (GTDB taxonomy): domain Bacteria; phylum Bacteroidota; class Bacteroidia; order Bacteroidales; family UBA12481; genus UBA12481. Next base: position 9,352 of record JAZDPC010000038.1, read on the forward strand.
CGATGAGCGGCAGATACTCGAAATTATCCTTTTCCCAGGAACGTCTGGGTTCACGGGCCGTGCCTTTGACATCCTCCACGGAAAGACTTTTCCTGATGGAACGGATCAGGGTTGAATCACCCGGATTAACTACAGTCAGCAGGTAATTCCGATAGTTCTCAATGGAATGTTTCAGGTCTTCTCCCCGGCTCATTCTGACTGATCCTACCAGTATGGTTTCGATGAGCATAATCTGTGCGGGAACGTTCAGGTCATCCTGTCTTTTAATGCTGTCGAGAACTGCATCCTTTCCGTCGGCTTCCCTGACGATTTCCCATTTATACTGGACGATCTTGTCAATAAGCGCCTGGGCCTGAATCCTGATAGAATCTGCCTTGCTTTTCCATGGGCCCACCTTAACCGGATTCAGCAGGTATGCGTTATTAAATGCGGCATAGGTCATATTATTCTTGGCGGCAAAACTTTCAACAGTCTGATTAAGGCTTTTGTCCACTTTGTCGATAACATCAAGTGTCTCTTTGGATACATTCAGTGCCAGCAATGCAGTCAGCACCAAATACATCATGTTGATCATTCGTTGCCTTGGTGGCAGCTTCGGTTGTGCCATAATTATTATATCAGCAAATCACCGGGTTAAACATCTTCTCTAACATTCATAGCGGTAAGCATGTTGCCGTAAACCTTGTTCAGGGCAACCAGCTTCCGGCCGAGGCGGTCGACTTCTTCGCGATACTGTTTGGTATTCTGAACCGAAGCCTCGAGATTTTGTATCATTGAATCGAGACCTGCATAGATCTCGGTCGTGGCCTTGAGATGAGAATCTTCGCCTTTCAGCTGCAGTTCATAAACAGAATTGAGGGCAGCCAGGTTCTTGTTCATCTTTTCAAGCATCTCGGTATAACTCTGTCCTGATTGGGCCAGGTGACCGGCCTGATCGGCTGTTTTGTTATAGGATTGGGTGAGGGAATTGGCCGACTTGTTAAGCTCCTCAGTGGAACGCTCATAAGCATCACTGAAGTTATTCAGCTTTTCGGAAGCTTCCCTCATACTTTCCGTAAAATGGGATGAAACTACGTGAGCATGTGAAATATCGGTCATTTGGGATGCGCTTTCGGCAAGGTTTTTCATCCCGTTGCCCAGTTTGGCGAACAGCTCGGGGGTGATTTCAGCCTTTTCCAGCATTTCATCAAATTTCTGGAGTGCGGTACCTGAAGCAGCAGGGCGAGCCATGGCTTTCCGTTCCGCTTTTGTGCCATTATTAGTAGCGAGTTCGGGATAAACGCGGTCCCATTCCCATTCTTCCGGTAGAGCTTCAAAACCTGAAAAGAAAAAGATAATAGCTTCCGTACCCAAACCGGCACAAAGGAAATAGGTGGACAGCGGAAAGTGTTCCAGTTTCATCAATGCACCGATCATAACGACACTGGCGCCCCATGAATACATTTTGGCAGCGGTTATTTTCCAGCCCCTGGTTTTGACAAGTTCACGTAATCTCATTTCTTAAATATTTGTTTCGTTTATTTTTCTATTCCCATAGTTGAACGGACACAGCGGAAGCCGATATAGGATTTTGCCGAGTCCTGGTATTCGTATGCGCGGGTACCGGCCTGGAGATAGTATGCGATATCCTTCCAGGAACCGCCGCGGACCACTTTGCGTTTCATAACTGCAGGCTCATTGGGCAGTGCATTGTATTCATAATTCGGATTCAGATCGTGCGTAAAGCTGTATCCGGCTTCATCGAAAGCTGAGATGGTCCATTCAGCAACGTTGCCGGCCATATCATAGAGGTTGAAATCATTGGGTTCATAAGATCCGACCGGTGAAGGCTTGAGGAATCCGTCATCGACATAGTTACCTCTGAGCGGCTTAAAATTGGCGAGGAAGCAGCCTTTGTTGTCACGGGTGTACGGGCTGCCCCATGGATACATGGATACATTCCGGCCGCCGCGTGCGGCATATTCCCATTCATATTCAGTAGGCAGACGGTAATTCTGAACCGAAGCCCCGCCTTGCTCTTTAGCCAGATAGTTGTTGTGCTGCATAGTCCTCCACACGCAGAAGGCTTTTGACTGTTCCCAGGTGACACCAACTACCGGATAATCATCAAAACCCGGGTGCCAGAAATACATTTTTGCCATCGGGTCGTTGTAGCTATAAGTAAAATCCGAGATCCAGGCTAAAGTATCAGGATAGATATTTATGGCATAGGTTTTTACAAACTGGGAACGGTCGGAAACCAGATCCGGATCCTTATAGAAATCTTTTGTTTTATCAGAATTCTGGATCGTGCGTTTAAAATCACGTTTTTCCTGGGCTGCTTCCTGAAGATTAATATCCTGATATTCGTATACCAGTTTCCGGGTATCCAGCTCCTTCCGGCCGAAGAAGCGCTCATTTTCGGGAATATACATATCCTCCAATGCAGTTCTGACTTCCTCATCCCTCATATCGATCTTGGTTTCCCAATTGATCAGCGGTGGTTCGATAGGTTGATCGAACTCATCGGTTGAGATCAGGTACTCATCGGGAAGCGTTTCACCCAGTTTCCGCCGGGTAATTGAATCGATTACCCAGGTTACAAACTGGCGGTATTCGTTGTTGGTTATTTCCGTTTCGTCCATCCAGAAGGCATCTACGGAAATGGTTTTGGATTGCGAATTCATCGCAAAGGTGGGGTCTTCATCGCTGGGCCCGACGACAAACGATCCGATAGGGATTTTAACCATACCATAGGGATCGGGTTCAAACCATTTTTCCCTCTTTTGAACACCGATCAACTCGCCATTGCCTGTACTGCTGCAACCTGACAGAATCAGTGCCGCGATCAGGCCAAGGAAAACAAGTTTCTTCATAATTCAATTATAAAAATCTCACACTTCTGTAACGCTGGGAGAACTTTTCAGTGCTGACTTCAAGATTGTATCCAATCATGAATTCCACCGTTCCGTTGCTGTAAGCGCCGATGGCTGAGGTTGTGAAGTCGTAGGATATCCCTGCCCTCAAACCATTTGCCAGTTCAGCGCCGGCCATAACGGCTACGGCGTCTCCGAGCCTGTAGGAAACGCCTCCCCAGAACTTTTTATTGTATATCAGTAATGTATTAACATCCAATTGCCACGATGCAAGATCCGTCTTAAAGAAAGCCGAAGGTTGAATTTCAAACAAAGGATTGCTTAATTTGAACAGGTATCCGGCTGTTCCGTAATAGTGCCTGCTCATCCTGGTCATTGCGCCGTCACCGTAATCAATGGTCGGCTGAAGCAGATGAGTGGTTGATACACCTGCGTAAAGGTTATCGGTACTAAAAAAAAGTCCCAGTCCCATGTCAAATGCCATGGTTGAAACCTGTTCCTGGGGGATCGAGGGATCCTGCGTGGCAGGTATATGACTGTCGCTGTCGGGAATCACCCATTTGCCGTTCAAGGCCTTGCTTAGCAAACCGGCATTCAGGCCTATGCCCAAACTCCCTTTACCCAGCTGAAGGCGGTAAGCATAATTAGCGCTGATGGTCATGTTCTTTTCAAAGCCCAGCCTGTCATCGGAAAACGTGAGGCCTATGCCGCTCGGAATTCCCAATGGTTTGACGGGGGTATTGACTGTGAACATGGTGGTTTTCGGATTGCCGTCAAAACCGATCCATTGCTGGCGGTTGATGACACTTGCGCTGAGCATGCCCTGACTCCCGGCGAAACCAGGATTGACAGATAGCTGGTTAAACATATTCTGGCTGAACTGAGGGTCCTGCTGGGCACGCAGATGAGTACCCGGGAACACCATCAGTAAGATTATCAGAGCCGGAAAGATGCCGTACTTCCTCATGCACAATTTTAAGACAGTAAAATAAGCGAAAAAATAAATACACACCAACAATAACGCACATCGGGTGCATTAAGTATGGATATTCGTCAGGATAGCCTCCGGTAATTATTCCACCACCGGTCGGGAATGTCGCCTTCACTCGCTATTTGGTAGTCCCTGTATGAGCAGGCAACGAATAATGATCGCGGAGTACTGCTTTCGGGATAAGGTACTTCCACCCACCACCTGTTTGTGTTTGGGCTTTTGTAGAATGTAAGATTATGGCCTGATTTTGGCAGATCAACAATATATTTCTGATACTGGCGGATATCGGCATAAGGATAATCTGATTTACGCTGACTGATTCCCTGCAGGAAGAACCAGATCATCTGTGCTGCCAGGCCAGATGTCTGACCGTTCAGATCCCGTCCGTCTTCAAATCCCGAAATAGCCAGGAGGCTAAGCTTATCGCTGAGGCCGGCGAAACGGGTGAGCTGACAGGCTTCTTCTGCGGTGAAACCGTTAGCGGACGGGTAAAACACTCCGGGAGCTTCGGTCTGACGGATGGAAGCCATGGAAAAGGACAGTATATCGGAATTCCGGAATACCGGTTCCGCTTCGCGCAGGTCCTCCCGCAGGGTTCCCAGGCGCTGATGCTCGAAAAACAGCTCATCAAGCCGGTCGAAGCTGCCCGGATCCGTCAGATAGGTCTGATATCCGAGATGCACAAAATCAAATAGGTTTCCATCCGGAGCCGAGATCAACGCATTGAGATAATGGCTCTTGTCGGCATGATCATCCGGCATGATGTCGATGACCGGATCAACGACGGTGAGATTATAGGGTGTCTCCAGGCGGTCGTAGGCTAGTCCGAAAGTGAGGATCTCATGGGATGATGAGCCCAGGACAATGACGATTTTCCTGGCTTTTCCGGCTTCTGTTATCACATCGGCCAGGCCGATGCGGGTGTCGGCCGGATTTTTTCCGTCCCGTAAGTTACCCAGGTCCGCGATCATCCCTAACGACGCAATACCGGAGAGCCCGTAGAGCCATTCCCGTATGAAATTTGCACGGGTAGGTTTACCGACCCCGAAAAGTAATATTCCGGCATCCCTGACATTGGGTGAATGGCTGTTGTTGCCGTGAATGGTGATCTGGTTATTCAGAGGGTTCAATATCCGCTCGTCCCCTTTGATGTTCAGGGGTTCAACCGGATCAAAATAAAGGAGGATCTCCGTTAGCGATCTCATCGGAATTATTTCTTGTCACCCGAACTTTTCGCAATCAGTTTTTTACACTCTTCCAGGCTAAGTGATGCCGGATCAGTGTTTTTTGGGATTTTATAGTTTTTCTTCTGCCAGGAAACATAAGGTCCGAAGCGGCCGTTGAGAACTTTCAGTCCGGGTTCTTCCGGAAATTCACGGATCACCTTCTGAAGATCGGCTGCCCTTTTCTCGGCTATAATGGCCAGTGCCCGTTCAAGCTCAACGGTCATCGGATCGTCCACCCCTTTTTTCAGGGAATAGAAGGCATTATTGTGACGGATATAAGGGCCAAACCGGCCAACTCCGACCGTTACCTCTTTACCTTCGAATTCACCGATAGAGCGGGGAAGCGTAAAGAGCTTCAGGGCTTCGTCAAGGGTTATGGTCTCAAGTAATTGTCCTTTAGCCAGGCGGGCAAAACGGGGTTTGCTGTTTTCCTTGATCTCACCGATCTGGGCCATCGGCCCGTAACGGCCGATCTTGACACAGACCGGTTCTCCGGTCTCTGGATGATCGCCGAGAAAGCGCTCTCCTGAACTCCGGACTGTATTTTTTTCCGTTGTATGTACCTGCTGATGGAAAGGTTGGTAGAATTTATCGATCATTTCATACCAGATCATAGAACCGGCGGCGATCTTGTCGAAATTCTCCTCAACGCTTGCGGTGAAATTGTAATCTACAATATTGCCGAAATGCTCAATCAGAAAATCGTTTACGATTATCCCGATATCGGTGGGGAATAATTTTGCCTTCTCAAATCCCGTCTTTTCATTTTTCGTAAAACCGGTAACCTTGCCATTCTTCAGTTTGAGACCGTCGAGCTCCCGGACTGTTCCAATACGGTCCTCTTTGACGGCATATTCACGGTTCTGGATAGTGGAAATAGTGGGTGCATAGGTAGAGGGTCTGCCGATGCCCAGCTCCTCGAGTTTCTTGACCAGACTGGCTTCGGTGTACCGCGACGGATAATGGGGGTAACGCTGGAGTGCTTCCAGGGAATCAAGTAGCAGCTCCTCGCCCTGTTTCAGGGGTGGGATCTGGGCTGTACCGTTCTCGCCGTTCTCTTCATCGGTACTCTCCCGGTATACCCGGATAAATCCGTCAAACAGAAGCACTTCACCGGTTGCGACCAATACCTCCTTGCGGTTTGATATTCTGATATTAACAGTGGTCTTTTCGAGCAGGGCCTCACTCATCTGCGAGGCGATGGTCCGTTTCCAGATCAGTTCATAGAGTTTCTTTTCATTGGCCGAACCAGCTATCTCATGAGTTTCCATGTAAGTAGGCCGGATGGCTTCGTGAGCTTCCTGCGCTCCTTTCGACTTGGTCTTGAACTGCCTGGTTTTCAGGTATTTTTCACCGAATTCACCAAGGATCTCTTTTTTGGTGGTATTTAAGGCGAGGCCCGACAGGTTCACCGAGTCGGTACGCATATAAGTGATTTTTCCGGCTTCATATAATTTCTGAGCCAGCGCCATGGTTTGGGAAACCGAAAAGTTGAATTTACGGCTGGCTTCCTGCTGAAGTGTCGATGTGGTAAAAGGCGGCGCAGGGGACTTTTTGAACGGCTTGGTTTCGACAGCATCCACGGTGAAATGAGCGGATTTGCAGCTTTCAAGGAATTCGATAATCTCCTTGCGGGTTGAGAATTTTTTCTCGAGTTCAGCTCTCACTTCCATCTGTTGCCCATCGGGACCTGCGGCAAAAAAGATTGCTGATACCCTGTACACCGGGACCGCCTTGAAATTCATCACTTCCCGTTCGCGCTCCACCAAAAGCCTGACGGCAACACTCTGTACGCGACCGGCCGACAGAGAGGGCTTTACTTTTTTCCAGAGGATCGGACTCAACTCAAATCCGACCAGCCTGTCGAGCACGCGCCTTGCCTGCTGGGCATTGACCAGGTTTTGATCGATCGGACGCGGAGCCTCAATGGCCTTAAGAATAGCATCTTTGGTGATCTCGTGAAAAACGATCCTGCGTCTTTTATCCGCCGGTATATCAAGAACCTCGGCCAGATGCCACGCAATGGCTTCCCCCTCGCGGTCCTCATCAGACGCCAGCCAAACACACCCGGCTTCCTGGGCAAGTTTCTTTAAATCAGTGACAACCTTCTTCTTATCCGGAGAAATAATATAGTGGGGTTCATAGTTCTTTTTGATGTTGATACCGAACTCCTTCTTCGCCAGGTCCCGGATATGTCCAAAGCTGGACTTGACCAGGAAATCCTTCCCCAGAAACTTTTCAATCGTCTTAGCCTTCGCAGGCGACTCTACAATTACAAGATTTTCAGCCATTTTGGAATGGTTCTTTTAAAAAACGCCACAAAGATGAAATATTTTTCCGAAGTTAACACAGGGGGTGAGACGGAAAAGTTAAACCCGGTGAGTACACGGGCCTGCGGGCTTACGGGCTTGCGGGCTTTCGGATATTCTAAAATAATCCTGTGAAAGAATCGTTTCATACGAAACCGGTTTACTAAATAGATTAGATGCATTCAGCCTTTGAAAATGGAGAAGCATTACTAAAAATCCGTAAGCCCGTAAGCCCGTATGCCCGCAAGCCCGTATATCCTTATGCCCAATATTTACTAACTTTGCACCCTAATCAACTGCCCTATCATGGAGCAACCCGATAAAACGCGTAAGTACCTGAAAAACTTCTGGCTGATCTATGCCGGAGGTGTCGTTTTCGTGTTCCTGCTGTTCACCTTTATATCCTTTGGTTGGCTGGGTGTCATGCCTTCGTTTGAGGAGTTGGAAAATCCGAACCTGATCGAGGCTACCCAGGTCATATCGGAAGATGGTGAGTTACTCGGGAGCTTTTTTTCTGTTCAGGAGAACAGGGATAATGTGACGTACGACCAGATTTCTCCTTATATGATCAAAGCCATTGTTGCCATTGAGGACCAGCGCTACTACAAGCACTCCGGGATTGATTTCAGGGGACTGATGCGCGTGCTGGTCAAGAGCATGATCCTCAGGCAGGATACCGGAGGAGGGAGCACGCTTACACAGCAATTGGCAAAAAACCTCTTTCCTCGGGAAGAATATAAAAACCCGATCAGTTTTGCGATCCGGAAATTCCGTGAATGGGTGATCGCTGTAAAACTGGAAAGGACTTTTACCAAGGAGGAGATCCTGGCACTCTATCTGAATAAATTAAGTTTTGTGAATAATGCCGAGGGTATTCAGACAGCCTCATGGGTCTATTTCAATAAACCGGCCAATGAGCTCGAGCTGCAGGAGGCAGCGATGCTGGCCGGGATGGCCAAGAATCCTTCTCTATACAACCCGCGCCGGTTCGGGGAAAAGAACACTCTTCCGCGCAGGAACGTGGTGCTTGATAAAATGAGGCAGAGAGGATATATCGATGCGGCTTCGGCAGGAAGGGCAAAGGCTACGGAACTCGGATTGAATTATCATCCCGTGGATCATAAAGTCGGGCGGGCTACTTATCTCAGGGAATACCTCAGACAGCTGCTGATGGAGAAAAAATCCTCCGGATCGGAAGCGGCTGCAGCATGGGAAGCCAATTCTTTGCGAGGATTCTGCTATAAGCATACCAAACCCGATGGAACCAATTACAATCTGTACCGCGACGGTCTGAAAATCTATACGACGATTGATTCCCGGATGCAGGAGTACGCGGAGGAAGCGGTGGTCGAACATCTCAGCAAGGATCTGCAACCCACGTTCGAAAGAGAAATGCGCCGTTACCGGCATGCTCCTTTTGCCAATACCGTAGGAGATGAAGACATAGCCAGGTCAATGAATAATGCAATGCATTGGAGCGAACGCTACCGGATTCATAAACAGGAACAAAACCTTTCGGACGATTCCATCCGGATAGCCTTTAATACTCCCACCCAGATGACTGTTTTCGACTGGAAGGGCGCAAGGGATACCATCATGACGCCGATGGATTCCATCCGTTACTATAAGCGTTTCCTCAGATCTGCCTTTATGGCAGTCAATCCGCAGACCGGATATGTGAAAGCCTATGTCGGAGGACCGGATTACCGGTATTTCCAATTTGATCAGATCATGCAGGGTAAAAGGCAGGTGGGGTCGGTATTCAAGCCTTTCGTCTATACCGTGGCCATGGAAAACGGCTACTCACCCTGCTTCGAGGTTCCCAATGTTACGGTCCAATTCGTCGGCAACTTTAACGGGGTGGAGGGTAATACTTACGAACCTCAATATTCCGAGACGGAAGAGCTCGACGGGAAGATGGTCACCCTGCGAACCGGCCTGGCTAAATCATTGAACCAGATTGCAGCATGGGTAATGAAGCAGTTCAATCCCGAAGCTGTGATCGGGGTTGCCCGGAAAGTCGGGATTAAATCGCCCATAGATCCGGTAATACCGATTTGCGTCGGTGCTGTCGACCTGCCCGTGTATGAGGTAGCAGGTGCCTTTACGGCTTTTGCGAATCAGGGCATCTGGGTTGAACCGATGATGGTAACCCGGATTGAGGATAAGGACGGCAAAGTACTGGCCACGTTCAATACACGTGAAGAGGTTGCCATGAGCGAAGAGACCGCTTACAAGATGTTATATATGATGGAAGGCGTTACCAGCGGAGAGGGAACCGGCCGGAGGCTCAGGAATAAATATGGTTTTACGAATCCAATCGCCGGAAAGACCGGAACAACAAACAGCTATGCCGATGGCTGGTTCGTGGGAATCGTACCGAACCTGGTAGGGGCAGCCTGGACCGGTGCCGAGGATAAAATGGTCCATTTCCAGAATCACGACATGGGACAGGGTGCCAACATGGCTTTACCTATCTGGGCCTTATTTATGAAAAAGGTTTATGCTGATCCTGATTTAAACGTATCGCAGGATGCTTTCGAACGGCCTCTTTTCATGAGCGAAACACTCGATTGCGAGGGACTGGGCCCAATCGAAAATAAACCGACGAAGAGAAAACGGAGCGATTTCGACGACTATTAACCCTTCAGAATTGTCAACTTGTTAAAAGTTGACCACTTTAAGTAAATCACCCAGATGTCTGAGAGCCACGATCTCGATGCGGTACCGCTTGGGATCCAGGCCTTTCCCGTTGAACGAAGGAATAAATATCTTGCTGAAACCCAGCCTGTCGGCTTCGGCGATCCGGGTTTCGATCCGGTTAACCGGGCGAATTTCGCCCGAGAGGCCGATCTCACCCGTAAAGCAGGCTGATTGTTCCAGAGGGCTGTTTTTATCGGAAGACAAGATTGCGGAAATAATGGCCAGGTCGGTAGCCGGATCGGTGATCCTAAGACCGCCGGCCATATTCAGAAAAACATCCTTGGTTGCGAGCCTGAAACCCGCCCTTTTTTCGAGTACGGCCAGCAGCATATTAAGCCGGCGGGGATCGAAGCCGGTGGTGGAACGCTGGGGTGTGGCATAGACGGCTGAACTAACCAGCGCCTGGGTTTCCATCAGCAGCGGACGCTGCCCTTCCATTGAAACTGATATCGCATTGCCACTAAGTGTCAGGTCGCGGTTGGCCAGCAGCAATTCCGACGGATTGGCCACTTCCCTCAACCCGGATGCATTCATTTCGAAGATGCCGAGCTCATCGGTTGAGCCGAAACGGTTCTTGCTGGCTCGCAGGATCCGGTATTGATGATGAAGATCTCCCTCAAACTGAAGGACCGTGTCGACCATATGTTCCAGGACCTTTGGCCCGGCCAGGTGGCCTTCTTTATTGATATGCCCGATCAGGATCACCGGAGCCTGGTTTTCCTTGGCATACCTCTGCAGATCGGATGCACACTCACGGATCTGGCTGATGGTACCGGCTGAACCCTCGGCTCTTTCCGTTACCATTGTCTGGATGGAATCGATGATCAGCATTTCAGGCTGAAAATCGTCGAGCTGCCGCATTAACTGCTCAAGGGAGGTTTCGCACAAGAGATAAAATCCGTCATGATCGCCACCAATCCTCTCGGCTCGCAGTTTCAGCTGCTCAAGACTCTCTTCACCTGAGACATAGAGTATTTTCCGGTTTTCCAATCCGAGCGCAAGCTGAAGTACCAGCGTCGATTTCCCGATCCCGGGCTCACCACCCACCAGTACAACAGATCCGGGTACCAATCCACCCCCGATCACCCGGTCGAATTCCTGAACATTGCTCTTCAGGCGGTTATAAGCCAGCCGGCCAATGTCCGGCAAACGCCTGGGTGTGGACTGGATAACCGGCCTCGGCTTTCCCGACCGGGGAGTTTTCTCCACGATCTCCTCAACATAGGTGTTCCATTCCCCGCAACTCGGGCAGTGGCCGATGAACTTGGCAGAATGGGCTCCGCAAGAGGAACAGATAAATACGGTTTTTGGCAAAGAATAAAGATTAAAGAATGAAGACTAAAGATAATTGATAAAGAATAAAGAAAAGAAATTCTTAATTTCTTGATTAAAGGATCTTTAATCTTAAATCTTCATTCTTTATTCTTATTCAGACGATCTTGTTTGAATGCGTATCGGGAAAAACCAGTCTGGGTTTGAATGTTTTCGCTTCTTCGAAATCCATCATGGCATAGGAGATGATGATGACCACGTCGCCTACCTGGACCTTACGGGCGGCGGCGCCGTTCATGCACACCTGACCGCTGCCGCGTACTCCTTTTATAACATAGGTGTCCAGCCGTTCGCCGTTGTTCAGGTTCACTACCTGCACTTTCTCATTTTCGATCAGGTTGGCTGCATCCATCAGGTCTTCATCAATCGAAATGCTACCCACGTACTGCAGGTTGGCTTCCGTGATCGTAACCTTGTGAAGCTTTGATTTACAGACTTCTATATACATCATTTACCTCCAAATCGGGGCAAAGGTAGTAAATAATGGACATACGGGCGATCGGGTGTGTGTGTCAGTGTGAGTGTGGGTGTGGGTGTTTATTGATTTCAGCCTTCTTTTGCCGATATTTAAAATATGAAACGAGTACTTATTTTTTCAGCTCTGCTGTTGATCATGAATTCAGCTTTTCAGCAGAATGCCGTTGCCCAGAATGGGCAAAAGCAACCCGTGAAGATTGTGATGTTCGGTAATTCCATCACTCATAACGGTGACTGGTCGAAACTCCTGGGAAGGGACGATGTGGCGAACTGGGGAATTCCGGGTTATCTAACCGGACAGTTGCTCTGGACCATCAAGGATGTTTTGGCTCAGCATCCGGGTACAAAAATATGGTTCATTGAAGGCGGTATCAATGATATCTATCTGGGAATGCCGGTAAAAAGAATCTTCCGTAACTATCAGGTCATGGTTGATTCCCTGAGAAACAATGACATCATTCCGGTGGTCCAGTCTACTATTTTCAAACGGGATGCTTTGGAAGACAATAAAAACGTGGCGAAACTCAATCGCAAAGTGAAAGCCTGGTGCGACAGGAATCAGGTTCTCTATATTGATCTGAACGAATTTTTATCAGCAGACGGAGAACTGAAGGAGGAATTCTCCATCAACGGTTGTCACTTGAAACCCCCGGCCTATATTCCCTGGGCACAATCCGTTAAGGAAGTGCTGAAAAAAAACGGATTCTGAAAAAGTCACTGCACATCAATAAGTGTCAACGAGGGACCGGATCTTCAGATTTTTCTCCGGGTTGGTTTCGGACCATGCTTTGGCTAAACGGATAACAGCAGTCTCCCCGGGTAACAAATCAAAATAATTATCAGAAAAAATCCCCGCCCGTCCGTTAAAGGTGATCATCAGGTTTTTAACCACTTTATCGGCCGTGATCCGGATAATCCATTCAGGCCCGGCGCTCTCGGTTTGAAAACTGATCTTTGCTTTCGACAGATGAAGATCCTTCGGTTTAACTGTATAGATCAGGCTACGGTGGATGGGAACATCCTTCTCGAAAAGGGTGGCGGCAATAATGGTCTCGTCCGCCGGATTTCCCTGCAGGAGATTTTTTAACGGCAGGATTGCAACAACCACATTGCCTGAGGGATCAACCTTAACCGCCCGGTCCTGATCGGAAATAACCTTGCCGTCCAGTGAATAAACCCTGATATTCAAAATTCCTTTAATTCGAAATTGTCTGTCGGAAACAATCCTGAATTCAATATTATCACCAGTTGCTGAAGTAATTATGATTACAGGATTATACGCTTTCCCTGCAAAATAATGGAGAGCCTTGTAGTTGCGGTAATAATCTGTTGATGACCAGCTTGCAACCGGCCAGCAGTCATTGAGCTGCCAATACAGGCTACCCATGCAGTAGGGCTTGTTCTTCCGGTGTGCCTCAATGGCTGTTTTAATCCCCTCGGCCTGAAGCAAATGGCTGACATACAGGAAATCACTGAAATCTTTGGGGATGACATAATCCGTCGCCATATACTCGCGGATACGCAGGTTCCCGATCCCGCTCCGCTGATGGGAGCTCATTACAAGGGACTCGATATCCCAATCGCCGGTTCCGGTATATCGTTTTACCGCATCGAATTCAGGGAACGACTGAAAACCGTATTCACTCATGAACCGGCTGATATACCGGTTGTAATCAGAGAAGGGATGTTTCTGGTGCCAGACTCCCCAGTAATGATTATCACCCGACCGGGTTTCGTTGGTAGCCAGTTTTCCCATTCCTGCGCTCGGCGATGAGTGCCAGTATGGAACCAGAGGATCGAGTCCGGCGACCTTGCCCGGCAGGATGGAATGGAATATTGTATCATACGCTTTCCAGATCATCTCACGCTGGGAGACGGTGTACATCTGTTTCCAGCCCCAGCCCATATTTTCCTCGTATGGTCCCCAGGCGGCTTCAATTTCATTGTTTCCGCACCATAGCGCAATGGAAGGATGGTTCCTGAGGCGGATGATGTTCTGCCTTGCCTCTTCGGTCACACTTGTCAAAAAATCCGGAGTACCGGGATACATGGAACAGGCGAACATGAAATCCTGCCAGATCAGGATGCCGGCCTCATCGCAAAGATCATAAAACAGGTTGTTTTCATAGATCCCGCCTCCCCAAACCCTCAGCATATTCATGTTGGCAAATACGGCCGAGCCAATGATTTTCCGGTATTCATCCGGAGTGACCCTCGGCAGGAAAACATCGCTCGGGATATAGTTGGCCCCCTTGGCAAAAACAGGTGTCCCGTTGATTTCAAAATAGAAACTTCGTCCGCTGCCATCGGGATCCGGATCCTGAACCAGCCTGACCGTCCGGATTCCGGTTTTTATTGAATAGTCTGATATTGAGCCCGATCCGTTTGAAATTGTGCAGGTGACGGGATACAGGTAAGGTTCTCCATAACCAGCCGGCCACCAGGGCCTGGGCTTAGTGATGGTAAATTCCTGAATGATCCGGTTTTCTCCTTTTTTCAATTCGACCGGGGACGACAGCCAGGTCTGGCTGCCGGTTTTTATAACCAGGTTGCATGATGCAGTCCGGTCAGCCAGAACAGTCAATTCTGCCTGTAACCGTGCAGCTTTGTTAGTCAGGTTAAGAGTCGATAGGAATACATCTGAAATCCTGATATCATTCCAGGCCTCGATGTAAACCGGCCGCCAGATCCCGCTCGGGACCAACCGGGGACCCCAGTCCCAGCCAAAATGGTACCCTGCCTTCCGGGTAAAGACACTCACCTGGTTGAAACCGATCTGTCCGGTCTCTGACTGGTCGTTGATAGCCGGTAATCGTATCCCGTATTCTGATTGCTTTTTCAGGCCTTCCTGGATGGGTGACCAGAACTCCACAACAAGCTCATTGTTTTTATCCCTGAGATTACTTTTGATATCCACCTTCCAGGTTAAAAACATATTATCGGCTTGGAGGATGGTTTTTCCGTTCAGCCTGGCGGCAGCATAGGTATCGAGACCTTCGAAAACCAGTTCGGTATGATCCGATTTCAACCAGGCCGGATCTGCGTCAAAAGAGGTTTTATAGCTCCAGTTAACCTTATCGATCCATTGAACCGATCGTTCTTCAATGCCATAATAAGGATCCCGGATCTTTTTATTTGCCAGCAGATCAGTCTGAACCGTTCCGGGAACCGTTGCCGGCAGCCATTCATTCAACCCGGTCTGTGAAAATTGCCAGTCACTGTTAATATTTTTCCTGATCTGATGCTGTGCCTGACCCTGGATAGAAAGGATCAGCAACGCCGAAAAAAAGAAAAACCGCTTCATGGGATTTTTCTTTACAAGATCGACAATCTTTTGATTCCTTCAAGGCATGCCCGTGTATTATGATAGGGGCATTTCCAGAAGCCTGCCAGGGAATCCCCGGGTAACCAGTTTCCGTCCCGGTCAATACGCCAGTACCATTCTCCGGTAAGGGGATCCTTGAGATTCGTGATGATATAATTCCAGAGTTGCCAGGAAGCTTCAAGGTAACGTGGATCTTTTTCGATATTGTAAGCGTTCAGAAGCCCTATCATCCCTTCCGCCTGCACCCACCAGTGCCTGTCGCGGTCGTCATGGCCGGTGGTCGGATCTGTTTCATAGCGGGAGGATCCGTCGGGAAGCAGAGCTTCTTCGAGGAATGTCCTGCCGGCTAAGCGTATCCAGTTGTTGATTCTGACGGGTTGCGGGAAGAGCGATAAACCCTCGACTGACTGCCAAAGCAACCAGGTAGTTTCAATGTCATGCCCGAAGGATATCAGATTCCCGACCGGTTCCCACCGGGCATTGAAGAACAGGTTCAGGTGGCCGTCAGGTTTGAGGAAGTGGGCTTCAAACAATCTGTGAAGCCTTCCGATTGCATCGAGGACGGATTTGTCGGGGCTGATACGGTACAGGGAAGTATACGCTTCCAGCACATGAAGATGGGTATTTACGGACAGGGGCTCGTTGAGGTCTTTTTTACTGAGCCTCCAGTCTGAAAGGGAACGCCAGTCTTCTGTAAAGGCCTCAGTGTATCCCCCGGTGACCGGATCAGGTCCGCGGTGTTCCATCAGTTCAAACAGATCCCTGGCCAGATTCAATACTGCGGGATCAAGCGTGAGGGAGTAATATTCTGCAAGGCCATAAAGGACAAAGGCCTGTGCGTACACCTGCTTACGGGTCTGGCAGGGCTTTCCGTCGAAGGTCACCGACCAGTAATATCCACCGTTGTCCCTGTCGAGGAAAAACTCCTGGAGGTAAATAAATGCACGCTCTGCCATCGGGCGGCAGGCAGGATCATAATGTATGGCCAATGCAGAAAAGGCCCATAATATCCTCGAATTCAGTACAACGCCCTTCTCACCCGTCACATCAACCCGACGCAGGGTATTCATCCCGGGTAAAAAACCGCCATACCGGTTATCTATCATGTATTCCGACCAGAATTTCCTGATATCATTCAATTCTGTCATCATCTCTTCCATCCACCGGATTATCAGATCCTTATTCATTTCAGCGGCTATTCAGGTTTTGATCAATCAGTTTATTGATGCTTTTCACCGAGCCGGATGAGAAACCGCTATCCGGAGGTGTATTTTTAATGTAATCGAGCATACGGTTCATGGTTGTGGTAGCCACATGCATTCTGGTATCCGAAGATGCGTAATAGATGAACAGCTTCCCGTCGTCATCCGCGATCCATCCGGCAGAGAACAGGACATTGGATACATCTCCGGTCCTTTCTTCGTTTTCCGGTGCCATGAAATAACCGGCAGGCTGATAGATGACCCTTGAAATATCATCAAGGGACGTCATGAACACGTACAGGGTATAACGTAAACCCGCAGCGGTGTTACGGACTCCATGTGCCAGGTGAAGCCACCCCTCTGATGTCCGGATGGGAGCAGGGCCCAATCCGTTTTTCAACTCGTAGATGGTATGATACCTGCGAGGCTGTATGAAGCGTTCATCCTTCACTACGGGGTTCGTTATATCTTTCACAAAACCGAGGCCGATCCCTCCGCCGGAGCCTACCTCAATGAAGCCCGACTGCGGGCGTGTATAGAAGCAGTACCGGCCTCCGACGAACTCCGGGTGGAGGACCACGTTCCTCTGTTGCGATGCTTCCGTGATCAGGTCGGGAATCCTTTCCCAATGATCCAGGTCGCGGGTCCTTACGATGGCTGCTGATGCTGCGGCCTGGCTCGTGTCGCCGGGTGGTGCACCGGGATCTTTTCTTTCGGCACAGTAAATCCCGTAAATGTATCCGTCCTCATGCGCGACCAGCCTCATATCGTACACGTTAACCTCTTCAGGATCATTCGGCGGCAGGGTTACCGGGCGCTGCCTGAACGTGAAACCGTCGATCCCTGTTTCGCTCTCTGCAATGGCAAAGTAAGACTTCCGGTCCCAGCCCTCAACCCTTACAGCCAGGCAATATTTACCCTGGAATTTAAGCGCACCGGCATTGAAAACGGCATTTACGCCGATTCTCTGCAGGAGGAAAGGATTTGTTTCAGGATCCAGGTCGAAGCGCCACTCAAGAGGAACATGCCCCGGGATCAGAATGGGATCACGGTAACGGAGATAGAGGCCGTGCTCCTGAGGAACCGGAATGTTCTTCTTTCCGGTCAGAAGGTCCCGGCCTCTTCGCAATTCTGCGAGTTTATGGCCGAAATCGTTGTTAATGCTCATATTCACTGAGATTATTCCACCAGGTCTTTTTCAGAATGATTACTGTAACTGCTATGATAATCAGGGTAATTATCAGGGGCAATCCTTTCCGCAGTACCAGGTAAAGCGGAGCGGCAACAAGGGCAGTCTGCCCGATGGTCCCGATCGCCACATTGAACATATCCCGCCTGAAATGCTTATTCGGAATGAAATCCGGATGTTCGGCCCTGACTTGTTCCCTCACCGGTTTCCAGAATCCCCATGGATTCACATGATAATAGAATGATTTCAGGGTATCGGCCTCAACAGGTCTGGTCAGGAGCGTCCCGGCGATACAGCCGATTATGGAGATGACCAGGATCAGCGGAAAATACCAAAGACCAAGGGTGTTTGGGAAAATGGACGGGAAGATAAGAGCCGGAACCAGTCCGGCCACCATGCCCCAGAAGAAACCATACCCGTTAAACCTCCACCAGTACCATTTGAGGATATTGGAAGCAACATAACTTCCGAACAGGGCTGAGACGATCCATTGCAGGATCGAATTGACATCCAGGGCAAAGAAACCGATAATCATGCTGAGCGTGACCACCAGCAATCCGGTGATATAATTGGTGTTCCGGATCCTCTTGTTGCTTGCCCGGGGATTGATATATTTCAGATAAATGTCGTTCACCACATAAGCCTGTGCCGCATTCAGCGTTCCGGCGAATGTGCCCATAAACGCCGCCAGCAATCCGGCCAGGAGCAGTCCGGTGAGCCCGACCGGGGCAAACTCATTGATGGCCGATGGCAGGATCTGCTCAAAATCAACCCTGCCAGCCACCGAAAGGTCGAGCCGGTCATAGAAAAGCAGTGCCAGCACTGCGATTCCGCCAATCATCAGATACCTTACGGGCATTAATACAACTGATACAAATCCGCTCATTTTGGCAGCCTCCTTTGGTGAGCGGGTCGACAGAACCTTCTGCATATCGTAGTTCGGAGCCGGACCTGCGAGGCTGACCAGCAATCCTTTAAACAGCATGACTGTAAAAAAGATGCTGAAAAGTGAATAGCCATCGGATTTGATCTTGTCGTTTACTTCAGGGATGATACGGTGCCAATCGAGATTCAGCTTATGGCCGAAGAAAGGATTCATCCATCCGTCGGGCACATTCAGGGTGTTATGGCCCAGGGCGGTAATGGCAAGGATAGCAATGACAATGGACGAGATGGTCATGATTGTGTATTGCAGCACATCGGCCCAAACGATACCCGACATACCCCCGAGGACCGAATAGAAGACTGCGAAGAGGGTGAATATCAAGCCGTAAAAATGGGGGACATACTGCTCGGGTATGCTGAAAGGGAGATACTGGCTGAGCCATTCATACGGGATGAAGATCTCAACAAATTTCCCCAGCCCGATAAAACCGTAGGCCAGGAATCCGAGGCAGCTGATCAGGGCAAAAACAACAACAACTCCATGAGAGAGCTTACCGGACGGCCCGTTGCCGAAACGGGTGCCGATCCATTCGGCACCGGTGCTGACGTTCGATCGCCTTAACCAGGCCGACAGGAATACCATCATGAAAATCTGGTTAAAAACCGGCCAGAGCCAGGGTATCCATATCGATTTCATGCCATAGACGAACAGGATGGTTACCAGCCACATGGTTCCCGAAATGTCGAACATCCCGGAGGCATTGGACAGGCCCAGCATATACCAGGGAAGCCGGTTTCCACCCAGCATGTAATTTTTCTTGCTTTTTGCGGCTACCCGCCTGAGAAGAATTCCAATGAGCACTGTCAGGACCAGGTAGATCCCGATAATTGAAATATCAATGGCATTCAGATTCATACCGGACTTATTTTTGTTTCAGGGCTGCCCATTCGCGACCGAAAACTGTTTCGGGAGCATCGAAGAATTTGATAAAATCCGGAGAGGATAAATGCCCGGGATAGGGTGCATAGTGGTGCGATGGGCGATCATTACGCCAGAGCAGTACCCACGCAATGCCCGATCCCCGCAAGGCTGGGAGGAGCCTGCCGGTCCACCATTCCGGATCCGGGATGGTTTCATACCCGGTTTCCGTCAGTGCATAAAGCTTGCGGTGCTCTTCCCCAACTTTTTTCAACATAGCGAGGGAAGCACTCAAGGGATCGGTAAACCCGCTGAGAGTACCCGAACGGTCATAAAAGTCGAGCCCGATCATATCCACCCACTCATCGCCGGGATACCAGGTAAGATACTCCTTTGTATTCCTGACTTTATCGGTTGAGTACACAAATATCAGATTATCAAGATGATGCATTTCGACAAGCAACCTTGCGGTTTCCTTCCAGAGTGTCTTGTAGTCATCAGGGGTGCAATTTCCGGCTCCCCACCAGAACCATCCGCCCGACATTTCGTGATACGGACGAAAAAAGAGAGGAATGGGCAGATCCTGATCATCCCTGAGATCTTTCAGGAATGCGGCTGCCTTATCAACCCAGGCAACATATTTATTGTAAAATTCAGCACCGGGGATGATTTTGGCAACCGCCCGTTTGGTATCCCAGGCCTGTCCGCCCGAAACAGGATTATCAAGGTGCCAGGAGATCGTGATCAGGCCACCCCGGGCATGAGCTTCCCGGATAAGCTTTTTCATCAGCGCAAAATCAACGGAATCAAGGTTACAGGTATGATCCAGCTCGATATGCCCGATATCAAATCCGTAAACAGCCGGATAATCGCCGCACACATCCCTGATATCGCAGTTTTGGCTTAATTCCGAATAATTCCACTTGACGCCATATGAGGTAGCATCCTGATGAGCAATCAGAAAACGTTCGCCCAGTGATCCCATCTTTTGCAGGACGGCTGCTGCTTCGACAGACAATGTCCGGCTTTTATCCTGATCCTGTTCGTGATTTTTATCCGAACACCCTGAAGATCCGATCAGAATAATACTAAGAAAGAAGATGAATCTGCTCATATTCAAACAATTGAAGTGAAAAGCGAGTGATTCAGAAAGCAACCTTGAAGTTATCAATCCGGCCTCCGGATTCAAGCCTGATAATATAAATCCCTCCGGAAAACCGGTTCAGGCAGACCGATGTATCACCGGTCTGATTAGGATAATATCCTCGTACCCTCCCTGTCAGGTCAACGATCCGGATGTCATATATGCAAAATTGGTTTCCTGGAGCCACTATCAGGCGCTGATGAGGGAGGTCGGTCAAAATTTCATAGGTACCTGAACCTTTCGGAGTGAGTAATGTGGCAGAGGGTCCCGAACGGTCGGGCATTTCATCACGGGTAAGCACATATTGATGATCCATGATCTTCTGCCAGTGACTCAGCGGATTGACCGCCTGATTCCTGGTGAAGTCGCCTGACCAGGTCATGAACCACGACCAGCGCGCCTCGTCGGTGACCAGGTTATCCGGATCGGGCATGACCCCATTTTCGCTAAGGGTGACCATTTTTTTCCCACCGAATGCTTCGCGGATCTTATCAAAAGTGAGAATCTGGGAACTGAAATCCCCGTTTTGCGAGTAAATGTCAACACCGAGGATGTCAACATACTCATCACCGGGATACCAGTAGAGGTTGTCATCTTTTGCATCCGTGGTCCAGACCCATATCAGGTTGTTGATCCCGTGGGTGATGATCAGCCGGTTAAAAATGAGTTTCCACAACGCCTTACAGGATTCCGGCCCTTTTGCCCCCCACCAGAACCACCTGCCGGATGCTTCGTGCAGCGGCCTGAACAGTACCGGTATGCCGGCATTCTCCAGGGCCTTGAGCCAGCTGGCAATCAGATCGATATCGCTGACCATAGCCTTGTATTCCAGTGAGGTGGTATCGGAGATCCGGGAAACATCAAATGTGGTTTTCTCTGTATAGAATTCTTCCGTGTTGCGAAGAGGGTCGCGCCAATGCCAGCAAAGGGCTACGAGGCCATGGTTGGCATACCAGGAAGTAGCTTCGTTGACGAGCACGTTTTTGTCGAACCAGGTATAGTTCCGGGTGTGGTTCATCAGGTCGAGCCCAAGAAGCGCAGGATACTTGCCGGTATTGGTGTTGAGCCATTCGGCTTCTTTCATATCCATAACGCCAGAATGAATGTTCTTGCCGAACTGGTCAAGGAGATATTGGTACTCTTTCCGTGCTATCTCAGCCGGTTCGGGGGTAACCAGTGTTTTGGATATATCGAATGGGGTATCCGGGTTGGTATTGATTTCGATCCGGATATAATCAACCAGGAACCAGCCCCAGCTTTTACTGATCACGATCGTGTTCTGGCCCTCTATCAGGCGGACTTTCCCGAAAGCGGCTTCCAGAAAACTGTTGCTCTGCTGTTTAAACTGGACCTCGGCGCGGTTTCCGTTCACTTCGACAATATTGATCTTGTCGCCGTATGGGGCAGCATATCCGATATAGAGATTGTATGCGTTTTTTGCACCGAGGCTGAACCGGAAGGTCAGCCTGTCGCTATCTGATTCGAATTTGCCGACATACCCGGTACCTGAATAGCCAGCCATTGAGGATTCCACTTTCAGCAAGCCCTCCCGTTGAGCCATTTCCGCCTCGTATTTAGTACCCTGGGCGCTTGCAGTGGTGATAACAGTCATCCACAGAAAGCATCCCGAAACAATCCGATTTTCTTTTCTCATATTGTAAAAATAGTGAGAAAACAAAGGGGTTACCAATATATTTCGATATGATAACCCCTTCTTGTTTAACCCCTATGAAAGAAACTTCTGCTGCTATTCAACCAGTTCGAAGCGCATATTATCAACACAGATGTTTACCATCGAAGCACCACCGTCGAAGGCCATCCCGAAATCGGCATCAACCTTTGACATATCGGTTGGCTTGTTGGAACCGCTGCCCCACTGATCACGGAAATCGGTGATGGGGATGGTAACGGTTATCCAGCCGTCGGTGGTATAGGAGCCTGATTCAGCCCAGGGAGCCCACAGGTACCAGAAATCACCTTCGGTCCCGTTGAAGCGGAGGCGCAACTGACCACCGGTCATCGGTTCCAGCGTGTTGATATCGAATTTGACCACGTATTTATCAACATCGGTTCCGATCCTGTCGGCCGGGAAATCGTTTTTCCCGTTCCTCCAGAAGAGGCCTGTCCAGCCACTGCACTGTCTGTTGACGCGCCAGTAATTGGTACCGTCCAATGAGAGAGCCGGATCATTTTCTGGTCCACCTGCGTCTCCCCACCAGCTGTTCTTGCCGTCAAAGTTGAAATATACCAGTGTGGGATCAACAACGGGATCCACACCTGAAATCATGACTTCCGGAGATTCGGTGAACTCATTCTCGAATGTGACGAACCTGATTTTTCCTTTGCCTTTTGCTACTGTCATTGGAACAACAACTTCGAGCTTGGTGGCTGTTTTTTCACCGAACATGGTGGCTTTTACCTCGCCCGGGAAGATCACATCGGTCAGCAGGTCCAGTTTTTCACCGATTATGGTGATCATCTGACCTGGCTTCATCGACAGCGGCATGCTGGTAATGAGAGGTACATTGGAAGCCAGGATGGTGAGGGACTCGGCGGATGTGATCTCGGTACCGTTGGTGGTCACGAGGATTACGGGTCCTGAAAGGGTACCCGAAGGTACTGTAACGACAATTTCCGTTTCGGTTGCATTGGAGACGGTGACACGGTTACCGCCGGTAAAAACAACCGCGACCACGATGTCAAACTCAGTTCCGGTAATAGTCAGAGAGGTATTGGCTTTAAGTTCCAGCGGAGACAGTGAGATGATTGTCGGCATCAACAGTCCCAGTTGGACTGATGTAACCGATTTACCTGCAGCCGTGCGGAAAGTGACGGGTCCTTCCGTCGCATCCAGGGGAACTGTTATCCGGATTTCCGTGGCTGTTCCTCCCAGCAGAGTGCCCGATTTGCCGCCGCCAAAGGTGGCACCGGTAATCAGGTCGAGATCAGTGCCGGTAACGGTGAGGGTTTGTCCGTTCTCGACCGGGTTCGGAGCGATCCCGGCGATAACCGGAATAACCATAACCAGTTCAGCAGCTGATTCCACTTCCACCTCGGAAGCGACCACGAGCTTGATCTTCCCGTCCTTTGCATCGGCCGGGACGGTCAGCTCAATCTTGCTCTCGGTCTTTGAGACAAATTCGGTCACCTTTTTGCCTCCCCCCAGAATCACATCGCGCACCAGATCGAGGTCGGTTCCCTGAAGCGTAAGGAGGGTTCCTGCCTTGACCGGATTGGGGCTGAGCTGTGTAATTTCCGGAAGAACAACAATCACCGGTTTCACTGTTTCAATCTCAATTGGTTCGGCTTCGCCGTTCGATAAAACAATAGTCCCGGTTTGTGCATCAGCCGGTATCTTTACCTGTAGCTCAGTTTTCGTCTGAGATTCAAATGAGGTGACGGTTTTGTTTTTGGTAAAGATCACCTCCTTAACCAGATTCAGGTACGTCCCGGCAATGGTAATCACCTCGCCCGGACGTGCCATCATAGGTGTAATCGACTCAATGGCAATAGGCTCAGAAATCTTCAGAAGCGTTTTTGTAACAATATCGCCCTGCGGTGTCTTAAGCGTCACCTTACCGTTAACTGTTGCTTCGGGAACGGTGATGACCAGTAATCCGGAAGTTTTTGATACAAACGTTGTTACATTTATATTATCCGGAAGCACAACAGCTGTCACCTGGTCCAGGTTATTGCCTATGAATTTCAGATCCCCTCCGCGAAGCACGGGTGAAGGGCCGAAACTGTTGAGGACAATCTCAGTGTCCTTATCCTTTTCGCAAGATGTCATCAGCAATCCAAATACCATCAGGCATGCAACAGAGACTGCTAACCATCCTTTTACTTTGTTAATCATGATTGCTAATGTTTATTATTTGGATACAATGCGGAAATTATCCACGCAGATGTGTACGGGCGATTTGTCGGTAGCACCGGTTTCAAACGGGCCGAACAGCATCATCGTAATATTGGCCAGTTCAGGAAGGTTCTGGATGCTGGCAGAGCCGATTTCATCGGTTGTTCCATCGTCCTTATTGAATTTGAATTCGGTCAGGGGAATTGTAACAGTTATCCACCCATCCGTCGTGAAAGGACCGTCTTTCCAGGGCTTCCAGCGGGCAATCGCAGTGCCGGCCTGATCCCGGCCATGGTCTTCGGCATATTTGGCAAAGAAAATTTCCATCCGTACATCTTTCCAGGGAATAGGAACATTGCACTCGAACCGGAAAACCAGGTCGCTGACCAGTCCCTTGGCAACTGCGACATTGCCCCGCGAATTGCGAGGTGCCCAGTACTGAAGGGTTAACTCGTTGGTCCACATCCATTCACCGACTGCGGCATGCTTGAAATAAGCGTAACCGCCATCGCACGGAGCCGGGCTGGGATTTGACGAAGGATCAGCTATCGGGGCCGTCCAGGATTCATGTTTCCAGGTGTCAAAATCCAACAGGATATTGTTATTGTCACGGAAAAGAAATTTGGAGTTCACTCTGCCGAAATTGGTCTGAACTGTTATGGGACCGGGACCCGTGCCTTCCGGAACAATAACGCTCATGCTCAGCTTATCAAATTCCGCAATTGTTCCTTCGATCCCACCGGGAAAAGTAACCTTGGGTTCGAAGAAATAGTCGCCGGTCAGGACGACTGCTTCGCCGGCAGGCACATATTCGCATTTAATCCCGGTCAGCCGGGGTCCGGGAACGTTGACCTTGAAGTCATAGAGCAGCTCATCGCCATCTGCGAACACCAGCTTCATCTTGTCGGTGACCACGCTTGGCACGCTGCTTGGGACCCCCACAATGACAGTGGTGTTGGTGATGTAGGTCGGATTAAGCGTAGCTTCCTGGTCGTTGAACCAGATCTCCCTCACATCTCCCAGGTTCTGGCCGATTATGGCTATCAGGTTGCCCATGTAGGCGCCTATCATCAGGGAGTCTGAACGGTCGGGATCGGTAACCCTGACATAGAAGATCTCGGGGTCGCCAGCCACCTCCTTTTTGCAGGAATTTGTGGAAAGCCCGATGACCGCGATCAGGATAATCGTCAGGGTCATCAGGAACTTGTTATTGAAGTATTTTTTCATCTCTGCAGTATTATTCAGTGTGATTACTTGAATTCATATTCTACCGCAGCTTCCAGCAGCAAGGGATTAGCTACCGTTTCAGCTGCCGGAATGGGCAGGACCATCTGGCTTTCGTATACCACCACCGGTGCATCGGGCGGCGTGAGTTCATACCCTTCGAACGTGTTTTCATCGGGCACGTTGTCCCCGGTCAGCCTCACGTAAGTATGGCCCCTCTCCTGATCATTCAGGTAGGCCAGGGCTGCTTGCGGATCGCGATAGTAAAAGCGCTTGACATCGAACCAGAACAGGCTTTCCATACCAAACTCAACCCGGCGTTCCTTAAGGATATCCAGGAAAGTGATACTTGACTTGGCAGGCAGGTCGGCCCGGGTGCGGAGGGCATTAAAGTACCCGATAGCCGTTGCGTCGCTGGTTGAGACAGATGCACCCAACGCCGCTTCGGCATAGATCAGGTATACATCTGCCAGCCTCAGGAAGTACTGGTTGATGGCAGTAGCCTGGCCGGTGGATACTTTACCGTTATTGTCATCGGCACTCCCGACAACATATTTTTTAATGTTGTTAAGAACCGGTGCAGCTCCTTCGAGAACCCTGTTCGGATCATCCGGATCACGGTTGACAATTTTATAAAGGTACCCGCCCGAAGATTTCCTCATTTCAGGATAGAGGTCATCTTTGGTCATAAAAATGGCCTTACGCCTCAAGTCCCCGTTTTCGACATCCTGGACAAAATCATAGGAGGCGCACTTTGCACCGCCCCAGCATTCGGAGTTACCGGTGATCTGGCTACTGCGTGCCCAGTTAGCCTGGCGGCTGTTGCCGATCCCGTAACTTCCTTCGAGGAACTGGAAGGCAAAGAGGCTTTCGGAATTGTTGTTGTTTTCGATCCTGAACAGATCGGTATAGTTCGTCATCAACGAAGCGCCGCTGGAAAGGATCACATCCTGAGCCAGTTCCATGGCTTTATCAAAGCATTCGGCCGATTTGGCATCGCTGAGGTTCTGACCCATGGTCACATAAAGCTTGGCAAGCAACCCTTCGGCTGAGTATTTGGTAACCCGGCCGGGCGCATCAGTCTCAGGAAGGTTGTCGGCTGCATACTGCAGATCGCGGCGAATGAATTCGTACAGGCTGCCCTGGGTGTTTTTCCTGAGCAGCGTGTTATTGCTGGTAACCAGCTCCGTCGAATTCTCCACGATCGGCACTTCCTTAAAATACTCGGCTAGGATGTAATAAGCAGCCCCGCGGATGAAACGGGCTTCACCAACGGCTGCATCAATAACAGCCTGGTCCACGTTGCCTTCCGCAGCGATGGGCATGTCATTGATGATGGAGTTGGCATAGGAGACTACCCTGAAGAGGCTCTTCCATCCGGCGGACAAATGAGCATTCCCGGCGGTATGGGAAAAATAATAGAATTGGCCTTCCTGGTCCCAGGTGTAATACATGTTTCCGGCCATGACATCGCCCACCAGCCAGAAAAACTTGTCATTGAATCCAAACCAGGGGAATCCGTACAGTGAAGCCGTGGCTGCCTTGACCTCGGCTTCGTTCCTGTAATAATTGTCGGCGGTCAGCCTGTCCTGGGGTGCAATGTCAAGGAAATCCTTGCCGCAGGAGCCCAGAATCAGGGTGAGACCGATCATTGCATATTTTATTGTGTTTTTCATACAATTGCGTTTTTAATGGTTTGACCCCGGTTAAAATTCAACATCAAGCCCGAATGAAACCATTCTCGGCGTTGGATACCGTCCCATGTCGATGTTCTGCATCCGGGAATTCTGGTTGAAAGCACCGATCTCCGGATCATATCCCGAATAGTTGGTCAATGTGAAGAGGTTCTGCCCGGTTATGTAAACCCTCAGTTTTTCGATCTTGGCGAGCCGGGAGAATTTCTGCGGAACAGTATAGGAAAGGCTTATGTTTTGGATACGGAGGTAGGAACCATCCTCGATGAAGCGGTCCGACATCCGGTTGTTCCGGTTGTTATCCGTTGTGGTAGGCCTGGGCAGGGTTGCATCCGGATTGGCCAGGTAAACATTGGCCGGATCCAGATCGGAGCCGTTGGGATCTTTCAGGGCCACACGGGCTCGGTCGGCAACGGTTGCAGCCTGATTACTATAAATGCTGGTCATGCCTTCGATTACCACCCGGGAGTAGTTCAGGACATCATATCCGTAAGCACCGTTGAGATAGATCGAGAGGTCAAACGGTCCGTATGTGAAGGAGTTATTCAACCCGAATGAGAACTTGGGATTGGGATCCCCGATAACGGTCTGGTCATCGGTATTGATGACCCCGTCGCCGTTCAGGTCCTTGAATTTGACATCCCCCACCCAAATGCCGGCATTTTTATCAACCAGGTTGGTCCCGTTCGGATCTTCAGCGGTAATGCTGTTGGGATCCACAATCTGAACGGCATGGTTCAAAATATCTTCCTGATCGGTGAACAGTCCTTCTGTCTCGTATCCGTAGAAAACGCCGAGCGGATAATTGAGGCCGGTCATCGTTGCGGTCTGGTATTCACTGTACCAATAAAGGTTTCCCCAGTAAACCCGCGTATCTGTATCCAGTTCAGTCACGAGGTTCTTGTTCAGGGTCAGGGTCAGGTCGGTATTCCATGTAAATTTCTCGCGCATGATATTGCGTGTATTCACGGAGAGCTCGATCCCGCGGTTCTGCATTCTCCCTACGTTGGCATAAGGAGCGGAGATGTCATCCCAGCCGGTGCCACCGAGGTAGCTTGGTATCGAAAGCTGGAGCAGCATGTCCTTGGTTTGCTTGTCATACAGATCCAGGGATACGTTGAGGCGACCGTAGAACATGGAGAGGTCGATCCCCAGGTTGTATTGTGCCGTGGCTTCCCACTTCAGGTTCGGATTGGAGATCTTTTCCATCCGGTAAGCCGTTCCGAAGGGGGTTTTGACCGTTACCAGCGAAGAGCCGTAGAGGTAGGTCCCGATAGCCTGGTTGCCGACAAGGCCGTATCCGATACGGAGTTTCAGGTTATCCAGGTTTTCGAATTTTTGCATGAATTTCTCTTCGCTGATGCGCCATGCCAGTGATCCTGAGGGGAACCAGCCCCATTTGTTGTTGGGACCGAATTTTGAGGATCCGTCTGCACGAAGGGTAAAGGTGGCCAGGTAGCGGTTTGAATAGACATAATTGAACCGGCCGAAATAGGAGGCCAGTGAGGAGGCGTCTTTCCATCCGTTAGTACTGGAGGTTGCATCGTCGCCCTGGCTCAGGACCTGGATGTCGTTGGAGGTGAAATTCTTTTTGGTGATCTGAACTCCCTCCCAGTCGGAGCGCTGGGCTTCAGTACCGACCATGGCGGTCAGGCTGTGCCCTTGTCCGAAACTGTAATTATAGGTGAAGTAGTTTTTCCAGATCCAGAAGAAATTCTTTTCAATCCGTTGGCGGAGCTGGTTTTCATTGTTTTCCAGGATTCCCCATTTATAGGTGGGCTGGAAAGCCCGGTTCAGGCCGTTGCTGTTGTCGATACCAAACTCCGAACGGAAAGTCAGGTTTTTTATGATGGCGGCATCGGCATAAATATTGGCCATGATCCTTTCACGGTCAAACGTGTTGTTGCGCTGAAGGGCCTCTGCAACCGGGTTATAGCTGGCAGCATAGGGATTATCAGGCCCGGCATAGCTCCCGTCGAGTTCCCTGACGGGTACATCGGGCTGCATCATCAGGGCTTGCATGATAACCCCGTCACCGCCATCATTTAATGTTATGTCCTCATGAGTCTTGGCATAGGATAGGTTGCCTCCCACTTTCAGCCAGTCACTCAGGCGGCTGTCAAGGTTCATGCGGGTGGTGAAACGGTTGAAGGATGAACCGATAACAATACCATCCTGGTCAAACCATCCGCCGCTTATGGAATAGGTGGTTTTATCAGTTCCCCCGGTTACGGAGAGCTGGTGGCTCTGTATCCCGGCAGTGCGGAAAACTTCGTTCTGCCAGTCGGTTCCCGGCCCCAGGAGGGTTGGGTCCAGGTAACGCTCGTTGGGCGTTATGTCCAGGTCTTCCGAGAGGGTTAATTGATAGTCCGCATATTCAGGCAGGCTCATCATCTTCAGTTTCTTGGCCAGTGACTGCACGGCATAATAAGTATTATAGGTCACTTTTGTTTCACCCGCCCTGCCATGCTTGGTGGTGATCAGGACCACGCCGTTGGCAGCGCGGGATCCGTAAATGGCAGTGGCGGATGCATCTTTCAATACCTCAATACTGACAATGTCAGCCGGGTTGATGGTCGATAAAGGGTTTACCCGGTTCTGGCCGTTGGCACCTCCCATCCAGTCAAAACCGGCAATCGTCTGGCCATCACCCTGGAACGGGATGGCATCGATCACATATAAGGGTTCGCTGGAACCGGTGATCGAGCTGGATCCGCGGATCCTCATCGAAGCGGTACCGCCCGGCTGACCAGAGTTCTGGGTCACCTGGACACCGGCGATCCGGCCCTGCAAAGCCTGGTCGATGTTGGTGGTTATGGTGCTCCGCAGTTTTTCACCGGAAATATTGGATACGGCTCCAGTCAGGTCGCTTCGCTTGCTGGTTCCGTATCCGATTACCACCACTTCATCCAACCCAATCAGATCGGGCTTCAAAACAACATTGATCACGTTGGAGGAGCCCACCGTAATCTCCTGTGAGATCTTCCCAACGAACCTGAATTGCAGTATGGCCCCCGTCTGTGGTACGGCAATCGAATAATCGCCGTTCGCATTAGTCGTTGTGCCCCTGCCGGTTCCCTTTAACAGGACCGTTACCCCTGGAATGGTATTCCCATCTTCGCTCGAGGTAACCTTTCCTGTTATCGCGCGTTCCTGAGCCCAGACTGAGACCCCGAACATCGCCGCGATGATAAACAGCAAAAGTTTTCTCATAGAAATTAGCTTTAGTAAAGAGTTAAGTTTTAATGGCTATTCATAGGTTTCATCGGTACTTGTACACATTCTTGAGGACGCAAGAGAGTGTATAAAGTACACTAACGAATATCAAAGTTATTGAGAAGGTTTTCAAAAAACAAGAAAACCCTAAAAAAAAATTAATTACGTTATTTTGCAGGTTTCATCATATTCCATATTTTTGATGACTGAACCTAAATAGTGTAAAAAATACACGTGCCAAATGAACACCGCCTTTAATGAACACATCTCAGTTGACTGTGTAATATTTGGATATGATCTGAAATGCCTGAAAGTTCTGCTCCTTGAGCGCCATCTTCATAAACCCAACGGGAAGGAATTGATTTTTAAAGACCTTACATTGCCGGGCAACCATATCCGGAATAATGAAGATCTGGACACTGCAGCCCAGCGTATTTTGTTTGAACTGACCGGGGTCAATGACATTTATCTGGAGCAATTTGCGGTTTTCAGCGACCCGGCCCGGCTCGATAACCCGAAAGACCAGCAATGGCTGTCGGCTATCGGGAAAGATCCTAAAACCCGGGTGATTACAGCTGGATATTTTTCCCTGATCCCGCTTGAAAAGTATTATCTGAGACAGACCGGAAACGGTACTCTGCCCGACTGGTATGGCAAAAACCCTCGCTGGCATAAGCTGGACCATATCGGTGACATGGCATTTGATCATTCACAAATACTGGAATCAGCACTTGTGTTCCTCCGTGAAAAGATCATGGCCAAACCGGTCATATTTGAACTCCTGCCGGAGAAATTTACTGCTTCGCAGTTCCAGAACCTTTATGAGGTCATTTTACGCAAGACGCTGGATAAGAGAAATTTCAGAAAAAAGCTTGCCAACCTTGAATTTGTAGTCTCCCTTAACGAAAAACAGGTGGGAGTCGCGCACAAACCCGCCCGGTATTATATGTTCAGCCGGGATGTATACGACAGAAAGAAGAAGGAGAAATTTACCCTGATAACCTGACGGAAATGAAATGTTGGATGATTGCCGGCATAACCTTTTGCTGTCTCGGGCTTTTGGCTTCAGGCTGCAACAACTCAAAGGAAGAGAGGAAAACAATGGCTGCTAAAACGTTGTCCACGGCATATGAGAAGGAGATCACCCGGATCATTAAATCGATGACTCTTGACGAAAAAATTGCGCTGTTGCATGGCAATGGCAAGTTTACATCGGCCGGGATCCCGGAATCGGGCTTTGCCGAAGTTCAATATACCGACGGTCCCCTTGGCGTCCGTGAGGAAATATCTCGTGATTCCTGGAATCCGGCAGGCTGGACCACCGATTCCGCAACTTTTTTCCCGGCCGGTACCGCTTTAGCCGCTACCTGGAATACAAACCTGGGTTATAAATACGGTGTTGCCATTGGGAAGGAAACCCGCGCCCGGAACAAGGATATCCTGCTGGCTCCGGCTGTCAACATCATCCGGACACCTCTCTGTGGGCGCAATTATGAATATTTTTCCGAAGATCCCTGTCTGATTTCGCGAATGACCGTTCCCTATATCCTGGGCGTCCAGGAACAGGATGTGGCTGCCTGCGTAAAACATTATGCGGTGAATAACCAGGAGACCAACAGAGGCTCGGTCGACATTATCGCCAGCGAAAGAGCCATCAGGGAGATCTACCTCCCCGGATTCAAAGCCGCAGTTACAGAAGGCGGATCTTACACAATAATGGGTGCTTACAATAAATTCCGGGGAAGCTATCTCTGTGAAAACGAGTATTTTTTGAATACAATTCTACGGGAGGAATGGGGATTCAACGGAGCGGTGATCAGCGATTGGGGAGCGGTTCACAGTACCGTCCCATCAGCCTTGGCCGGGCTCGATATTGAAATGGGCACGGAAGCGCCTTTTAATGATTATTATTTCAGCGACCAGCTGCTGATAGCCGTTAAAAATGGAGATATTGATGAGAAAGCAATTGACGAAAAAGTCAGGAGGCTGCTCCGGGTACTGATGAACTGCAAAACGGGCAGGCCTGAAAGAAAAACCGGCGAAATCAACACGCCTGAGAATCAGAAACTGACCTACGATGTTGCTTCAGAAGCTGCAGTACTACTGAAAAACAGCGGGAATATCCTTCCTTTCAATGCAGCTGCCCTGAAATCCCTGGCGGTTATCGGAGCCAATGCAACGCAGACATTCGCTAACGGAGGTTTCGGAGCCGGAGTGAAGGCAAAGTATGAGGTCACCATACTGCAGGGCTTGAAAAATCGACTTGGTAACCGGGTGAATGTGAAATTTGCCCAGGGATATCGTGAGCAGTACCTGCCGGGAGATGATCCTGCCAGGTTTTACGGCCTTCTGCCCGTAACGGATCCTGATCCGGTACTCATCAAAGAAGCGGTTAAAACTGCAGCCACCTGTGATGCTGCGATCGTGGTAATCGGGACCACCAGGAGGTTCGATACGGAAGGAGATGACCGGCATGACATGTTTTTGCCCTTTGGACAGGATCGGCTGGTAAACGAGATCACCAGGGCCAATCCGAAGACCGTCGTTGTGATTATTGCCGGCGGACCGTTCGATCTCCGTTCCATTGAAGAGAATACCGGGGCCCTTCTCTGGACCTGGTTCGGAGGTTCGGAGCACGGTAATGCCCTGGCCGATATTATCCTCGGCAAGGTTAATCCGTCGGGCAAGCTGCCTTACACAATACCGAAAAAGCTTGAGGATTCACCGGCACATGCCTTGAATGCCTGGCCGGGCGATCCGGTCAAGGTTGAATATCTTGAAGATATTATGGTCGGTTACCGTTGGTTCGACACACACGGGATCCAGCCTATGTACCCGTTCGGTCATGGCTTATCCTATACCTCTTTTAAATATTCCGATTGCCGAACGGACAAACCCGGATATTCAGCGGGCGATACCATCAGGCTTGCATGCACTGTTAGAAACAGCGGTGACCGGGAAGGTTCGGAGATCATCGAAGTGTATGTTTCGGCTCCGCGATCCGTTGCCAACCGTCCGGCACAGGAGCTGAAAGGCTTTGCCAAAGTCAACCTGCAGCCGGGGGAGGAGAAAACCGTAAATATTCATGTATGCGTGAACGACCTGTCCTGTTTTAACGAGAACGAAAATGGATGGAAACTCTACCCGGGAGAATACACCCTCAGGATCGGTGCTTCATCAAGAGATATCAGGAGAGAAGTAAGAGTTCAGATGTAGAAGGCAGGATTTAATCTGACAGTTTGGGGTTAATTTAGAATTGGAAAACTAAAGTAATTAACCCCAAAACTATCAGACATGACTCAAGAAGTAAAATTAATCAAAAGTAAACTGGGTTTATTAAATCTTGCCGAAA